>PBYE01000052.1 GCA_002729495.1 Chromatiales bacterium
CCGGGCGGTCGGGAAATATCGATCGACAACAAGAAGGGGATACTGAGCCTGGCCCAGATGAAAGGTATGGAGCTGTTCTTTACTAACACGATTGGTGAGCGCGGCAACTGCGCCACGTGCCACCAGGGGCCGTTGTTCTCGACCGCCACGTTCCCGTTCACCGAAGAAGCCGAGTCCGGCGAGTTCCCCGAGCGGGAACAAGTCGTCGAACGCATGCGCCGGGGTGACGGTGTCAACGTCGCCGAGAACCTGTTCCGGTATTTTGTTCAAGGGGAGGGTACGGTCGCGGATATGACGCTCGAAGGCCGCGCC
This sequence comes from Chromatiales bacterium, assembly GCA_002729495.1. Taxonomy (GTDB): domain Bacteria; phylum Pseudomonadota; class Gammaproteobacteria; order Steroidobacterales. The sequence continues at coordinate 313 of PBYE01000052.1, forward strand.
GGCTCATGGGAACTACCGAACATCTATTCGGCTACCGTCGGTGGTGATATGAAGCTGAACGGTGATCCGTGTAAGGTAACCTCGTTCCTGATGAATCAGGACAGAGTTGCTGGTGCCCCGGACGGTAATGCACCGGGGCCAGCTAACCCCTTAGGTCCGCCGCGCAGCCCTCCGCCGGAGCCGCCGGGACCGTCTGATCACGCGGACTATACGACCAGGGACGTGGTGATCCGCTTGGAGTGTTTCCCGCCGCCGGTACCCCAGTTTGAAATCAGGATCGTCGATAACGGGGACGGACCCGTGGACACAATTTCGCTCATGGCTGTGCCCTTCGAAGGCATACGACCGCCGTTCCCGGGCACCTACCCGTTCTTTTTTGGTGCAGAACCGGTGATCGTAGCGGCTGGTGTGGGAACCGGCGACTTCACGCTGGAAATGCCGACGTTGTATGACACAGCGTTCTACAACATCGGCGTGCGGCCGACAGCCGAGGACCCCGGCATCGGGGCAAGCGATGGTTTCGGCAATCCGTTGTCGTTTACGCAGCAGTGGATCGACTCATTGCTCGGTGCGCCGGGAGCGGATGTCGATGCACTCAACACCCTGAACTTTGCGCGGATCGCCGAGCCGTTCAACTGGTTCGGTGACTCGGTGTTCTTCCCGGGCGGCTTCGATGGTTATGCCTGGCTGACGCATCGGCTCGTGCCGAACCCGGATTATCCGGGCGCGGGGTGTTTTGCCGGTTTCGGCGGGCCGTCGCTGTCGTTCCCGGATGAGGTCACGTGTGAGGCGAATGACGGTACCTGGATAACTCAGGCTGAGTTCAGCAATTACCCACAGTTCTTCCCGCCCAAACCGGGTCGGGGCGACGACGCGGTGCCGGCCTATGCGCCGCCGTTCAACACGGCCAACTACGACGCGATCATGAATATGCCGACGGGTGTGGACGGTGCATTCAAGGTGCCGAATCTGCGTAACGTCGAGTTAACCGGGCCGTTCTTCCACAACGGTGGGCAGAAAACACTGCTCCAGGTTATGGAGTTCTATAACCGGGGCAGCGACTTTGGCATGGAAAACCTTGGGGATACCGCGCCGAACATCCATCCGCTCGAACTGGACGACGCGCAACTGGCCGACCTGGTTGAGTTTATGCTGACTCTGACCGACGAACGCGTGCGCTGTAAGCGGGCACCTTTCGATCATCCGGAACTTAAGGTCCCGGCTGGCCATGGCATATACGGCGTAACCGACGATGGTAGCGGTAATGCCGTTGACGATGTCTTAACTATCGAGGCGGTTGGGGCGGCTGGCACCGTGCCTGCCGACTGTCTGAAGGGGTTCCTCCAATGAATGCGTTTAAGAGAGTAATCGACTGCATCGGTCATCATGCCGGGAGGCAATCCCTGGTCGGGGAGTACGATATGAAAAAGATTCTAATGAGAATAATTCCCGGAGCGGCGTTGCTCGCGGGACTGTTGCTGGGGAATGTGGCGCTGGCTGACGACCCGGTGCCGTTCACGTTCAAAGACCGCTGTGTGCCGTATGAAATCGATCACGACTTCATGCGTTCCGTCGGCGTGGATCCGGACAAGATCCTGACGACGTTTGGCGCTGCCGATACGCTGCCACCGGACGATGGGACCGGCAACAGCGGCACGCCGGCCCCATGGACCTGGGACCTCGACGACGAAGATAATCCGGTACCGTGCGACGAGTTCCATACGCACAAACGTCGCACACGCTACGAGGGCTGTCACTTCTACGACGGCACACCGTGTTATTTCACGACGAACGGTCAGATGGACCAGGATGCGTTCACGGATGATGAAGCCGGGCGCCGCGCATTTGAGCGGGCCGAACACTTCGTGTTCTACGAGGTCGTGCAGCAGTTGGAACAGTCTCCACCGAGCCCGTTCTGGCCGGACGGCTATGCCCCGGCGCCGATCTTCACGGACCCGTTTGCCGGTGGTTTCGCGGTCGGCACGCAGACCAAGATCATGAATACCCTGGCGGAATTCGACGAAGATTCTGCCGCCGCTTCCTACTGGCGGGACAGTCCGCTCGGTATCTGGCGCATGGGGTTGATCCAGTACACGCCGAAAGCGGCGGCCTGCCGGACGGACTTCGTCACTCCGGATTGCGTGTTCCAGAACGACCTGCTTGCGGCGAACGGCACGAGTTCCCAGAACATCGGTTACCCGCTGATCTATTCAGGCGACAACATCTTCGATCTGACCCAGCGCGGCCTCGTATCGATCCGTTACCGGTTAGGCGCCAACGGCATACCGGGCGGCCCATCCGGACCACGCTACATCCTGTGTCCGGTACACCAGCATCCGGGTAACGGCGATACATCGGAGGGCAACGACATCATCCAGGCCTTCCCGACGCACATCGAGCATCAGCCGCCGAGCAACATGCTCGTGCTCGCGGATGGCCCGCGCGGCCATTTCCGGCAGGTTACGTTTAATGCCTTCGGGGAGACGCCGCCGACCGGAGCACCGGGACCGCACCAGGAGCAGAAGGTTTACGACAATTTCGATTGCCTGCAACGGACCGGGAACTGGTGTCCCTGAGGTAAACAAATATTAACGCGTAGTGAAAACCCCGCCGTGAGCGGGGTTTTTATTGTCGGTCGATCTACTCGACCGAAAGAATTTTTACGTCGAATGTCAGTGTCTTGCCGGCCAGGGGATGATTGAGGTCCACGATTGCCGTGTCCTCGTTGATTTCGGTAACCCGGATGAGGCCGTTGTATCCTGGCGTGCTGAACACTGCACCAGCTTTACGCGCTTCCGGCGGAACCTGCTCGATGGGTACTTCCCGGGTGGCGTCCGGATCGACCGGACCGTAGGCATCCTCGGGGGCTAGCGTCACGGACGTTTCATCGCCGGCAGCCAGGCCCACCAATGCGTTCTCGAGAGCGGGCAGCAGCTTACCCTCACCCTGTCTGTATTTAATCGGGTAGGTGTCTGTGTTGCTGCCTATGGCCTTGCCGTCCGGCAGCTTGAGCGTATAGCTCAGGGAAACGACTTTACCGGGTTCGATTGTGTTGCTTGTCGGCTCGTTGGCCGAAATATTCAGCGAGCAAAGCAGGCTGGCTGCAAATGCTAAATGAACCAAGCTGAACTTGTGCTGCCAAACATACATCATAATTCTCCTGATACCAGTGTGCACTGATATGTGCAGTCATTGTGCCTGGCAGATATATATAAAGACTCTGCCGCAAAGTCAGGCCAGAGAGTACCATGTTCCCCGTCCTGCCCCATGTCGTTCAAGCAGTCCGTTCATATCCACCTCTCCTGGTGCCATTTTGTATAGCTGAAAGGCGTCTAGTAAAGTGGGGGCTATTCAGTTTCTTAGTCAGGAACAAATGGATCGATGGATGCAGAACCCTTCCATCCACTCCACTCACTGCATTAGTTTCTATACGAAATCTGCATTCCGCACAGGCGTTCATTGCGATTGACTACCGCATAATGCGGCACGCCCAAGATGTCGCGGGGAGGTAGCGCGAATAACGGCGTGTCGTCATCTGTCAGATTGTTGCAAAAGCCGTCGAGAGTCCAGTTGTCGTTGCGAACGCTCAGACGTAGGTTGACCGTTTCGCGGGAGGGCACGTAACCCTGGTTCGCCATGTCGCTGTAGATTTTGTCCTGCCAGGAATAGTCGAGGCGGCCCAAAAAATCCCACTGAGTTCCGAATAGCGGCCAGTTGACTTGCACACCCGCGTTGAACATTTTCTCAGGAGTTCCGACGATATTCTGGCCATCCAGCGAACCGCTGGTAAGCGCAAATGTTGGTCCAAACACCAGGTCACAGGGAATAACCAGGTTCTCGCAATCTTTCAGGCCTCTAATGGTTACGCTTTCACCATCTTTGTATACGGGATCGATGATTGCGGCACCGATGTTCAGATCCAGCCATTCCGTGGGCGCATAGAAGCCCTCCAGTTCGAATCCCCGGATTTCTGACTCTGCCACGTTTACGGTGATCGGTAAGGTATTATTGTCAGGATCAATCATTGTGACCTGCTGATCCTCCCAGTCTATGTAGTAGGCCGCAACGTTCACGCGCGCCTTCCCGTCAAGAAAGGTCCACTTCGAACCCAATTCATACGTCCAGTTCTTTTCCTCGTCAAAGACAGGCTCGGCCATCGAGCCGGGATTAAAGCCACCCGATTTTACGCCCTTTGCGACAGACCCATAGACTAGCAGGTCGTCTGTCGGGGTGTAATTCAGAATAAAGCGGGGGGTCAGAAATTCAAAATCTTCTTCCTGCTTACCGGTTGGCGGTACTCCGGTAGGAAAGTTGTTTTCAAATTGATCTGCCTTCTTTTCTTCACGCGTGTAGCGAGATTCGGCCAGCACATTCCATTTGTCGCTAAGATCATATCCAAGTGAACCGTAAACCGAGTAAAAATCATTCTCGAAGTCGATTGTGGAATCGACCTGAGTATTGTTTGGATCAGCGAATGCGTAGAACTTCGTTCCATCCGGATTCGACAGTGTAATGTCGCTGAGCCGTTGCCTCTGATCCTGAAAGTTTTCTGTGCTGTAGTAAATGCCCGCAGACCACTGCAGGCGACCATCGCCGGTGGATTGTAGCCGCAGATCCTGACTGAATTCGTCCCGATCCTCAGCCACTCCTGTAAGGATCGTGCCTATAATAGGCGCCTGGGCCAGGGGGCCGCCGAAAAATGTACCGATCGCAGTCGGGCTGACTGTATCGCACACGGCGGCTCGTATGTCCTGCCTGCAGGTACTGAAATCCCGGAGATAGTCGAACTCGCGGTCCTGATAACCGGTTAAGCCTATCAGCTGAAAATTCTCGAAGTCGAACTCAAATTTGAGGCTGCCGCGCCAGATTTCCCTATCGCCGGCATATGACCGTGGGTCGATCCAATATCGATCGCTGGTGTTACGAATAGCACCGTCCATCAACTGCGGTATCGTATCACCGCCACCGGCTGCGTACTCAAATGGACTTGACAGAAACGTCTGGCCTACCCTTTGGGGGTCGTCATCGGCAACCATGGTCACGGCCGTGGGATTGGAATCATCGTCCTGGTACGACAGCGACAGGCTGAAGCGCAGCCGATCGCTGGCATCCCACAAAGTCCCCCAGCGTACAAACTTGGTTTTGCTGCTGCCCAGTTGTTTGCCATCGAGCTCGTTCTTGTGGGTTCCGCCGGTCTGGTTGTAGCCTGCATCCAGACGCATTGCGAGGGTGTCACTAATCAGAGGCCCGGAGACAAATGTCGAAACACCTTCGCGATCGTGCTGACCCAGCGTAACCTGCCCGCCATATTCAAACTCGTATGTTGGTTTTGCCGTGACATAGTTGATGGCGCCGGCAAAACTGTTGCGTCCGTACAATGCACTTTGCGGGCCCTTCAAGACCTCAATACGTTCGAGCGACTCGAAGCCAAAAAACTCCGATCCGCTAAAACCTGGCGTGTAGACACCATCAATGAAGTTCGCCACGTTGGGTTCATCACCGACGCGGGTTTGTTGTGCCAGTCCGCGGATAATAACTCGGGTACCCGCAACCGAACCCGTCGTCCCGAAGCTTACCCCGGGTGTCTGTTGTGCCAAACGTTCGAGATTGTAGACATCCCGAACCCTCAGGTCTTCAGAGGTGAGGGCGGTGATCGAGATCGGCACCGATTGCAGGTTTTCTTCCCGACGGCGGGCGGTAACGGTTAGCTCTTCAATACCGGATTCTGCGGTGCTGCTGGGCGGTTTTGCGGCATTTTCCTGTGCCAACGCAAATGAAGAAATTCCCAGGCAGGTTGCTGTCAACAGGGCGCGGCGCCCGAAACTAATGAAATACCACATGATCTCCCCCGATCAAATATGCACAGTGGCTTGCAATAAGCCTGTTCATCACCACATTTCTCTAGAGCCTATTTGGGATTCAACCTTAACTGTTTCCTACAATATAGGCCTTGAAAATTATAGATTTGCCAGCGCCGGCACTACCTTTTCGCCAATCAGCCGGATCGACTTGTCTGGCTCGTCGTAAAGACGCAGGGCAATTTCGGTAAGTCCTGCTTCGCGAAATTGCTGCAGGCGATCGATCTCGTAATCAATTTCCGTCGCCGGCGACGCGGATGTGCAGCGTCGTACGATCTTGTCTACGATATCGTCCGGAACACCATCGATGTCCGGAGACTTTTTCTGATAGGCACGAATAAACGCGTTGATATTGTCCTTGACGAGCTGCTTCTCCTTCCCTTCGAGAATATCGTCGAGGTAGTGATCGTAAAGCGTACCGCGTACGGCGAGCCAAGTACGCGCCTCGCGCAATGCTTCTTCAGCACTGTCCTTGACATGCCAGGCCCAGAAATTATTCATCCGGAAACCAGTCGGATCGCGCCCGGATGCCTGCTGGGATTCATCGATGATATCCCGTGCCCAGCATACGCGATCAATGACAAAGTCGCTGACCATGATGCCGTCGGCGTAACGTGCCGCCGCGCGCAGCATTTGCGGACCGTTCGCACCGATATAGACGATTGGAGGTGGGCTTTTCGCCCAGGCAGCGTTGTACCAGCCTACCTTGAAGAGTTCGCCCTCGTATCGCACCGGTTTACCCGTCGCTCCGGCCTTGATGATCTCGAAACATTCGCGCACTGCGCGGACGACACGTTGCGGTTTGACACCCATTGCCTGAGCCGTACCACCACCCGCGCCGACCACGATCTGCGCGCGGCCATGGGTCAGTTCGTTCAGCGTCAGCAGCGAACTGGTCATCTTGAGGGGATGCAGTTCAAACGGACTCACGGCAATCGGTCCGACCCGAATACGCTGCGTAGCAAGCCCGAGCTGCGCGAAGTTGATGAACGGGTCGCGCGCGTCACTCATATTCGAAACCCAGACGCCACCGAGGCCATATTCCTCGGCAAGTTTGCCGAGTCGTAGTACGGTTTCAGGCGAATTGTTCGATTCTAGTATGACGCTGATTTTCATCGCGGGGTGCCCCACCGACGACACGATGTTTGCATGTCAAAGCGCATGGTTGTCGGGGATATCCTCGAGCGGATATTCAGACAACCTAGATTCATAGCTATTACTTGACCTCGGTATCCGCATCGTCGCTGTCCTGGGTCGAAGCCAGCGGCTCTTCAGGAGGTCCATCAACCACGACGAGTTCGGTCAGCATACCGACAGCGGCATGGTGGAATATGTGACAATGGAATAACCAGCGTCCCAGTGCGCCACCAGGTGTGCCATCAGACTTCGGCCGGTCCTCCAGGGGCACTCGCACCACGGCCGTATGAAATGGCGGTATATCGATGGTGTCTACAAACTCGTTGTATGAGTATTCGTAAACTGTTTCTGGCTCTTCCTCTTCCTGGAAGCTATTGTTGAACACCATACGCAGCGGCTGAAATGAGAATCCGTGCAGGTGCATCGGATGATGTGCTTGTGAGAGGTTGGCAATCTCGAGTTCCAACATACCACCGACCTCTGCGAAACGGCTGGAATTCAGGTAAGGAATATCGCGATAGTCTCGGTCGCCGCTTTCGTCAGGGGGGATGGTGGCGTGATAGCCATCCATGGCTTCGCGCATTTGAATCACGTTGAGTTGAAAGATATTGCTCGACATGCCGGGTCGCGGCGGCTCCATTTTCGCCGGATCCAGAAATTTGGCCAGTGCACTGTCGTCCTTGATGCGGGGAACCGGTGAGTCCACCTTAGGGTGATTACGCAAAGGGTCGCCTGCGGCAAGCACGCGCGTTTCCCGGCCGGCGGCACCCTTGACGCGGAAATGCGCAACGGGAACCGTGGGCAGGGCGCCGTAGCCGTGCGGATAAGTCTGTGTGCCATAGCGCTGGTAATCCTGCGTCCAAAGGGTCAGCACCTCACCGGACTCAAGGTCCGGCGCGTTGAACACAATGTCTGCACGATTTGCATTGGCGAGCAGAATCTCACCTTGCCGGTACTTGGTGTCCATTGTGCCCAGCATGCCGCCCTCGATCCTCACACGATCGAGTAAACCGCCCTCGCCACCGATGCGCAGTAACGGAATATCGTTACCGGCACTGTCGGTGAGGCGCAACCAGAAATATCGATTCACCGCGGCATTGATGAGTTGCAGGCGCACTGGCTCGCCACTCTCGATATCGATCACTTCCGCCGCCTCATCAATCAGCGCACCGGGTTTCTCGGGTGTGCCATGACGGCCCGCAGCCATGCGGCCGTTCGTCAGCACCAGTTGCCCTTCATTGACTCGGCAGCGATCACCAATTGCACATTTCAGCGAAGGTTTCACATTCGGAATATCGCCTTCCGCGAGGGGGCCGTCGGTGGGGTTTCCCATATCATCGCGAGGCGATTCACACAGATCGCGCGGCGATGGCCATGCCACCAGGCCCGGAAAATCTCCCAGCTTGGCTTTATGCACCCACGGCACATCTGCGCCCGGTTTATATGTCACTTCATCGTTTTGGCCCGGTTTTTTGCATACCGTCATATCGGCGAACGTGAGAACATGTGCATCACTTGCCGGCGGCACGATGCCGATCTCACCGAGCGTCTCATCTGCGGTATCGGTGACGATTAACGGACCGTACAAACCCTTGAACTCGTCATTGGAAGGCATCGAATGCGGGTGGTAAAAAAATACACCGGGGCGAGGCACGACAAAATCGTAAGTGAACGTTTCACCCGTTGGCACCGGGTTCTGGGTCACCTCGGTGCCATCGTTTGCATTGTCCAGTTCGATCCCGTGCCAATGCACAACATTCGGTTTAGGCAGTTCGTTACGAAAGTGCACTATCAGACGCTGTCCAACACGCAACCGGATCAGTGGACCGGGTGTACCCCCGTTGAATGTCCAGGCGTTCGCCATCAGACCATCACCGGACAAGTCAACCGACCGGACGGCCGCCACGAGATCGACTTCGACAATTTCAGGATCGGGATTCAGGTCGACGGCCTCGAACAGCTGGTTGTAACCGGTGCGAGGACCCCGGTCACCGGCGTTCGCCGTTGCGCCGACCAGTAATAAAAGCCCGGCAATCTGCAGGCGTATGAGATTTTTCATTTCTTCACGCCTTTGAGGGTCAGGTAGCCTCCCTGCCAAGAGTTCATGTGCTCCTGCTCTGAAAGTTCGAAGGTGGCTGCGCCTCCCGGGATGTAATACTCATTGGTCCAAAAACCTGCAGCCTCGACTACCTTTGCCTCGCTATCTGTTGATACTTTTAACAACAGGTTGTCCCAGCTTGAATCCTCACCCATACCCTCGGTGTCCCAGACAACAATTCCCTTCTTACACGACATACCATCACGATTGTCTTCACAGGTCATCCCCTTGAATTCACCGATGCTGACTGTTCCTGGATTCCCGCCATGAATACCGCCCAGCGCAGGGTCTCGTACATTCGGCAGCGACCCGGGCTCCTTCCATCGCCCCGCGTGGCCCATGCCACCAACGGTGGTTGGTGCGTTTTCACTGGTAAAGCAATCTTCAGGGTCGTTTTTCATGCATATCAATGTTGGAAATCCCTGTTTTCCGACCACATAGTCGAATCCACCGTGCTCATTTGGCTCGGCGAAGTTCACCGTGACCGGCGCGACCGTATGCGTGAGGCTGTCCCACTTCTGAACCGCACGAGGCGGTGCACCCCCGGTACCACCGCGTAACTCGTTCACATTGGTAACAACGGAACGTGCTGCTGGCCCAACAATCAACCTGGCGCTCAATTGGTCATCAAGAGAATCCGGTGTACCACGATCATCCACCGCAATCACTCCGTCGAGTGTAGGTGCAATTCGATCATCGCCCGGCTCTGGAATGTAGTCCGGGTTTGCATGCTCGCTGTCCTTGGCGAAATAAACCGGATTTACCGTCGGGCCGACCCATGGCAGTTCCAGGCCGCCAAGTTCCGGCAACGAGCGGGCGTAGGTACAATCAGCGCCGAATACGAATGGCGTCATATGAATGCATGCGTTCTCCTGTGTACCGTTGAGATGGCCACTCACAGTGGTCTGTTTCCCGGGCAACGGGGTGGCTGCAAGGGCGTAGCTGCCGATGGCCTGCATGGTCAGAATCGATAACGTGAGAACTAAGGTTTGGGGCAATGTTCGCATCAGTCTCTTCCTTCAGATAATTCTGTTGAATTCCGTAAAAAAGCTGGCCCGGGTTTTACGTTTTTCATCAACATAAACAGAGCAACATCACCCGGGTCGCCGGCTTTGACCTGATCTACCGGCATTGAAAATTGTTGACACGTCGCACAAAAAACAGCATGTGCACCCAGAATGAAGCTTTAACATGGTTAAAGGTCAAGGGCTGCAATCTCGATGGGTACGACTCCGATTTTGCGGGCACCAGCGAACAGGCTGATTAATGGCTATGGAGGTGTCAGATGGCAAGATGGAAGTTTTCAGCGAAGCTCAAACGATAGGTGGCTACATGGCCTTTAGCCGGCAATGACGCTGAAGCAGGTCAGTGAAGACCTGCAGATTGGATCAGGTCTTTACGAATTCGAGCAACAGAAAGATTTGGCCGAAAATAAACGCATTCGGCCCGCTAACGTGAAGCAGCAGGTCTCCGGTATCGGAGGAAACCTTAAGTCCCGGGTGGGCTTTACAATCGGCTTCGACTTGCACAAGCCGGTTGAGTGCCTGTTCCAGTCGCGCGTCGGGTTCGGTGAACAGGACCGAATAGCCGTCGTCATCCCACCATATATGAACGTGCTGGCCACGGAACTCGGACAGGAGGCTGCGGGATTCACTATCGGCCAGCTTGCAGCCGACGCACTCGAACAGTTTGGTAAATGACGGACGACCCAAGGACTGCTTGTGCCCGCATGTGCGCTCGATCAGTTCGCGGAATTGCTCACCGGTGGGCTCGCTCACCGGGCGGTTAAGATGCTTGGTCAGGTCGTCCCGGAACAGCTCCAGCTCGTGCCGCAATACCAGCATTTCGGTCGTCCGTTGCTCGATATCCATGAACCGTTGTTCGGTGATCTCGCGAAGGTTTGCATCTTCCTTGGTTGATTCCCCAGTGGCGCCAAGAATCAGTTTAATGTCTTTAAGGGAAAAACCGCACCGCTGTGCGCTGCGCACAAATCGCAGTGTGCGCTCGGCTTCCGGGCGATACAACCGGTATCCGGAGTCCGTGCGGCCAATAGGCAGGAGTATTCTTTCTCTTTCATAGAATCGCAACAACGACGTAGCTACGTTGGCGCGCTTGGCCAGTTCACCGATTGTTATGGCTTCGGTCATCATTGCTTCATACTAGGTAACAATTTATTAAGGATATTTCAGAGCCGTTTTTCATTGACCTTTGAGTTACTTCAGCCTCAAGACTAATTTAATATCTACTAAACTGAATTCTATCAAGTACCAAAATCTTAGGCTCACCTGCATAAGTGCGTAAATCGGGGGGGGTGCCGTCAAAAAAGATATTGCACGGGAGAAAGGGTTTTGTGGAATCCTGGTGCCCAGGAGAGGACTTGAACCGTCTCAATAGACGGTAGACGGGCGCGAGTTAGCACGAATCTGGATAGAGGGGCTGGCTGCTTGCGAACCGGGAACTGGGTAGCTTTCATGTATGAACTGGAACTCTTTCCAGTTCCTACCATGGAGGTAGCCCCTTCCGGTGGCATCCAGATAGTAAAGAGCCGCCCTTTGGGCGGCTCTTTACTATCTGGTGCCCAGGAGAGGACTTGAACCTCCACGGGGTTGCCCCCACTGGCACCTGAAGCCAGCGCGTCTACCAATTCCGCCACCTGGGCAGGTGTCGTAATCAAACGAGGCCGAGAATCTACAGACAGGTTTTATGCTTGTCAACGCGCTATGCTTGCACCCCAATGACTTACTCAAACACCTCGGTGCCTGCCTGTGGCTAAGCGTGCCCAGGGCAAGACGGCCGCCCGCAGGCCCGCTTCCGGTTCCCGCCGAAAGAAAAAACAGCCCTACAAACACCCGGTTCCTGACGCCAGCGATATCCTCGCAGCGTTACAGGACCGGGGCGTACCGCTGAGCCTGGCGTCACTGGCAAAGACCTTCGAACTGCGTGACGAGAACGATCGCAAGGCTTTACAGCGCCAACTCAAAAAGATGGTAGCCGCCGGGGCTTTGCTTAAAAACCGCCGTGATGAATATTGCCTGCTGGCCAAACTGGATGCGCTGACCGGCAAGGTGTCCGGCCATCCCGATGGCTTCGGTTTCCTGGTGCCGGACGATGGCGGCGACGATATATACCTGCCGTTTCACGAGATGCGGGCCTTGCTGGATGGCGACCGGGTCGCAGTACGTCTTTCGGGCAGGGGGCGGAACGGGCGGCGCAAGGGCGCGGTCGTCGAGATCCTTGAGCGCGGCAAGACCACGGTGGTAGGCCAGTTCCGCCGCGAACACGGGGTCGCCTATGTCGTCGAAGCCGCCGCGCGTTCGCCGCATCATTTCATGGTGGCGCGTGGCGAGGCCGGCGGGGCGGAGAACGGCCAGATGGTGAAACTCGAAATCCTCGAGTACCCGAGCGAGCGGCGCGAGGCACAGGGGAAAGTCATCAGTGTGCTCGGCGCTCCTGACGATCCCGGTATGCTCACAACCCTGGCGATCGAGAGTTTTGGTTTGCGCACCGGTTGGTCCCGGTCCGTGAACAAGGCCGCAGACCAACTCGGCACGACGGTGCGTGAGTCGCACATTAAGGGCCGCGTCGATCTGCGCGACACACCGCTTGTCACGATAGACGGCGCGGATGCGCGCGATTTCGATGATGCCGTTTATGCCGAACCTTCCGGCGAAGGCTGGCGGCTGGTAGTGGCAATCGCCGATGTTTCGCACTACGTGCAGTCCGATGACGCAATCGACAACGAAGCATGCAAACGCGGCACCTCGACTTATTTCCCGGACCAGGTGGTACCGATGTTGCCGGAGGCTTTGTCGAATGGCCTTTGCTCGCTGAACCCCAAGGTCGACCGCCTGTGCCTGGTCTGCGACATGCAGCTGACGTCCGGCTGCAAGGTCAGCAAGTCGAAATTCTACAAAGCAGTCATGCGTTCGCACGAGCGCCTGACTTACTCGGAAGTTGCTGCCGTCATGGAGCAGCGCGATGCGAAAGAGCGCAAACGGCTTGCGCATGTGCTGCCGCAACTCGAAAACCTGTACGAGGTTTACCGGGGGTTCGCCCGTGCCCGCAAGCGACGTGGCGCACTCGACCTCGAATTACCTGAGGTGCGGATCACCCTGGATGCAGACCATCACATCGAAAGCGTTGCGCCCCGGCATCGTAACGATGCACAAAGGGTTATAGAAGAGTTCATGATTGCCGCTAACGTGCAGGCGGCCAAGTTTTTGCGTCGCCACCGCTTGCCCACGCTCTACAGGGTGCATCCGGGTCCGGAAGAAGACCGTTTCGAGGAGCTGCGCGCGATGCTGCAGGAGCTGGGCTTCAAGGTTGCTGCCGAAGCGCAGAAGCAGCCCCGTGCGCTTAACAAGATTCTCGCGGCGCTCAGTGATCGGCCGGACTTTCCGATGCTCGCAACGGCGGTGCTCAGGAGCATGTCGCAGGCCGTGTATCAGCCGGGGAACGAGGGGCACTTCGGGCTGGCGCTCGACGCTTATGCGCATTTCACATCACCGATCCGGCGTTACCCGGACCTGCTCGTACACCGGGGCATTACGCACATACTTGACGGCGGCAAGCCGGGCGCTTTCGGCTACAAGCTGCCGGCAATGGAGCTGTTGGGTAAAAACTGTTCACAGCTCGAGCGCCAGGCCGAAAAGGCAAGCCGGCATGTCGAGTCACGCTACAAGTGCATTTATATAAAAGAACATGTCGGCAACGAGTTCGATGGGGTAGTCACGGGCGTTACGCATTTCGGTTTGTTTATCATGCTTGAAGACTTTTTTGTCGAAGGTCTGGTGCACGTAACCAACCTGTCGAATGACTATTACCATGCCGAACACGGCGGACTGCGCCTGACCGGCGAACGTAGCGGCACAAGCTATGGCCTGGGTGACAGGTTGAGGGTGCGCGTAACACGGGTTAACGTCGAGGAAGCGCGTATCGACCTGCAACTGGTCGACGCTGAGCCTCCCGCGACAGGCGGGGGCCGTAAGCGCAGTAAAAAATCCCGCCGCCGCTGAGTGCGGATAAGAAGCTATGACCGAGAGAATAATTTACGGCATCAATACAGTGCGGCAGGCGCTTAATAAATCGAGTTCGCAGTTGCTGCGGATCTATTTGCAGGATGATCTTGGCCGGAAACGCCTGGCGCGCCTGGCAGATGAAATACGCGCCCAGACAGTCGTCGTCGAAAACAAAAGTGCCCATGAGCTTGAACAACTGACCGGGACCGATAAGCACCAGGGTGTCGCGGCGGTGCTGGTGGCGGACGGGCCGCTCGACGACCATGCTGCACTCGACCTGCTTCGCGACTTAACAGACCCGTTGATCCTGGTGCTGGATGGAGTTGAAGACCCGCGGAATTACGGCGCCTGCCTGCGGACAGCGGATGCAGCCGGCGTGGATCTCGTCGTGGTCGGCCGCAGTCGCGGGGTTGCGATGACACCCGTCGTCAGCAAGGTCGCATCGGGCGCGGCCGAGACCCAGACGGTGGCGCGCGTCGCCAATATTGCCCGTTTTCTTAAGGCGCTGCGTGACTTCGATATCTGGATCGTGGGTGCAGACGAGCGGGGCGGCACCGGTCTCTTCGAGGCCAACCTGACCGGCCCACTGGCCCTCGTTTTGGGCGCCGAGGGGAAGGGGTTGCGCCGCCTGACCCGCGAGCACTGCGATACGTTAGTTAGTCTGCCCATGCGCGGGGCCGTCGAGAGCCTTAATCTCTCTGTCGCTGCAGGCGTATGCCTGTACGAGGCGTTACGGCAACGAATGTGAAAACTGTTGGCGTTCTTTACCCTGTAGGAGCGGCTTTAGCCGCGAACCCACCCAAATTGATGCGGGTAACGGACCGGAACGCTCAAATCGGATAGTGTTTCCCCATCGGTAGTTCTTGTTCCTCATGCGGCTGGTTCGCGGCTAAAGCCGCTCCTACAGCCATTCGCACGGCGAAACCTGGTGATCAAATTCCCATTTACCCTCCAGAATCCCTGCATTTTCATAGACATCCGGATGGCTGAAGCCTTGCGCTACCTCCGCCTCTCCGGTAGCATTCCCAGCCCTTTTGCAGTCAATGGGCCGCGAGGGACTCCTTGCCGCACCGGACAGCCGGGCGGCATTAATCCGTAAGGAGCAACAATGAGACATTATGAAGTGGTATTTCTGGTCCACCCGGACCAGAGTGAGCAGGTGCCTGCCATGGTCGAACGTTACCAGGGCATGATCACCTCGAGCGGTGGCCAGGTGCACCGTTTCGAAGACTGGGGCCGCCGTCAGCTGGCCCATATCATCAACAAGGTTCACAAGGCACATTACGTACTCCTCAATATAGAGTGCGACCAGTCGGTGCTGGATGAACTCCTGAGTGCATTCAAATTTAACGATGCCATTTTGCGTCATCTCGTCATTCGTCGTGACGAGGCAATTACCGAAGCATCGGCACTCGCCAAATCGGGCGAATCGGAACCTGAAGATCAGGAAGAAAGACCGGCGCCTGAGGTCGACAAGCCTGATCCGGATGCTTCTATTGACGAGTTGCCTGCCGATGAAGTGCCGATTGAAGATATTGCGGAAGATCCTCCGGCAGGTGTTGAAACAGATGAGACAGGGCCCGAAACAGATGAGGCAGGGCCTGGAACAGATGAGACCGATATTGACCCGGCACGCGAAGCGATTGGTTAGACCGGTCCGTATACAACGAATTCAGAGAGTAAGAGATGAGCAGATTTTTCAGACGTCGCCGGTACTGCCGGTTCACTGCAGATGGTGTTAAGGAGATCGACTACAAGGATCTCGACACTTTGCGTAACTACATAACTGAAGCCGGTAAAATTGTTCCCAGCCGTATTACGGGGACGAAATCGCATTACCAGCGGCAGCTGGCAACAGCGGTAAAGCGCGCTCGATTTCTTGCGTTACTGCCCTACACCGACAAGCACTAGATGTTGTTACATCTGGTCGTGTTGCCAGATAAGTGAATTAGCCGGGAATCGTGGTCAGGTTTGCAACATGGCTGGCGGCTAACCGTATCCGTAGGGTCGTTTTTATCGCAGGCTTCTTTCCAGTTATCGGCCTGGGTCTGCTAAGCGCTGCAACGGTCGTAATGACCGCGCAGTTACGCGGCCCACGGGATGCGTTGCTGGATTGCTTGCTGGCCCTTGCGATGCTTACCGGGATAGCGCTGGCGACCGGTTCGGACGCGCTGTTCCTGGGATCCAGTGCCGCGCTGAGTTGGTTGCTCTGGTTGCTGCTCGGCAGCCTGGCGGGCCGCACCGGTTCACTGACGCTGGCGGTGCAGGCGGCCGTTATGCTGGCGCTGGTCGGAATGGCTATATTTATAGGTGTTGTCGGCGACCCCGTTGCCTACTGGGCCGAGACTCTGGAAACTTTGTACGCAAGTTTCGCGGAGCAGGGCTTTGAAGTTTCGGGCGACGTTGATATAGGCGCCCAGGCAGCATTGATGAGCGGAGTGGTCATTGCCGGGAGTCTGACAGGCTCGACTGTAGCATTGCTGTTGGGCAGCTCGTGGGCCAGTGCGGTAACGAGCGGTAACTTTGGGGAGCAGTTTCGTTCACTGCGGCTGGGCTATCTTGTCGGCGGACTGGCTGCCATCGCAGGCCTGGCCAGCGTGTTTGGCCTGCAGTTGTCGGGGACGCTGTTGGTTTTTGGTGCGGCCTTTATGTTTCAGGGCATGGCTGTTACAGCCTGGTGGAGTCATCGGCTGCAGTGGCCGCGAGGCTGGTGGATCGGGTTGGTTATACTGCCAATCCTGGTTGCGGATTTGCTGATAGTGGTAGCCGCCTTGTTTGCCGCTATGGGTTTTATAGATAACTGGTATGGCCTGCGCCGTTCGTTTGACCGAACTTAGACTCGGTCTGCGAAAGGCCGTTGTGGTTTAATTGAAGATGCCGGTACCGGCCGGCAGAAGGAGAACAGGAATGGAAGTGATACTGCTCGAAAAGGTGGAAAACCTGGGCAATATCGGCGATCAGGTTCGCGTGAAGTCCGGCTACGGCCGCAATTTTTTATTGCCGCAGGGCAAGGCAACGCTTGCTACACCTGAAAATGTAGCTATTTTCGAAGCACGGCGCGCCGAACTGGAAGCCAAAGAGGCCGAGGAAATGGTGACGGCCCAGGCGCGTGCCGACAAACTCGAGAACATGGAACTGTCCATCACGGCGAAAGTTGGCGTGGAAGGCAAGTTGTTCGGCTCGCTTGGAACCATTGATATTGCTGAAGCCTGCAACGCGGCGGGGGTTGAAATTCAGCGCAGTGAAGTCCGGTTGCCCGATGGCCCGCTTAAGTCGGTTGGACAGCACGAGGTTGAGATCCACCTGCAGACGGGGCTGAATGTCACCATAAAGGTTAATGTTGTCGGTGACGATGCGGATGCCGAGCTGATCCAGGAACTGGTTAGCGACGAGCAGGAAGAACAGGCGGACGAAGGGGCTGACGAAGCCCCAGGCGAGCCGCCGAAAGAAGATGAATAAGGATATATCCATGGTGCAACCGGTCAGGCATTCGGATCACGGCATGTCTTTGACCGAACAGGTCAACACACCACCTGCTTCGGTCGAAGCCGAGCAGGCCCTGCTGGGTGGCCTGATGCTCGACAATCAATCCTGGGATAAAATCGACGGCCGCGTTTCCGATGGCGATTTTTATCGCTCCGATCACCGGCTGATTTTTCTTGCAATCAAGAAGCTGGTCGAACGCAACAGTCCGCGTGATGCAGTTACCTTGTCGGAGTTTCTCGAAGGCCGCAATGAATTGGCTGACGCCGGTGGCCTTGGTTATCTTGGTGCACTCGTCAAGGACACGCCCAGCGCTGCAAACATTGCCGCTTACGCCGATATCGTTCGCGAGCGAGCGCTGCTGCGCGATTTAATCGAGGCGGGCAATGATATTGTCGCCAGTGCGTTCCGGCCCGAAGGACGCCCCGCCAGGGAAGTTGTGGACGAAGCCGAGCGCCGGGTATTCGAAATTGCCGAGAAGGGCACCCGGGGTAAGCAGGACTTCAAGTTGCTGCAAGAGTTCTGCAAGGATCTCGTTGCTGAGCTGGATCGCCGCCATAGTGAAGGTAAGGAAATTACCGGGCTTTCAACCGGTTACAAACGCTTTGATGAGATAACCCAGGGCTTGCAGAAGGGCGACCTGGTAATTCTCGCCGGCCGTCCATCAATGGGTAAAACCACGCTTGCGTTGAATATCGCAGAGTTCGCTGCCTTTAATCCCACCGAACCCATTCCCGTTGCTGTTTTCAGCATGGAGATGGGCGCGGAACAGCTGGCGCTAAGGTTTGTATCCTCGCTGGGCCAGGTCAGCCAGGGGCATTTGCGCAATGGCCGTTTTAACGACAGTGACTGGCCGAAAATAACCAGCGCACTACAGCAGATGTCGGAGGCACCTTTATATATAGACGATACACCGGCGCTTACACCCGGTGATGTGCGTGCCCGTGCGCGACGTTTGAAGCGACAACACGGCATCGGTCTCATTGTTATAGATTATCTGCAGTTGATGAATTCGGGCGGCAAGCAGGAGAACAGGGCAACGGAGATTTCCGAGATATCCCGAAATCTGAAGGCGCTCGCCCGCGAACTGGAGTTGCCTGTGATCGTGTTGTCACAGCTAAATCGAAGTGTCGAGCAACGTCCGGACAAGCGCCCCGTCATGTCGGATTTGCGCGAGTCAGGTGCAATTGAACAGGACGCCGATCTCATCGCCTTCATATACAGGGACGAGGTCTACCATGACGATTCACCTAAAAAAGGGCGGGCCGATATCATCGTAGCCAAACACCGTAACGGCGAAATCGGCGATTTCTCCCTGACCTTCCGTGGGCGGTTTTCACGTTTTGAAAACTACGTGCCCGAATTTGAGCTGCCCCCCGAAGGAGGGTTTTAGTGACCGAAACGGCGGTCGCGATCATCAGGCCACAGGCTTTAGCGAATAACCTGCGGCGAATCCGTAGTGCTACTGCCGGTTGCAGGATCATGGCCGTAATTAAGGCAAACGCCTATGGCCACGGGCTGGAGCGGATCGCCCGGCTGCTTGACGATGTGGATGCGCTTGCCGTTGCCGGGGTGTGCGAAGGCATTCGCTTGCGTGACGCCGGGATCAGGCAGCGCATTGTTGTGCTGGAAGGGTGCAGCGAAGCGGATGAGTTAAATGCCGCCATCGCACATCAGCTTGAGATCGTGGTCCATGATCAATCGCACTTTGAGCTCCTGGATGGGGCCATTGAGCAGGAGATGCTTGATGTCTGGATAAAGATCGATACGGGCATGGGGCGTCTGGGCTTCGATCCGGCCGATTTGTCCGATGTACGCAAGCGTATCGAAGGTATCTCGTGCGTACGGCCCATTCCCCGCGTGATGACCCATCTTGCTTCGGCTGATGATCCGGACAATCCGTTGACGCTTGAACAGGTGCGCCGATTCGGCGACGCCATCGGGCATTTTACCGGTGACGTTAGTATTGCAAATTCTGCGGGTGCGTTGCTGTGGCCCCAGACGCTGGAGCCTTCATTGTCACTGGATTACAAGGGTGAAAACTGGGTGCGGCCCGGGCTAGCCTTATTTGGCGCGTCACCGGTAACAGGCAAGAGCGCCCGCGAGATGGGACTTGAGCCCGTCATGAGTTTTGAGTCACGGTTGATTGCAGTAAAAACGATAAAGCGTGGCACCGGGGTCGGATACGGAAGCGCATGGCGAGCCCGGCGTGACACGGTTGTCGGGGTTGCAGCGGTCGGTTACGGGGATGGTTATCCGCGGCACCTGCAATCCGGTACCCCGGTGATGGTTAACGATCGCAGGGCCGCACTGATCGGGCGCGTGTCAATGGACCTTATAAATATAGACCTGACCGATGTCCCCGTTGCCGCGGTGGGGGACCGGGTCGTTTTGTGGGGCGGCCATTTGCCGATCGAGGAAATTGCAGCACGAGCCGGCACAATTCCTTACGAACTCATGTGTCGCCTGAGCCAGCGTGTCGGGTATCGCTTCGAGGCCGTTGATTCGGCCGGCCCTGAAGAACAATCGCTGGGTGTCAGTTAGCGAAGAAACCCATCTTGATGCCGATCAGTTCGATGACATCGTTATCGCTGAGCTTCTCAGCCTGATCGCCCAGTCCGGTACCATTGACCTTGGGTGGATCGCCGTTCTTTTTATTTTCGACCAGAACGATGTAATAGCCTTCACTGCGCTTGGTGATGGCGATGATCTGTACCCCGGGACTACCCAGTGTGGTCAGCGCCTTATTGAGTTCGACCTCGCGCCCCGCAAATTTGCCGTTAAGTACCTGTACCTTGGCATTTTGCAGTTGCCGGTAACCTACCTGGCTCCCTCCATCTGACGGAGCACGGCTGATAACCGAGGGTGCCTGGGTTGTCTCGCCCGTGCTGACTGCAGCGCCCGAAGAAGCACTTGCCGCAGAAGCAGATTCCATTGCAGTCTGCTGCATAGCTTCCTGCGAGCTGTCTATGATCATCGTGCGGGCAAACTCGTCATCCTGCTCTTCTTCCTCGGCGACAGTTTCGACAAAACGAAGCTGGTGATGGCCGACGGTGACAACGTCGCCATGCTGAAGGGCATGCTTCTTGATCAGCTTGCCATTTACATAGGTTCCATTGGTGCTGCTTAAATCCTCAAGGAATGAATCATTGAGGATATTGATGATCAGCGAGTGGTGACCACTAACCGCAGGGTTATCTATACGCACATCGTTATCAGGCAAGCGCCCGATCGTGTAGCGTTCCTTGGTCATATTGAATTCAGCCAGAACCTGACCCCCAAGGCTTAGTATCAATCGTGCCATGCGCGACCTACCTCATACTAAAAAGCTTCTTGAGTTTGCCCAGCAGGCTGACCTTGGCCGGAAAGGCTTCCAGCGCCCGCGCGAGTATTACCGACACGTTATCCTTTCCACCATGGTCATTGCTGAGCTGAATGAGTTGCTGACCTACCGTTTCAAGGTTAGCACTAAAAGTGCTGATAGTTAAGTGAATATCCTCGTCATCGACCATGTCCGGCAAACCGTCGGAACACAGGAGGAACACGTCTTCTGGTTCAACCGGGACTTCGTTGAGTTCCACCTGTACCGTAGATTCCACACCCAGCGCTCGGGTCACATAGTTGCGGTTGGTGGAGCGTTCGGCCTCCTCGCGGGAGTAAAAGCCCCGGTCTACCAACTCCTGAAGCAGCGAATGATCCATCGTGATTTGCTCCAGGCGGTTCTTACGCATCCGGTACAGGCGTGAATCCCCGACGTGCGCAATTGACATGCGATCGTCATAGAACAGGCACGCCACAATAGTGGTGCCCATGCCTTCGCAGCTTGCCTGGCTTTGTGCCGTCTGATGAATAATCTTGTTGGCGCGGGCAATAGCGTCCCGGAGAACTATCGTCTGGCGCATCATGCCCGTGTCGACCTCAAGTGCCGACCGGTCTTCCCGCAGGCAGGCTTCAGTTGCCAGCCCGATGACCGTTTTTACTGCGATGCTGCTCGCAACTTCGCCTGCATTATAGCCGCCCATGCCGTCGGCGAGTACGTACAGGCCTGCGTCGAGGTTGCTCCCGATCGCATCTTCATTGTGGTCACGCACTTTTCCGACGTCGGAAAGCTCCACAGAATTAAATTTTGTTTTCAGGCTTATCGGCATAACTATTATGAAAAGTTTTTGGCACAGTCACGCAAAGCAACCGCCATTTCATGGCCTGTCGTAAAACGATCTCCCGGGTCTTTAGCCAGAGCCTTGTTAATAATTTCATCCATACATTCCGGCACATCCTTGCGTAGCTGGCATACCGGTATGGGGTCTTCGTTTATGATCTTGTCCATCAGTTCCGGGATGGAGTCTGCTCTGAACGGCACGCTGCCGGTTAATAGCTGGTAGAGGGTTACTCCCAGCGAGTAGAGGTCTGACTGGCCGGTCACGCCATCGCCTGACAATTGCTCGGGGGGCATGTACGAAGGCGTTCCCAGGATTATGCCCGTTTTGGTCCAGCTGCTGTCTGTTAACCTTGCGATGCCGAAATCAGTAAGTTTAAGGGTGTCTGTCGCCGCATGATAAAGCACATTTGCGGGTTTGATATCGCGGTGCACGACCTTTTGCTTATGGGCGTAGTACAGGGCTTCAGCAGCGCGTGCACCCAGTTCAAGTACCCGTTTTGCAGGTAGGAGGTCGTCGGGCTGAGAGTGTTCCAAAAGCGACATACCTTCGAAGAACTCCATCGCAAGGTATGACACGTCATCGTCTTCCCCTGTATCGTAAATCGTAATGATATTGGGATGATTCAGACGACCGGCGGACTCGGCTTCGCGCTGAAATTGCAGGCGGGCATCCCTTAGCGCGCCTTCATCAAACTCTCTTGCCAATGCCACGGTCTTAATGGCCACCTTGCGATTGATCGCAGGATCGCGGCCAAGATAAACGGTTGCCATTGCACCGCGTCCGACTACCCGGTCAATTTCGTAACGGCCCAGCTTACGGCGGTTAAGACTGCCGGATGTCGCTGACGTTTTGCGGCGGGCCGGGGCCTTTTTCTTGCGCGCGCCCGACAGCTTCTCCAGCAGTTGTGCAACATCACGGTAATTTGGGTCCAGTTTGGCAATATGCTTCAGAACCTGTTCGGCGCGGGCAAATTTCCTGGCCTGACCGTGCATCTGTGCGATCTCGTAAAGCTGTTCCTTGGTGTCATCCGTTGGCGCCTGCTGGCGAAGTACGGAAAACTCCAGGTCAAGCTGGCCCTGTTTATCCGTAGTGATAGTACTGATCGGACGCACAGGTCGTTGTATCGTCCGCGCTTGGTGGATTGTTGCCATGTTCCAGACATGCATGGTCCAGACCGCGATTGCTGCAAAGACACCGGCGGAAGCAAATTGCACCCAGATACCCTCGGATATCAGGAACCATGCTTCGATCATGAGCAGCAGCGTTGCAAGTACCAGGCCGGTTAATGCTGCGCCGATGGTCGGCATATTGGGCATCCATAACAGGATCAGGAACCAGATAGCCAGCAAGGTACCGATTTCGAGATTGGACAGCCATTCAGGCCGAAGCAGGAAGTCGGACTCGATCAGGTTCGACAGGGTGCTTGCCGTGACCTCGAGCGGGGACATATTTGCATTGACAGGTGTTGCCAGCCCGGGCATCGACGCCAGGTCCGATTCGCCGATAAGCACGATACGGTCGCGAAAAATTGCTTGGTCGACCTGACCTGAACGAACCGAGCTAAGCGTTACTTTCTGAAACGCAGGATTTTCCAGAGTGCCATTGTAGTAACGGTTCAGCAGCCGAAATCCGTTATCAGTGTAAGTAATTTTGTCTTGAAGATAGACAGCGTTGGGAGCTGCAATAACGATGCCATCGTTATTACCTTGCATAGCTGATTTTGTGGCGAGGGCGAGTGACGGCAAATAAATGCCATCCGCATTAACGACCAGTTCCGCCCATCTCGTTATTCCGTCCGGATCGGGCCAGTAGTTGGTAAATCCTATTGCTCGAACTGCTTTACAGACATCCTCAGGGGGCACAGAAATGTGGCGTATACGACGACTGTTGCGCATCGATTCTGGTTCGGTCCCCTTGAGGTTTACAGCGTGGTTTGCGCAGTTTGCCGAGGAACTACCTTCGATGTTGATATTGGTAAAATACCCGGATAGCAGAATATTGCCCGACTTCGCCATTTGTCCTATAAAATCGTTGCGCGCGTCGTAGTTACGCTGTAACTCTTCAATTTGCCCGACGAGTGGCACGAACTCCCCGGACACCGATTCAACGCTATCGGCTAGTTTCTGCAGTTTCGCTAGCGCAAGAATCTGGCTTTCGGCTTTAGCGTCCATTATGGTCAAAGGCTGCGTGGCAACTACGAGCTTTGCGCCATAGTCGTTAAACAGTGATGCGAGTTGACTGAAGCGGGATCCGCTCCAGACGTCTTTGTATTGTTCCGCGCGGGAATCGACGGTAACAAGCACGATTTTATCGCTGGCCGCTTTATACTGGTAGCGCTGGAAAAAGTCGTAAACCCAGGTTTCAAGGCCGTTAATTTGGCTGATTGTGCCGACCAATAATGCGATTAATATAAGGGCAGCAGCAGGCCACAGGCTGCTGGGCCTGGAATACAAATTGGATGCCCGGGCATTCATTTCGACATATTATCGGGATTGGCTGACATCTTGATGAGAACCAGGTGGCATTTTTCCAGTGCCCATGCGGGGTACAGCGTTTTTTTGACCGCCGGGATGAGACCGTGATCACACTTTTTAATCCATGAGTAAAGCGACCGTTTCCTATGTCTGTAACGAGTGTGGAGGGCACACACTGAAGTGGCAGGGCCAGTGCCCTGCCTGTGGGGCCTGGAATACGCTCGAAACAGCTGCACCGAGAGCGGCAAAACGTTCCGGCTATGCAGGCGAAATAAAGGGCCTGAAGCTTGCCGAACTAAGACAATCGGAAGAGGAACGCATACCGACCGGGATTGCGGAACTGGATCGTGTCCTGGGCGGTGGCCTCGTTAGCGGGTCGGTCGTGCTTATCGGCGGAGACCCCGGCATTGGCAAATCGACTCTGTTGCTTCAGGCTGCCGGCGGACAACCGGCTGACCGGCCGGTCCTCTACGTCACCGGTGAAGAATCCCTGCAACAAATCGCAATGCGTGCACGCCGGCTGGAAGTGGATACCGTAAATTTGTCAGTACTCGCTGAAACATGCGTGGAACATGTTGTACAGGCCGTCAGCGAAACGCCAGTGGCGTGCCTGGTTATCGATTCCATTCAAACTATGTACAGCGAAGATGTGGCGTCTGCACCCGGCTCGGTAACCCAGCTGCGGGAATCTGCCGCGCAACTCGTGCGACTGGCGAAAAGCACGGGGACGACAGTTTTGCTCGTAGGACATGTAACCAAGGAAGGCGTCATAGCCGGCCCCAGGGTTCTTGAGCACATGGTTGATGCTGTGCTGTACTTCGAAAGTGAATCAGACAGCCGCTTCAGAATTTTGCGGGCGGTTAAAAACAGGTTCGGTGCGGCCAACGAGCTGGGCATTTTCGCAATGACCGAAACGGGTATGCGGGAAGTTCGTAATCCGTCAGCCATTTTTCTTTCGCAGCATCCCGATCCGGTGGCCGGTAGCGTGGTGACGGTCTCGCGCGAGGGCAGTCGGCCATTGTTGATCGAAGTGCAGGCGCTGGCCGATCAGTCGGGCGGCAGCCTGCCGCGCAGGCTGGCGCTGGGTATGGACCCGAACCGGCTTTCCATGTTGCTCGCCACGCTGAACCGGCATGCAAATGTATCGGCCTATGACCACGATATTTTTATCAACGTGGTAGGGGGCGTGCGCATATCGGAAACGTCTGCGGATCTGGCAGCCCTCGTTGCGATCGTATCCAGTCTCCGGGATCGGCCTGTTCAGGACGGGACGGTTGTGTTCGGCGAAGTTGGCCTCGCGGGTGAAATCAGGCCGGTTGCATTTGGCGAGGAACGCCTTCGGGAGGCGGTTAAACGCGGCTTTAAACATGCGATCGTACCGCGTGCAAATCTGCCTAAAAAAGCCTTTAAAAGCATACAGTTGACAGGTGTAGATTATTTGCGTGGTGCGCTGGAAGCGCTCGGCCTCTGATTCAGTCAGGCGGCTTTGGGCGGACTGGTGGGATCAGGCGACCCGATGCGCACCAGGTTAACGATATTTTCGCTCGTTTGCAGGATCTCTACCGGATAATCGCCCAGCATTAATCCGGTTCCCTGTTCCGGGATCGTTTCCAGTTGTTCGAGAATCAGGCCGTTTAGTGTCTTGGCACCATCGGTAGGCAGATGCCAGTTCATCATTCGGTTCAGAGAGCGAATGTTGGCCCCGGCATCAACCAGGAAACCATTCGAGTCCTCATCCGGTTTGACATCAGCGTGTGACGGCGAACCGTCGCTGGCAAACTCGCCAACGATTTCTTCCAGTATGTCTTCCAGGGTTACGAGCCCCTGGATATCACCGTATTCGTCAACGACCAGGGCGGAGTGGCGGCGATTGTGCTGAAACTGGACCAACTGGCGGTGCAATGGCGTGCCTTCGGGAACGAAATAAGGATTCGCCATGATCTGACGTAGCTTCACGGCATCAAGATTGCTCAGGTTATCGGTACCGACCAGTCGGCGCAGATCGAGTATGCCCAGGACATTGTCGATGCTGTCCTGGTAGATGGGCAACCGGGTATAAACGCTGTCGCGAATCTGCGCGATGATGTCAGGCCAGTCGTCATCGAGGTCGATGCCGATGATTTCGTTATGCGGCACCATGACGTCATCTACAGTCATATCTTCTAGCTCCAGGATGCCCTGCAACATGCGGTGCCGTTTGCGGGGTAACAATGCGCCCGCTTCATTGACGATGACCCGAAGCTCTTCGATGGTGAGGTTTTGCGGGTTCGCCTGATCAGGGCTGACGCCTACCAGTTTCAGGAGTGCGTTTGACACCAGGCTGATTGCCCAAATCAATGGGAATGCAAGTTTCTGTAGCGGGTAATAAATGTAACTCGCCGGAAACGCCAGTCGTTCAGGCTGAATAGCGGCGAGCGTCTTTGGCATTACCTCGGCAAAAATCAGCACGACCAGGGTAAACACAACCGTCGCCGCTGCTGATACCCATGCTGAGGGGCCGAATATCTTCAGAGCAATCGCACCGGCAATTACCGCTGCGGTGAAATTGACAAGATTATTGCCAAACAGAATTAGTGTTATTAAGCGATCCGGGCGTTTTAGAAGTTGCTCAGCGAGGCACGCGCCGCGGTGTCCCGACCGCGCTTTGTGCCTTAAGCGGTAGCGGTTGAGAGCGACCAGGGCTGTTTCAGTGCCCGAGAAAAAAGCCGATAAAGTTAGAAGTAAAAATAGGGATCCGATTAGAAACCCAAGGGGGACATCGTCACTCAAGAGAGCGCTGCTCCTATATGACCGTACACAGCCCCATGGTGGCTAACCGGGCCTCGGTCTGTCAAGGATGCAGTTCGCGGGTTGAAATGGCGCGGTGGCGGGCCTTTCGTAAACCGGGACAGCGGTTACAATGCCGTGGCCGAAAGGAAGGGCTGGCATGGAATTATTGTACGAGGGTTATTGATGTTTGCGGGTTTGAGCTCACGACTGAGACAGGTATCGGAGAAGCTCCGTGGGCGCGGACGACTCTCCGAAGACAATGTTACGGATGCTGTACGTGATGTGCGCATGGCATTGCTCGAGGCGGACGTTGCCCTGCCTGTTGTAAAAAGTTTTGTCGCCCGGGTTCGTGAACGCGCTGTCGGCACCGAAGTTACCCGCAGCCTGAGTCCCGGCCAGGTATTTATAAAGATACTGAACCAGGAATTGACACGTACGCTGGGTGGCGACATGGCGGAGCTCGAGTTACGTCAGCAACCTCCCGCCGTTATCCTGCTTGCCGGTCTGCAGGGTGCCGGTAAAACGACTACCGCCGCCAAACTTGCCGCGTACCTCAAGGGCAAACCGAACAAACGATCGATGCTTGTCAGCCTGGATACGCGACGCCCCGCTGCGATGTTGCAGTTACAGCAACTTGCCGAGCGTGTTGATGCGCCTTTCGTATCCTTTGAAGAAGGCGACAAACCGGTTGATATCGCCCTCGCGGCAATGGACGCAGCCCGCAAGAGCCTGATCGATGTGCTGATCCTGGATACCGCGGGGCGTACTCAACTGGAAGCGGAATTGCTGGATGAACTGCGGCATATTCATGCAGCGACAAAGCCTGTGGAAACCCTGTTCGTCGTCGACAGTATGGCAGGTCAGGACGCCGTCAATGCCGCGCAGGCATTCGGTGAGGCGCTCGACCTGACCGGTGTAATTCTGACGAAGACAGACGGCGACACCCGTGGGGGAGCCGCGTTGTCGGTCAAGACCGTTACCGGTAAGCCGATCAAGTTCGTTGGTACAGGTGAAGATATCGAAGCACTCGAGGTGTTCCATCCGGAGCGAATGGCGGGGCGCATTCTTGGGATGGGTGACGTTCTGAGCCTGGTCGAGGAAGTGGAGCAGAAAGTTGACCATGAGAAAGCGGAAAAACTTGTGGGTAAGCTTAAAAAGGGCAGGGGCTTTGACCTGAGTGATATGCGTGACCAGCTGGCCCAGATGCTTGAAATGGGCAATATGCAGGGCTTGCTGGAGAAGCTGCCCCTGCCGGACAACGTGAATGCCGATGCGCTGGCAAAGGGCATCGATACCCAGGTGCTCCGCCGCCAGGTTGCCATTATCAATTCAATGACCCCCGGCGAACGTCGTTTCCCCAAGACGATTAATGGTTCGCGCAAGAAGCGCATCGCGAAAGGCGCCGGGCTGCAGATTCAGGACGTGAACCGCCTTATCAAGCAGCATACGCAGATGCAGAAAACCATGAAGAAGATGGGCAAGGGCGGTATGCAGAAGATGCTCGGCGGTGGCGGGGGGGTCCCCCCACCCCGCTGACCCGCAGATCCGGGGCCACCAAACCGGCCCCCGTTGCCCGGAAACCCGGCTTGAAGGCGAAAAAGGCCGGAATTCTTTATAAATAAAGGCCTCCAGCGGGTTCACATCCGGGAGATTTCCAGTAAAATTGCGCGCTCACAGGATCGGCGGAGCATAGGTTCCGCCGAGTTTTTTATTGTCTATTAATTGTATTTACCAGGCTTAGGAGCAGGAACAGATGGTTACCATCCGTTTATCACGGGGCGGAGCCAAGAAGCGGCCGTTCTATCACATCGTTGTGACGGACCAGAGAAACCGCCGCGATGGCCGCTACATCGAGCGACTGGGATATTTCAATCCGGTTGCTGTCGATGGCAAAGACCAGATTCGGATTGATATTCCGCGTGTTGATTACTGGATCGGGCAGGGTGCGCAGCCTTCCGATCGTGTCAGTACTTTACTCAAGGGTTACAGAAAAGAGCAGGGTGGTGAAGCGCCCCCGGCTGCCGCGACTGACGCCTGATATTGAGCGCAGGCGGGACCATGCAAAATGGAGCAGAACAAGTCGGCGGTGCTGGTAGGTAAAATTGCCGGGGCGCATGGCGTTCAGGGCTGGCTTAAAGTCAGTTCTTTTACGGAACCGCCCGAAAACATATTTGGCTACAAGCCATGGCAATTGCGAGGTCAGGATTCCACACACAAGGTGGAGTTGCTGGCGGGCAAGCCGCACGGTAAAGGATTGATTGTTCAGTTGGACGGTGTTGATGACCGCGACAAAGCGGATCAGCTTAAAGGCATGGAGATTGTGGTGGAACGCAGTCAGTTGCCTGAACCGGGCGAAGGACATTACTACTGGACAGACCTTGAGGGCCTGCAGGTAGAAACGGGTGACGGTACGCAACTAGGCTATGTCGATCACCTGATTGAAGCGGGCGCGGCAGATGTGATGGTGGTAACGGGTAGCAAACGGCATCTCATCCCGTTTGTAATAGACGATACCGTGCTAGATGTTGACCTTGCGGCTGGCTGTATCCGGGTGAACTGGGACGTCAGCAGGCAGGACGATTGAGCGCGGGACGGGCTGGATGAAAATTCACATCATCAGCCTGTTTCCGGAACTGATCCGGGATGCCTCACGCTACGGTGTGGGTGGCCGGGCGCTCGAAAAAGGATTGGTGAGCCTGGAGTGCACGTCGCCACGGGATTATGCGACGGACGCATACCAGACGGTGGATGACCGTCCCTATGGCGGCGGCCCGGGTATGGTGCTCAAGGTAGAGCCCATGACGGAAGCCATAGAGGCTGCGAGGGACGGGTTGCCTGCGGGAAGCCGGGTTGTTTTTCTGAGTCCGCAGGGCAGGATATTCAACCAGGATGTGGCTCGTGAAATGGCGGACCTGCCCGGATTTATGCTGGTGGCCGGGCGCTATGAAGGGTTTGACGAGCGATTGATTGAGCGCCAGGCTGACGATGAACTTTCGCTGGGTGATTTTGTAGTTAGCGGCGGTGAAACGGCAGCACTGGTTGTTGTGGATGCGGTTGTTCGGTTGTTGCCCGGCGTGTTGGGCGATGCTGAATCGGCAGCCCAGGATTCGTTTTCGGATCAGCTGCTGGATTATCCGCATTACACGCGGCCAGAAGTTGTGGACGGTATGGAAGTACCAAGTGTACTTGTGCAAGGCAACCATGAAGCGATTCGCCGGTGGCGATTGAAACAAGCCCTCGGCAGAACATGGTCAAGAAGGCCGGAGTTGTTGGAACAACGGCAGCTGACCAAGGATGAACAGATACTATTGCAGGAGTATGTCGCTGAGTTTAAGGCTCAGGCTGACGAGGCGGATACCCAGTAACAGGCGTGTCGAACAGGGTTCGGCACTCAACAACAGGTGACAGGAAAATGAGCAAGATCATTGAAGAACTTGAGCAGGCACAGATGCAGCGTGAAGTACCGGAGTTTGGTCCGGGCGACACTGTGGTCGTTCAGGTGCGGGTTCGTGAAGGCAGCCGCGAGCGCTTACAGGCGTACGAAGGCGTGGTAATTGCCAAGCGTAATCGTGGTTTGAACTCTGCATTCACGGTGAGAAAGATTTCTCATGGTGAAGGTGTCGAGCGCGTATTTCAAACATATAGTCCGGCTGTTGCAAGCGTCGAAGTAAAGCGTCGTGGCGATGTCAGGCGTGCCAAGCTTTACTATTTGCGTGACCGCAGTGGCAAATCCGCCCGTATCCGCGAGAAAATCTGACTCGGGTTGGCGGGGCGGTATCGTCGTGATGGCCACCTGTCAGGCATACCACACATATTATAAGAGCCGGCTAATGTCGGCACTTGGCGTTGCTTTCGCCGGGGTTATTCTGGCGAGCTGCGGGTCCGTGGTGTCCAGTGTCTCCGGTGATTTTTCTGACAGCCTTTCGTCGGCGATGCTTAACCAGGAAGACCCGGCGTTGGTGCGGGAAGCGCTGCCAGCCTACATGCTGTTGCTGGACAGCCTGATCGATTCCTATCCGGACGATGTTGATACCTTGTCGGCAGGTGCCAAGCTTTATGCGGTCTATGGTGCGGCCCTTGTTAACGAACCGGGCCGTGCGGCCGTTCTGACAAACAGGGCGCGTGAATACGGGGAACGGGCGTTGTGTTCCGCCGAGGAAGACGCCTGCGATCTTTCTGGCCTCGATTTCGACAGTTATCTCGAAGTGATTCGTTCCATCGACGAGGATGATGTCGAGGCGCTCTATAGTTACAGTCTCGCGAGTCTCGCCTGGATCCGTGCCAACTCTGATAACTATGGTGCCCTGGCCGGGTTGCCAAAAGTCGAAGTATCGCTGGAACACATCATGAGCTTAATGCCCGGGGAGCTGGCAGCCAGCACATGCATGTACCTCGGCATTCTTAATACCCTGCGGCCGGCGGCACTTGGGGGCGAACCCGAAGTCGGACGTTTATGGTTTGAGCGCGGTATCTCACTCTCTCAGGGACATGATCTGAGCATCAAGGTTGAGTATGCACGCGGATATGGACGCCTGTTGTATAACCGGGAACTGCATGATCGTTTGTTGAACGAAGTGATGGCAGCCGATGTCAAACAATCCGACCTGACGCTTTTCAATATGCTGGCCAAGGAACAAGCGACCAAGCTGCTGGAATCCGCAGATGAATATTTTTAGTCAAAATAATAGAACCAGGAAAAATGCGTAAGTACCAATTGTTTATCCTGCTGGCCCTGACCGGAATAGTTTTAACAGGACCTGCAAGCGCTGCAGTGTTGAAGCTCGCTACGATTGCACCAGAGGGATCTGAGTGGATGACGGAGCATCGCCGGGCCGCAACCCTGATTAAGGAACGCTCGGAGGGCCGCGTTGTGCTGAAGTTTTATGGCGGCGGCGTAATGGGTAACGACAAGAAAGTCCTGCGCAAGATTCGCATAGGGCAGCTACAAGGCGCCGCGTTCAGTACCAGCGGTCTGATTGAGCGCTACCCGGACATTGTTTTGTACGGGATGCCTTTTGTATTCCGGTCCCAGGAGGAAGTCGACTATGTGCGCCGTGAGTTCGACTCCGTATTACTGACTGGCCTGCGGGAGGCCGGGTTTATTTCGTTCGGATTCGCCGGGGGC
Source organism: Chromatiales bacterium (assembly GCA_002729495.1). Taxonomy (GTDB): domain Bacteria; phylum Pseudomonadota; class Gammaproteobacteria; order Steroidobacterales. The sequence goes on from PBYE01000052.1 coordinate 32,435, forward strand.
GGCTTTGCCAACTTCATGAGCAGCCAGCCGGTGAAAACGCATGAGAACCTCAAGGGTAAAAAGATCTGGATACCGGCCGGCGATGCCAACAGTTTTGCTGCGATGGAGAAAATGAATCTGTCTCCGGTAGTACTGCCTTTATCGGATGTGCTCACTGGCCTGCAGACGGGTTTGCTGGATGTGATCGTTACGCCACCCTCGGCTGCGTTGCTGCTGCAGTGGTATACCAAGGTGAAATATATTTCGCGGTTGCCGGTTGCGTATACGATGGGGCTGATGGCGCTGGATGAGCGTGCCTTTGGGCGACTGAGCGAGACGGATCAGGGTATCGTCGCGGAAGTACTGACAGAAACCTATTTGCGCCTGGACCAGATTAACCGGACTGACAACCGGGAGGCCCGGGACGCATTGCTTGCGAATGGCCTGGAAATTGTCGAGGTAAGCCAGGACGACGTGCCTTACTGGCGCTCGGTTGCAGACGAGGTTAATTCACATATCTGGCACGAGCGGGCTGTTAATCCGCAGTTGTACGACCGTTTGATGGAGTCTCTGAAGGTGTATCGCGAGGACGAGGACGAGGACGAGGCCGAGCTTGAGCCGGTTGTGGATGCGGGCATGTGACACCGGCCAAAGATGCAACACCCTGGCTGCAAGTAGCAAGTAAGCTCGGGCGGTTGCTTGAGAACCTGCTGTTAAGTGTCCTGCTGCTCGGTATGATCGGACTCGCATCGACGCAAATACTGCTACGTTGGAGCGGTTCCGGGAGCCTTGCCTGGGGCGACGAAGCAGTGCGTCTGGCGGTACTCTGGATCGCAATGATCGCAGGGATAGCATCTGCTCGTGAAGATCGGCATATCTCCATCGCAGTTTTGCCCCGGTTCCTGTCGGCAAAGGGCAGGGCAGTTGCCGCTGTAGTTGTTGACCTTTTTACAGTCATGGTTTGCCTGACGTTGGCCTGGTACGGCTACAAAATGGTCGCGCTAGCGTACGAATTCAAGGATCTGCTGCTCGACGGACTACCTGCATGGCCCTTTCAGGCCGTAATTCCGGTTGCATTTCTGGTAATCGCCTACCGTTACCTGGTCTGGACGGCACGGCGTCTGCGCACACTCATTAGCGGCGGGAAAAGCGGCTGATGTTGCTCGGTATTGTTCTCATCGTGCTTGCGCTCTTGGGCGCGCCACTTTTCGCTATCATCGCGGCGGGCGCCCTGGTCAGCTTTATTGCCCAGGACCCGGCGCAGGGCGTTGTGGTGCTGATTGAAATATTCAGCATCGCCGAGATGCCGATACTGCTGGCGATCCCGTTATTCACGTTTGCCGGCTACATACTGAGTGAAAGCCAGGCACCGGATCGCTTGGTGCGCCTGACGCGCGCCGTACTCGGGTGGATGCCCGGCGGGCTTGCGATTGTTTGTATAGGGGCGAGCGCCTTTTTTACAGCATTTACAGGTGCCTCCGGAGTCACGATTATCGCGCTTGGCGCGATTCTTTATCCGGCTCTTGCGCAATCGGGCTATCACGAAAAATTCAATCTTGGCCTGGTTACTGCCGGCGGAAGCCTGGGGCTTTTATTCGCGCCGTCGTTGCCGCTGATACTTTATGGTGTTGTCGCCGGGGTAAATATAGACAAGCTCTTCGTGGCCGGGGTACTGCCGGGTATGTTGATGCTGGCAGCGCTATCGATTTATTCGTTGTGGGTAAATCGTCACACAAGAATACCGCTGGCTCATTTTTCCTGGAGGGAAGTTGGCAGCGCCATTGTCGATTCGATCTGGGAATTACCGTTACCGGTTGTTGTGCTGGGGGGCATTTATTCGGGCCTGCTTGCGGTATCTGAAGCCGCCGCGGTAACCGCCGTCTACGTAGTCCTGGTCGAAGTAGTCATCCGGCGCGAGATTTCCCTGGCGAAACTGCCGGACATCATGCGCGAGTCCATGGTCCTGGTCGGAGGGATACTGCTGATCCTGGGTGCATCGCTCGCGTCAACCAATTACGTAATCGATGCGGAGATTCCCCAGCGTCTGATGGGCATCGTTAGCGATTACGTGGACGGCCGGATCAGCTTCCTGTTCCTGCTGTTACTGTTTTTGCTGGTCCTGGGGGCATTCCTGGATATATTTTCAGCCCTGGTGTTGGTGGTACCGCTGATATTGCCCGTCGCTGCTCAGTTTGGCGTGGACCCGGTGCATCTGGGTATTATCTTTCTGGCAGCGATGCAGTTGGGTTACCTGACGCCACCCGTGGGGCTGAATCTCTTCATAGCAAGCTATCGCTTCGATAAGTCGATAATACATGTTTACCTGGCGACCTTTCCGTTCCTGCTTATACTGTTCGCGGCGGTGATGGTGATAACTTTCTGGCCTGGACTGTCGCTGGTACTTTTAGACTAGGTGTATCGTAAAAATAGGTTATGAACGAAGACATAAAAATTGTGTACCGCATGTTGGGACTCCTGGTAGCCGGATTCCTGGGGTTCGGAAATGGAACAGCGGCGGAGTTGACATCAGGCAACGTCAACGATGAGTTAAGCCTGCCCGCGGGTTTCAGTATTGAGCAGATTGCGGAAGTAAAAAATGCACGGGCTATGGCTCTCGGCAGCGGCGACATACTATTTGTGTCGGCAATGATTCCGGGAAATATTTATGCGGTAACCGGCTTTTCAGGCAAGAATCCCGAAGTCAGGGTGCTGGCAGAAAAGCTTTCGATGCCAACCGGCATCGCATATCAAAACGGCGATCTGTATGTTGCAGAAACGACCCGGGTTCTGCGTTATGCAGATATCGAGGCAAACCTGGATAACCCGGGCGAGCCGGAGGTGATCGCGGATGACATTCCCGGCGCTAAACTGCACGGGTGGAAATACATCGATTTTGGCCCCGATGGTCTCTTGTATGTCACCGTCGGCGCCCCATGTAACGTCTGCAACGAGCCGGGCACATCACTGATACTGCGCATGCAACCCGATGGCTCCGGGCGGGAGGTATATGCCAGGGGGATTCGCAACTCGGTAGGTTTCGACTGGCATCCTGATACCGGCACACTCTGGTTTACCGAGAATGGCCGGGACGGGATGGGAGACGAGGTGCCGAAAGACGAATTGAACAGCGCACCTGAAAAGGGCCTGCATTTCGGGTTTCCGTTTTGCCACGCGACAAATGTAGCGGAGCCGTCGGCAGAACTTGCGGCCCTGGGTAGCTGCGCCGCATCGCGGGCACCGGCGCTGGAGCTTGGGCCACACGTCGCACCGCTGGGTATCGTGTTCTACACAGGGGATATGTTTCCTGAGGAATATCGCAACCAGGCTTTCATAGCTGAACATGGTTCATGGAATCGCAGCGAGCGTATTGGGTACCGTGTGAGCCTTGCCAGGTTTGCAGACCCGGAAACAGCGGTGAGCTACGAGACCTTTGCGGAAGGCTGGCTGCAGGATGGTGAGATTCTGGGGCGGCCGGTTGCTGTAACTGTTGCACCCGATGGCTCGTTATTGGTAAGTGATGACAGACGCGGTGTGATTTACCGTATAAGCTACCAAGCTGACTAACAGGAGCAAGCGCAAGCGCAGCCCATGAGTGAGAAAAACCCCATCGTTCGATTCTTCGGTTTCATATGGCGAGTAATAGAGCGCCTGACGAAAGTGCTGCAGGTGTGTATTTTTCTGTTCGTCATCCTGCTGGTCTTCTCTGCTATATCGAATTTGTCGGGCCGGGGGATTCAGATTCCTGAATCTGCGGCATTACTTGTAGCGCCGGCGGGGACCCTCCTGGAACAGACGGGTGGTGAACCCCTGGACCAGGCGTTACTGGAGATGCAGGACGGCGGTATCCAGACCATAGTCCGGGAGGTAATCGAAAGTTTACGGGTAGCGGCCGACGACGATCGCATTAAGGCAGTGGTACTGCTGCCCGGCAACCTTACGGGCGGCGGTCTAAGTAAGCAGCAGGCGATTGGTGATGCGCTGGAGGCGTTTCGCGAAACCGGCAAGCCGGTTCTCGCGATGGCTGATAGCTACAGTCAGGAGCAGTACTACCTTGCAGCCCATGCCGACGAGATTTACATGCATGACTTTGGCCTGGTCCTGATAGAAGGGTTTGGCTACTTCAAAACTTACTTTGCCGACGCAATAGAAAAGCTGAAAATTGATATGAACGTGTTTCGCGTCGGCGAATATAAGTCTTTCGTCGAGCCATTCTTGCGTAATGACATGTCTGACAATGACAGGGAAGCTTCCCGCAAATGGCTCGAAGCACTTTGGCACGCCTACAAGGATGATGTAACCGAGGCACGGGGCATAACACCTGAAAGTTTTGACCGCTATGTAAATAGCCTCGCAGACGTTCTGGAGACAACGGATGGAGACGCGGGCCAGGCTGCGGTCGACATGGACCTGGTCGACGGACTGATGACCCACCAGGAGTTTCGCAATTATATGATCGATATCGTCGGCGCAAGTGAGGACGAGCCCGATACCTTTGCGCGTATTGATTACCGTAATTACCTGGCCGCAACCTCGATGACCGGGGAAGAGGTTGTATCTACCGAGGGTAATGTTGCGGTAATTGTTGCGTCCGGTGAAATTGTGGATGGGGAGGCGGCGCCCGGGACTATTGGTAGCGCCACTACAGCACGCCTTATCCGTCAGGCTGCCAACGACGAAGAAATAGCCGCGGTTGTATTAAGGGTCGATAGTCCGGGAGGCAGCATGTTTGCTTCGGAAATTCTTGTCGATCAGTTGCAGGTGCTAAAAGAAACAGGAAAACCGCTGGTTGCCTCTATGGGCAGTGTGGCGGCATCGGGCGGCTATTATATTTCGATGGTGGCCGATGAAATATGGGCTTCGGAAACAACCATATCGGGATCAATAGGTGTGGGGGCAACCTATCCGACATTCCAGCGCAGTCTCGATGCCATCGGCATCCATGTCGACGGTTTTGGCACCACGCCGCTCACGGGTGAGCTGAGCCAGGTTCGGGAGTTGGGCGATAACGCGCGTAAACTGCTGGACGTGAGCGTCAGGTCAGCCTATGACGTCTTTATAGACAAGGTTGCCGAATCGCGGGAAATGGATCGCAACCGAATTGAAGGTATTGCACAGGGCCGGGTCTGGATAGGTGGTGACGCATTTGAAATAGGCCTGGTCGATCAGATTGGCGGCATTGATGAGGCGATTGCTTCTGCCGCGGGAATGGCCGGACTGGAAGAGGGTGCTTACGACGTCGTCTATGTCGAGCGTGAGCTGAGTGTCGGGGAGCAGTTGTTGCTGCAATATGCCCGGCTGCTCGGCGCCCTGTTTTCCTTTGAAGACGCAGGCGGTGTTGCCGGGCTATCGGGGAGCATTAAGAATCTGTTGCTTACGTTGGACCAGGAGCTGCGGGTACTGAAAGGTTGGAACGATCCCCGCGGGATCTATTACCACTGCCTCTGCGAAATCCGCTAACAACCGCTGAAAATTCCCCAGCCGGCATGATCCGGCGTTTAGCATCGGCTCACAATGCTCATGTACTGATGTGTACACTCCGTGCTGGACAGGATGTCCGAATGCCGCGGAGCCCAGGGATGGGCGGGAGCGGCCTTGCCTGGAACTTTTTCAGAAAACTGCTATTTATCCGCCACGTTCTTAGGGTAGTCAAACCAAAGCAATCTGCCTGGTTGCGCGGGCAGCTCCAGCCAGTTGTCTACCGCCGACTCTACGCAATACATACTGCCGGTGGGCATATTGTGAATACGCTGATCGCCGATCTGATTAGCTAGCTCCGTGATGCCCGGGTTATGGCCGACCAAGAGGACATCGTTGTGCGCATTACATCGCGCTGCAAGTATTTCAAGGATGCGCTGTGGTGAGGCCAGGTAAAGGCTGCTGTCCCCGACTATCGAATCCGCGGTGTAACCCAGTGCCTGCCCTATTATCCGGGCAGTCGTAAGGGCACGTTCTGCATCACTGCTAATGATCAGGCCGGGCTTGATTTCATTGTCAGCAATACGTTTACCCATCGTTGCCGCATCGCGTGTGCCACGATCGTTGAGTGGTCTTTGATGATCATCCATGGACGGATCATCCCAGCTTGATTTTGCATGCCGGAGCAGGATTAGGCGTTTGCTCATTTGGTACTACATTATTCCCAGTTCGACACGGGCTGTTTCGCTCATCATTTCGCGATTCCATGGCGGGTCAAATACCAACTCAATATTGGTTTTGGCCACGGTAGGAATAATTGATACCTTTTCGCGCACATCCTCCACCAGGATTTCACCCATACCGCAACCAGGTGCGGTAAGCGTCATAATGACGGTTACCTGCCGCTTGCCGGTGCCGTTGAGACTAATCTCACAGTCATAGATCAGCCCCAGGTCCACGATATTTACCGGGATTTCCGGGTCGTAACAGGTACGAATCTGTTCCCTCACAATTTCTTCAAATTCTTTGTCCGTCGCGTCTTCCGGCAGCACGGGGGGCTTAATCGGATCCTTGCCCAGCGCATCGGCATCTATTCCGGCAATACGGAACAGGTTGCCTTCGTGATAAATGGTGAAGCTGCCGCCCATGGCCTGGGTGATGTAGACGAGGGAGTCTTTTAGCAGTTCGATTTCTATTCCGGCAGGCACGACGATTGTCTTGACATCGCGCTTTAAAACTACTGGTTCACTGTCTTGTGAAAACATCTTAGTCCTTACTCTGTAGTAACTTGAGTCGCAGTTTGATTAAGTGCTGCATCCAGGGTTGACCACGCTAGGGTGGCGCACTTTATCCGCGACGGATAATTCCGAACACCTTCCAGCGCCGCCAAATCCTGCAGTCTCGGGTGATCCAGCGATATGCCTTCGGCCAACATATCCTGAACCTCACCGATCATTTTTTTAACATCATCCAGCGACTGGCCAGCCATCGCATCGGTCATCATTGACGCGGATGCAACCGAGATCGCGCATCCTGTACCATCGAAGCCAATATCGGCAACGCAGCCATCTTCAATTTTCAGGTACACGCTTAGTTTGTCGCCACACAACGGGTTGAATCCCAGCGCTTCGTGATCGATATTCCGGGGCCGCTGAAAATGATGCGGATTGCGACTATGCTCCAGTACGCGATGCCGGTAAATCTCCTGCAGGCTTTGGTCCGGCGCGATCATGCGAACATCTCCGTTGCGACACCGAGCGCATCGATCAGCTGGTCGATATCCTCAGCGCTGTTGTAGAACGCCAGCGAAGCTCGCGCCGTTCCGGCCACACAGAAAAAATCCATAACCGGCATAGCGCAGTGGTGGCCGGTTCGGATGGCTACCCCTTTATGATCGAGCACGGTCCCCAGGTCGTGCGGGTGTATGCCATCGATTACAAAGGAGTGCACACCGACCTTGGATTCCGCTTCTCCGATGATGCGCAGCCCGTCGATTTCCGAAAGACGCTGCCCCGCATAATCGCGCAGTTGCGCTTCGTAGGCCGCTATTCTGTCCATGCCAATGCTGTCGAGGTAGTCGATTGCTGCACCCAGACCTATTGCACCGGCAATATGGGGCGTTCCCGCCTCAAATTTGTAGGGTAGCTTGTTGTACACCGTATCCTCGAAACTGACGCTCAGGATCATTTCGCCGCCGCCCTGCCATGGGGGCAGGCGTTCGAGAACATCCTGGCGACCGTAAAGTACGCCGATGCCTGTAGGCCCACACATCTTGTGGCCCGAGAAGGCGTAGAACTCACATCCCAGCTTCTGTACGTCTACCGCTGCATGGGGCGCTGCCTGCGCCCCATCAAGCAACACCGGTATATCCAGTTCGTGCGCCGCTTCAATGACTTTGCTTACCGGGTTTACTGTACCCAGCGCGTTCGAAACATGGGCCAGCGCGACGATTCTTGTCCGCGGGTTCAGCATTGCGAGCATCTCTTCGAGGATGAGTTCACCGCGTTTGTTGATCGGCGCAACGCGTAGCGTCGCACCGGTTCGTTCGCATAGCAGCTTCCACGGCACGATATTCGAATGGTGCTCCATATGGCTGATAAGGATTTCATCATCCGGCCCGATATCCTGACCAAGCGAGGCGGCTACCAGGTTAATTGACTCGGTCGTGCCCCCGGTGAACACGATTTCACTGGCCGCACTTGCATTAATAAACTTGCGAACTTTCTCGCGGGCACCTTCGTACGCGTCGGTCGCGCGATGGCTAAGGCTGTGCACCCCGCGATGAACATTGGCATGATCATGTTCGTAATAGTGGCTGACAGCCTCAATGACTGAATGAGGTCGCTGAGATGATGCCGCGTTATCGAGATAGGCCAGCCGACAACCATGCACTTTCTGCTGCAGGATTGGGAAGTCGGCGCGTATGGCTTCAATATCCAGACCGCCTGTGATGTTGTCAGGGGCCATGCTGCTCATTGCTCCACCTTCCTTAGCGCGCGCAAAGACTGTTGTGCCTTCCGCGCAATTGCCTCAATCCCGGTATCACCAAGCAGTTCACCCGCAAATGCTTCGACCAGGATGCTGCGTGCTTCGTCGTGTTCGATCCCCCGGCTCATCAGGTAGAAAAGTGAATTTTCGTCAAGCTGCCCCGTTGAAGATCCATGTGCACACTTCACATCGTCGGCATAGATTTCGAGTTCCGGCTTGGTATCTATTTCCGCACCTTTACTCAGCAGCAGGTTCCTGTTCGTCAGTTCCGCCGCGGTTTTCTGTGCCTGAGGCTCAACATAGATACGGCCATTGAATACGCCGCGCGCCTTGTCCGCCAGGATTCCACGAAACCGTTCCCGGCTTTGGGTTTCGGGAGCCGCGTGTTCGATATTGATACGACTCTCTATATGCTGGTTATTGCTGCCCATAAACAGGCCCTTGCAATCAGCATTCGCGGCCGGGCCTGCCAGGCGCACGTGTAGTTCGTTGCGTGCCAATCCCGCACCCGTATCGAGATGCATACTGGTGAGCTTTGCATTCCGGGCCAGTTCGACGTACTGGGCGGCGGTGTGCCAGGAGTCCGTGTGCTCATCCTGTACCTTGTAGTAGTTCAGCGCAGCATTCTCCAGGCATCGAATCTCTGTAACGCTGTTAACAATAGCTTCGTGACCGCTCGTGTAATGTTCGATCAGGGTGGCCCGACTTCTTGCACCAAGCTCCACCATTACCCTGGGTTGCGTTCCAAGTTGCGATGTAGATGAATGAAACCGTACATAAATCGGTTTCTGTAGTTCCACGTTGTCAGGCAATACGATGGCAAGCGCATCGCCTGCGAATGCCGTGTTAAGTGCGACGAAGGCAGAGTCAGAATCCTGCGCAAGTTTTCCAAGCTTGTCTTCGAGCGCAGGCTCGACTGACAGCAGCTCACTGACGCTCCCTGCAAAGATTCCCGGCGGCAGGTCGCCGGCCGTCGAAAGGTCCGGCCTGTAAATGCCATCGACAAAACTGATTCGGACCGAATCCGGCCCGACAAGCGGTTCCAAATCAGGAGTCGCGGTTTCGTCCGGTGCCGTGCGTAACCATTCCGGATAGCTGGCAGCAAGTTTGCGGACATCGGTATATTTCCAGTTTTCGAGGCGGGTTGTCGGGAACCCTTTACCGGCAAAGGCCTCCAGCGCCCGAGTCATCCGGCCGTGCAGGTACGGGTTAGCAGCAGGAGGGCGTTCCTGCCAGGTCTTACGTATCACTTCTATGGTCGCCGTGTCAGGCGTTGCTGTGTTCATTTCGATGCAAGACGTGTATCAGGAGGCAGCTGCCAGAATGTTGTCGTAGCCATTTTCTTCAAGCTCAAGGGCCAGTTCTTTGCCCCCCGACCTGATAATCCGGCCATCAGCGAGTACGTGGACATAGTCCGGCTCGATGTAGTCGAGCAAACGCTGGTAGTGTGTGATCAGCAGGAACGAGCGCTGCCCGTCACGCTGCGCGTTTAGGCCATTGGCAACAACCTTGAGCGCATCGATGTCCAGGCCTGAGTCAGTTTCATCAAGAATAGCGAGGTCGGGTTCAAGAACCGCCATCTGGAATATCTCGTTGCGCTTCTTTTCACCACCGGAGAAACCCTCGTTCACCCCGCGTGAAAGGAATTTTTCGTCAAGCTCCATCAGTTTCGCCTTGTCCTTAATGAAACGCATAAACTCTACGGCATCGATTTCTGTCTCACCTTTCTCCTTGCGGCATGCGTTCAGGGCTGCCTTGAGCAGGTATACGTTGCTGACGCCAGGTATCTCGACCGGATACTGAAAACTCAGAAAGAGTCCGGCGCGTGCGCGGCTGTCTGGTTCCATATCCAGCAAGTTCTGGCCCTTGTATGAAACACTGCCCTCGGTAACGACATAGTCTTCGCGGCCCGCAAGGGCCTGCGCCAGGGTGCTTTTGCCGGAGCCGTTCGGGCCCATGATTGCATGCACTTCCCCCGGGGCGACATCAAGATCGAGTCCCTTGATGATTTCTATATCATTTACTGATGCGTGAAGATTTTTTATTTCGATAAGCATTTATTTTTTATCTCAGGTGGCTCATTTCCGCCTATCCAACAGCGCCTTCAAGGCTTACATTCATTAAAGCCTGTGCCTCGACTGCAAACTCCATAGGCAGTTTGCGAAACACCTCTTTACAAAAGCCGTTAACAATCATGTTGACTGCATCTTCTTCGCGAAGGCCACGTTGCCGACAGTAAAAAAGCTGGTCATCGGCGATCTTTGAAGTTGTTGCCTCGTGTGCGACCTGCGCTGTCGGGTTCTTGATTTCCATGTATGGGAATGTGTGCGCACCACACTGATTACCCATCAGCAATGAATCACACTGGCTGTAGTTGCGCGCATTTTCGGCCGTGGGAAATATCTTTACCAGTCCACGGTAGGCGTTTTGTGCGCGGCCGGCAGAGATACCCTTGGAAATAATAGTGCTGCGGGTATTTTTTCCGATATGGATCATTTTGGTGCCCGTGTCTGCTTGCTGCAGATTGTTGGTCACGGCTACCGAATAAAACTCACCGACGGAATCGTTACCACGCAGCACGCAGCTCGGGTATTTCCAGGTAATTGCCGAACCAGCTTCGACCTGGGTCCATGAAATCTTGGACCGGTCTCCGCGGCAGTCGCCGCGCTTGGTAACGAAATTGTATATTCCCCCGCGGCCTTCTTCGTCGCCGGGATACCAGTTCTGAACTGTCGAGTACTTGATCTCGGCATCTTTCTCCGCAATCAGTTCAACCACCGCAGCATGCAGTTGATTTTCGTCTCGCTGTGGAGCCGTGCAACCCTCCAGGTAGCTGACGTAGCTTCCTTCATCGGCGATGATCAGCGTGCGCTCGAACTGGCCTGTATTCGCGGCATTTATCCGGAAATAGGTGGACAGTTCCATCGGGCAGCGAACGCCTTTGGGTATATATACGAATGAACCATCCGTAAAGACCGCCGAATTGAGCGCCGCGAAGAAGTTGTCACGATGGGGGACCACGGTGCCCAGGTAGCGTTCAATAAGTTCCGGGTGGTCCTTCACCGCTTCAGAAAATGAGCAGAACAGAACCCCGGCCTCGGCAAGCTTCTCTTTAAAGGTGGTTGCGACTGAAACGCTGTCGAATACCGCATCGACTGCTACGCCTGCAAGACGGGCGCGCTCGTGGAGCGGTATGCCAAGCTTGTCATAGGTTTCGAGGAGCTTTGGATCGACTTCGTCCAGGCTCTTCGGCGCATCAGCACTGCTCCGCGGCGCTGAATAATATGAGATAGCCTGGTAGTCGATGGCGTCACGTTCGAGTTTGGCCCAGTCCGGTTCCTGCATTGTTTGCCAATGACTAAAAGCTTTCAGACGCCAGTCCAGCATGAAAGCGGGCTCGCCCTTTATTTTTGAGATCAGCCGGATCACGTCTTCATTCAGCCCGGGAGCCAGGGTGTCTGCCTCGATATCGGTGAAGAAACCGTGTTCGTACTTGCGGTCCACGAAGTCTTTAACGTCTGGTTGCTTGGATGCCATGAGCGTTCAGAAGCCTATTTCGATTGTCGCGTCGCGTGGCCGCTTGCGTGGAGTATCGTGTAGCGCAGCGGAAATTCGTTCGGGGGAGTGCGCAGGTCAGCCAGGGTAATGTCATTCATTGCCGCGCGAATCGCCTGGCTGATTTTTTGCCATGCACCGCCGACCTGGCAATTGGGTTCGAGTTTGCAATGACTGTCTGTATGACTGCACTCTGTCAATGCCACCGGACCTTCGAGGGTGTCCAGGATCTCGGCTGCGGAAATCTGCTCGGGCGCTCGGACCAGCCGGTAGCCGCCGCCTGCGCCACGGGCTGATTCGACGAGGCCGCCGCGGGTCAGGATTTTCAGGACTTTTTGCACCGTAGGCAGGGCAATATGAGTGCCCGCCGATACGTCAGATGCCGGACACAGTCGCCCGTCGTCGCAACGGGCCAGGTGGACCAGCACGAGGGTACCGTAATCTGTGATTTTGCTGATTCTGAGCATTGCGCGCGACCGTCGTCCGCGGTAGGTCCTAAATAGGACAATTTTAGTCCAATATGCGGTGGAAGCAAGTAGGTATTAAGCTTTTCCGGATTTGATATGCTTGAATCAAGCTGATTATTGCTGTGCAGCAACAAAATCGTGCTGGCAATGGTCTAACAACAAGGAAAATACCCGACACCGGATGAAGCCCCATGAATAATTATTTTGACCGTCCTATCCGTTTGCCTGCCGTCGTCAGCGTGTTGCTGTCCCTTTTGAGCGTTTCCGTGTTTGCGGTGGACGATGTGTCCGGCGAGTCGCCGACCGTTGTTATCGAAAAGGCGGCAGCAGGCTTGCAGAAAGAACTAACCGGACGACAGGAGTATTTCTCAAAGAATTCTGCGGAATTATACGAATTGATAGACCGTGTCCTTCTGCCCAATTTCGATGTTCTATATGCCAGCAAGCAGGTGTTGGGTAAGAGACACTGGATGTCTTCTACGGAGGATCAGCACAAGCGATTCATCGATGCTTTCTACTCCTTCCTGATTAAGACCTATGCAAAAGGTATCCTCGAATTTGATCAGGAGAAGCTTGTTGTCCATGCTGATCCCAGTTATTCAAAGGACAGAAGAAAGGCACTGATTCGAACTGAACTCATTATTCAGTCAGGAGATAACGTCAGGGTAAACTACGCGGCACGCATTACTGACAATGGCTGGAAAATATATGACGTGCGCATAGACGGCGTTTCATATATTCAGAATTACCGGAATCAGTTCAATGCCGAAATTATGGCCCAGGGGATTGAGGCGATGATCACCCGGCTGGAGGCCGATGCCGTGGCTGCAGAAGTCATACCGGATGAAATGCCAGCAGACACCGAGGCAGCTGAATCCTGATTACATTATTTGTTCAGAAGTCTTCGAAGTCTTCTTCCAGAAACTTTTCTTCGTCAACTGCGCCATCATTGTTGAGAAACTCGCGATTCTGGAAGTAAGTGTCGCGCAAGAACAGATAGGGGTCGAATGCTTCCTGAACAAGTTCGTCCGGTCCTATCAGCGCCGCGCGTCCTTCTATAGTCCAGAGGAGAATCATTTTGTCGCGCACGCTGGAGTCGTGGTACTGAATCAATGGGCTTACCTGGTAATCAGCGATAGTGCCGATGCCGCTGCGCACGGTGCGTGGCCCAAGTAGAGGAACTACGATATAGGGACCCTGGGGAACGCCCCACCTGGCAAAGGTTTGACCAAAGTCTTCCTCGTGGCGCTCAAGTCCGACCTTGGAAGCCACATCAAGAAAACCAAACACGCCGAATGTGCTGTTCATCAGGAGTCTCAACGTGTCAGAGCCTGCCTGTGAAAATTTCCCCTGCAGGAGGTCATTAATAATAGTGACCGGATAAGTAAGGTTATTGAAAAAGTTTCCGATACCGGTCTCTACGACATCGGGAGTAACTTTTTGATAACCCTTGGCAAGTGGCTTGAAAAAATAGATGTCAGCCGCATCGTTAAATTTATAGATTCCCCGGTTGACCGGCTCGAATGGATCGACATTCGGCTGACCTTCCTTGGTTGTTGCACAGCCCTGCATCAGGAAGGCCAGGACGCAACAAAAGGCTAAAGTAATTTTCTGCCTGCGTATTTCACTAAAGCTTGAATACCACATAGTCCCTATTTTCGTGTCCCCGGTTACGGCGCCAGGATTATTCATCCTTGCTGGGTAGAAATTCCTGAAACTGCTCCATTCTGGCCGTAAAACGCGCCCGCTGCACACTATCCAGACTGGGCGTGGTTAATGCAAGCCGCAGCTGTTCAATAGCGAGACGCAAATCACCACTCATTGCATGGTGCTCAGCCATGTAGTAGTGAGCGTCGGCGATATCGCCGGCGTTGTTGGCAGCGATCGCAATCAGGCGAATCTGCTCAAGTGTAGGCGGAACCTGGTTCAGAAGGTCCAGCAATATTCGATGGGCCTCTTTGGGGTTGCCATACTCTATCAACGTTTCTGCGTATCGCACGGTTAGAGGCACGCTCCGCGGAAACAAGGCCATCGCCTGCTCGAAAGTGGCCAGGGTTCCTTCGCGGTCGCCTAACCGGGCCTTGGTTTGTGCAAGCCCTGAATAAAGGGGTATTAGTTCTTCATTTGTTGCCAGCAGGTTGGAGAACAACTCTTCCGCTTCCCTGTAATTTCCCAATCTTGCAAGGGTTAAGGCGATGCCATAATCAATTTCCAGGCTGCCAACGGATTCAGGGTTGTTCTGCTCCGCACGAAAATACTCCAGGGCGACCTCTGGCCGGTTGCTAACGATGAGCCGCGCCCGCGCCCGCGCCAGCTGATAGCTGCTGGAGTCCACGGCATCAACTTCCGGAAACTTTCTGACGCGCGCTCTTGACTCAGCCATTCGGTCTGCTGAAACCGGGTGGGTCAGGAGAAATTCCGGTGCCTGGTTATATAGTGATCCCTGCGCCCGGCCCATCGTCTCAAAAAAGTTGGTCATTCCGTTCGGGTCAAAACCGGCAGCAGCTAAAAACCCGATGCCTACACGATCGGCTTCGTACTCGTTATTGCGAGTAAAACTAATCTGGTTCTCGATCGTCAGACTCTGGGCGGCGCCAATCGCGCCCTGCATTAACCCGGGGTCGGCACCCGTGGCGATACCAATCAGTATTGCTCCCAGCATTGCTGCCATGGAAAGTGTACTGGCGCGCTGGTTGGCGAACACGGCCCGGGAAATGTGGCGCTGGGTGACGTGACTGACTTCATGCGCCAAAACTCCTGCCAGCTCACTTTCGGTTTTTGTCGCGAGTAGCAATCCGGAGTGGATACCCACGTATCCACCCGGCAATGCAAACGCGTTGATCACCGGGTCATCCATAATAAAAAAACGAAACCGCTGGCCGCTAACACCGGCTTCAGCCACAAGGCGCATGCCAACATCTTGAATATATTCCTGAACTTCGGGGTCAGTAATAACCCCGCCCGAGGCAAGCAGGCTGTTATAGATTTGGCGACCGATCTGCGCCTCCAGTTTGCGGGAAAGGATTGCATCCGATGGACTGCCTATGTCTGGCAGATCCTCGACATCGGCCACCGCCGTAACGGCGCCAATCGCGGCAATCACTACCAGCAGGTAACGAAATTGTATTCGTCGCGTCAGGCGGGCAAAAAGTGTCATAAATCCTTCATAGCTTCCAGGACTTTATCTGCGTGTCCTTGGTTGCCGGCAGTTTAAAGGCGGGAATGACCCGACCGGTTTAGCAGTATTCATCCGACATCCTGTTTATGGTTAGAGGCCTAACGCTGAATCGGTTCTATCAGGGCATCGAGGTTCTGCTCGTCACAGAAAACATGGAATTCTTCGCGGAGTGTGGCCAGGTGCACGCTTGCGGGTACGTTAATAGCCATCTGTACCGAGAACATTGCAGCGCCCGTATGCGCAGCATTGTATTGCCGGGTACTGAGGTCCGCAATTTCTATATCCCTGGTTGCGAAAAAACCGGCAATCCCGGCAACGATGCCTTCCTGATCAAGCGCTACGATATCAACATTATAAGGCGCTGCAGGCAGGCGTTTATTAGTTTCACTGGTTTCACGAAAGGTAACGGTTAACTCGGTTTTTTCTCCGAGCGACTGCAGGTTTTCCTCAACTTTCTTAATCGCGTGCCAGTTTGCCGATACCAGCACGAGCATCGCAAATTCCTGGCCCAGCGTGGTCATGCGGCTCTGCAGAATGCTTCCGCCTGCCGAACTTATCGCCTGGCTCAGGTCGTGCACGATGCCGGTACGGTCGGCCCCGATGGCCGTGACAGCAAGTAATTTTTCCATAGATGGTCGGCTGGAATGTGTTCGTTCAGGCAGTGTACCGGGAATCAGGGGCGCTTCAAGAAGCCCTCAATTATTGCCCGAATGCGAATTAGTGTGGCCCTGCTTGCTTAGGGGGCAGCCCGCACGTACCATCGCCGGTTCCTGATCAGGACGATAACTATGTTTAACGGAAGCCTGGTAGCGATAATTACACCGATGACTGCGGACGGCGCAGTGGATTTTGACGGTCTTGGCCGACTGATCGATATGCATGTGGATGCCGGTACCGACGGTATCGTCGTAGCGGGCACCACTGGAGAGTCTGCCACGCTGACTAAAACCGAGCACGTTGCTGTAATTGAAGCCGCAGTCAAATATGCGAAGGGCAGGCTACCGGTCATTGCAGGCACCGGGTCGAATTCAACTGCCCAGACCATCGAGTTGTCCGAGCGCGTGGACTCCCTGGGGGTTGATGCGTACCTGATTGTTACTCCTTATTATAATAAGCCTCCACAACAGGGTCTTGTGGAGCACTTCAGCGCTGTTGCAGATGCCGTAACCAAGCCCGTAATGCTCTATAACGTTCCTGGCAGAACCGGAGTCGATTTATTGCCGGCAACGGTCGCCCGGTTATCTGATCACCCGCGTATTTTCGGTATCAAGGAAGCAACCGGCGATGTATCACGTGTCGGCCAGTTGCGTGAACTTTGTGGCGATGATTTTTATCTCTATAGTGGCGATGACCCAACTGCACGGGAATTCCTGATAGCGGGGGGCCATGGAGTTGTTTCGGTGACGGCAAACGTAGCACCGGCAGCGATGGCTGCCATGTGCAAGGCGGTACTGGGTAGAGAGCTCGAGTTGGCGACGGAGATAGATGACACGCTGGCTGGTTTGCATCATGATCTGTTCGTGGAATCGAATCCGATTCCTGTTAAATGGGCACTGGAGCGTCTTGGACTGGCCGAGGCGGGTATTCGTCTGCCGCTGGTCCGAATGGATGCAGCCAGTGAGCCGGTCGTTGAGGCAGCACTGAAACGCGCTGGTTTGTTGTCATGAATTTTCAGAAAATTTTTCTTTTCGCCTTGGCATCCGCTGCGCAGGGCTGCGGTATGTTTGGCAGCGAACTCGAAAAGTGTCACGAAAAAAGTGAATACCAGGATGCGCAGCCGGGGCCACGACTGCGGGTGCCTGGTAACCTTGAATCGTTACCACCGGACGCTCGTCTTGAGGTCCCGTACGGTGAAGCTAACACCGAGGCTACCGCGCTCGATCAGCCGTGCCTGATCAAGCCCCCGGCATATGAGGACCGCAAGCCAAATTGAAGCTGTCCTGTCACTAAGTTAATCTTCGCATCCGCGTGGGAAGCCTGTACTTGCAAGACAAGTGCCCGAAAAATTACGGAGAAGTGGCCGAGTGGTTGAAGGCGCACGATTGGAATTCGTGTATGCGTTAATAGCGTATCGTGGGTTCGAATCCCACCTTCTCCGCCAAATTTGCGTGTATTTGAACGCACGTTTGTTAGTAGCCGCGTGAGCGGCTTCTGGTTCGAAAAAGGCGCTCCTAAATGGGGCGCCTTTTTTGTTACTTGTTCCCTACAGTGCCGCAATGCGCTGAAGATAGTGTTGCTCATCGAGTGGATTCTCCGCCGCTAAGCTGCCGACGCGGTTGCACACTGGTTATACTCAGTCTTATCTTTAAACAATCGATCAGAACAACTGCCCGGCCTTGAGCGGGCGGTGTGCGGGGAAGATTAATGGGCATAACGCGTAGACGTCTTATCTATGGCGGCCTTGCGGTCGGGGGCGGCCTGATTGTTTACGCCGGCTCAAGAGTGCTGGACACGGGCGGTGACGGCGATGCCCGGCTCAAGTATGGCGCCACAACACCTGACAGCCACGCCCTGAACGCATGGGTCAAGATTGCGCCCGACGGCCGCGTCACATTTGCCGTCCATCGTGCCGAAATGGGGCAGGGAATAACCACCTCGCTGCCGATGTTGCTGGCGGAAGAGATGGATGCCGATTGGAGCCGCATCGATTACGAATTCGGACCCGTAGATAAGGACTATTACAACTTCGGTGTCATGGCTCGTGGCCGGCCTTTCGGTGAAACCGAAGGACGGTTTTTTGCGGAGCTGGGTACCAATCTTCTGCGCCGGGTATTCCATGCCCAGGGCATGTCACTCACCTTAAGCAGCACAAGCATTATCGACGCCTACGATACCCTGCGGCCTGCAGGTGCAGCCGCGAGGGCGATGCTGGTAGCGGCCGCGGCAAACCGCTGGGGCGTTCCGGCCGAGCGCCTGATCACGCGGGCCAGCCGGGTCATCGACCCGACGACAAAGAAATCTTCCGGTTACGGCGAACTTGCGGAAGATGCCGCGCTCCTGGAACCTCCGTCCGATCCGCCTTTAAAGAAACGTGAAGACTACACGCTGCTCGGGCGGAGCCTGCCGCGGCTTGATGTACCTGACAAAGTTGCAGGTGCCGCGATGTTCGGTTCAGATGTCGTGCTGCCCGATATGCTATACGCGACCGTCGTGCACAGTCCTGTTGCCGGGGGGGCAATCGGCTCTTTTGATGCGAGCGAGGCGGAGCGGGCCCCGGGAGTCGAGGCCGTACTTGAATTAGGCAATACAGCCCTGGCAGTCGTTGCTGATAATACCTGGGCTGCGTTAAGTGCCGCGAAACGGATTCGCGTTGAAGCAGCCCCCATAGCTGCGGCCGTTAACTCGAACACGCAGGCCGCTGACTACCTCGATGCACTGGGCGGACCCGATCCGTCACTGTTTCGCGAAGACGGCGATGCGCTGGCCGTGTTGCAGGCGGAAGGCACGGATGTAGAGGCCGTCTATCAATGGCCTTACCTGGCCCATGCCTGCATGGAGCCCATGAACTGCACCGCGTTATACGAAGGTGACAAGTTGCAGGTCTGGGTCGGCAGCCAGGCGCTTTCGGTTGCCCAGGAAGTAGCGGCGGGCGTCGCCGGACTGGAAAAAAGCCAGGTCACTATGCATCGCATGCTGCTGGGCGGCGGCTTTGGCCGCCGTGCCGAAATGGATTTTGTGGAACGTGCGGTTGCGACGGCGATGCAGTTACCCGGACGCCCCGTAAAAGTTATTTACAGTCGTGAAGAGGATATGCAAAACGATATGTACCGGCCCGCCGGGGTTGCCCGCGTAAGGGGCCGCGTTGGCGATGACGGGGCTATCTCTGCAATTGATTTTGAGCTGGTCACGCAGTCGGTGGTGGCTAGCTATGCAAAGCGCACGAAATCTCCGCGGCCGAGCAATGCCGCGAGCGACCAGACTGTTTCAACCGGCATATATAACCTTTTTTACACGCTGCCGAACATGCGTCTCGCATTTTATCCGCAGGACCCCCACGTGCCCGCCGGTTACTGGCGCAGTACCAGCACCTCGTACGGCGCATTCTGCGTGGAAAGTTTTATCGACGAGTTGGCGCATCACGCGCAGATGGATCCTGTCGAATTCAGATTGGCTAATCTGCCGACCGATTCGCGCCAAAATACTGTTTTAAGGGCGGTCGCAGATAAAGCTGGCTGGGGGCAGTCCATGGCTGCTAATCGCTACCGGGGCGTGGCATTGTTCGAGAAGGCCGGGAACGTGATCGGCCAGGTTGCCGAAATCACCGTGAGCGATGACCAAACTTTTACCGTAGACCGGATCGTTTGCGTCATGGATTCGGGGCAAGTGTTTCATCCGGATACCTGTATAGCAATGATGGAAGGCGGTATCGTCTTCGGCATCAACGCGGCCCTGTTCGGCGAAATTACACTGCAGGACGGCGTAGTTCAGCAGAGCAATTTTCACAATTACCGGGAATTGCCAATCGCCGAATTGCCGGAAATCGAGGTGCACTTGCTGCCGTACGGCGGCAGGCCGTCCGGCGTTGGCGAGACGGCTGTTCCGGGCGTTGCTCCCGCCATCGCCAATGCAATATTTGCAGCAACCGGCAAACGAATACGCCGTTTACCCATCGGGCAGCATCTTAGTTAAATCAATTAAATATGTATCGATTCGAGGGACTTAAACCAATGTACTGTCAGCTGTTACCATCCAGTGTCCCAATGTGGGCAATACGTATATCTTGAGGCTGGGTTCGCAGTATAGATTACTTGTTATTGGGTGCGGGCCGAGCCGGTAACGCTAGAAGAACGGTTTTTTCAGGAGTGCAGAGCATGAAAAGAAGAGCATTTGTCAATTCATCGTTAGCCGCCGCTGTATCGGCCGCAATACCGGGTAGTGGGCTTGCAAATGAACATTTTCTACAACAGCCAGGAGATAAATTCTGTGGCAATGACATAAACTGTACCCCGCAACCTGTTGGTTCTGCCGTACTGAGCGACATCGATGTCGTGACGCTGGATGGCAGCACCAAGGTGATGGAAAAAGCGGTGCTGAAAGAGCTGCAGAAAGCCATTGATGGCAACCTGCTGCTGCCAAGCACCGAGGGCTATGAGAGTGCCCGCAAAGTCTGGAATGGAATGATCGACCATCACCCGGCCGTGATTGTGCAGGTTACAAATGCAAGCGACATGCAACACGCCATTAACGTTGCACGTGATTACCGTGCGCTCACATCCCTTAGAGGTGGCGGTCATAACGTCGCAGGAAAGGGCATGTGTGAGGGCGGTATTGCGATTGATTGTTCGCGTATGAACAAAGTTACCTGTGATCCTCTTTTCCGCAGGGCAACCGCGGAGCCTGGTGTGCTGCTCGGCGCAGTCGACCGGGGAACACAGCCTTATGACCTGGCCACCCCGGCTGGTGTTGTTTCCCATACCGGTGCTGCCGGCCTGACGCTGGGGGGCGGTTTCGGCAAGTTGAGCCGCCGCTTTGGCCTGACGTGCGACAGCGTGAGCTCAATCGAGCTCATTACGCCTGATGGCGAGTTCCGGCGGGCAACGGTTAACGAGAACTCGGATCTGTTCTGGGGGCTGCGTGGTGGCGGCGGTAACTTCGGAGCTGTCACGAAGTTTGAGTACCAGTGCTATGAGGTAGGTACCGACTTTTTAGCGGGCTCTATCATGTATCCGCTTGAGAGCGCCAAGGAAATATTGAATGCCTATGGGGAATACATTCAAACCGTGCCTTGGGATCTGGAGCTTAGCTGCAATACCATCATCATGCCTAACGGCAAGGGCTTCATAAATATCTCCACATTCTGGGGTGCCGACCCTGTCGAGGGCGAGAAGGTGCTTGCACCTATCCGCGCAATTGGCAAGCCTGTGCTGGATGATATTAAGGTTGGTAAATACCTTGATATCCAGTCGCGCATTGACCGTAATGTGCCATGGGGTCACCAGTACTACCAGAAAGCCGGGATGCTGACGGAGCTCGATCCGAAACTAATCGATTTGCTGGTGGATATCACGAAGAATCCTATACCCGATATTCAGCTCTCCATCAATTGCACCCAGGTGGGTGGCGCGATAAACCAGATTGATCCAGGTGCAACGGCTTATCCTAACCGTAATGCTGAATTCCAGATGATTGTGGCTGCTTCCTGGCCGAAACGTCGGGACGAGCAGGGCGATTATATTGCTGCTATGCGCAAACGCTGGAAGACTCTGGTGCCCTTTACGGATGGGGTGTATATCAACAACATGTTTAATGACGACGGCGATGCCCGTGTCCGCAAGAACTGGAGCACGAACTACAACCGGTTGGTTGAGCTTAAGAACAAGTATGATCCAATGAACTTGTTACGGCTGAACGCCAACATCAAGCCTACCGTAAAAGGTTAATTTCGACAGGGCACAAAAAAACCGGCAGGCCTTACGGCCTGCCGGTTATGCTTTGACTACCTGCTATTCCGGCAGGGCGTAAGCGATCAGCCAGTCGCTGACTTTCTGCCCGTAGAAGATATGGTGGCCGCCGGCTGCCAGTACGATGAACTGCCGCCCGTCGCGCTCGTAAGTCATCGGCACCGTCATATTCGAGGTCGGCAAAGCGTCCTGCCAGACTTCCTCGCCGGTCATAGTTTCGAAGGCCCGGAAGGTCTCGTCCGAGGTCGCACCGATGAAGGTCAGCCCGCCGGCCGTCATCATCGGCCCGCCGATACCGACCGCACCGAATTTGAGCGGCAGCGGCAGGCGCATCATCTTGTCGAGTGTGCCTAACGGGACTTCCCACTTGATGTCGCCCGTGGACATGTCGATACCTGCCAGTACGTACCAGGGTGGCTTAAGGCACGGCGAGAACATCGGTGAAAAGGCCTTCTCGGGGCCACGTTCCATTGCGTAACCGTTAGGGGCTGCTTCGGTTTCCGTGTTCCTCATGAACCCTGGCGGACCGCTCGGGAAACCCTGCCGTGGGTCATTGGGATCGGCCAGGTCGAGTTCTTCGACCGGGAAGACTGCGACGTATAGCGAGAACCGCCGGTAGTTGGTTACCAGCATGTTGGTTTCCGGATCAAACGCGCCACCGCCCCAGTTGTTGACCATGCCGGGATGAATTAACAGCCCCCTCTCAGAGGGCGGCGTGAATATCGTGCCGTGATCGTACTTGTCGTAGTTCTCCTCGCACTTGCCACGATCCCAGAACGTAAAGCCCCAGGCGTCGTCTTTCGTCGTGATCATTTCGTTTAGCGGGCGAGGCTTAACCGGGAAAGGCTGCGTCGGGGGCAGGTACTCACCGGGCAGGCCGCCTTCCGTATCGACCGGCTGTTCCTTGATCTCGATCAACGGTTCGCCCGTCTCGATATCAAACATGTAGGTCAGCCCCTGCTTGGTCAGCTGTATGATCGCAGTTTTGGTTTCGCCTTCATGCTCAACTTCTACGACCATCGGTTCAACCGCCGTATCCCAGTCCCAGATATCATGGCGCACGACCTGGTAGTGCCAGACGCGCTCGCCGGTCGAGGCCCGCAGGGCCACGGTGGAATTGGCGTACAGGTTGTTCCCTTGCCGGTTGATGCCGTAGTAGTTCGGTGACGGGCTGCCCGTGGGCAGGAACACGAGGTCGCGTTCCGGGTCGGTCGTCATGTAGGTCCAGACGTTGCCGCCGCCCGTTACCGCTACTTCCTCCGGATCCCAGGTTTCGTAAGCAGGGTCGCTCGGGTCACGCGGAATCGGATCCCAGAACCACTCGAATGCGCCCGTGCGTGCGTTGAATGCATAAACGGCGCCGCTGGGCGCATTTGCATCCAGGAACTTGGTGCCGACCACACTGCCTATGATGATCCGGTCACTTACAACGGCAGCAGGAAAGTAGGTGCGGATTGCGCTGACGTCATGCCCATGGGGAATCGAGCCGATGGCTTCAGATGTATCGATTACGCCGCCATCGCCAAACCCCGGGCACAGCTCACCCGTTTTTGCATCCATTGAGAATATGCGCCGATCACCGGTAACCTGAACAATCGTGTATTGGCACAGGGCACCGTCCGGCGCCTCGGTGTCTTCCCACTGGGAAACTCCGCGGCACTTGTACTGCAGATCGCGCAGGCCCTTTTCAACCTCGGGGGCCATTTCCCACCGGACTTCGCCCGTTAGAGGGTCGAGTGCGATGACTCTCCAGAACGGGTCGCACAGCACCAGGTGGCCGCCCGCTTTCTCGGGCAACAAAATCGGCACTGCCTGCAGCCCGAAGCTGTTGCCGAATCCCCCCATCGAGCCCTCATAATTGCCGGTTCTGTAGGTCCAGGCGACCTCCAGCTGATCCACGTTGTCCAGGTTGATTTGATCGAGCTTTGAATACTTGGAGCCTCCCGGCGGCCCCCCCCAGGTAGGCCAGTCTTGTGCGGTAGCTGTGCTGCCGAAAGCCAGCAGCACGAAAATTGTAATGACTGCTTTCATAGTTTTCCCCATGTTTCTTGCCGCGCCTACTGAGAGACTTCGACCATGTAGTCGACAATACTGATTATTTCCTCATCCGACAGGTCCGGCCGGGCCCCCTTGGGTGGCATGACGGCTTGGCTGGGCCCTTCAAAGCCGACGAGCGCTAACATGTTGACCGCTTCGCGCCCTTTGGCAAGCCGTAACGCCCATTCTTCCTTGTCACCGGTGATCGGCGCGCCACCACCTCCTTTTCCGTGGCAGGGTTCACACGAAGAAACATACACGGGAGGCTTTTTGACAGCGGGCTCGGATGTGCAAGCCCCGAGCATCGTGCCCGACAGGAAAACCAGAATACTGAGAGAGTGAAACGAATAAAACTTGCGCATTGAACCAGCACCTCCAGCGTTTTGCCCGGATTTTTGAACATTACCTGCTATTCAGTCCGGCCCCATTTGTTATTGCCAGCTAGTGGGTTCCGGCTCGAGCCTCAACTTTGCCAGAAAACAGTCCCTGCGGAATGAATACAGGGGTGTCGCCCACGCTGTGGTTCGTGCGCTCTCTCGGTTTGATGTATATGTTGCATGAGGAGGCGGATTCAAGGGCGCCGCGCCGTGGAGCAGCAGGTATTGAAACTTGTACTCCGCCGGTTCTTCATGTATCTGTAAACCCCATAACGAAGGGGGACACGATGAGCAGTTACGGAAAATTAAATTTGCTGGTGATTTTCGGGCTGCCCGTACTCGCGGCAATTACCTCGGTAATTAGTTTCGGGCCACGCGGCGACACCATTGTTTTTGTTTTCGGCTCGAATGCCATCCCGATGTTGATAGGCGGTTTGATTTCGGCACTGCTGCTGCGCGCGGCGAACAAGTCCGGCAAGGGCCACGCGATAGCGCTCTGGCCCACGTTAATTCCGGCCGCCCTCGCTGCTATCTGGTATCTCTATGGTGCTTTGATCTCTACTTCGTCTGATGCGGGCCGTGAATACATGGCGCTACCGTTTTACCTGATCGCCTGGACAATCGGGTTCGGGATCATCGCAGCGATCGTGCGCAAAGTTGCGACGAACTGATTCATCCCGCTGCCTGCATGCAGGCATAAGTGATGCTTTCCCGCCTGAATAGCTTCCTGCTGGCGCATGCGTCGGGCAGGTCGGTGCTGCTTTGGTTAGTTGTTACGATAGTTTCGTTCGTGATCATGGCATTCCTGATCACGCCGGCCTTCACGGAAGCGACGGACGGGCTTAATCCCTTCGATCTGAATTTCGGGATAACCGCGGAACAGGCCTATGCTGAACTCCCTCGGTACACAGACCGGTCGAAGACCCTGTACCTTTGGTTTGCGATCGTCGACTATATTTATCCTTTTGCAAATTCACTTTTTTTCGTGTTGCTCTGGTGCTGGATTTTCAATAAACGCACCAATCGGTTTTTTGAAATTCTGACGTCAAAGGGCATCTTGCTTATCCCCTTTCTGTTCGCCCTCGTCGACTGGTCAGAAAATGTCGGGTTCCTGATTGTGGTTTTTACTTATCCGGCGGAGTATCCGGATGTCGCCAACGCGGCGGGCATGCTGAAATCTTCAAAGCGGTTTTTCCTGATGGCAAACGTTGCCTTGACGCTGGCCTTTGCTGCGGTTGCTACTTTGCAATGGTGGCGGCAAAGAAAATAGGATCTTATATCAGTTGGAAATATATCGACGGCGCACCAGAAAACCCGGCGGTGCGTTACAATTCCATCAGTTGATCCGGGCAGTGTTCACCGTTGGTTAAGGAACCGAACAGGTGCTAGTTTAAGGTTGGGCGCCGCCTTGATGCAGCGCGTAAATGCTTGCCCACAGAAAACAGACAAAACAGGAACGGGAGTGAACATGAACTACCTGCGACTTATTTCATCACTGCTTGTCGGTGCACTTATGCTGGCTGCGTGTGCCGAAACGGGAAATAAATCCGGGTCTTTGACCAAGTATTCCTATGAAGGAGCGCCGCTGACAGTATTCACTGGTGTCAAGCCGCCATGGAATAAAGAGTCTCGGTTAACCGGCTATTTCATCCACGAAGAACTCGCGCCAAATACCACCTATGACTTTCTGGACCCTGATATTGAATTTCCGTTTGTGAATCTTCCGTCGGAATTTTCCTTTTCAGATGGCGCAAGGACGATAACGCATACGCAACTCGAAGGGCCCGTGAAAAATACCGGGGACCGTCAGGATCCCAGTATCTACGAATGCCGCACTTTTAACGTTAAAACCGACGAGAACGGCGACATCATGGCGTGGGATATTTTGTTCGTGCACGACGTTCGTACCAGTACTTATTTGACGGCACATAACGGGGGTATCTATGGCCAGGATCTGACCGAGGTCGACACAAGTACCTGGGGTTGTGTGGCATCAAGAAAATGCACCGGAAATGCTAATTACACGAGCCAGGGGCCAATATTCGATTCATGGATGGACGATCTTCAGTACGCCGGAAAGTGGACCAAAGAGATCATCGAGCAATAGATGGGGACGGGTAAATGATGTTTCGTAATCTAACAATTCTCAGCGCATCGGCAGCAGCCATGTTGCTGCTGTTCAGTAGCGGCGCCAGTGCCGCGGCTATCGATCCCGACAAGGATTTGCGTGAACAATTGCTTGCTATTCCGCTGACCCCGAATCTGGGTGGCGACACAACCGTGGATACGGTGGGCCCTCGGGCGTTTCGCTCAATTGCCCCAAATGCTGACAACGATTTGGTATTTGATTTCCTGTTTGGTCAGCGTATGTTTGATGTGGTCTGGGACCACTACATTATTTCTCCCGCATTAGACGGGCTGGGTCCGTTGTTTAATCGCACTGCCTGTCGAGAATGTCACGAGGGCAATGGGCGCGGGCAGCCGCCCGAGTCTGTTGGCGCCCCCATGAAATCAATCCTCATCAGGCTCAGTGTGCCGGGTCAGGATCAGCACGGCGGGCCCAATCCGGTACCGAAGTACGGCGATCAGTTGCAGGATCGTGCCGTACCAGGGGTTCAGCCTGAAGGACAGGCCATCATGGAGTGGGAGGAAATCGAGGGCTCTTATGGTGATGGCACGCCCTACACACTTCGCAAACCCACGGTGAAATTTACCAATCTCGCTTACGGCGATATGCCCGAAGATTTGATGACATCGCCGCGAGTGGCGGCCCCGGTGATTGGGCTCGGATTGCTGCAATCCATTCCGGAAGAAAATCTCTATGCGCTGGCCGACCCTGATGATGCCAATGGTGATGGGATTTCGGGTCGTGTGAACATTGCCTGGGATGCTGTGAACAAGAAAATGGCGACCGGCCGCTTTGGCTGGAAAGCCAATGTTCCAACGGTCCATCACCAAAGCGCCGGCGCTGCGCTGGGTGATATGGGTATGACCACTGCACTTTTCAAGACTAATCTCTGCGAACCGGTACAGAAAGATTGTATTGCCATGGCAAATAGCATGGCGGCATCAGTTGGTTCGCCAGAAATTGTTCCCGAAATGTTTGATCCATTGGTCGGATACATGATGCTGATTGGCGTGCCACAGCAGCGCGATGCGGACAACCCGGCCGTTCAGCGCGGCGAACAATTATTCCACGGCATTGGCTGCACAGGTTGCCATATGCCGACCCAGGTGGCGGGTGACGATACGTTGCCGGCCTTGCAAGGGCAGGTGTTCCACCCGTTTACCGATCTGCTCGTGCATGACATGGGCGAGGGGCTGGCTGATAACCGGCCTGACTTCGGTGCATCCGGGAGTGAATGGCGAACGGCACCATTGTGGGGCATCGGCCTGACCTACGAGGTGTGCCTGTGCAACTTTTACTTGAACGATGGCAGGGCGCGCAGTATTTCGGAAGCTATTCTCTGGCACGGTGGTGAAGCAGAAAGCCGCAAGGAAGTCTTCCGCAACCTGGGTAAAGATCAACGTGACGATCTGCTGGCCTTCCTGGGGTCGCTGTAGCGGCTCTGTATATGCTACGGCGATTCA
>PBYE01000053.1 GCA_002729495.1 Chromatiales bacterium
CACTTACTAGTAGTAAACAGGCACCAAACAGAATAAAGGAATCGTATAAATTGTAAACTAATAAGGAAGCATACCAGCCAAATGAGCATAAAGGCCTCAGGATGGCCGGGATGAGCGATGACGACTTCGAGGCACTACTGCAAACAATAAAGGCTGGTTTAGCACTTATAAGTGCCACGGATGACAAAAGAAACGCACTTAATGTTGTACACCAACTGCGTAGACATAGGCATGATCTGGTACTGACGCAGTTTGCTGCCTCAAATCCAGACATAGAAACAAATAATGGTAGCGGCGACGTTGGATGGGACAGGATCAAAGAGTTACTGTTACTTGAAGATCCCCAATTAGATTTGGGAGATATAGTCATCACTAGCACCCCTGATGCAGTACTTGTGGAAAGGAGTAACGACGGCACTGAGGTTATCCTGAATGTTATGGACATAAAGACCGTCCAGGCAATTGCTACAGCAGACAAGACAATGGTTAAGTACCAGACTG
Organism: Chromatiales bacterium; assembly: GCA_002729495.1. GTDB lineage: Bacteria > Pseudomonadota > Gammaproteobacteria > Steroidobacterales. The sequence goes on from PBYE01000053.1 coordinate 502, forward strand.
CTTACAAGATTCTGACGGACAGGTGCGGCATCAAAGTGAAAGTTATCATTGTCAACTTTAGTCCCAGGAATGGGGACTTTATGGTTGTCCCTCAGTCTTTCCAGGGGCGGCTGAATGCGTTTGATGAAGAATCGGTTGGTCGACTTTTGGGATTAATTGATTCAGCAATAACCACAGCATCCATGAGATTTGGGAATGACCTCGGATTTAATCAAATGTATGATGATGATGATTACAGGACACATGAGCCTCTGACTGACCCTGGTATCAATTGGAGAGACAAGTGCTTAGCATCGCAAAGTTTTACTGAGGCAATGAAGTCTTACCCTGCTAAGGTTAAGTCTATTCTGTATAAGATGGCAGATGACAGTATTGATTTTGAAGATGAGAAATATTTAGATACTGTCTTTGAGAGATTTATCATTGATTCATCTAACCAATTCAGGAGTTACTTGAATGATTATGTCAATATACCAGAGAAGGATCTAAAGTTCAAGAGATGCACAGCTGCGGAATTAAACGACGCCTACCGTGAGATGGAGATCAAACTGCGCAGCAGGGCCAAGATCATAGATACTGCTAAGCCGAGTGCTTTCTACTTAAGTTACCCACCTCTTCAGTATGCAGGAACAGGGAATTATACCACAATTTACAATTTCGTTGACAAGGCACTGAAGTTCACAGGCAGCCCGGTACCGCTAATATCACTGCTAAAAGATCTAAAAGGAATGGATCCAGATGCGTTGAATAATCGCAATTACGCGAATCAAACGACTTTCCTCCAATTTGCCGAAGGTCAAAAATTGAAAATGGAAGCTACTCAGTACTGGAAGAAAATGAAAGAAGAAGCTCGTGTTGGTACTGGTTATATCCACACTGACCCAATTCATATGGTTGAAGATAACCTGGAAGATAATAAGAAACAATCACTTGATTTTGCAAATGAGGAATATACGCAAGCAGTGCAACAAGCAATGCTGAATGATTTTAAGATTCTCAGTCGTACTTCAGAACTCGTTGTGAACAACCATGTCCTGGATTTCATGGACTGGGATAAACTTAAAGTCCAGAACCCTGAGTTAGTCAATGCACTACATTTCATCCAAAAGACTCGAGCTGTGGAATGGCTTAATGATGAGGAGAGGAATATACAGAATATGACCGCTTTAGGCAATAACCTTAAGCATAATGAAGTTGCCATTGTTACCGGGAAAAGCAATAGTGGTCTATACTTTGTGTATCCGACAGAGAGCCTCACTACTAGGGGCTCAACTTTATGCTTCCAGTCGATGCACCTGGTAAAGAAGACTACAGAAACAATAGATGTGGATTTAATACAGAATCAAATTGAGATACCAAAGCATGACCACAGATTTGTAGTTTCTAAGCCGGTGCGATTGAATGCTCCGAGATTGAACCATTTATCTAATTGCCTGACAAGGTTTATGCTGATAGCTATTAAAGCATTCAAAGATGCCCTCGATGTGCATAAACGGTTTAAGGATATCCCTAAGCATTTGGTAGAGAGTATCATAGGCACAACATTCTTCTTGGTGCAGCAGGTCACACTACCATTTACTAGCTTAGTGGACGGGTACAAGTACATGGTCCAGGACATATTATCGGAGTCATCTAATGTTCTGGAGTACATCAGAGACAAGTTCAGCCCTTGCATGAAAAACCGGTTCACAGTGTATATGTATCAGCATTTCAAAGATACCATTATTAAAATGAATACACAGTTTGCAAATTGCAAGACCAGGGATGTGCAGATTGACAGATCTGACATCCTGGAGTCTGGTTTCTTAGGGTTCTCGATTGATTCGGTTATATACCGAGGGCAGCAGCTAAATCGAGTGGATGCATTGGCGCAGGATTATACATTAGCATGGTATGCCACACCGAAGAACCTGCAAAACGATCGTCATAACATGATTAAGCTTTACAAAGTAGCATTAGATTTCCAGAATGACCTGAATGTATCAGCTGATTCATTAACCGACCCTAAGCTTGAACAGTTTGCTGCTTGCGTTTACACCTATTTTAAGGAGCGTAGCTCAGAATTATACAATGCACGTCTTAATGTGATTAGATATGACAGACTGCGTGATGATTTCATCAATGTTAAGACACTAACCTCAACTAAAGCATGTGTGAAAAGGTTAAGCAGTCAAGAGAGACTGAACAGAGAGGTGGCCACTGCCAGGTTGCATGACATGAGTGAAAAAGAATTGCTGCAAAATGGCTATAAAAAACTAGATGACGGCACAATCATTGAAGATAGGATAGGGAAAATCCCGCTTTGTCTCGTAGACAAGTCCGAGTGGGAATTAGTAAAAAGCACAAAGGTGTTCGATGAATCATATGAATTATGTAAATCTTTGCAGGATAAAGGCAAGAGTGTTTGCGACCTGACAGATATTGTTAGGCAGGAACCGCCAGTCTCAACTATCTTTCCGAAAGGCCAGAGGACATCTACTGATCGGGAGATTTACATGAGCAATTTTGATACAAAGGTTCAACTATACTTCTTGGAGGCAATAGCGAAGCAGGTCTGTAATGAAGACCCAAGAGAGGCAATCACTATGAGTGGTGATCAGAAGACTAGAAAGGTCTTGAGCACACTAGTCCAATCATTTAGAGAGGTAATAACCAAACACAGAGAGGTTGACGACACCGTTGATTGCGATTATCAGTATATGTCTACAAATTTATCAACCGATGCCAGCAAGTGGTCAGCTAGAGATCTATATGATAAGTACTTCTTTATTTTTGCCAGCATGGGACAGCTCACACCGAACGAAAGGTGGAAATGTCTGTACTTGCTTGCCCACTACAGAAGGAAAAGGCTGGTGCTCACTGACCAAATGGTCCAATACTTGTACCCAATGAATGTGAGTGAAACTAACATTTTCCACAAAATGACGAATGGCTTCAAGAAGAATTATGTTGAGATAACACAGAACTGGTTCCAAGGCAACCTAAATTATACATCCTCATTGGCGCACTCAATCATGCACCATACCATAGACAAGGTATTAGTCTACTACAGTGGGGTAATAGGGTATTCACGCTCATTTTTAGGAAGTGCTGTCCACTCCGATGATGCATTTGCTATAATTGGCGCCTGGGTAATGAAGAATGTAAGCCAGGATGTCTTTAATAATGCAATCTACAGTCTCTTCAGCTATGTCGCTAAGTACTTTTTTATAACTTATAACGACAAGAAGTCATTCATATCAACAAGGATCTTAGAATTTTTGTCTAAACTCTGTATTGGTAATGAGTACCATACTGGCAGTATGAAAGACCTGTTGCCAATGTTCTCAGAATTCCCTTACACACAGTTATCTAAAGACACCTTGGCTTGCTTAGCCCCCTTGTTAGTGGGCATCAGTGGGAACTGTGACCCATCTCTGACAACAATCTGCAGGGCTCTATGCCACTACAAATTCGCCAACCTGAATGCCCTCCTCCCTGGGATGGCCAACTCCCTAGCACCAATGTTTAAGAATAACATGGCGGAGTTTCCGTCAGGTTATTTTGGTAGCTTAGGGACAGACGATGTCGATAATGTCATGCTAGGCGGAGGGGCTAGTGATTACCAGCGGGTTTACAGTATAGTTAGAGACAGGGGTTACATTGGATCGACAATAGAGGAGATGATTGAGTCTATAGCTGTGGATCAGATGGATGAAAAAGATGTGGAATTCCTCAAACTCCTGGATTTATCTATGGCAGGAACAGCCATAGAAATTAAGAAAGCAGGTTTAGCTGGAATCAAAGACCGCGACTTGAGGTCAGATGTGTTCCGGTCACTTGCTGGTAACTTTGAGGTCACTCACCGTTATCATTCGACCTCAGATTATCTCGCCCTTAAGGAGAAAGGTTACCTAGATGAACGATTAAAGAATATCACTGAGACACACCCCGATTGGATCATGGGTCTACCAGAAAGTTGTAAGGATTATCCTGAGTATGTCATTTACAAACTATGTGAGTTCGAGTATAGATCGTCCCTTTTCAAAGGTGATACAGCCAGCAGCTTTGTGGTCAAGTTAATAAACAGAAATACCAAAGTAATCTCACCTAGATTCCTTGACAACATCCAGGACCATCTGCTGCCTAATAACAAAAAAGAAGTAATTTCTAGGGACGAATACCTAACCTTAAAACAGGCAATAGCTGTGGTTGCTGATAAGATACAAAGCATGACCATGGATGACAAGCAGGCGAAAGACTTATGTAAGAAGATTTTGTTATCGAACCAGGCTGTAAGGAATTATTTCACTATTAAGCACTATCTTAGCATCGGTCCAGCAATGGACAGAAAGGCTAACAGGGCAGTGAAGGACCGAAAGGAGCTAAGGACACAAGTGATAACAGGCCAACCAAGAAAGGTGGTTAAGTTTATCTTGTTTAAAAAAAGAGCTACCAATGGAGGTAGAGACTGTCGGGTTCTTCATGCATGACGTGCAGTGTGCCCATCAGATATTAGATGCGTTAAACCTGGAGGAGTTTTATATGCACCCAGAAAGATACACTGTCGAAGAGAGGCAGAAAGTGGCAATACTTCTTTTCAGCCAGCTTACAAACATCAGACCATCCAATAGAGTTTTCATGCTCCCCGACTCCGCTAACAATCCTATTCAATTCATCAGGGCTTTAATGGGAAGTAGGCATATGGATAACTACTACCGGGATGTACAAGTACAGAACTCTAAGCTGTTCACCATCCTTAAGGCAGGTAAAGGTGGGGCAGATGCAGAGCAAAATGATCAACTAGAACAATTATGGGTCTTCCTTAAAGTGGCAAACGCAATATGTTCACAGGCTGTAGGTAGAGATGTGTATGTCAAGGTACTGAAAGCTTTACGTGTTGACAATAGGACTGTCAGCGATATTTGTAATGTGTCAAAGGACCACAGGTCTGCTGCTATTTGCTGGGGAATATCCTATCTGTTAGGCACTAAGTCTTACCTGGAATTCCAAGAGATAGCTATTCGCAAGCAGAGAAGCAACAGGTGGGAGAAGGTCCAGGAAAACGAGGACATTGGTGAGTTCAAAGTGACTTACACAGATAAGGGTAACTACTTAACATTCGAGGGCACGGATCTAGAGTACACAGATCTGACCTTCAACTGCCCAGCAGCTCTGCCTGATCAACGGATAGCTAAGACGCTACTCAGCAGGTTGACTAATGATTTCCCAAAGTTTAGAGAAATGAACGATAGGAGGCCGTTTGATGCCTCTGAACAGAAAATGAATTTCACAGTTAACGATAAAAAGCAGGCCATTATAGGCGCTGCCTTGCCATATTATATGGCAGTAAATGTTCATGCTAGGGAAAATGCTGTTAGATTAAAGGAAGAGAACTATATCGAAAGACTCAACCAGTACACTTTCAGTGACAATCGGAGTTTGTGGGGTGGATTACCAGCACCATTCAAGATTGGGGGTGTTGCTCAGGATATTAAATTACCTTGGGTTAGTGATGCCCGCAATGTGGGCATAGAAAGCAATGTCCAACTGTTGGTGAATGGCGTTGATTTGGTTCTATTAGCAAAGGATATATCAGTCCGCGCATGTGCCATAAACAACTCCAGATCCTTCGATTGTGAGGCATGGGCAAACTATATCCGCAAAGACACTGGTGGTGACACTATCAAACTGGCTGGCCGCTTCATGAGCGGGTCACACGTGGGCCCAACTGTCGGGTTGCTACCTAGCCAAAATATGCTTGTTCGTCAAGATAATTCCTGGGACATTGAGTACAACTGGATTAACTGTCTGAACGACACACTGGATATCCACAAACAGATCTTTTCAGGTACTAATAGAGGGTTGAAGAGTATCGCATTAGGTGCTATCAGTGAATATAATAATAATATGTATGGTAGCTACTTGTTTTTATCGTGCTTTGATGACAGCCTATCAAATATGGTGGCTAGGATGAGAGAAAAATTATTCAACCAGCCTCTAAGTGATGCTAGAGCATCTCATGCAACCGTATTGATGGCTTTACAGGGCAGTTCTGCCACCGGGCTTGATGTTACTAAGCGAAGTATCAGCAAGACAATAAAAAAGCTTGACGAAACTATTACCGATTCTATCCTTGACTCAGATGAAGATGATAAAATGGATCTAGAACCGGCAGAAGAAGACGAGATAAAGATCGAGTTATTCAGCATTATGAGATATCCGAAGACAGAATACCCATCTCTGCAGCCGAAGGGGACTAGAAGGCGCAGGCCTGCACCACCAATGGTTGCAGAAGCAAATGCAGTGTTATATACAGTTAATCAGGCTTTTGCGCTAGATGAAAGCTTTGTTGAGGGTACAGCAGTAGGGGACCACCCTGGTGCAGGCCCTTCATTCCAGCAAGCGGGGCCAATGCAGAATGTGCTCAGACCAGGTATCCTACCGCCAGTGGATGAAGCAACAATAGCTGGGATACTAGGTCCACCTGATTTAGAGCTATTGGAAATGGAAGAAGACACCCTAGAACCAGGTGATGAGTGGCCCTTTGCACAGGGCGATGATATTGAAGGAGGAAACGAGTAGAGTGCCTAGCACTGTCATGCGAAGTTAGGAAAGTGGTTCCAGACAGAGAAACAATAGCAACGTCTTTAACTTGTTTAAGATTTACATCAAACATGCTGTTATTCCATGTTCACCCGATAGTTTATATTGACGTATCAAGCCATGCGTACAGAGACCAACTTCATTAGCCTTAAGGGATGATACTGTATTTCTATAATTCCTTGCACAGTTGTGTTGCCATTAAACATTCCAAAACCCGGAGTCTTTCCCTTAATCCGCTATCTGAGAGTATTGTTCCCATCCTGTGTTGCTCCTCATTTAGTATTACTCTCTATTTAGGTATATGATAGTGTCACTTATAGACCAATTCACTACTTAAATGCGTTGTGTTTCTAGTGTGGTGCCTGTATACTACTCCTCCAGGTTTAACGCATCTAATATCTGATGGGCACACTG
>PBYE01000054.1 GCA_002729495.1 Chromatiales bacterium
AACCTCTTGCTCGGAGCATGGGGTTGCAATTTGCAAACTTTCTGTTAAGCAAGGCTCCCCCGAGAGCACGTTTTACGGTACGGTCAAAAAATGCTTCGCTGTTTGGTGTCGACGCTTCTTGGTACATCACGCGAAAGGTTAATATGCAATGTTGTGTCGTACACTCTGTTTACAACATGCAATTCTCGAAAGCGCACTTGTCTCGAGCGTTGGCGCACTTTTCAACGCTTGGTCCAGCTTTTTGTTGTCGCCCATGGCGAAGCGTGGGGCTGCAGGAGGGGCAACGACGGCGGCGCGTATTAGTAAGAAGTCTCGTGTAGCCGCGACGGCGAAAGCGACGGCGGTAGCAAAGGCGGCAGCAAAGCCGGCAGCAAAGGCGGTAGCAACGCCGACAGCAAATGCGCCTGGAGATGGAGCTGCACCGGCTGCGCTTCAGCCACCTCATGCCAAGACACCACCTGCCAGTCGCATTGCGCCTACGCCTGAGGCGCATGCTGCTCCACGAGGCGGCATTTCCAACAAGAATGCTGTGGTGTATGCAAAGTTCGAGCAGGACAAGGCCACACTCCAAGGTCATTCGATGTTCCACGACATCACTGTGGCAAACCCCATCGCAGATGGCCCCAAAGCATGCTATGACGATGACAGCTATAAATCGGCGATGGTGCAACATCGTTGTTGCGAAGTCGGGCATTCAATTTTTGTGTTGAATCCAGCGATGTATCCTTCGAGTGGAGTCACGATCAACCCGAAGAAGATTCGGCTACTCAAAGAACAGTTCTTCAGTTCGGACACCAAGGACAAGTTCCCCTATCCATTGTATGGCGCTGTGCGGAGTGGTGAAGTACCAGGTCCTGGCACTGTTGCTTTGTTGTCTCCTCCCGAGATGCTCTTCGCAGCAGTGGAAGCGGCTGCTGAGAAAGTCAAAGCCAGTGTGGATGATGAGGAGGCGGAGAGGGTCCGCAACAATTTGTTGCTTGTCACCATCGTGTTCGAACAGGTTGACAGTGAAGAAGATCGATTGTGGCGATGTCACAATCTGCGCGCTGCACATGTTGGTGTGGGTGATGCTGTGAAGCTCTCCTTGATGGAGAAAATGGAGGCGGTTGTGGAGATCAAAGCGCTGGTCGCAAGCTGGGAGGGAGTCTCGATTGAAGAGATGGGTGCTGAGCAGACAGCTAACATGTGGAATAAGCATGTGAATGAAGGGGCGTTGCAGGAGGGCATCACAGTTGGTTTCATTGACGCTGCGCAGACGGTCATCAACAGGACCGATGATCCTGTGATTCAGGGCTTGCTTCGTTTGCAAGATGATCTCGATGTGCCTGTGTTCACAAGCGTGTACCAAGTTGAAGGCGTTGTCAAAAAGGCCGGTACTATGGCAAAGATTCGATGGTCGCTTTCTGGTCTCGTCGATTCAGTATTGCATCGGGGTGTCAGCCCTGGGGAATTGGCAGTGAAGAAGCTTACTGGCAAAGGGCTGCCAGGTGGCAAAGGCTTGGTGGACACTCTGATCGGGCAGTATGACCTGGCTACTACCTTAACCTCTTGGGCTCGCACAAACGGAATGGAAGAGAACCTGTTGAAGAAGATGGATTACTGGTGTGCAACTGGGTTTCACGAGTTTCGGATGGACATGGCGCAGCAGAGGGATCAAGGTGTTCTTCGAGATGCCTCATGGGTGTCTACTTGCAAGAAGTCGAGCCAGCTCATGATCAAGCTCTACGAGGATTCCATCATGTTAAACTTGTTCAAAGACCTTGTTATGCATGTCAAGTTGACTGGCTCTTCGATGGAGTCAGTGCTTCAGAAATCACCAATCCTGGACAGGCTCGAGGTCATAACAGAAGCGCGCACTTCAGAGCTCGGAGGCAAGCCAGAGTCGCAGCCAAGCGCTCAAAGCGATGCAGGTCCAGTCAACATTGGTGACATTGAAGTACAGTTGTTCTCATCACTTGGCTCCCATATGAGGACCTACCCAAGACCAAGCTTTGCTTTGTAGCCTGGGGTAGCAGTAGATGGTTCTTGTGTTTCTTCATGAGGCTCTGCATTCCCGCCCTCGGTGCTAGGCTTTGGTTTTCGAGATCATCTTGGGGATCCAAGTGCGCCACAACTGTAGCGTCGAAGTGCGTTGTGGGGAACGCTCCTGCCATCCCGAAGCTTCCAGACAAGGACGAATTGATCGCTCCATGGATAAAATACGCAGGTGAGGTCATGAAGCGCTACATCAAGCTGCGTGTCGACCCTGGCACTTCAGATGGAATTGCAGCCTTCTTCGCAGAGGATTCGATTGGTTCATTGTGGAAGGAACTCGTGCATGCGCTTTCTTTGTGCGCTTCGATTGGTGAGGAACGCAAGGTTCAGGACTTCGTGCATGCGCTTTATTCGTGTGGTGAGGCTGGTGCGGCAGATTCCCGAGAACACTTACGGATCTGTACTTTTCGGCAAGAGCATTTGGCTCGCTGTGTGAAGGGATTGCTGCAGTTCACGGGGGCAGAATCGGAACTGCCCGATGGTCTTCTATGGTTCATGGCTGATGGCAAGGTCCACGGGAATGCCAATGCATTGCTCAAACCCTTCACTGACAAAGCTAACAAAGCCTTGCCAAAGAACAAGACGCACTTGTTCCTCGCTACAACAGAGTCCTCGGAGCGCGCCCTCAGGGACAAGACATTTGGAGTTGCAACCCTCGGGAACATGCAGTTTGTGTATGTGCTCAGCAAGGATAAGCCTCAGGTCGGGCAAAAGAGTCGCATTCACGATGCTTCCTCCACGAACGCTACACCGAACTATGGTCCATATGACAGACCCCTGCGACAGGAGATCTGGCATGTCAAACAAGGTCACAAGGGGAAATTGTATGGATCTGCTTTGGTCCCAGCTGGTGGCAAAGTTGAAGGCGACCCTGGTGTTGAACTCGACCCAACACCTCGAAGTACGGACCTGGTGCCATTCACTTGGCATGGCTTGCCTGTGAAATGGTATGAAGAATCCAAGCATTGCTACAACGGCGTTGGATGGATTCATTTCACTTGCTCGGATATTGTTCTCCCGCAGCTTGCTCTCAGAGACAAAGTCCCTTACTGGGGTCTGTGCCACACCCAAGAGCACCACGATGCGTTGTCAAAAGAGATCACGAATCACATTTTCCATTGCTTGCAGGACCCCAAGCATTGGCTTTATGAAATTGAGCTTGTGCAGTTGCTCAAGGGCGATGCCGTTGGGCCCCATTCAGCTTCGGAGAATACGCCTACTAAAGGCTCAGGATTGGCTGCAGCAAACCCATCAGGCCTGGAACAGCAAGGTGCGAAATCAGGTTCGGCTGCACCAAAGGCCAAAAGTGCTTCTGCGGGCAGCAGTGGCAAGACTTTGGGAGGTGGGAAGAAATCAGAGGATTTGCTGGCCAGGCTCATGGCTCTCGATGATGGTGAAGTTGAGTGAATTGTACAGTGCGGGGACTAGTGCGGGGTTGAGTGAATTGTACAGTGCGGGGACTGTGTGGATCGACTCGAGATGAGAAAGTGGAAAACAAATCGGATAGAGGAGATTCTCGTGAGCAACTCTAGCCTAGTCTCGGGTCTGTCCGAGGCTTCTGGAGTCAAGTTATCCTGGGTCGAAGTCTCCCAAGAAAGTCTGAACATTTTGAAGAAAAAAAACAGGGAAATCGGCCTATCGACGGCCTATTGAAGGTCTTTTGAAGGGGCGATCCATCATTTTGCACTGCTAGAACGAGCGGCATCTTGAGCATTGAAATCTATAGAAAGAAAATCGACTAAAATCAGCTGCATGTTCTTGCAGTTCGGGGACTAGTTTGTCTAAGGATTCTTCAGCTCCCTGGGGCCTTGACATCAGTAGAAAACATCGAAAATCAAGTAAATTCAGATTCCTGGAGCCTTGAAATCTCATGAGATTTGATTCACGTTTTCAATGTGTCCTTGAATTAAGTATTCTACAAGAGCTGTATAGAAATACCATTCTCGGCTTGGTCTCTCCGCTTTTCAGAACTTTTTCGTTTTAGGTCGAATTAAGCCTCCACAGAACTGAGCCGAACTAATAATGATTAGGACATCTCGGGGGGGGCGAGAAGTTAGCGCGCGCGCTGCTCAGGTCTTGCACGATGGACGCGGATTGGGGCCACGCCATCAACTCCTTGACTTTGAGCGATGCACCAGGTCCTGGCCCAGGACACGGGGGAGCACCCGCTCGGGGCCGCAAGCGCACTCGGAAGCGCTCTCCAGCTGCTGGTACATGTAGGGTTCACAGGACCATTCGGCAACTCAGGGGCTTGGAGGTAGCGCCCTCGAAGATGCAGCTGACTACTTAGTTTCATCCTCGAGGGCTCGGGCATTTTCTGGAGTGACTTAGTGCGGAGCCGATACGGTAAAGCAAAGGCTACATCGAAACCGAGAGCTCGTTCAAAGTCAACTTCTGCCGCTGCATCGCCTGCATTGAGGCGTCCTTTTAGGGGGTCTTATTTTAAGACCCCCAAATGCATCCTTTTAGGGGGTCTTATTTTAAGACCCCCAAATGCATCCGAAAGGGGGGTAAAAACAAAAAAAAAAATGAGGCGTCCCAGTGCGAAATCTTCACCAACTCCTCGGAAGCGCAAGAAACGGAATGCCCACATGCTTGGTGTCCCTGCTGTTACAATAGCGGTGGCCGCTGCTTCAGTCGCTTTACCCACAACCATGTTCATCGCCATGCCTCAGACGATCACGGTCGGCAGTTTCTTCACGGGCATGGCAGGTTGTCATTTCTCATGTCAGGACATCCCTGGTCGAGACTTCGCTACAGCATTTTGGGTCGAGAAGGAGTCAGTGGCGCGAAAGTTTCTGAACGCAAATTTGAATGTGCAAGGATTTCACGATGTCTGTGATCCTTCGTTCTTGGCAGATGCTCCACACACTGACTTCGTGATAGGAGGGTTTCCTTGCCAAACCTTCTCTCAGAATGGCCGGAAGGCAGGCATCGATGACCCTCGGGGAGTTCTTGTGGTGTTTCTGCTCATCTATGTGAGGCGCAGTCTTCCCAGGATGGTTTTGCTGGAGAATGTCAAGAATCTGATGATGGCGCACAAGGAGACTCTCATCGACATCCTCACCATTTTGAAGGGCATCAAAGACCCAGAGACTTTGCAGCCGGCTTATTTCGTTTCTTTCAGGGTGCTCAACAGCATGACTCACGGAGGAATTCCACACCATCGAGAGCGGGTCTACATTGTTGCAATCCGAAAGCTCCGCAGAGCCATTCGATTCGTTTGGCCAGGGCCCATCCCTTGTTGCTCGCCAGCTTCGCTGCTCGATCGGGACAGGGTCAAGCTGTCGAGCTATGATGTGCTCCTCAACAACATGCCTAAAGGGAAGACAGCCCAGAACAATGTCCGTCGGGCCATCGAGCAGGTTCGGTCAGTGGCACAGAGTGAGGGCAAACACGAGATGCATTACTTGCCCATTGTGGACTTGCACAGCTCGGCCCTCAATATGTCTCTTGAATATTTGCCTTGCCTCACTGAGGCTCGAGGTCGGGCTCGTGCGTTCTGGAGCCTTGCGCATGGCGGGCCTTTATCCACGAGGGAATTGCTGCGCTTCCAGGCGTTCCCAACCGACTTGGCCATCAATGTCTCGGCGCAGCAAATCGGCGGCATGTTGGGCAATGCGTTCACCTGCTCGGTTGTTCGCAGGATTGTCGAGCAGATGGTGAGGGCTGCAGAGGGTCGAACGTAGGTTTGTGCTGGTGCGTGCTCGGTGGAGACCAATGTGCGCCTCTGTTTGGCTTTGGCTGTGCTTTCGGTTTCGACGGAACCTTTGCTTATCAGTAAGCGTTGTGTCGGTGCATCGGGATCGAGTGCGCAAGGTGCAAAAAAACAAACTCCACTTCGGATACGACGATGCGCCTAAATTGTTTACGGCCATGGTCCACAAAGTACCTCTGGCCTTCCAACAGATCACAGCTGAAATTACATGTTGCGAGAAGGAGGTGATCTTCACAAGAGAGTCTCCCCAGAACGTCCCAGAGAGTCTCTAGTAGGAAGCAGCAGGTCAAGATTAACGATATGAGCAAGTACTTTGTTACAGTCCTCACCACTCACCCGGCTCCTCTATCACCCGGCTCCATATCCCTTTGAAGGGTCTAATCGGAGGGTATCGAGGCGAATTTTTGTCAACTTTCTTGGGAGGTTTTTCATCGAAAACAACTATCTAGAACCGTCAGATCGAGGTGAGAATTGGTCAGGAGATAGGTACGGATGGCCCCCCCATCCTGAGAACACGATTAGAGTGTGAAGAAACCAGTTTATGGAGCCAAGTGATAGGACAGGATAGTAGGCACCAGAAATGAAAGTTGGTGATTCTAGAGAATAGCTCGATTTCTTTGACGATGTGAGGCAAACTCGAAAAGTCCTCAACTTTCACTAGGAATCCTAGGAGATCCTAGGAATTAGCACTATTTCCTAGGAATTCGTACTATTTCCTATGCAAAAGTACTTGTTCATACGTTTTACTTGCGATACCAGATCAACTGGCCTCTCTATCAACTGGCCTTAAAAGGGGTAGCTAGGGGGTCTCTCGAGGCGAATTTTCGACCAGATATGGGAGTAGTATGCTTAGCGCTTAGATGAAGTCTCTACACGCTCAGCGGCCAAACCTGGGGTACATTCTTGGTCGACTTCAACCGTCAAAAACTACCACTCAGAAGACTCGAGGTACTCTGGGAGTAGAAGAGTCGGGTTCTCCTTGAGAAGCACTGCACCTTTACAGTAGTAGTTCCTCTCGAGGTCGAAGGAGAGCAGAGTTATGGAGGTTCAAAGTTTCTAGCAAAAGGCACCCTTGCGACCTAGTAGAAGGTCCTGGAGGTCCGAGATAATGAACGCAAGTAATAATGACTACTGGGTACTTCCAGAACTAATCGAAAATGTATGAAAAGGTAATCAACAACAGCATTTTCTGAGCGAAGTTGTCGTTTCGCCTATGGAAAAATATCCTTCTTGGGAAGTAGTACAAAGTAGTAGTACTTGTCATACTTGTTCATACTTTTCACGCTTTCTTTCTCTAACTTTCTCGAACCTTCTTTCTCGGACTTTCTCTCGAACCATCTTTTTCATACTCGTTCATACCTGTTCATATTTTGTTCATGCTTTTTTTTTGACCTCCCACCTGCGAAGAAATTACTTCACAACATTCGGAAGCATCATTGACGCCAGCAATTTGCGAGCGTCATCATGATGAACAGCGACACAGAGCGAAAGTGAGATCAAAGAAGCTTGCGCAGCTGCTCATTCCGTTCCAGCAACATGACGGCATCCCTGCGCGAGTCCGCAGCGCGCTCTTCGTACACCGACGCCTTGCGCAAATGGTCCGCGACCTTGTCATCATTGCGGCGGATCTCGTCGCGGATCTTGTCTTCAAGAAGGCGAACGTTCTGCACACGCGCAGCCGACGATTCCGTCAAGTCGTCGCGGGAAGCGAGGGTCTTCGACTTCGCTGAGGCAGCCATGACAGGGCCGCGTCCAGCAGGCCAAGACTTCGGAGCTCGTGGCATAGGCATAGGCGAAGACATCGGAGTTCGAGTAGTGGGCGGCGAGGTCGACGGTGGCCGAGGACGAAGAGAACGAAGACCTCGGAGCTCGAGTCGTGGGCGACCTGACGGAGGTGGCGTGCGCGACCGAGGACGATCCCTGTCCCTCCCTGCAACACACTTCTTGTCCCTGGCCCTCTGAATTGCCTTCTCGCGCTCCAGCTCTGCGGCGTTCTTCTCAGCGGCCTTCTTGTCCAGGCGCTCCTTCTTCTCTGCCTCCTGATCGGCCTCTTTCTGGAGGCACTCCTGCGGTAGCATTACTAGTAGGCATCAGTGATGCTTGGCACCAGCAGCACGTGTAGCACCAGTAGCACTATAGTAGGAAGCACCAGTAGGCACCAGTAGCACCAGTTTCCCTAGTAGGAAGCACCGGTAGCACCAGTAGCGCCAGCAGGCGCCAGTAGGCACCAGGCACCAGTAGCACCAGTAGCACCTTGCGCGATCTGGTTCCGTTCCAGTGGCACTACACTATAGGGCTCCTGTACCACATCATCGAAGACTGCTTCGAGCTCCCGGTGCGTCCAGGGCTCCTTCCTCTGGTCGTGCTTCTCAGTCTTCAGGTGTTCCTCCGTGCACCAGCTGCGGCAGGCCAAGCAGTAGTGCTCGTGCTCCACACAGGCGATGCACTCGTCCGTCCAGCCGCCCAGGTAGTCATTGTAGTCGTCGCCAGAGAGCACCGTAGCTTCCTCCTCGCGGTCGTACGCTGGGAACTTGAATCGCGTCTCGAAGCTGATCTGGTAGGCCTTCTTCTTCTTCTTAGGCATCGTTCTGTGCACCGCTGTGCCAAGCTCGTGTCCACAGCGACGGGTCCACAGCGGCGTGTCGCCGCTCTGAAGCTTTGAGCCAAGGTTCGAAACAAGTGTTCTGAATTTACAAAAAACTAACCGAAATTCTACAGAAAAGTATAGAAAAAATAGAGCAGGTAGGATAAATAGTACAAATCGTAGCAGAAGTGCAAAAAAGTG
>PBYE01000055.1 GCA_002729495.1 Chromatiales bacterium
GTTTTGAAAAAGATAGAACGTGTGCTGAACATTTATGGTCTGCTCACACAGGACAGATAGATAAACGGAAAATAGATAAAGTATGAGTTCTGCCACGATGCAGAACCCATACACTGTCCTTTCCTGGTTAGCTGAGTGGGTGGTGCGGCATGGGGGTGTCGTAGCACAGCAAGCTCAGGTAGCCATTGGAACGCCCGATCGGGTGGTGTAGAGTAGTCGGCTGGCAGTAGATATTGCTGCGCGAGTCGCGAAAAGGCATTAGAGACGGGAGATAGGTTGTGCGTGACCTCCCGCCTCATGCTGAAGCACATGATTCTTCTGGCCTCGTGTTCTGCGCACGGAATCATGCTGTGAAAAACTTTTCGAGTGCTGCTGAGCTCCCGTTGGGAGCCCAGATGTGATTCCAACACAGCACTGTTCGGTGGCGATTTTTTGTCCGCAGTTTTGCTGGACAGCGTCGTTGTCATCGATGCGACGCTCAGATAAATCGCAGTCAGATAAATCGCAGCCAGATAAATTGCAGTCAGACAAATAGCTGTGGAGCAGTGGCAGTCAGAAAAATAGATAAAGCGCGGACCCTGTTGCAGTCAGAAAAATAACAGTGAATACGCGGTTTCCCACAGTTAAAGTGCAGCTCGAGGTTATTGCGACCTGGACAGCTGCGCGTTGCGAGATCGCTGTCTTCTAGCCGAACACAGTTAAATTGTTCCCCCCGCCTCACTCGGTTGGTCGCCGGGTGAGGTGTCGTCGTTACAGTTTGTGTGCAGTACGTGACATACGCTAAGGCGTGTACACACGGTTACATCGGATTTGATTGTAGAGCCACCGTGGAGAGACTCGTTCTAAAAACAGTTCATCGTTCGAAAAACTTACTCTGTTCATCGGTTCGATTGGATAGAGCGGAATGATGCTTGGTGATTCAAAATTTCAACCATCCTCGGTTTTCCCGCAAAAAACCATAGTCCAGAACTAGACACGAGGTGGCGCTGCCACGCAAATATTCAGATCTAGACTCGCACAAGATGTCGCAGATAAACAGCAGTTCAAATCAGCAATTTAGCCAACGGCATGCTTGGCTGCTAAATCGGCCTACCAAGGCTATTTGGCACGACGGCTGGTTGGACCAGCAAGATAAAACAAAATCAGTTAAAGAACGTTTCCAATGCTGGCAGGACGTCTCGGCGTGCCATGCTTTGTTAATGACAGATAAATCCGGTGAGGCGGTGCTAAAAAAGGACCTCATGGTCGGCGCTGCGGAGTGGTACCAAGATGGAATCTCCGAAGCGGAAAATAGAGTAAAAATGGTGGCAGAGTCTGCCGGAATCTTCGGCGCAGACGTCAGTGAAAATACGTCAAGTTCAGATAAATCCAACAGATGCGGGTTGCTGCCGGGGGTGTTCTGCTCCCAGCATACACACGACATCGCGGCACGAGCTGCTGGAATCTTTGGAACAGATTGTAGAACCGAAGCGGGGAGGGAGAGGCTTTTCTCACGGATGTTCCCGCCCGAAAGAGTAAAAACGCTAATCGATTCGACAGAAGATTTCAATTTTGCGAAGGGGGATATCCCTAGGCACGAGATAGTTACTTCAATGCAAGCAGCGTTCTTCGCAAAAGGCAGGACGCGGAACAAACCGCTATCAGCCTTCCTCGGCTGCGCCGCAACAGTGGAAATGGCGGAGAGGATGGCTGCCGAAGACAGACAAAATCTCACGTTCCCAGGTACCTTCTACGTGGCGACCGAGGACAAACCAAGAATGCTCGGCGAAATGCTCGTTGCAGAGAGAGAAAAGACGGACGAGCAGAAAAAGCTGTTACTGCGAAGGCTGTTCCCAGATAAAATACGAGATAATATCATTGCCAAAAGGAGAGCAGATTTCACACGGCGCGTCTCAGATCAAACCCTGCAATACATCAGAAATGCTCGACAAGACTCGTTGACGCTAATCCCACGCTTCATGGCGGATGATGAAATTCCCGGATACCTGCAGTTCGGGATGGCCGACGTGGATGACGCTCAGATAAAAAATAGACGCATGCTCATTGAGCATCCGAGTGCCGCGCTTGCAATAGCGGCGCTGGACGTCGAAGGCCTCACGATGCCCGGTGCCATGCTGAAAAGTATGGACATCACGTCGGAGGAAATGAAAAATGCAGCAGCGGACCATGCACAGACGCTGCCAGAAAAAATCAAGAGAGCGCCAGATTTTTGTCAGGTAAACGCCCTCACTAGCGCTCTTTGGCCGACTCCAGTCATCAACAGGCTCGCCGAACACGTCACAAGAGTGGAAGGACCACTGAACGCAAGAAAGAAAAAGTGGAAGAATGTGATCGTTGTGGAGAGCTCGGAGCCAGCTCAGGTTACAGAACGTAACAATCCAGCGGTGGTACCGGAAAATGGTCATCACTCGTCGCAGGCCAGCACGGACGCGGCAGATAAAAGCGGGGTGCTGGCAGCGCTACGTGATGGTTTCCGGGCAATGCAAAACGATATGAATAACGTCGTCAGCGACGCAACCATCACCGGAAGACCTGCAATGCCCGTCCGCGGTGCAGTGGACGAAAATGGAGCAATGCTGGCAAGGCTGATTGACATATCAGAAGACAACAGAAGTCAGATAAACTACCTGATCACGGAAAAGAGGATGGACGCGCAAAAACTGCTGCACGTCGAAAAACTAGCACTCTTCGAGCGGACGCGCAACCAGCAGCTGGAAAAGACGCTCAGACAAATACAAGAAAAGGAAGAACAAAAGGAAAATGAGTTGAACCGAATCAACGTGGTAGGAGCGCACAGAAGTCTGCCGGGAAACTACGAGCCGACGCAAACAGCGCGAGCGTCACATGATATCTTCTCCGAAGGGGGAGAACAACAGCCGGACGAGACAAATAGCCCCGGCAACCCAGTTGTGTGCACGGT
The DNA here is from genome assembly GCA_002729495.1 of Chromatiales bacterium. Lineage (GTDB taxonomy): Bacteria > Pseudomonadota > Gammaproteobacteria > Steroidobacterales. The sequence continues at coordinate 2,921 of PBYE01000055.1, forward strand.
GCTGGTACACGGAAAATACATCCAAATTCCCGAAGAGAAACAGGCAATCTGGAGCCAACTAGAAATGGCAATCGGAAAAATTCCAGTTTCTCCTCTCTCCACAAATTCAAACGACAGGGAGGCAGCATGGTGGCACGCCCAAGGCCTCTTGCCGCTCTACGAACAGAGAAACCACGTATGGCAGTACAGTGAAAAACCGGGACGGGGGCTCAGTACCAGCGCAGAGATAAGGCCCGTAGAGGAGCAGAGTACGTGCAAGACCCCGTACTGCTGGGGTTGCGCGTATGTCGAGAAAATAGGAGGATGCGGACTCTTGCTATACGTAGCAGGACTCATGAAGGAGAAAGACCTCTGGTTCACCCAAAAAGAACAGGAGGAGATCGAAGGGAAGCTACCCCGGTACACCTGGAGAGACGCCTTCCCGATGCACGAAATACTGCGCATGAAGAACAGCAACGTGCAAGCTAGACAACGAAGCAGAAGTCGCCGGCGGCAAGCTAGATACCTGGGACTCACAGACATAAATGAAAAAATCAGCCACCTAAAAGAGTCAGCGAAAAATGCAGTCAGTGCAATCGCCTTCCTGGACTGCGTCAGCAAGGGCTGCCGGTGCATCATAGGCTGCGAAAATGTCCAGCACACGTCCGTCATCAGCAGAATCAGAAAATGCGAATCAGACTCGGTCGGAGCAAACTTCACCACGCTCGGAGACAAAAGAGTCTGCAATCTGTGTCTCAGAACGAAAGTCTTCCGAGGCTGTCACCTGTTGCAGATGGCGAAGAACCTGCTGGGTATCGACAATGGAGCAGCTGAAGCAGGCATCATCGAACAGAGAAAACTAATCATGACGCGCGCTACGGTAGTGCGCCTGCCGTGGATGCAGCGCATCGCAAGCGTGTTCGGTGAGTGCAACCTCTACAAAAATGGCAAGCATTGCAGAAAATGCGAGGAGGCCGAAGAAGGAAATTGCAGCGAAATTGTGCAATTCCTCGGCTACCTGGTCAACCCCAAAAAAGTGGAGACGCACAGAGAAAGGCAGGGCATAGATAAAGCAGAGCTCCCAAAATGGCAAAGATGGGGCAAGACGTGCAGAATCCTGCACTGCCGCATCTGCAGCGGCATGCCGGGCGTACCGCTCTGCAAGATAGACAAATTCATGACCGAACGGCTGGCGCCGGAAGCCAGCGGCCTTGTCTCGCCACAAAACTTGGCGAGGATAAAGCAGCACGCCGACACGTGGGCGTATGAAGACTACGAGCTGCTGCGGCGAGAAGAAAAATGGTTGTGGAAGCAGAAAGAAGTTCCAGGCGTCGATTTCTGTCCAGAAGTCGACGATTTCCTACCGTACTGGGGGGAGGAACTGGGACCAGCAGATCTAATTGCGGAGGAGGAGTCGCCATGTGAAGAACAGAGAAAATTTTTCGAGAGGAGCCGGCAGGAAAAAGCGCTAGAGGACGAACTAGCGAGGACGATAGTAGACCTCGAACGGCGCGAAAAGCTGGAAAATGAAGACGCCCTCTTCGGGGTAGAGATGGACGACGAAAACAGCGTCATAGTGAAAAAGTCGGACGAAGAAAGGTTCAAGGAGATCGTCGACGAACAGATAAAGCATACAGAAAAAAGAGGACCAAAAACTAAGCTGGACGAAAGGAGAAACGGCGCGTTCCCTTTCCCCGACAGGGGAGGCAGCAGCAGTAGCTCGTCGGGCTGCAGCAGCTATGGAGGAACACAGTCTTTCGGGAACAGGTAGTTTCGGAAGCAAACCTACGTGTCAGAGAAAAATATCAAACATCAAGTGTTTTCACCATCATCAGAGGCTCGTACAACTTGGGGAAACGAGTTTCCCCGAACTATGCAAGGCTTCGGCCATGGGTGTATCAGAAAAAATTAAGCAAGCAAGATCAAATTATAAAATCTTTGAGTTGCACGAGTAGAGTTAAATTCAGTATAGAAAGAGTTCAATGTGCCAAGGTAGACCAACGAACTTAGTAGTGGGCTTTCAGACATGTAAACGTGACGCTGTGAAATGTCGTGATATCGATCAATGAATACAGAAAGCTCGGAGTTCGATGAAGTGTAGTCTTGGATTATCGTCGTTCATGCAGCCTTGCGAGTGAGACAGTTTCTTTTTTCGGATGCATCGAGATAAATTGAGAGGTATCTCGGCTCAAAAACTCGACACAATGCCCTGGAGTGATCGGATGCGCCAGGATGAGGAGCAGGAGGCGGTAACCGCTACCTCCTGCACCGAAACATTTTTAGTATATCTTCAGTACAGCTCCATGTCGAGCCAAGGATATGCATATCCCTCTCTCCAAAACACCAACAGGATTTTTTAGCCCAAGGTAAAGGCAAAACCTCCCTGACCAAGTGGTAAAGTTTATAGTTATTCCCTGTCAATTATCTGGACACTCCCTTGTGCCAGAACACAGTAACAGTTTGTAGATCAGTAAAAACCCCTCGCAGTTAAAACCTCTATGAGGGAATAAACCCCACAGATAAAAGAAAGGATGCCTCCTGCGATGAAGAAAACAGGCATGAAGAAAGCCGCGGAAAAACCCACAGATAAAGCAGATAAAACCGCCGCCAAGGCGCCCGCTGCGGTGATGAAGCGCAATATGAAGACAGTGAAAGCCAAGGAGGTGGCGACAGAGAAACTCCTAGTCGACGGCGACGAGGAGATCGAGTTGGAACTCAGCGGAACAGATAAATCGTCGGCTTCAGGAAGCCGCACGTTTACCCTTGCGGGTGGCATGGGAGATGCCGTAAACAGAATAACTGCAGCACAGTCAGGAAAAACGGTGTCCGCGGATCATCCGACGGAAGGACCGTTTTTCGAGGTGCCAGACCCCGCTGTTCAAGCCGCTCAGAAAAAGAAGCCGGAAGTGAAGCTTCCTCAGATAAAATTCGGACCGCCGACGTGGGAGGACGCGGAACTGAAAAGGCTGACAGCAGCGCGGGACCAAATGAGGTCCAGTAAAGAAAAACCTCAGATAATGAAAAACATCCTCCAAGCTGCAGCCGGTGCAGACAAGGACGGATGGAACCAAGTAGCCTCGTCGTGGAAAAATACGATGAAAGTCGGTACGTCCGACAAAATAAAGGAGAACGAAGAAGTCAACGCCGAGAAGAGAAGGTACCAAGCGGACTTGGAAGAGCGTCTAGCAGAAGCAGACGAAGCCCAGAAGAAAAATGCTCCCGCTCCGAAAAAGCGAAAAAAGACAAGGAAAGCTGATGAGCAGGATATGCGAAAAACGGCAGATGAGGATATGGAGGAGATCCTCAGTGATCCCGAGGCGAAGAGAAACGCCGAAGCCCTCGGCCTTTACACCGGGGACCTGTCGGAAGCGATCGACATCGAGGATGAAGAAAAGATGGCAGAAAAGGAGAGAGCGGCAGACGACACAGAGAAAAACAGCGCAGAGAAGAAAGCTGTCGAAGAAAAAGCCGTGGTGAAAGAAGACACAACCGTCGGCCAGGAAAAAGCCGCCGTCGCAGATGATGTGGTTCAGAAAAATGCTGCTGCGGCGCAGAGCCCGTGCAGTAAGGGCGAAGCGGTCGCCGAGAAAGGCGAGGAGCAGGCAGTAAAAGCACTTGGAGCCGAATCGCCAGCCGAGTCGACGAGCAGCTCGGTGATTCTGCTCTCGCCGTCGACGCCTGCGGAAGAACCGGAAGTCCTGATAAAAGTCCCAGGAACAGATAAAACAATGCACGCGAAGCTGGAAAAGGAGCTAAAAGCAGCTACGGCGTGCCAGATCCTGGCAGGACCACGAAAAATGGCGACTTTGTCGCAGCGTCTGCCGCCGCAGATCCTGGAGCACTCGCAGCCAGTAAAAATAGCTCCAGGACCGCAGACCTATGAAGAAAGCCTCCTGGAGAGCTACCTTCAAAATAAAGGGGACTTAGAAAAACTCTCCTGCCTGTCGTCGGGAGAGTCTCACACGATCGGCAATCTCGTAATCGGCGAGAACCGCAGTGTGCCCGCCAGCTCAAGTGGGACAGCAAAAGAGCCCCGCGTGAATTCGGGGGTGGGGGAAACAGACCCCATAGACAAACATGCATGGGCGCAGGTCGCGGAATGCGCCGCGCACGCTGTCGAGCAAATGCGGGAACGGCGCGCAGGCCTGAAGAAAACAGAGGAAAAGGAGGAAGAGGCAGCTACCGTCGCACAGATAAAAGAAATAGAGGAGAAAGAACGTGAGGTGAAGGCAACACAGGAGAAAGACGACAGGGAAATCGACGAGAGGCTTCGAAAGCGGGAGGCGCTAAGGAAAAAACAGGCGGAATGGGCGCCAGTCTGGAGCTCGAACAGCCCCCGGCTGTGCAATCTCTCGCTGTCCGAAATACAGCGGGAAGATGAAGCGCCTTCGAAACCGACAACCTTCGAAGACCTCCCCGCCCAAGAACCACTGCAAATGGAGTTGCCCGATCTCGACAGCGAGGAAAAAGTCTCAGAGCAGGACGCTGTAATGGCGAATCTGCTCGCCCTCGCTTCGGAAACGGCAAAGCAGGAGGAACAAGACCACGCAGACCCGTTGTTCAGGATCCCCAAGCCACGGGTAACGACAGCGGAAGATGATAAAAAGGAGCAGAGAAAAACGGTCGCACGCGCCGTCTCGGAGGAGCGAAATAAAAGCTCGAGCAAGCGTCACCGAAAAGAGAGAAATGGAACAGCGTCAGACAACGAGACGGACAGGTTCTGGGAAAGAAGAGAGCACCTGCTGAAGAAAGCGGAAAAATGGGCAGATAA
>PBYE01000056.1 GCA_002729495.1 Chromatiales bacterium
CCCCATGCCTTCTCCTTCCCTTCTAGTGCTCGCTGGTACATGGCCTCGGCCTTCTGAAAGCGGCCTTGGTCTGAGTAGAGAATGCCCAGAGAATGGAGAGCCCACGCCCTCTCATCTTCGACTTCCATATTGCTTATAATTTCCACACATCTGTCCGCATGCCCCACAAGTCGCTTCTGTGTGACCCAGAACTTGCTTTGTGCTTCTGTAGGTACGTGTGATCCTATGCATCGCATCGCCGTCAGGGCCATTTCTTTATCGTGCTCTTGATTTAGCACATGTATCATCCAAGAATGGACGCAGCCATGCACGCTGTATCCAGCCGACTCTGGCTTCTCAGTAGCTAGGTCAGCCTCTACAAGCCCGTGGCCGCATAAGATTCTCATGATCCCATGAAACCTGAGCTTCGTATCTGTTAGCTCACGAAGCCACTCTGCCTCATCCGGTCCACCGTCCTTCAACAGTTCATACCATAAGTCCTCGTTGCTAAAATAGGCCCATTGTCGGAGAAGCATCGCTGCTATCGGGCTTTGCTGTTCAATATATCTATACGAAATACCCCATGTGGAGTATAATGTCTGGTCATAGGACAGCAGCTGAGGAGCCTCTTCGTGGAGCTGTAGCCAGGACTCTTGGTACAATTCCAGATACTCGCTGCAGCTTATCGCTACTTGGTCTAAGTATGCTCCAGCTGTCGCCATCGCAAGAGGGAATCCATCGAGCCGCCGTACAAGTTCGATAGAAGCTGGGTCTTCCTTGAAGCTCTTACGACGAGAAGTCAGTGCAAGTATATCCAGACAAGCACCCACATCCTTCAGCTTGCCGAGTTTGATTGATAGTCCGAAATTAACAGCCGATGATCGTGTGGTTACAATAATAGAGCCATGGTCAGTCGTGGGCAGAAAAGGGCGAATGTCAAAAGCCTTGCAATCAGCGCCTTCCTCGTCACCTTGGACTTCTCTCTTCAGACCAATTCCTTTAGAATGCACGAGCCGTCCGCTCGTAGAACTGCTAACAAATCGAGGATGGTCATAATTGTCGTAGGCAACTATCCAACGATCGTTGGCTGGCTCGTCCAACCATCGTTTGACCGCTTCCACGATTTCGTCAAGATCTCGGTTCTCTATTGCACAGGAAAGGTAGGGGAAAGATGGGCTCTGATGTCGAATCCTCTCTGCTGTCCTAGCAATGCTCTGTTTGAGTGCCATTTCATCCCTTGCGTCCAGCCATATTGCGGCTGCGTACTCGCTGCAATGCCGTCTGATGTATGCTATCGCCAGCTGCGTCTTGCCAATACCACCCAACCCATGTAGGATGGCAGTCCGACGCCCAACCGGTCCTTTAAGAACCTCATGCATTTGTTCGAGCTCATCTTGCCTTGCAACGAAATGGGGTACTGGGGAGATCTCGGATAGATCAAACGGGAGCTTAAAAATGTGAGGCATTAAATTAGGATTCCTCACTGCCTCTTCAATAGACATGTGGAAGAACAATTGTCTTGCATATGCAGCCGCAACCGCCGCAGCGTACCCGTGCCACGCGTCGTTCTTGTGTGAGTCGCAGTAGTCTGAGATGCCTCGGATAACCATGCATGGGAAGCCCGCAAGTGCTCCTGCTGCCTCCATCTCAAAGCACAGCACCCCATGCTCTCGCGCTAGGCTATTTCTCTTCTTAGCATCCTTTATCACTAGCTCCCCAGACGCTATGGTCCCTCTATGCACGATAACAAAGGGCTCGTTATCATCGTCAATCGGTCGTTCGATGCGCTGCTTCGGGTCGCACCCACCATCCTCACATGATACCCCTGCTTGCCGATGTTCGTAATCGGGCGTGTAGAGATGATCGTTTGTAACACCAGGAAACTTGAAGCGCCGAAGATGTCGATGGCTGGTGTCGATTCTCTGCGTGTTCTTCCAAATTGGGTCATGATCCATTCGCTGGCGCTGTACCGACACCTCTCGAGCAGCATTCAGAAGGGCTGTTGGCGGAGAATCAACAAACCCTGTGCGTTCAAACTTACCCCTTCTCGCTTTTCCATGATCGTATTGTATTGCCCCAGAGTGTACACCTGTCGGTTCGCTAACCACCACGTGCCCGAGGCGAATCATCCCCTGATCCGTCTTTACCGGCACGCCGCCGCCAATCTCAACCAAGAGGCCGTATTTCAGGTTTGGGAATGTCATCTTCATCTGGGTGATAACAGTGGCGGCGGGGCAGTTCCCAGCCTTCGGGAGACCGGCGATGACGATATTATGGTTGTTGATGCTGCCCAGATTGTAAATGTTCGTATCGCTGCGCGGTTGCGGCAGAGTCTCATGCTCCTCATCCAGCATCTCCATCGCGGCGATCTGTTCCACCTCCAACGGACAGATCCATCCCACCCTATAGTCGTCGCGGCTCAACCTTTTTGGTGGCATCTTCGATCGCACGCGTATTGGTTCGAGGTGGACTTCAGGTGTGGGGACGTGCTCAGAGATCCCATTTGGTCGGGACCGATGAAGTTTTCATGCGTAGGGATCGGTGACCTGCTCACACTGGCAATCAGAATGCGACAAGGAGACTGAATGTAGGGAAACATGGATTGCTATCCGCTCTCAGCAAACATCGAGGGGTAGAGCCTACGCGCCAGCCTTGCGCGGGGCGGAGTGCAGTGCATATCGCCGACCAACCAGACGCCTCAACAAAGGTCCGTCAAAAGGTATGGATGGCAAACTTCGCCCGTACGTAGAAGCTGCAGCCAACATGCATATTTGCGGTTGGGCTGACGCGCACAGCGTGTCCAGCAGAGCCTTTAGGCGTATCGCGGCCGGCTGTCGATGGCTGCATCGCAATTCTTGCGCCTTAGGCTGACTCGCATTTTCCTTCTTTCTGCCAAAACCAAGTTCAGTCCCTCCTTTCAGGATGCACGATTTGTATCTCAACACCTTTGGCTTGCTGATTTCGTTGCGCTCCGCGCTGTGGTGCACACAATGACGGACCCATTTTCTGTCGCAGGAAGCGCGGTCGGCATCACATCGCTCGGCATCACAGTCGCTCAGGGCCTGTATGACTACTATTCGGCACTTCATGACCAGAAATCCGATATTGCACACACAACAAAAAAGCTTTCGCGCCTTCTCGAAATACTGGAGAGCCTGAATCGCACACTCGAACAGCGTCAGTTCCCAGCCGACGACCATGGACGACCGACAATAATCTCCTCTATCGAAGATTGCCAGGAGCTTATTGAAGAACTTCGCGAAGAGCTGGACAAGTTCCGCCGCCAGCCTCATCAGGATGCCACGGGCCGTCTGCGAGCAGCAGGCCGCCGCGTCGCGTACCCTCTCCGCCAGAGCACATTGCAGAAGCTAGACGAGAATGTCGACGATGCCATTTTGACTTTATCGCTTGCCATGAAGCAGATGCAGCAGAGTGATATATACACGATGCAAGATGGCATAGAGGATACCAGGACGCTCCTCGACCTGGTCAGAGCTAGCCAAGTCTCTACAGAGGTCAAGGCATGGCTCATGGCCCCGGACGCTACAATCAATTTCAATGAGGCTCTCAAGATGAAGCACCCACGCACGGGGTTATGGTTCGTCCAAGGATCAGAATTTAAGGATTGGCTGGAAACGCCATCCTCCTTCCTCTGGCTCGTTGGCTTTGCAGGGTGTGGCAAGTCCGTCTTGTGCTCTACGGCGATCCAATATACGCTCCGACACCGCAGGTCAAATCTGGAAATCGGCATAGCCTTCTTCTATTTTACATTCAATGACGAGACCAAACAGGGGGCATCCGCAATACTACGCTCTCTTGTGCTGCAGCTATCGGGCCAACTCGACAATAGCCATGCTTACCTATCATCGCTGCGCGAAAGCTATCGCGATTCATCGCCACCAGTTCCGGCTCTTATGGCCTGCCTCCGTCAGATTGTGCGAGCTTTCAAGCAGGTATATGTTCTTATAGATGCACTAGACGAGAGCCCGAGAGACAAGCACCGCGAGGCAATGCTAGAGGCCTTAGCCGACATACGCTCGTGGTCTGAACCTGGTCTACATATCCTCGTCTCAAGTCGAGATGAGCCCGACATCCGCGTTGAGCTGGACGTACCAACGAAGCATGTCATCAAGGTGCAGAATGGGGCCCATGATGATGACATTGCATCATATATTTCCGATCATCTGCAGCACAATCGTCACCTGCGGAAATGGCACGAGTATCACGCTCAAATTAAGAGAACCCTTACCTCTCGCGCCAAGGGCGTGTTCCGTTGGGTCGAGTGCCAATTTAAAGCTCTTGCTAGTTGTCCACAGAGCGAGGACCTCCTTGAACAAGTTCTCGAATCGCTGCCCCCAACACTAGACAAAACTTACGAAAGAATCCTTGCCAACATTCCACTGGTATCCAGAACTTACGCCCGACAAATGCTGATGCTTCTCTGTTGTGCACGAAGACCATTGGCTGTAGCCGAGCTCACCGACGGCATCGCCGTCGAGTTTGGTAGCGCACCAAGGTTCAATCCGAAGCGGAAAGTCAGGGATATCACCTCCATCCAACAAATCTGCCCTGGCCTGGTGGAGTTAGATGCGGACCGCCGTGGCCAGACTATCGTGCGCATTGCCCATTTCTCTGTTCGCGAGTATCTGGAATCTCAGCAGATCTTAAACTCTGAGGATGCAGCTCTATTCAGCATCAGACGAGAACAAGCCGATTCACAGATGGCCTCTGTTTGCTTGACGATCCTCCTTGAACCTCGATTAGCAACACCAGGGGCTCTGTCCTTAGAGATGCAAGATAACTCAACACTAGCACGATATGCTGCTCAATACTGGCCAGAGCATTATGCAGATGGTGAAGAAAGCACTCAGACGGAAGGTCAGATCCTGGAACTCTGTACAGGTGATATGTTTGAGAAATGGGTTCGGACTTGGAATGTTGACGACTCCAACGGCCGCCCCTTTGGAAGCATCCCATCGCCTCTCTATTATGCCTCACTTCTTGGATTTCACCCGAATTGCCTTCAGCAGCTCATCGATAACAACGCCGACGTGAATTCCCAGGGTGGACAGTGTGGAACCGCTCTCCAGGCGGCATCAGCGGGCGGTCACGAAAAGATCGTCCAGCTGCTCCTTGATCACCGTGCCGACGTCAATGCTCAGGGTGGACGGTATGGAACCGCTCTCCAGGCGGCATCAACGGGCGGTCACGAAAGGATCGTCCAGCTGCTCCTTGACCGTCATGCCGACGTCAATGCTCAAGATGTAACCGCTCTCCAGGCGGCATCAAAGCGTGGTCACGAAAAGGTCGTCCAGCTGTTGCTTGCTCATCATGCCGACGTCAACGCTCAAGGGGGAATTTTTGGAACCGCTCTCCAGGTGGCATCAGAGAATGGTCACAAAAAGATCGTCCAGCTGCTCCTTGGTTATCATGTCGACATAAATGCTCCAGGAGGTCTTTTTGGAACCGCTCTCCAGGCGGCATCAAGGCGTGGTCACGAAGAGATCGTTCAGCTGCTCCTTGATTATCATGCCGACGTCAATGCACAAGGTGGATATGTAACCGCTCTCCAGGAGGCATCAGAGAGCGGTCACGAAAGGATTGTCCAGCTGCTTCTTGACCGTCATGCCGACATCAATGCTCAAGACGAACAGTATGGAACCGCTCTCAGGGCGGCATCACAGCGTGGTCACGAAAAGATCGTCCAGCTGTTGCTTACTCATCATGCCGACATCAACGCTAAAGGAGGGTTTTTTGGAACCGCTCTCCAGGCGGCATCAGCGGGCGGTCACGAAGAGATCGTTCAGCTGCTCCTTAATCATCACGCCGACGTTAATGCTCAAGGAGGACTTCTTGGAACCGCTCTCCAGGCGGCATCATTGCGTGGTCACGAAGAGATCATCCAGCTGCTCCTTGATCATCGTGCCCACATCAACGCCCAAGGTGGACAGTATGGAACTGCTCTCCAGGCGGCATCAGCGGACGGTCACGAAAAGATAGTTCAGCTGCTCCTTGATCACCATGCCGACGTCAACGCCCAAGGTGGACTGTATGGAACTGCTCTCCAGGCGGCATCAGCGGACGGTCACGAAAAGATAGTTCAGCTGCTCCTTGATCACCATGCCGACATCAATACTCAGGGTGGAAGCTATGGAACCGCTCTCCAGGCGGCATCATTGCGTGGTCACGAAGAGATCGTTCAGCTGCTCCTTGATCATCATACCGACGTTAATGCTCGAGTTAGACAGTATGGAACCGCCCTCAAGGCGGCATCAGCGGGCGGTCACGAAAAGATCGTCCAGCTGCTTCTTGGTCACCATGCCGACATCAACGCCCAAGGTGGAGGCTATGCAACCGCTCTCCAGGCGGCATCAGAGAGCGGTCACGACAAGATCGTTCAGCTGCTCCTTGATCACCATGCCGACATCAATGCTCAGGGTGGAGGCCATGGAACCGCTCTCCAGGCGGCATCATTGTGTGGTCACGAAGAGATCGTTCAGCTGCTCCTTGACCACCATGCCGACATCAATGCTCAGGGTGGAGGCTATGGAACCGCTCTCCAGGCGGCATCAGCGGGCGGTCACGAAAAGATCGTCCAGCTGCTCCTTGATCACCATGCCGACGTCAATGCACAAGGTGGATATGCAACCGCTCTCCAGGCGGCATCAGAGAGCGGTCACGAAAGGATCGTCCAGCTGCTCCTTGACCGTCATGCCGACGTCAATGCTCAAGATGGAACCGCTCTCCAGGCGGCATCAAAGCGTGGTCACGAAAAGATCGTCCAGCTGTTGCTTGCTCATCATGCCGACGTCAACGCTAAAGGAGGGCTTTTTGGAACCGCTCTCTAGGCGGCATCAGCGGGCGGTCACGAAAAGATCGTCCAGCTGCTTCTTGGTCACCATGCCGACATCAATGCTCAGGGTGGAGGCCATGGAACCGCTCTCCAGGCGGCATCAAAGCGTGGTCACGAAAAGATCATCCAGCTGTTGCTTGCTCATCATGCCGACGTCAACGCTAAAGGAGGGCTTTTTGGAACCGCTCTCCAGGCGGCATCAGCGGGCGGTCACGAAGAGATCGTTCAGCTGCTCCTTGATTATCACGTCGACATAAATGCTCAAGGAGGTCTTTTTGGAACCGCTCTCCAGGCGGCATCAAGGCGTGGTCACGACAAGATAGTTCAGCTGCTCCTTGATCATCATGCCGGTATCAACGCCCAAGGTGGAGGCTATGGAACCGGTCTCCAGGCGGTATTAGAGGATGGTCACGAGAAGATCGTCAGGCTACTCATTAACAACAATGGTGAGAATATGAATGCTTCGGATAGTTAGTACTTTGCATGATATCTCGCTGGTGGCGATGCGGTTATGGATGAGAGCGAAGATTAATGCCATCCGCGAATGGACCATGGCAGCCTGGACTGTGCCATCCAACCTCAGTCGAATTAAAATGCTGGCCTTTACTAGAGAGTTGCACAAACCTCCCTGCGTACAAACATAAGGCATAAACAAGTAGAAGGTAACTGTTCTAGAGCAATTGTCGGCAGAGGCGCTAGCGGGTGGTTTGAACGGCGCGTGCGGACTTGAAATGGACGGGGAGACACAAGCTGAGGATTGAGGTCGACTCCGCCGTGACGGTTGGCGTAGCATTCAGTCTGTTGAGTGCGTGCTCAGCGCTGGCCGCCAAACTTTGTAGGGGGGATTCCCTGACGATATCTTACCAGGTTAGGGTGGGGAATATCTTCATCGCATGCTGTCTCCTCAACGGTACACTTCTGGTTCTGGTCGTCGGTAACGCACCCTGAGCTGGCTCAAAGGGGTATTCGCGCTTGGTTGCTGAGCGCACGTTTCATGTTGATGCATCTTGTCAGAAACGCCTTGTTGACTATCGAGCCTTGTATTTCAGAGCTAGTTTCCTTACTAGTCTGCATTGCTTCTGAACCGGCTATTAACCTCGGCCTTGCCTTATGAGAGTTCAAAGTTAGGGACAATTTCAGA
>PBYE01000057.1 GCA_002729495.1 Chromatiales bacterium
AGTGGCGAGGATAATGCGAATATAAAAGCTTACCATACCAAACATACTCTGCACGAGTGTTCCTGGCACAAGTGTTCGTGGCACAAGTGTTCCTGGCACGTGTGTTCCTGGCACAAGTATTCCTGGCACGTGTGTTCCTGGCACATGTGTTCCTGGCGCTGCTTGGTGCTAACGTGCTAACAAGACCTCGCCGCTCATGTCGACACTGAACTCCCCCTCGCCCTTGGCGCTATCGTGCTTGACGACATTCAAGGGATATGCGGCAACACTGGCTTTGTTCGTGGTCGCTGTCAGGTCGTGTGAGGGGATGTGAAAACGCCTGGAAGTATCGCTGGTCACCTCAGCCCAACTGTTAAGCTCACCTACTGTTGCCTATTTATGGCGCGCCCCTGCCACAGAGCGAGACAGGGCATGGGCAAGATTAAGGACCATCGCATGTGGATGGGTTGAGCGCAACTTTGTAGAAATAAGACGCGTCCAAATTCTCCGACGAAGCAGGCACCTCCAGCGAGCCAGGATCAGCTCGCATCTTGTTGATGATAGCCAGCGCTTCTTCCACTAAAGTGGAGTATCCAGCACCGACCTTGATGCTGCCATCGTCGGCAGGCGCGGCGTCGACGAGGACCTTGGGAAGCGAACAGATCGTCCCTGGATCCAGCCTGCTCTTGAAGAACTTGACGAAGAGTTTGTGCGCCTCTGCGAGCTCCACGGGCGAGGGGCGCGAGGCGCTCATGAAATCCGCGAACACATCAGTTTGCACAGCCTCGTGCTGCTTGAACATCTGTCTTGGCAAAGCATGACAGATCGCCTTCCGAATGTCCTTGCCGCTGCCATGATCGACGAATTCGCGGTTGAGGTCGCAGTTGCGCAGTAGACGCCTGAACAAGTACAACCGCCAGAGCGCGACTAAGAACAGTTTCCACTGCCATGTCGTAAAGCGTTTGATGTTGAACTTAGTTCGGATCGCTACACTGGCGCCAACAATGTCGAAGGCGCGTCCGTGGTGATGGTTTTTCATGTGCACCAGACTGTGAACGCCTTCAATGGGCTGTTCGTAAGTCGGTGCCGTGTTCAGCTCCATGGACTCCCTGAAAAGATCTGGGTGGATTTCGCCTGTGGCGGCGCCAGCCCTGATCATAATTGGCAAGCACCTGGGCTTGACAGCAGACAATCTCAAGTAGGGACGCGGCCGAAAACGCAGAGGATGACATTAATAGAGCACGCACGTGCGAGGTGGGGAAGTGGGGAAATGATCCCAACAAACTGCCTTGCACGCAATGTGCCCACCCATGACCTCGCTCCCCATCCATCACTCTCACGCTCACTCGGTGAGCGGTTCTCTTGTCACATCGATTCCAAAGATCGACCGCCTTGACGCAAATATCCTGGCTGTGCTCATCTTGCGGCCGAAGCGCAGAAACAAAATTGGATGCAATGTTAGCTAGCCACCGCTTCTCTCCAGCTCCGACATGGCATACAAACGCGCACACACACACATTAAGATCTGCCCTCATGTGAGTTCATTTTTCCTTTAGCATGGCTAACCCATGGTTAACATTCTGAGCGAGCCATACGCCCATCAGTAGTCGAGGCAAGTCTTCATAACTAGTGTATTTCATCGAAACTTCTTCGCACCTATGTTAACGCGAGTAGTGCCCATGATGCAGTTCGATAATACTTAACACTAGTCCACAGTAGTAGGTACAGGAGCGCTATAGTAAAACCAGCGTACGTGCTAGCACAGACTTACTTTGCCACGCACACTATGCGGTGCACCAATCTTCCAACATTTTTGTAAGATTGTGGACCTTCTGATGTCGAATGTTCTGCGGGAGATCCAGAATCCAATTCTGAAAACGAGGCGACGTCCTTTGCCTACAGCGATACAGCACATTGAGTCACTACATACATCCGAAACATTAAGCTATCGACTTAAACTATTGAAATTTCCAGCCTCATATTGGCAACCATCCTCCGGGCATGTCCCCTTGCCAACTCGCTCCCCCTCCTCCCTCTCCAGAAGCAGCCTTTCGCCCCTGTATCCAGGAGCAGGAGCTCCTCTTTGCGGGCATCACTAATATCTTGGACCCAGATATGATTGTGGCATCGACAACCTCCGAACCAACGTGTCTCATGGCCAACAGCTTTCGCGATGATTCGGAAAGACTCGGTGTCGACTGCCAGGCTGTGGAAACTAAGGTTACGTAGACATTGAACAAGGTTCGGAGGTCAGAGGATTCACCCTGGGACAAGAGAGTGATGTCAGCACTTGTGCTAGCACTACTGCTAAAGTAGCAACAGCAGTGACACAATACGGCAATACCAGAGACAACATCGACACCAAAAACAAATGCGGTAGTCGATGCCAGGTAGCAAATTGCTTGAAAGTAGCATGCTGCCACAGGGGCGCAGGTAGTTCGACTAGACTACCCAAGCTCTTAGGTGGTGCTGGCAGTTCAAGGACAACAAATGCAACTAGACTAACAAGGATGTTATGCGTTGCTATAGTTCGAGTACAAATGATTTTCCATTGTGGCCATGTTGGAGGTCGACAATTTTGTTCACGCCTTCACGCGCCGCAGCTGCAGCCTCCTTGTCCGCGTCAAAGGCTGCAGCGTCTTTGCCCTTCGCGTACTTCTCAAGCTTAAACAGCCGCAGGAAGTCCAATATGATGTCGGACAACTCTGTGAAGACTTCCTCCAGGTACTGCCGCGGGGGGGCGGGCGCGCGAAACCAAATAATAACGAACCAAAACACAGCCCCATTAGATACCGCCAAGTGCTTATGAAATCGGATCCCTGCCAAATCAATCCCCCGAAATTACCATTTCCATGAAACTACGCGATGGCTCCAACATCCAAACTTTGCGGCATCCTCTGGGTCATCGACGCAGGTCTCCAGAAACCTCTTTCGGCTTCCTTGGTACCCCAAGAAGGCGACGACCGATCTGAGGTTTTTTTCGTACGCTGGCCACGCTACATTGGCCTCACAAGCTCGCTGCAGCGCGTTGAAGTTTATGTGTTGTGGACCCATTATGCCGATCATTCTAGGGAAAAGGTATGCTTCTGGCTCCGCAGAAGTCATGTCGATGTCCCCATTCACGTATCTTGTGAGTGTTTCCCTCACAGATTCGCAGGACAAAATATTCGGGCAGTCCGCCAGGATACGTTCGGTGCCCTGCAATTAAGATGTCGGAGTTTCAACTAACTATGTTTCTTAATTGAACAACACGCAACATACTTTAGGTGGATCGCCTGGTCAGTACAACAAGTGACCATGCTCCACCTGTATCTTTTCATCCCAATGCCTGCGGGATCACCGCATTTGAGTCGCACCATGTGGAGGAAAGCCGATGTTTTGTGCAAAGCATCGCTGTCGCCGTGGCCAACAGCGACCAAGATTCATAAAACATGCTAACGAAAACGCATGCTAACTAACTAAAAGCTCGCCGAATTACTTCCCAGGAGGATCTCATGGATGGGATGTGGCATGGGGCAGTTTTCGCCAACGCTTTTGAGACCACGGGGCAGATCTGGCGCTCAGAGTTAACATGCACATTCATGTCCAAGATATTCTCGGATGTCGACCCCTCTGGATAGATCAGCGTGTCCTGTTGACACAAGCACGCGTGCCCAAACCCCAGTGCCCTATAGCCATACAGACTCGACGCATCTTTCACAAACCCTACTACTGAATGTTTCGAACTCTTAGCAGTCCTCTCGCGTTGCAAGCATGTTCCAACCTGCTTGTTCGCTTGAATCGACTGATATGGAACCAACTCGCTGTGGACCGATCAAAAACACTTAGAGGTAGCACAGGACCGCACAGATTTGATCTGATGGTAATGCGCTAGTCGAACACTACTTCTCAAGACATGACAGGTTTGCCGCTACGTAAGGGAGGCAACTAACGTGAGACCATGGTTCCTTTCCCATCTGTCCCTGAACAAGGAACAGGCGTCCAGTTTGGTTGCTGCCCTCTTCACAGCATTTTTACTCGGAACAACGATGTTGCGACTGCGGACGCGGGCAGCCAGATCGAGCAAACACTCCTGCTCCTGGTTGGTCAAAGTGCGTTCGTGTGATAAGATTTCGGCCGAGATTTAGAACTAGCACATACTGACAGTAGACTTCTCATTGGGCCCACTTGCAAACTAAACGTATGTTGGTCTGACAAAGTGGCGGGGCAATCCCTTTGGAGGGGTCGGCGAGTCACGGCGACACAGAGAGCGATGACTTCGCTTGGATGCGCGGAAGGCGACAGGTACTGCTTCAGGGTAACGTGCAACAACAGCACTAAGCACTCATGCTTCTGGTACCTGCCAAGGTCGGCTTCATCGTCACCAAGGTTGCTTGAAAAAAACAATCGACTCGCAGACACAATCTGGTATGGCACCTCCAGCAGCTGGTTACCAGACCATGTGCGATGATGGCATGAACGACCCATCCGCACAAAGCAGGAAGCAGCATCCATTGGGAATAAGAGTGCGAAAGCAAGTAAGGCAGCAAATGCAAGCAGCAACAGCACAAATATCCCTAGCTCAGCATGGGCTATTGAACGACAATGCGCAGCTAGTCGCGCTTACATGCGCGATCCTGTCTCTGGAATTCCGAGTTAAATCGTCCGAAGCATCTCAGCACATCCCCCTGAGCAATCGCTCCCATCATTGTCTCGAAGGATGTCCTCTATGTCGAGTTCCTCGGTCTCCCGAGGAGGCTCGACCATCTTGCGCAAATCCCCGTGGATGTTGCCCACAGCTCGTTTGGCGACCTCCCGTTCGACAGGCAGGACGAAGCCATTGTTCGTGCGCAACTTCGACATGAGGGCGTCCTCTTTGCCATGGAAGCGGAGAATTGCTCCAGTCTCCAGAATTGATGGATACACTCTCCCTAGCTTGGCGCCATCCCACAGCTCTACATCACGCATGAATGCAAGGATGTCAGATGGTAACTTCGACATCCTTCCAAGGCTACGCATGCGTTCTTTATCCAGCTGATACGCGGACAAGAGCGGGCTTCCTTGTCTAAATCGCCCTGCCACCAATGGCACTTCCCCACACTGAAATATCGAGAATGGATCATGAAAACCTGAAAACGAATACAAGTCCTCGAAGTCCAACAGCTCATCATCTCGCATGTCCTTGTATTCTTCAGCGCCAGCCCACTCCACCCATCTGGATTACTTTTACGTCGAGCAATATAATGATCAGGTTTCCAATCAGTCCTTTAGTCCTTTAGTCCTTTAGTCCTTAGTCCTTAGTCCTTTAGTCCTTTAGTCCTTAGTCCTTAATCCTTTAGTCCTTAGCCCTTAGTCCTTCAGTCCTTGGTCCTCAGTCCTTTAGTCCTTTAGTCCTTTAGTCCCTTAATTATTTAGTCCTTTGGTCCTTCAGTCCTTTAGTCCTTTAGTCCTTAGTCCTTAGTCCTTTAGTCCTTTAGTCCTTTAGCCCTTTGGCCCTTAGTCCTTAGTCCTTTAGTCCTTAGTCCTTTAGTCCTTAGTCCTTTAGTCCCTTAGTCCTTTAGTCCTTTAGTCCTTAGTCCTTAGACCTTTAGTCCTTTAGTCCTTTAGTCCTTTAGTCCTTAGTCCTTAGTCCTTTTGTCCTTAGCCCTTTAGTCCTCAGTCCTTTAGTCCTTTAGTCCTTTAGTCCTTTAGTCCTTTGATTGAGCACGGGGTACAACACCAACAATGCGAGACCCAATTAAGACAAACGACCATGGGGACGCATCGGGCGTTGATCGTTTTCGATTCGAAGCTTTACGTAGCGGCAAGGCAATAGCACGCTCCACTATTGGCATCATCTCTCCAAGAATGCAGACGGAAGCAAGCCAAATCGGACACGAAACAACTGCCAATGAACCAAAAACCCGCAATTCAAATAAGACTTAGGCGATCTGATTGTCATGAATGTGTTGTCATGAATAGCAATGCCCGAAATACAAACACACATTGGCATTGAGTGGTTCACGAGCCCTGAATATGCTAGGGAGTGCTGAGGAGTGCTAGGGAGTGCTAGGGAGTGCTAGGAGTGCTAAGGAGTGCTACGGAGTGCTGAGGAGTGGTAAGGAGTGCTAAGGAGTGCTAAGGAGTGCTAAGGAGTGCTAAGGAGTGCTAAGGAGTGCTAAGGAGTGCTAAGGAGTGCTAAGGAGTGCTAGGGAGTGCTAAGGAGTGCTAAGGAGTGCTAGGGAGTGCTAAGGAGTGCTAAGGAGTGCTAAGGAGTGCTAGGAGTGCTAAGGGGTGCTAGGGAGTGCTAAGGAGTGCTGAGGAGTGCTACGGAGTTAGGGAGTGCTAGGGAGTGCTAAGGAGTGCTACGGAGTGCTAAGGAGTGCTAAGGAGTGGAGTGCTAAGGAGTGCTAAGGAGTGCTAAGGAGTGCTAGGGAGTGCTAAGGAGTGCTAAGGAGTGCTAGGGAGTGACGAACAACGAAACACATGTTGTTTTCAACGACAACAACTGGAAGATGAATATCAAGTGACGCACAGTGCAGCGTCATCGCTTAATCGATTTGATTCGAAATGTTGCGTATATTAACATGACAATCGTGTGAAATTGCCAAACACGTCAATTCCATAATGACGTGATGAGAAGTGCTATTAGACATGCAAAGGTCGAGACTTACAACATAACAATTGTTTTGTTTGTTTTGGTATGTTCGTAATCAACATCCTGTGTGCTATTGGTGGTCGGAAAGCATGAATTCATGAATTCCATCCTAGTGGCGAAGCAATGTACTTCTGCGATTAAGAAAGACGTGTCACCGCATGTGACTCAAAGCTGTCAAAGACATGAATTCCATCCTAGTGGCGAAGCAATGCACTTCTGCGATTCAGAAGGATGTGTCACGGCATGTGACTCAAAGCTGACAAAGACAACGCGTGTCGAAACACAAACGTGGATCGTCACACAAACGACGGCGTTTTGCCACAGGGGTACGAGGGCAATTGCAGCTGTTAATGCAGTCGCATGAAGAATGCGGATCGTTGTCGGGTGTGCGTGCGTTGACAACGGAAAGCCATACAATGAATTGGTCTCTCAATTGGCGTTGATGATCTCGCCATGCCTGAACATGTGTTGGAAGTGAGCACTCGCACACGTGGCCGCCACAGCAGAGAGGCATGGCGGATAACCGACACAATTGCGAAAGCGGCGAGGGTTCGGGCCTCCTGTCAGCAGCAGCAGCAGTAGTGGTGGTGGCAGCAGCAGCAGCAGCAGTAGTGGTGGTGGTGGTGGTGCCTGACTAAGAGATTGCCCTAAGAGAAGCTCGGGACCGCAAAACACCTCTCAGCCACACGCACACACACCACTACAG
>PBYE01000058.1 GCA_002729495.1 Chromatiales bacterium
TTCTACGAGGCACCGATTGACAAAACCCGTACGCGAATATTTTTCGTAAACATGCGCAACTTCATGCTCGCGCCTGAGAACGACGGCCGCCTGGTAAAAACGAACCTGATCGTAGCCCAGGAAGATATCGATATTCTCGAAGAGCTTGATCCGGTCGGCACGCCAAACAGCACGGCCGAAGAACTGCTGGTACCGTCCGATGCCGCTGTCATGAGTTATCGCAAATACCTGCAAGCATGGCGGGACAAAGGCTGGTACATCGACACGGATACAATACGCAAAGAACGGCACAACAGGGCCTTCGCGATCCCGAGCCCGGGCCGGCGTAAGTCAAAAGGCTGGGTACTGCATTCGGTACCGCTGCTTCCGCCGACCAAGAAGGGCAAGAAAAAGCGCAAGGCCGCTTAACAACGCCTGTAAGTTGCGATTCTCCAGGATGGCTAGAATGGCTTGTTAACAGCCATGTAAATGATCGCCGCCCACAAGAATATCAGCGAAATCGAACCCATCATGCCGCGATTCAGGTAGAAACGGAGATCGGTTTCGATTTCATCCGTGCTGCCTTCATTTTTCAGCCGCTCCATGACATTTACCAGCGGCGCATAATAGAAGGACATCGAGATCGACACCAGGAACACCAGGCCGAGCAGCAACGCCTTCATCGCGAGCCAGCCCTGCCTGAAGGGCCAGTCGTTCATGAGTGCGTAAATCCCCAGCCCCAGCAGTGACAGACAGGCTCCGGCCATGATGACGCCGATGGTGATGTAAATCTTTACGGCGAAAGGTTCGGTCTCGCGGCCGTGGGTAATGTACTCGCCGCCCAGCCATATGATGACACAGACCCAGGACAACACTAATACCGGTGTGGAGATCGCCAGCAACCCCGTCATGCTGGCAAGGTGTAAACCAACAGGCGTGATGACAACCATGGCGATGCGCGGCGGGATATCGACATCCAGCGACAGGCGAACCATCATGTGCCGCTGATCGACAGTGTAGTTGCGGTTTCTCAGGGCCGCCGTCAGGATCACCACGCCGAGGCTGCCGCCCATCCAGTAAATTGCACAGAGCACGTGTGCAAATCGCAAGAGTGAATATCCGTCCATTATTGTCTCCCCGGTAAAGCTTTGATTAAGGCCAGCGCTACCCCCAGGGCAACCACGCCACCTATACCCGACATGGCCAGCGTACTCGGCGGAAAATCACCGAACGGCACCGGCCCGGGTCCGTACTGCTCGGACCCGTACTGTAACAGCGGTACAAAAATATTCATGGCAATATGCCCGGCGAGCGCCGGCCGCAAAGACTGCGTGCGCCAGGTCATGTAGCCCCAGGCGAAATTAAGGCCGAGCAGCCTCAATAACTGCCCAGCCTGCTCCGGATCGTAGGAGTGCATCAGGAAATTCAAAACCGCGAGGAGGAGCAACATCGGCCAGAGCGGCATGACTTTTTCCAGCGCGGGCTGCATCAGCCCGCGAAAACCAACCTCGGCCAGCACAGCAGCAATAAACGGCAGCACGAGCAGGAAAGTAAGCTGGAATCCCGTGCTTACCGATTCGCCCCCCCACATCGGTGCGGGCGTGGTCACGTTATTGATCCAAGATTCCAGCACCCCGAGACAAATCACGGCATAAGTCAGCAGCAGGGTGACAACATAGGCACGACCGCCGACAGGTTGCGCGAGCCGCACCGGCCAGCGGCGATTGACCCACCAGGTGCCCAGGACAACGAGGCCAATCGCAGCAACCGGGAACCAGGGAACGGTGGGTGTCACCGATGCGTTCAGTGCGATGATACCCAGGCTCACGCCCATCATGACCGTGAAAAACAGCAGCCCACCAAGAATCGGGAGAACACATGCCCTGAGTTTGTTAAACAACTTCAGCCCCCTGTGTTCCTTTTTTGTCAGCCCTTAAATTCGGCTACCCCGGCCAGGCAACGATTCGGCGCTTTCATACCAGTATCGATCCCATCGACAATCTCGCCGCTGTCAACATTCACTTTGGCCACCGTGCCTTCCCAGATATTGGCTACAAGACAATGCACGCCGTCGCCGCAAATCTCAATATCCGACCAGCCATACGTCTCCAGCGGATAGCTCCCGAGCACGTTGCCCTGCTCGTCCAGCACTTCCAGGGTATCGCCCCGCGTGATCAACAGCCTCCCATCCGGCATGTATTTCACGGCGATTACCCAGACCTTGTCCGCAATGTTGTCGCCGGGATAAGTAACCAGGTCCGGTAACTGCTCGTCATTGATCACATCATAACGCATCAGGCGCTTGCCGGTCTCCGTCGCGTAGGTGATGAATTGCTCGCCCGGATGCAGGCTGGAGTGGGTCACCCCCTTGAAGCCGGTCATTTCCGGCGCTGTTTCGGTCTCAAAGACCTTGACCAGGTTCCAGTCGGGGTCATACTTGTAAATAAAGCCGTAGCCGAGCACGCCGTCACCTGGAATGACCGGGAACTTGATCGTCGTACGCTTCGCGATTTCATTGTCCGGCTTTTTCTCAGCCTTCATATGCTCGCCAAGATAAACATTGCCTTCGGCATCGAAGCTCGCGCTGCGATAACCGCGTGGCAGGAACTTGTCAGACAACGGCCGTTGCCGTCCGGTCTGAGCATCAACGTGCAGCACACTGAGGTCATTAAAGGCCCATAGCAACCCATTGCCATCAAACTCCAGTCCGCCGACGAAATGTTCGCCGCCCTCGGTCCAGAGTTCGCCTTTTTGCTGCATGTCCTTACCGTACTGGACGATGCGGCCGTCACCGGCATGATCATCATCCGGGTTATTAAGCACGGTAAGCCCCAGGAAGATATCCCCTGGCTCGAAAGGCTGCATGGAGTTTTCTTTAGCCATTTTGTTATCTCCAGTTGCGGTGGCAACTGGTTATTATAATCAACTGGCGACGTGGCTATTCGCCCATATGCTAAACGCGGTCATACCGCGTTCAACCGGTGACTACACAAGCTAAGGCTAAATACCGGCGCGGTCTGCGCCCAATTACTCGGTCCCGGCCCTCTTCCGGTAAGCCTCTCTGATGCGCCACAAGACCGCCTTGGTCAGTTTCACCGGACCTGCACGCCTTACGCCTTTGGGCTGGTACATCGGTTTGCCCCTGCCGTAGAAGCGAAGCCCATCGAATCTGCCATCCTGGACAACGAAGCCGACGATCAACTGCACCTGGTGATCGCCCTGGAACTTCTCGCGCCAGTGATCAAGCATAAACCCGCGGTAGATCATCGCATCCCCAGGTTGAAATATCACGGAGTTGTTGGTTTCGCCATCGGAAACGCCCAGCGGCCAATCTACATCTCCCCGCGCAATATTCATGTTGCAAGAAATCTGGTTCGCCGGGCTATCCTTGTGCCGGCCCACCGAGTCACCCTTTTTGTAGATTCGAACGAAGGAATAAGTCGGCCATAACTTCAAACCTATTTCGGCCTCAATGGTCGACCGGAGTGAATACAGCACGGCGTCTGCGGCAGGATCACCATTGCAATTCAGCGAAGTCCAATCCGTATGGAACTGACCCGCGCCATGATCCCGCACCTCCCGATAATAGGATGCCAGGTACTTGACGAGAAAGGGATCCAGGAAATTGCGAACTATGACAAAGTTATTTTTCTTAAAGGTTTCCGCGTTAGTCATAGTTTCCGCGTCAGTCTTAGTTTCTGCGTCAGTCTTAGTTTCCGCGTCAGTCATGTATGTCTCCTTAGACTCCCCGGCGCATGGTCGGCCTTACCAGCGTCTCACTATACACTCAATTATAACTACGCTGGCCGGGCATCAAACTTGCAAATATACGGAAATGTACGTAGCGCCACCACGAGCTAAGTGTTTGCATCAATCTGCAGCCGGCATCGGGTTGTGTCGGTCAAAGATACCTCCCGTTTAATGCTTACCATAATCAGTGGAAACGTCGCCGACTGTTAACCGCCCGGTGTGCCCTCCAGAAACATGACCTGGTAAACCTGCACTCTGTCATCAGGATGAAGGCATAAAATGTGGGAAGAAATTTATGAGGTGTGGCAAATGTAATGCCTTCGTTGTAACCGGGCGCAGCATCACCCGATGCCGTGACCGGTTCGGTGGTGCCGAAAGCGAGAACAGGTTGCGCAGAGCCAGGCGCCAAAGACCGGCAGCCAGTGCAACAATCGGTCGCTGGTTGAACAGAGTGTGGGGCAGCATCTTCCCCCCGGGTGCTAACGCCCGGACAGCCCTGGCACAGGGGAGGCCGGCTCCCAGGTGAACCCCGCGCGCAATGCCTGTGATCCAGCAAGCAGTTATTTCGGTATTCCCTTATCCTATTTTATTTTGTAGTATGCAAAATAGTGATTATGGACGATACCGTGGGCCAACCCGGCCGCGGATCACGCAGGAGGACTGGATCATGCTGTTCACGAACATCTGGTACGTCGCCGAGGCGAGCGACACCATTAAAGACAAGCCCGTCAAAGTGAAAATGCTTGGCCGGGATTTTGTGTTATTCCGCGATCAGCACGGCAAGGCGGTTTGTCTGAGCGGGGTCTGCCCGCACCGTAGCGCCGATCTATCACAGGGTAAATGCGAACCGGACGGAACGATTGGCTGCCCCTTTCATGCCTGGCGTTTTGACCAAACCGGCAAGTGCACGAAAATCCCCTCCAACAAAGATCCGGTGGGTGAAATTCCGGAGGCCGCACGCGTCGATTCGTATCCGACCGAAGAAAAATACGGTTACATCTGGGTATTTCTCGGCGATGATCTCGAAAACGCGGCACCCATACTCGACATGCCGGAATATACCGATTCGGAATGGCGCCACGTTACCCATGTCTCAACCTGGAACTGTAATCAGCACTGGGCAAAGCAGATCGACCTGGATCACGTGCATTTGCCTATCGTGCACGGCATTGGTTTCGGCGGTGACAATCCGGTGCGACCGCCGGACCACACTGTAGACCGTCGCCCCGACGGCGGCTTCGAAACTCTGATAGTCGGCAAGACTGATATAACGAGTGGCAAGTGGCGCGAGTTACGTGACACCCGCAGTACCGTTACGTCAAAATTTAAATTCTTCGTAGCCGGTTTCACGTCGCGGGGCAAAGTAGCTGTAGGTGGTGCCGACGCCGGCGTCTACAACGTCTTCTACCAGTTCACCACACCCATTGATGAAGAAAATACGCGGATGTTCTATACCTTTTTCCGCAACTTCATGATGGAACCGGAGAATGACATCGAACACCTGCGGCGCAATTGCCGTAACGTTTACCAGGACAAATCACTGGCTGAAAAGATGCTTCCCAAACGTGCGCCCGATGTGCCGGTGTACCCGCAGATTACGGCCGAGCTTGAGGACAAGCTCATGGGGGCCTACTGGGAGGTACTGCAACGGCTGCGCAAAAATGGCTGGCAGATCGACCGGGTACAACTCGATGCGCTGGACAAGGGCGGCGATTACCGCGTAATACCCTCACCTGCGCGGCGCGCAGAAGACAGTGGAAAATGGGTGTTCGATGAAATCCCACGCATCGCGAGCACCGGAAAATCCCAGCGCGACGTCGCGTAACGCACGAAATCAGGAGACTAAAAATGGAACGAATCAACGAACTCAGGCAGGAACAAAGTACCGGCCACTGGAACCTGATGCGCTTTCGCTCGGACACCTACGACGCGCAACAGGCATGCGAAAAGACGGCATTCACAGAGGGCGAGTTATCGCTGAAGACCAAAGAGCTGCTGGCGCTCGGTATTGCCGTACAGGCCGGCAGTGAAGCCATGATTCAGCAACACGCTAAACGCGCGGCAGATAACGGTGCGGGCTTCAGAGAAGCTGTAGAAGCCATCGAAGTCGGGATTGTTATGGGCGGTGCGCCGGCTGCTGCTGCTGCCCGAGTCGCATTTTACTGCCTGGATCAACTGTACTCGCAGGAGATTCTTAAACTCTAAGAAACCTGGCCAGCAACTATATCCCTGGGTGTCGTCGGGAATACGGTAAGCGCCGTTTCTTTCTAAGTATTCACCATGAGGCTGGCCATCCGCTGTATGGGCTCCCTGGTCATCTCGCGAAATTCATCGGGCGCGTCGACTATTTCGAGCGCCCGGTCCCAGCATGTGATCCACTGATCGCGCTGCTCTTCGCCGATGGGATACGGCT
This sequence comes from Chromatiales bacterium, assembly GCA_002729495.1. GTDB lineage: Bacteria > Pseudomonadota > Gammaproteobacteria > Steroidobacterales. The sequence continues at coordinate 6,143 of PBYE01000058.1, forward strand.
GGTGTGGGTCGGTAAGACAGATGGAACCATACTTGTCCTTGTATAAGTGCGGACCGCCAAGCCAGCCATTCAGGTATTCGAACAGCTTTTGTTTAATCAGATCGAGGTTCTCTTTATGCATCTCGCGGACGCTCTCGGCTTCTTCGAGTTCGTCCATCGCATCATAAAATGCACTGGCAAGAGCCCTTACGCCCTCTTCTTTACCTATGATTATATAAGGGGTGTTATCGCTCATTCATCAGTCTCCGGACATCATGCACAGGCGGAACAGAATATAGGCATGCGTAATCCAGGCAATCGGTAGAAGTACCTAAAATAATAGGCTTCAGACCTTATCCTGCTGCAGATGCACGCTAAGCCTGCAAAGGTATTAACAGGTATACAACATCCACGGCACAGATGACAAGTATGCGGAAGCATCAGCGAACAGTCCGATGTTCGGCGAATACGCGATGCGGATTCATGCGGCGGACGATTCACTGTTCCGTTTGCTGAAACTGGAATCCAGTGCGTCGTACGTGGTGGGCTTCAAAGCAGATGGCACTGTGCTGACAAAAACCGCTGACAAGGGCTTTTTCTTCGACGCCGAGTGGCGTGACCTGGAAGAGGTGCTGCTGTGGGCGGACTACGTGGACGGCATCGTGACGGTGGATGACCTGCGTGTAAGTTTTAATCCCTACGACCATTTGCCGTACGTGCCGTTCGCGCCCGATAGCGGCTGGCAGTATTACATCGACGTGGGCATGGATCGGCCCGGTGGCGGTGGCAACCTCTTCAGCTATTTCAACGTGCCGCCCCGGGTGCTCGACCCCGAACACGAAGTAGCGCTGTTCATCTGGCCGGGCGATGAGATCACAGGGCCCAGCGCGATGTACAGCGACGTCGACGTAACGCTGGGCGAGAACTCGGTGACGGTAAGCCACAAAACCTACGGCAGTGGGCCCACGTACAACGACACGCGGATGGATATGCGGGGGTACTCGGTCAAACTGGATAAAGCACAGGTCGTGACACTGACCGGATATTTCCAGGGCAACTGGACCAGCGCCAACTGGCGCGCCGGTGTAAACGCCTACGGGATTGATTTTAATTACTATAAGAATTACAGCAGCTCGGCACCGGCACCAGGCAGGGTCGATCTTTATCGACAGGCACTAAGGCCGGCCGGCAGCACGATCAGCTGGTCTGACAATTTCAGCGGCAGCTGGGGCATCGACCAGTCCGCTGACGTCGAGCTCGTGTACACGCTGACCTTTACCGACCCGCCGGTCACGCAGGTAGAGATCGATGTCGACCCGTGGGATGCGGCCAACGAAGTGAAGCCCAACGAAAACTACGGGTTGCCGGTGGCGATCATGACGACCAGCACCGCGGACGGCGATGCCGCCGATTTCGATGCCCTGCAGGCCGACCCGGACTGGCTGCGCCTTGGCCCGTCGGGCGCGCCCAACGTGGCGATACCGGGACCAGGCGATTTCGACAGCGATGGCGACAGCGATGTGGCCTTCGGCTTCAGGGTCGAGGAGTCGGGAATCCTGTGCGGCGACACCGGGGCGACCTTGACCGGCTTCACCTATTCGGGTGTCCCGATCGAGGGCAGCGACACCATTACGACCATGGAATGCCAGACATCCGCTTGCCACCCCTGAACGATATCCTGTGCCGTCACCTGGCGGCTGTCCGATCAACGAAAAATACCGCTTCGCCGTCGTCATCGAGGAGTTCTTCCAGGTCCTCCCAGGAAATTTTCTTGCGGCAAAACATCGGACCGATACGCTTTACGGGCGCGGGGCGTGCCGCGAGTTCATGGCCGATCGAAAAGCCGACACACGCACCCTCTTCGCCCTGGTTAAGATATTTATCGCAACGCCAAGTGTATGAGCGTCGCCTGGCACGTCTGCGGAGCGGGTAGTCCCGACTGCGTTCGTCGAACTCGATAACCCGGTCCATGCGCCGGTCTCGAGTCCTGGCATTTCCCCTGAGTTTTATCGAACGGCTCATCTTCTTCCTCTTGAACCCGGTTCGAACATCAATCACATAAGGTAACATGTCGGGTCGCAGTGATAAGGAGCGCCGCAGCAGTGTCGGCGATTAGGGAAACAGGATGTTCGAATTAAGCTCTGAAACCAAGATAGCGGAACTCGATGCAGAGAACCCGGCGATGATCCGGGTGCTGAAATCGACCGGCATGTACAGCGAGGGCGATGACGCCGACAGGACGATCGACAATTTGTGCCTGGACTTCGGTCTGAACCCGATGATAATCCTGAACATGCTCGCGCGGGTGCAGGCCGAGCGGCCGCCGGACATCGACATCAGCGAACTGGAGGGTATGACCCTGGTACAGGTTGTCGAGCACATCGAATCCGAACACCACGCATTCCTGCGGGAAATCCTGCCCGTGACCGTTGAACTGGTAGAGCGGGTCGCCGGAGAGTACGGCGCCGGCGATGATCGGCTGATCGAACTCCAGGCGCTGTTCACCAAACTCGCCGATGAACTCGAAAATCACATGCTCCACGAAGAGGAAGCATTGTTCCCGATGTGCCGGGATATGGAAGCCGATGACGGCACGATCAAGCCCACCCGCTGCGGCGACGCGGTCGGCGGGCCAATTGCATGCATGGAAAACGACCACATCGTTGCGAAACAAGCGCTCGCTAGCCTGCGCGAGCTGACCGATAACTTTACCGTGCCCGAGGCGGCCGATGAGGACTATCGCGAGATGCTCGAGCGCCTTTCCCGCGTCGATCAGAACACGGTCGTGCACATACATAAAGAAGACCAACTGTTGTTTCCCCGCGCGCTGGACACACAGGCTGCGCTACGTAACGGCAGTTAGCCGGCAAAAGGTGCCCGGCTAGCCCGGAAACTGTGTAATCAGCAAATCAAGGGTGACTGTAATGAAATCCGAACACGCTACATTGCCTGTTGCATGGTCGTTCACCCTGATGTTGCTGTTTTCCTTCAGTGGTAACGCCGGTGCAGAGGTCAACTGTGAGGCGGGTAAGCCACCCGGTTGCCTCTGGTACGGCTCATGGTATGACGAGGAAACCAACCTCTCGTGGCAGGATCCGCAAAAAGATGCTTTCACTGAAGACAACAGCGGAGTGAATTCATTCGACGCTATAAGGTATTGCGAAGAACTGGTTATCCAGGGCCATGATGACTGGCGCCTCCCGAGCATTGACGAGCTGCGCACGATAATCCGGGGCGCCCCCAAGTCCGAGGCCGGCGGTGCTTGCGCGGTAACCGGGGGTGCCAAACTCGCTGGCAGATCGGTCATGGATATCATGGCCTGCGGTGGGCAGCTTAAGCCGTTTCAGTGTGCAGGGGCCGGCAACTGTTGCTGGAATGAAGCACTCACCGGAACCTGTAATACGGTGGACCCCGCCAGCACAACCCATTACCTCGAGTACTGGAGTTCAACGCCCGCTGCAGATGATCCGGACAACTGGATCGGGTTCGTGTTCTTCGACACGGGAACGGTTGGCTTCAACCACGCACTTTCTTTCGGTGAAGTACGCTGTGTGCGGGATGGTCCTATCCCTTTAAATGTCGCGGGCAATTCCTGCGCAGCAGGCGAAAGCCGGAGTTGCAGCTGTGCTGGCGACAGGGCCGGCGCGCAGGTCTGCGCTGCCGGGGGCGACGGCTTCCTGCCCTGCCAGTGCACCGCCATTACCCCGAGCCCGGAACCAGTTGATGTATGCGCCGGCGGCGACACGCTGACGGTTACCGTCAGCGTACCTGAAAAACTGCCGAAGCAACCTTATATGTTAGCGACGTTTCTATACCAGGAAGGTGAAGTCAATATGCGGCCGCCGGACGTAGGTATCGATGAAAATGAAATTCGTTACCCGGATATCGACGTGGACAAACCTTTAACGGTAACCATCCCGGGGTGCTCTTATTATCGCGATCGACGCATGACCGGAGATTATTTCCTGAGCGTTTACCTGAAAATGGATGAAGGCAAGTTTCCCGGGCCACCCGGACCGAAGGACATGAGCTGGAGCAGCGCCGGCGGCGAGCCATTTACACTCACGGGCGACGGCACCAGGCACTATGAATTCGATATCACGGTCGACCCGGTATTTAAACGCTAAATCTTTTGCTGGCAGGCACCGTCAAAGGTTAATAAGCGGATCGCGCGATGACGGATAGTCGGAAGCCCGCACGGCTCCGGGCACAAAACTTTAAAATAACTTACCAATTCCTTGGTGCCAGAACTGCTCAATAATTTTCTTACGTAGCTCGGTAATACCAGCATTGGCGTGAGGGAAAGGCACTTCCGGGACAGGATGACCAAGAAAATGGCACAACGGCTCCCATCCCTCAGTTACCGAATAAACCAATAACCTATCTTCCGGAACTGTGGCCCTGACCTCTTCAATATGCTGATTGTATCGCCGGATACAGGCCTCTTCGGTCATCTGACCGTCGAAGACATAGTCAATCAACCGATTATTCATAGCGGCAAATTTTCGAAACATCGGTACAAAATTAAAAAACTGGGTTCTCAGCACCAGCCTAATCAACTTTGAGTAACTCTTCCACCAGCTCTGCGCATCACGCACACTCAGAACAACCTTCGCATCAGGAAAAGCTTCCATCAATTCACGATAGAAAACACAGGCCGGAAAATCCACCGTTGCTTCGTAACCGGAGAACAATGCCTGCCAGTCAATTTCCTCACCATGCAGTACCTTAGTCCACTGCTCGACATGTCCCCGGTCATAGGCTTTCATAACCTCCTGCATGTGATAACAGGGATAACCAAGACGTTCGAATGCCTGTTGTAGTGAAACTGTACCCGTGCGACCGAAACCTGCACCGATAATTTTCATTACCAGATGTCCATTTGGCTTTATGCAGCAATTTCCCGAACTACTGTAAAGCTACTCCAGACTGCATTCATAATCGAGTCAACCTTGACGCAATCGCCGGCACTCAGGATATGTGAACTGCAGTTGATTTCAGCAAGCTCTTTCACCAACGCATCCTGCGGCAGCAGGCGGCCGGCAAACACGAGGCTGTCGGCAGCGACGACCGCTTCACCCGCCACAGCATCAGCTGCGGTTTTTGCCATGGCCGAATCCTTGGAGTGTTCATTAATCATATCGACCATTTCATCGCGCTCGGAGTACTCGCCTGAACCGGCTACATCGGCTTCAATACCAGTCTGTAACACGATACTGCCGTCCTCGAGCCTTAGCGGAATCGAATTGTCATACACCCGGATGCCAGCATCCTTAACCATCTCGATCAGCATCTCCCGGTTAGAACGATCGACAATATCGCCACCCAGTTTTTCCTTGCCACGGCGGGTACTAAGAGTGACCTGCTTGCCCTGCTTAGCCAGGTACACGGCCGTCTCACAGCCGACCAGCCCGCCGCCCATAACCAGTATATTCTCGCCCTGGGTGGTCTCCTTACCATTTAACAAATCGATTGCTGTCAGAACTTTAACGGTGGCGGAACTCTCAAACGGCAGTGCTTCCATTTCGGCACCCGTGGCCAATACCACGTAGTCGGCACCGAAGTCGGCGATATCCTGCGCTATGCCGCGCTTGTTTAGCACGGCAGTGATCGGCAGATCCTGCATAAGTTTTCGCAGGTAGTTCAGGTAACGAGTGATATCCAGTTTGAAGTCGGGTTTGGCGGCCGGCCACAGGTTGCCGCCAACCTGGTCGCTGGCCTCCCAGAGTGTGACGTCGAAGCCACGCTCCACACCGGCGCGTGCTGCCTCTATGCCGGCGGGACCCCCGCCAACAACCAGCAACGACGCTTTTTGTTTTACCGGCAACAAGGGCCACTCAACTTCATGACCGGTCGTGGGGCGTACTGCGCAACTGGTGGGTTTGCCTTGCGCCATTTGCCAGAGGCAGCCTTCGTGACAACCAATACAGGGGATGATGTCCGCTTGCTTGCCCGCCGCGACCTTGTTAACCAGGTCGGGGTCCGCGAGCAGACCACGGCCCATGGCAATGAAGTCGGCCTTGTTTTCGGTAAGCACGCTTTCCGCAACGTCCGGGTACTGGAGACGGCCAACGGCAATTACAGGTATTGCCACCTGCGCTTTTGCCTGCTCCGCGAGCGACACCATGCAACCGGGTTCCTGGTATTGGGGCGGATGTGGCCACCAATGCGTTTCATAACAACCGGCATCGACATGCAGGGCATCGACACCCATCTGCTCCAGTTCACGCGCAATCCGGAGCCCCTCTTCCGGCTCACGGCCACCGGGCAGGTAATGGGTTAAGCCAAAGCGATAAATAACCGGGAAGTCCTCACCCGCTTCGCGCTTGATAGCGGCAATCGCTTCGCGGGCAAAGTTCAGGCACTTATCGAAGGAGCCGCCGTAGTGGTCATCGCGACGGTTCCACAGCCCCGTCATAAACTGATCCAGGAAATAACCTTCGTGGCCGTGCAGCTCGACACATGCCGCACCGCCCTCGCGGGCGCGCCTGGCAGCAGGGCCAAAACTTTCAGCGTGCGCTGCCGCTTCTTCGGTAGTTATTGCCCGGCTGTCGAATTTACGTTTATCCGGAAGGTAGTGGTTCTCGTTAACCGATGCAGACACCGGGCGTAAATCTTCAGGCAGCGGATCCTCGGTCCACCATTCCGGCAAAATATACGGTGGGACAACCCGGCCGAAACCGGCGGTGAGTTGTATGCCGAGCTTACAGCCGTATTGACCCAGTGAATTCGCCAGCCGGCGAACAGACTTCAGATGCACGTCCGATGCGAGATCGATACATTGGCTCGCCGCTAATTCCAGGGCCCGGGAGGTAAACACCATCTCCGGCATAATCAGGCCGGTACCGCCCGCTGCCCGGGCCGTGTAGTAGGCGATGGCCCTGTCGCCCCAGTCGCCATCCTTTTCGACCGTACCGCGTATGCCCATCGCCGGCATGATGACGCGGTTTTTCAACTCCATGGCACCGATGCGGCCAGGTTCCAGTAATCGCACTTTGATCTTCCCCCACTGCTGCCGGCCTGAGCCTACTTGTTTTGCTGCAGGCGGTCTGCAACATATTGTAACGGGTGATGTTATTGGTAGTCATGTGTAGTATCCACAACAGCAATAATGCGCGTAAGATATCTGCACACGGACAGCCGGGCCTGAGAATAACAATGCAATACGACATCATCATCGTAGGCGCCGGGCCGAGCGGACTCAGCTTCGCCCGCTCACTTAAAGACAGCAAGCTGAAGTTGCTGATCATTGAAAAATCGACGGCGCGGGCAATTCGTGACCCGGCTCCTGACGGGCGTGAGATTGCACTGACACATCTGTCCGAGAAACTGCTGAGAAAACTGGACGCCTGGGAACGTATCGCGCCGGAATCAATCTCGCCAATCAAGGCCGCGAAAGTCCTCGATGGCAATTCGCCCTACTCCCTGGGTTTTGACAGCGACAGCGTAGCGGGCGCAGCCCTCGGTTACCTGGTGCCGAATTACCTGATTCGCCGGGCGCTTTACGAGGCAGTCGAGATGCAGGACAACGCCGAATTCCTGACCGAAGTCTCGGTTGACGGCCTGGGCACTGATCAGCACAGCGGGGTCGTGCATTTATCGAACGGAGACAGCCTTGAAGCCACGTTGATAGTAGCAGCCGACAGCCGCTTCTCCGCAACCCGGCGCGATATGGGGATCGGGGCCAGCATGAAGGATTTCGGCAAGACGGCAATTGTGTGCCGCATGGAGCATCAACACCCCCACGAACAAATCGCATTCGAATGTTTTCATTACGGTCGAACCCTGGCCGTATTGCCAATGCCGGGAAACCTGTCATCAATTGTTATTACGGCTGATAACGATATCGCCGACGAAATCGTCAACATGGACGAGGCGCTTTTTAACCGGGATATCGAACAACGCTTTGGCAACCGGCTCGGCGAAATGAAACTCGTCGGGGAACGTTATGCCTATCCGCTGGTCGCCATGCATGCCGACCGGTTCATCGCCAATCGCTTCGCTGTTATCGGCGATGCCTCGGTCGGCATGCACCCTGTTACAGCGCACGGCTTCAACCTCGGGTTACGCGGGCAGGCCACGCTCGCCGCCCAGATTAAAAAAGCGCTGGCACTTGGCAAAGATATCGGCTCCAGGGAGGTGCTGGAACGTTACGAAAGGAAACACATGCTTTTCACCAGGCCGATGTACTGGGGCACGAACGGACTCGTCGGACTGTTTACGAATGACAAACCGCCGGCAAAAGCCGTCAGGAGTATCGTGCTGCGAATCGCCAACAACTTCCCCCCGATAAAGTATGTGATCAAAAGCAGTCTGACCGAGATCAGGCAATAACGGGCGCGGCCGACATGCAACACCCTGACGATGGCAAGCCGGGCAACGCTCGGATCTTCGGTGTCGGCGCATTCTTGATCGTGATGCTCGCGATTGCCCTGGTGATCGTCTTCACCCTTAAAAACGATCAGAAGCCGAGCCCCTTGTCAGTCGATTGGGTGTTCGGAAGCTATTATGATCTAAAAATCACCAGTCACCGTATTCTCCCTGCCGAAGACAAGGCGGACGGTGGTGGTATGGCGTTGATCGATGACCGTCGCGTGCTGTTGACCACCGGAGAGGGGACCTCCTACCTGGTTGTGATCGGTGAGGACCTTCAGAAAGTGAGCCCGTTGCCGATATAGCCTCCGCTTGACGTCTCAACCTATGTCGAACACAACTCGAACCCCATGCCGAAGTGGTACAGAGTCACCGATATAGTGGTAGACAACAGCCATGAATCTGGGGATTTACTTCTTTATGCCGCTGTTATTCACTGGAACCGCGTGAGCGACTGTTTTTCTCTTCGTTTGCTTGAAGCCAGCATCGATCCTTCCTATTCCGCTGCGAGTGAATGGAAAACTCGTTACGAAACCAAGCCCTGTCTCAAGTTGGAACGGCTGAGTAACTCGACCGGGGGGCGACTGGCTTTGCGCGGAAATTCTTCTATCTTGCTCACAGTCGGCGATTTTGGGATAAGAGATAGCGTTCTGGAGAACGATCCGGATTTTCCCTACGGTAAAGTCTTGGAATTGGACCGGGCACGATGGACGCACAAGGTATTCACAAGGGGGAACCGAAATCCCCAGGGACTGCTCGTTGATGGCGGGGAGATATGGGCCACCGAGCATGGCCCCCATGGAGGTGATGAGCTGAATCTCCTGATCGAGGGCCTGGACTACGGCTGGCCCCGGGAAACTTACGGAACGAATTACGGAAAGAAGACGTTCAAAAACAATCCTTTGATCGGAGATCATTCCCAATCGCAACGACCCGTCTATGCGTGGATCCCCTCGATAGGGATCTCTAATCTGGTCAAGGTGCGGGGCGATGCCTTTCCAGCATGGAACGGAGACCTGATGGTGTCATCTCTCACTGGACAGCGTAACGGCCGCTCGATATTCCGTGTGCGGGTACGCCAACCGCCAGTCGGATAGAACCAAATAGCCGGCAAGCAGCATTCGGTATCTACCTATATACATGTCATGGTATGCAGGTACAGTCCTGAACAGGTTCAGTATTGCAAAGCAGGTACACCCTAAGGTACAGGCTGACTGACCAACGTAAGGTACGGATTGGCATTAACTGGTCAGGACTACGGTAAGCAGTCAGGAACAAGGAAGCTACTGAATTTCAAGTAATTAATTTCAAAGGTACACCCCTGTATTATTGCCGGCGGGATGCCGGCATATGGCCGCAGGCGTGTAAACCATGAGCGGGTCCGGAGCTCAGGTACATTTTTTTACGGTCAGATACGTCTGTACGACATAGGAATATCGATGACACAAGCTGAAAACGTAAGTGATACCAAATACTTGTTCAAAAGGGATGAAACCTGGTGGGTCAAGGTCGCGGTGCCGCGAACCCTCCGTGAGGAGCTGGGCTATGACCTGCGACGATCGTTGCACACGCATGATCTGGAACAGGCCCGGGAGGCGCGGTGGGCTGTCGTAGAAGAGCTCCGCGCAGAAATCGAAAAAGCTCGCCAAGAGGAAAGTGAAGTGTCGGCAGATAAGGAATCAAAAGTAGTCGATATCAAGGCTGCACCCCCTGAAACAAAGAAAGGCCTTCAGCGAATTGATGAGCACATCGTAGAGATAGTGAGCGATTCCGGAGAGGGCGCACAGAAGTGTGGACAGTCCTTTGGAGCGATCAGCGGAAAGATGGGTAATGGTGTCTGGACGGTTGAGATCATACCGGCCGAGATTCAGCCACCGCCGCGCCAACCCGATGGTGCCAGCGGTAACCGTATTCGGTTCGGCTCAAAATATATGACCAATATGGGCAACGAGGCAGACCTGGTAGTCGCTTTTAACGAGCAGGTGCTCTACTCCCGTATAGCCAACAGTGCATACAAGCCGGGCACCATCGTGCTGCTGGAAAATATGTGGGCTGATGATCCGTTCGAGGCGATTCGCGAACAGTATAGGGTGGCGGTTGAACAGTTTCGTGAGATGGGGCTGATCGTACACGAGCTGCCGATGCAGCAGGAATGCCTCAAGCTGGTAGCCGACCCCCGCAAAGGCAAAAACATGTTCGTCCTGGGCATACTCTGTCACATCTACAGTCGTGATACAGAAAAAGCACTGGATGAAATCAGCAGGATTTTTGCCAAGAAAGGTGAGGCGGTTATTAAACCCAATCACGATCTGTTTAATGCCGGTTATGATTTTGCCCGGGAGAACGTGGAATACCGGTTCGAGGTTCCGCCTTATGAAGGGGCAGGCGACAAACCAACGGTGGTGGTCAATGGCAACACCGCTGTCGGCCTGGGGGTTATGGCTTCGGGCATGGAAATGGTGGCCATGTACCCGATTACCCCGGCCACTTCCGCCTCTCACTACCTGGCAAGTGACTATCACCTGACGGGTGGATTTGTACACCAGGCCGAGGATGAAATAGCCGCGATCGGTTTTGCCATCGGCGCATCCTATGCGGGTAAGACAGCCTGTACGATCACCTCCGGCCCCGGGGTGGCGCTGAAAACTGAAATGATCGGCCTGGCGATCATGGCCGAATTACCCCTTGTCATTGTGGATGTACAGCGTGGCTCCCCATCGACCGGTTTGCCCACCAAAGTCGAGCAGGGTGACCTGCTTTCAAGTGTATTTGGCGCACCGGGTGATTCACCAAAAATTGTCATCGCAGCGGCCACGATCACCGAGTGTTTTGATTTCGTGATCATGGCCCGCAAACTGGCAGAAGACTTTCGTACCGTGGTTCTGCTGCTGACCGACGCCAACCTGGCCACGGGCGTGCAGCCCATTGATCGACCGGAAGTGAATGAGGATTGGTTTTCCGCCCCACCGGACCAGTCGGTATGGGATAAAAATATACCGCCATATGACTGGGATGAAAAAACCGGATTGTCAGAACGTCCCATTCCGGGCATGCGCGGCGGTGAATATGTGCTGACCGGTCTGGCGCATAATCGCCACGCCAAGATCGCTTACGATTCGGCCACCAACCAGGAAGGCGCCGATATGCGCAGTCGCAAACTAGCTGTGGTGGCCGCCAGCCTGAAGCCGCCGGAGATTCATGGCGCTGCAGAGGGTGATCTGCTGATCGTCAGCTGGGGATCGACGATGGGCGCCATCCAGGAAGCGGTCGACCAGGCCATAGCCAAGGGTCACGAGGTTTCCTCCGTGCACCTGCGGTTTTTGTCACCACTGGAACCTGGACTCAAAAAGATCTTCTCCGCTTTCAAGCGTGTTATGACGGTGGAGATCAATTACAGCGATGACCCCGATGCGCCGCTGGTTACCGATGAGAACCGGCGTCGCGCTCAGCTTGCACAGTTATTGCGCGGTCATACATTGATGGACATAGATTGCTGGTCGGCCGTGCCGGGGCATCCATTGCAGCCCGGCCCTATCGAGAAGGTCATCATTGCTCGTCTGGAAGAACTCAAGGAGGAAGCCTCATGTTCGGCCTAAAAGGAGATTGGTCTCTCGACGTCAAGGAACGTTACTTCACGATCGACAATTATTGTGGTGCCCAGCCGCGTTGGTGTACCGGCTGTGGTGACCTCGGTATTCTGACTGCGATCCACCGGACGTGCCGCGATGCCCAGGTGCTGCCCGAGAAAACGGTTGCAGTATCTGGTATCGGTTGTTCCAGCCGATTGCCGCATTACATGAAAACTTATGGTTTCCATGGGTTGCACGGGCGTGCGCTACCGATAGCCTGCGGTGTTAAGTCCAGGCGGCCGGATCTGGATATCTGGGTAGCCACCGGTGACGGGGATTGTTTTTCCATCGGCGGATGCCACTGGATTCACGCTTTGCGTTACAACATGGATATGACGGTGCTGGTTTTTGATAACGGTATCTATGGTTTGACGAAAAAGCAGACTTCACCGACAACCCCGTTGGAGTTTTTGACTAACACGCATCCCGATGGCGTTCAGTTGCCGCCGCTCAATCCGCTGACCGTGACGCTGGGGGTTAACAATATTTCCTTCGTCGCCCAGATCGTGGACTGGAACGTTCCATTGATGAACGCGGTTATTAAAGCAGCCCACGATCACAAGGGAACCAGCTTCGTACGCATCATCCAGCGGTGTCCGGTGTACAGCGAAGAGTTCAGCAAGAGCATTCAGGATGATCCGTCCCGACTCCTGTTATTGACTCATGAGAATGGCATACAGGTGGACGATGCGGTCAAGCGCATGTTCCAGAATACGCAGGAACATGATCCTTCTAATATTCATGAAGCAAGGATGCTTGCAGAGGATGCATCCCTGCTTCCGATGGGACTGCTTTATCACAATCCGGATGCGGTGCGATACGATGAGCTTTCCGCTGTTGGCCTCGGTATGAGTGTTGAAGAAAAAATGGCAGGCCTGAATACGGCGCTTGACCATTTTGCAATTTAGGTCTGCAAATTCGTGGAATCGTTAGAAGATAGTAAGACTGATTACGTTGATGAGCCCGGCCAGCCTGACGGGCAGGATAGCGGAGAGCAAGCTCCTCCTGAAGAGGAGGTTGCCGAGACCCAGGAAACTGCTCTGAAGCAGTATGCCGGCGATGCTGAAAATCTGCCCGGCTTGTCGACTACTGCGGATGCTGACGATGATGCAGAGGAAGTCATTGCGACGCTGCGTCGATTCCATCTCGATGAACCGCGCGCGGCAGAACAAACGCTGCCGGTTATCGAGGGGTTGCTGCCGGCACTCCTCGACCCGTATCGGGATATTTCGACGCTGCGCTATCAATACCCGCTGTACCTTTATGCGCCGCAAAGCACGGTCGAGCAGCAGCTTGCTCAACCCCTGAGCGATTATCTGCGCGATTCGGTGCAAGCGGTTGCTCCCGGCGAGGGGACGGCCCGGATTCTCAAAGATAATCTGCCCTGGATAGAGCGTTACCTGTGCGAAGAAATTGATGATGGCGCGCCCGTCGATGCGCCGGCCCTTGTTTGCCGGGCGGCAGAGGCTTTGCAGGATCACCTGGGTCTTGACGAATCGAATCGTGACCAGTTGCAGGCGGACCTCGAAAAATTACAGGAAGCATCAGCAGCGGATGGGCAATTCCTGGGATATGGACCCAATGTGGCGATCCACTTGATGGTTCATGCCGTTCAGCATCGATGCCACCGGAAACGCCAGGAATTCAAAGCAGATGTTGATCGGCAGACACGGGGTTTGCAAGAACTGCTGGACATCGAACGCAGCAAGGCTGTTTCATCCGGCGAATCTGACGCGGCACAAAGCAGGTCCGGGTCTGCGTTTATCAATTCGGCGGCCTTGTCGGGAATGCTTGAACAACGCAGTCGTGGATCGGTCGCCATGCCTGCGGAGCGCCAGCAAAGAATTGCAAAAGCCCTGAAAGTTTTACAGGAATATCAGGACGAACCTGTTCTGGTGCGCTTCGTTGGTGAATTGGAAGAGTCTCAGTTTCCCCAATCGCCGTTGCTCGAAGCGATCAGTAGCTGCGAACCCTGTCTTAGAGCCACTGAGATCTTCGAGCATGAAGCAGCACGTTTTGCGCAGGTTTTTGCAGCCGGACGTATTGCAGAATTGGAGGTTGCCGGGGGCTACGATCCGGCGGTACACGATTCCTGGTTTGCCGGTTTCAATTGGCAGGCGTTTTCTACAGCGGAAATGAGCCTGGTGACCAGGGTCGTGGCGTTGGCATCAGCCGATCATATCGCGGGGGAGGGTTTGCTAGCATTTTCCCGCCTGCTGGCTTCGCGCATACCGGTTAATGTTTTCGCGTGGGTAAGCGCATCCGATAATCCCGGTGCCTTGACTGATGAACGTCCGTTCGATTCTTTTCGCTTCGAACTGGGCTATTTAGGCATAGGTCACCGCCAGGCTGTCGTGGCGCAAACCTCCGCGGCTCGCTATGAGGATTTGTTGTCGGGGTTCCTGACCGCCCTGGACAGTTCTCGTACCTGCCTGCATTTAATCGACAACGGATTTCAGACCCAGGCAAAACAACCGCCCATCGATGCCTGGGTTATGGCCAGTGCGGCACTGGAAAGCCGTGCGCATCCATTTATCCTGGTTAACCCGGAAGCAGGGGATCATGCTGCAGACCGGGTGAGTTTTGCCGGCAACCCTCAGCCGGAATCTGCCTGGCCGCTAGAAACCTTCAGCTATAGGAATGCCGAGGGCGAAGTGGCGAAAATGGATCTGGCATTTACCTTTGCCGACTATTCGTTGTTGATACCGGAGTTGCACGAATATTTTCGCATGGTGCCTGACGGCTGTGATTCTGCAAACCTGGTTGCGATAGAGCACTTTCTGAATCTTCCCGCTGACGGGGTTGATCGGTGTGTCCCGTTTGTGTGGGGCGTCGATGCGGACGGTGTACTGCACAGGGTGGTGGTAGCGCGCATTTTAACGCTGGCCTGCCGGGATCGGCTGAATTATTGGCGCACGTTGCAGGAACTCGCCGGGATTCAGAACCGCTATATTGAAGATGCGGTCGAGAAAGTGCGTGAGGAAGAACAGCTCGCGGGTGTAGCTAAGCAGCACCAATTGCAGGAAGAACATAACCAAGAACTGGAAACGGTGCGTTCCGAGACCGCCAGCGATGTCATGGGGCATCTGGTCGGTGTCCTGATGGGTGGCGATCTTGCCAGCCTGCTACAGGGAGAAGGGCCGGCTGTGAGTGCGCCGGGGTCTGCTGCTCCTCTGCCAGCGGAGCCCGCCACAGAGGCCGGGGCCGACCAGGTCGAGCCCGAACCGGAGGCTGCCGTCGAGGAGGAAGAGGAAGAAGAAGTCAGTTTTGACGAGCCATGGATCGATACCATGTTGTGTACGACCTGCGATGATTGCATGGCGGTTAACAAACTGGTGTTTGTCTATAACGACGATAAACAAGCCATCATCGCAGATCCACGGGCCGGATCCTTTGCCGAGATGGTGCAGGCGGCAGAGATTTGTCCGGCGCAATGTATCCATCCGGGGAATCCGCTGAATTCTGATGAAGCGGGCCTGGATGATTTGATTGCGCGTGCGGCCCCCTTCAACTGATGGACAGCATTCTCATAGCACCGTCGATCATGGTCGGTCTTGGTTTGTTTTTCGGTGCGATCCTGGCGATTTCCCAGCGACTCCTGAAGGTGGAAGAGGATCCGAGAATTGAGGGGACGAATGACATGCTCCCCGGTAATAATTGTGGTGCGTGCGGGGAACCGGGTTGCCTGCCATTTGCGGAAAAGCTGGTTGATGGCAGCGTAGATGTAAGCAGTTGCACGGTTGCCAGTGCTGATGATGTCGAGTTGATTGCTGATTATCTGCAGGTGGATGCGGGCGAGCAGGAGAAGTTGGTAGCGCGTCTGCGTTGTGCCGGCGGTGGTTTGCAGGCTCAACAAATCGCTGAATACCAGGGATTTGACAGTTGTCGCGCTGCGGCCGTCGTCTCCGGGGGCGGCAAGGGTTGTGCCTGGGGTTGTCTTGGCCTCGCGGACTGCGAGATCGCCTGTACTTTTGATGCCATTCACATGAATGACAACGGCCTGCCACAGGTGGACACAGAGAAGTGCATGGCCTGCCCCGATTGTGTGGCCGCCTGCCCCAAAGATCTCTTTGAGTTGCGACCACTCAGTCAGAAGCTTTATGTACAATGTAATATCCCCTTGGGCGGGGAAGTAGCCACCAGGTTGTGTTCGACGGCGTGCGATGCGTGTGAAAAGTGCGTGGCTGATGCTGCCCCGGGTCTGATTCACATGGAAAACGGGTTGCCTGTTATTGATTACTCGGCAGGTGGTCCCGCGAAACCGGATGCTACTTTTCGCTGTCAAACCGATTCAATCAAATGGTTGGAGGGTGAGCAGTTTCAGGATCAGGAAAATATCCCCGACCGTCGTAACAAGCAATTAGCCTGAATGAATATTATTGGGTTCCATGGTTTTCCGGGTATTGAGAACGAGTAGTAATAGTTATCGATTTGTATTCTTGTGATGCCAAACCTTACCAACACAGCGATACGTTTGTACCGAAAAGTTTTCGGCGCGCCACCGGGATCTGATCTGGCCGCAGAAGGTCAGGACACCGCACTCGACGGCAATAACGCAATTGCATTAGCGGAAGCCGGCATCGCTCAGCATGCCGTTCTTGGTGGATCCTTCCCGGCTGATGACGCAGATTCAAGCTGGTTATCGGAATTGGAAGCAGGAGCCGCGAATCTCTACGGTGCAATGCTTGCTGCGCAGAGTGCCGAGGGTCCGCGTGGCGTTGTTGCGGCTGCAACCGGACTGGCCCTGGCCGGTCGGCGGGCGACGGCTTTTCTTTCCGGACCTGATGTGGCTGCGGCGCAGGATCTCCTGGTCGCGGCAGCGGGACAGCATGCGCCGCTGGTTGTGCACCTGAGTAATCGCGCGCTTGCAACTCATGGTGGTGCTCTGGGCAGTGGTCACGAAGCATTCCACATGAGTGCGGATTCCGGGTTTTTCCAGCTCTTTGCCGCAAATGTACAACAGGCAGTCGATTTTACTTACATCGCCCGACGTGCGGCTGAACAGGCTTTGATCCCGGGCATGGTGGTCATGGACGGAGAGCAGACAGCGCTCGCAGTACAGGACGTTCGTCTTCTTTCGCTGCAACAGATACATGGATTCGTAGGTGCGCCCGGCGAAGAGATCGCCGTGCCCACGGCAGCGCAGAAATTGTTGTTCGGTGAAACACGCCGCAGGGTTCCCCGCTGGCACGATCTGGATCAGCCGGTATTGAACGGTGCCCTTTTCGGAACAGAGAGTTTTGCCCTGGGCACCCTGGCTCAACGGCTTTATTTTGACGAACACCTGAAAGTGTCACTGGCCGAGTCATTCGAGCAGTTTGCCAGGAGAACCGGTCGACACTATGGCCCGCTATCACGCCATAAGCTGGACGACGCAACAATTGTTTTGATGGCTCAGGGTGCGGCAGTCGAAACAGCCAGGGCGGTGGCCGATTATGTGCGCGACAAGCACAAGATTCGTATCGGCGTAGTGGGAGTCCATTGCTTAAGACCATTTCCAGGCGCAGAGATTGTGCGTTGCGTGCAAGGGAAAAAATCCGTTGTCGTTCTGGAACGGTTGGCAGCGCCTTTAGCTGATGATCCGCCCCTGTTAAGAGAAGTCCGGGCCGGTCTCGATCGTGCCCTGGAAAATGGAGGCCGTAAAGAGAGTGTGGATGCAGACTACCCGGTGCTGAGTTCAGGTGAGCAACCGAAATGTTTTTCGGTTAGTTATGGCCTTGGCGGTCTGCCCTTGCGTGGTAGTGATCTCGTGTCCCTGTGTACCGAGCTCGATAAAAAGAAAAGCTCAACACTTTTCCTCGGCATCGATTTTGAACATAGTTGCGGCGAACATCCCAAACGTGAAGTCCTTTTGGACGCTCTGCGACGCGCGTATCCGCATGCCAGTGCAATGGGAGCGCGCGGTTCAGGGGCTATACCTGAGTTGCGGCCGGCAGCAGCGATAACCATCGCGGTACACCGGGTACATGGCAGGGGCGGCGAAAACCTTCTGGGGGAGGCCAGCGCCCTGCTGATTGCGCTCGAAGGGGGTCGAATTCGCAGCCGGCCAGCTGTATTTCGAGAAAACTGGGCAACCTGTTGCCTTGATCGCCTGACCCACTCGGCACAGGACTTGCAGGATCCGGGCGATGAAATGGCCGTCGATCTGGCGGTAATCAATACTCATCGGGTGCCTTTGCCCGCAGCAATGAAGCCTGTGGAAGGCTTGCGGGTTGGCGGTGTGCTTTTAATCCGTAGCAACTTGCCTGAGCAGGAGTTGTGGCAGGCTTTAACGCCGGATGTGCAAAAGGCGATCAAGGAACGTGACCTGAAGATCTTTTGCAGCAACCCTGACGATGAATGCAAGCAGCCTGACTCGTCCGCTGAAACCGATCTCAGCGGGGATTATCTGCTGGGAAGCCTGTTTGCTTCTTTGCACAACACGGGGTTGCTCGAACACAAGGCACGCAGAATTTTTTCGGCACGACAACAGGAACTGAATGGTTTTCCTTCGCAGCAGCACAGTTTGCTGGTAGATGCGTTTCAATCAGGCTTTGAGCAGCTGCGTAGTATTGATGTGTCCGACTTGACGGTAGCTGAATCAGCGCTATGCACGGGTCGCGATAGCGAAGTTCCGGCAGCCGTGCGGCAGCTGGCTCAGACCGATGATCATTACGCCAGTCTGCCCCGTTTCTGGGATCAGGTCGGGGTCATTCACCGCGATGGTGAAATGGAGTCGTTGACACCCGATCCGTATCTGGCCACCGGGACGATGCCACCGTTAAGTTCTACTTTCAGCGATAACAGTGATTCGCGTGGCATGCTGCCGATTTTTGACCCGACGCTGTGTACCGGTTGCGGTAACTGCTGGACTCAATGTCCGGACAGCGCGATCGGTGCCGTGTCTATCAGCCCGGTTTCCCTGATAGATACGGGGATTAGTTGTACCGGCGCAGAAGCGGTCCGACCGGTGGCTTCACAGCTTGCCGCCCGGGTGATCAGTCAGAACAAGGGGGCGGACGCTCCGCCATCGACGGCGGGCGAGATGCTTGAGCAGGCTTTTGCATGGCTCGGCGAGAAGATGACATTGTCTGATGAACGCAGGCAGGCGATCGAAAACGGGCTCGAAGCAATTATCGGCGAGCTTGGTTCACTGCCGGTGGCGGTCACGCAACCTTTCTTTCGCGGCCCCGAAGCAAAGCAAAAAGACAGCGCTGAATTGTTATCGCTGGCCGTTAATCCGAGCGCCTGTAAAGCTTGCGGTATATGTATCAGAGCATGTGAACCGGGGGCGTTGCGCGCTGCGCAGCAGGATGCAAAACAGTTGGCAGAGGCGCGTAATCTCTGGAAGACCTGGGCCCGGACGCCAGATACTTCAGGTGCAACCATCGAGAGTATCAGCGCAGATGCCGAGATTGGTCCGCTGGCGGCAATCCTGTTATCACGTTACTGCCAGTTTGCCGTGGCCGGCGGTGACCGTGCTGAGGCCGGTTCCGGCGAGAAGATAGCCGTCAGGCTGGCACTTGCCCTGACCGAATATCAGCGGCAACCGGCTGTGCAGAGCTTTGCCCGGAAGCTGGAAGAGACCGGTGAGGAGATTAATGCTCTCATTAAAGAGACACTTGCCGGAGTACTGCCGGTAGAGGATCTGGAAACCGTAACCGAGGCCTTGTCGCGTATTGTCACGCCGCAGGTCGATCTCAAGACCCTTGCGGGTGAAATCGAAACGGCGGCTGCCGACCATACTATCGACACTGCTGATTTGCTCAGATTGACTGATTTATCCAAACAGCTGACAGATTGTCACTGGCGGTTGTTAAGCGGTGAAACCGGGCTTGGCAGGGCTCGGTTCGGATTGGCTGTGGCACCGGGCAGCGTGGCCGACTGGGCCGGAACATTTCCGTACAATCCGTTCCAGGTTCCGGTTGTGCTGGATATGACCGGTGATGCGGCACAACTGGCAGCGGGACTGCTGGAAGGTCAGCTGGGTGAAACTGCTGACGCAGTGAGAATGTTACGCCAGGCGCAACTCGAATTGGATAAACCGACCGGCGGCGCCGACTGGAGACGGGAAGCCCTGACTCAAATAACCTGGAAAGATCTCAGCGATGAGGAACTGCAACTTTGTCCGCCGCTGTTTCTCGTCGGCAGTGATGAAACCCTGGCGGGTCGGGGACTGGCACAGGTCATCTGGCTGCTGAATTCCGCTTTGCCGGTAAAAATACTGGTTCTGGATGAGTTGGACTTCGGTTTGTCAAGCAAGCATGCGGCAGACGCGCCCCAGGCTCGGTCGAATAACCCGCGCGCCGACTTTGGTTTGCTGGCACTTGCGCAGCGCGAGGCTTATATCGCGCAAACATCAATCGCGAATCCTGTTCACCTCAGTCAGAGCATTTTAGGAGCCTTGCAGTTCGACGGCCCTGCTCTTATTAACGTGCATGCGCCCAGTCCTGAGCGGCATGGTTTCTCCATGGATGGGGCAATGGAGCAGGCTCGGCTGGCAGTTGCCTCCCGCACGATGCCGTTATTCAGATACGACCCGACGGGTGAAGGCGTGTTTGGTACCCGACTCGATCTGGAGGGTAATTTGCAACCGCAGCAGGTTCTGATTTCAGCAGGTGATGGCGAACAGCAATTGACTCCGGTTCATTGGGCGTTGACCGAGAAGCGCTTTGCCGGCTGTTTCTCCGTTCTGGCTGACGATGACCCGGCGCCGGTTTCGTTCGAGGAGTTTTTCCAACTGGATGCAAAAAACCGGTCGCGAAAGACCCCGTACATCACTGTTGGGGAAGAAGCGGATGAGGTTCGTTATCGCATCAGCACCAACCTGGTTGCAATGGCAGGGAAACGAATACAGATCTGGCGCACCTTGCAGGAACTTGCGGGCGTAGTCACACCGTTTACAGCCAGGGTGGAAGAGGAAATCCAGGCAAGAGTTGCTGATGAGCATCAGGCCGAACTCGGCGCCCAGAAACAGGAGTCGGAGAAACAAATCCAGCAACTCCAGCAGACAGTGGAGATGGAAATAGCCGCGAAGATACGCGGACGGTTACTTGAAC
The DNA here is from genome assembly GCA_002729495.1 of Chromatiales bacterium. Taxonomy (GTDB): domain Bacteria; phylum Pseudomonadota; class Gammaproteobacteria; order Steroidobacterales. The sequence continues at coordinate 27,162 of PBYE01000058.1, forward strand.
TGGCGGTGCCCAAGCGGAGTTGATTGATATCATTCACCATCAAAGAATTTCGAACCGGGAACTGTCCCGGCAGCGTAAATCGACTGACCGATCATGAATACTCTGAGATTACTGCGTCGGAACTTCGATCACGGGGTTCATCCGGCTCACCTGAAACAACAGACCGAAGATCTGTCCATCCAGCGGGTTCCGTTCGTCAGTCATTACGTCATGCCGCTGGGTCAACATATCGGTGTGCCGTGTAAATCGGTAGTCGAGGTTGGCGAACGGGTTGAACGCGGGCAACTCATCGCGAAGCCGGGTGGCTTTGTCTCCACAGCATTGCACAGCCCCGTGACCGGGACAATTAATGAGATCGGTGATTTTCGGGGTGCTGACGGCCAGTTCGCACCAGCCATTCAGATTGCAGCCGACCCCTATGCCACGCAACAACTCGGATCATCTGGCGGCATCGATTGGCAGCCACTCTCCCTGGAGGAGTTTATCGGTGCAGTGCAGATGGCCGGAATCGTCGGCATGGGTGGCGCGGCTTTCCCATCCCATGTGAAGTTCTCGGTTCCTGATGGAATAAAGATTCGTCATTTGTTGATCAACGGGGCTGAGTGTGAGCCGTATCTGACCAACGATCATCGCCTGATGGTGGAACGGCCCGAAGACCTGTTGCTGGGTGCGGAGATCGTCAGGCAAAAACTGGGGGCTGAAGAAACGATTATCGGCGTGGAAGAAAACAAGCCCGAAGCAATCGAGATTCTCGGCCAACACATTCAGCCGGAGCAGTCGGTGCGGGTTGTGCCGATGCAGGTGAAGTACCCGCAGGGGGCGGAGAAGATGCTCATCAAGACCGTCTTCGACAAGGAAGTTCCGGCCGGTCAGCTCCCCAGGGATGTGGAGGTTTGTGTCAACAATGTCGGTACGATTGTCGCGATCGCGGACTATTTTTTGCGCGGGGTGCCGTCGATTGAGCGCATCGTGACCGTGTCCGGTCCGGGGGCCAGCTATCCGGCAAATCTGATCGTGCCTTTGGGCACCCCGGTTAGAGAAGTACTGCGTTTTTGTGGTGGTCTTAAGGATGAGACCCGGGAAGTCATCATGGGTGGGCCGATGATGGGCAGGCCGACGGCCAGCCTTGATGTGCCGGTTCTGAAGGGGACTTCCGGGATTCTGGCTTTCACCGATGCGGAAACCGCAAGGCCGCAAGAGTATCCCTGTATTCGCTGCGGTCGTTGCCTGGAAGCCTGCCCGTATTTTCTTAATCCTTCCCGTTTCGCCCGCCTGGCCCGCGCGCGGATGTACGACGAGATGGAGCAGTATTCGGTCATGGACTGCGTCGAGTGTGGTTGTTGCACATTTGCCTGCCCGTCGCATATCCCCATTGTGCAGCTTATTCGCACCGGCAAGGACGCGCTACGGGCCAGCAAGGAGCAACCGGAGTGAAGCAAAAAGATCCTGATCTGCTGCTTTTGCATGCACCGCTGCTGCGCCAGGGAATGACCACGCCCAGCGCGATGCGGGATGTGCTTTATGCGCTGACACCGGCCACCCTTGCGGCGCTGTGGTTTTTTGGCCTGGGCGCGTTACTGGTGCTGGCTGCCGGTATTGCCGGTGCGGTACTGACCGAGTGGTTTTTTGCGCGCTTGCAAAAGCGTGGCGAGACGCTGCTCGATGCCAGCGCGATCCTGACCGGCTTGTTACTGGGTCTGACTCTGCCGCCGGGCCTGCCGTTATGGATAGCATTCCTGGGCGGAGTTGTTGCCATTGGTCTGGGTAAAGTGATCTGGGGAGGATTGGGCCACAACCTGTTTAATCCGGCCCTTCTGGGAAGAGCTTTCCTGTTGGCCACTTTCCCGATCCCAATGACAACCTGGACATCTCTCAGGGGGGATGAAAGTTTTTTCCATATCAGTGCCAGTAATCTTGCACTGCCGTTCATGCAGACCAAGGTTGATGTGGTGTCGTCAGCATCACCTCTTGGCCTGATGAAATTCGAACAGGAGGTGACGCCACTGACCAACCTCATGTTTGGTAATACGCTTGGATCCTTGGGTGAAACCAGCGGCCTGTTGCTGTTGCTCGGTGGAATTTATTTATGGGTTCGCCGTGATCTGGATTGGAGAATTCCCGTCAGCATCTTGCTCGCTGTGGTCGTATTCTCCGGATGTCTGACCCTGGTTGATGCGGTTCGCTTTCCGACTCCATGGTTCTCGATATTTTCCGGGGGCTTGCTTCTGGGTGCTATCTACATGGCTACCGATCCTGTGACTTCGCCATTGACACCGCGGGGAACCTGGATTTTTGGTATCGGTATAGGAGTGCTGGTGGTCCTGATCCGTGTATACGGCGGATTACCGGAAGGGGTGATGTACGCCATCCTGTTGATGAATGCAGCCACTCCATTGATTGATCGTTACACGCAGCCACGAATTTTCGGACGCTGAACGGATTGTCATGAGCCAGGAGAAGCCACCGGAAACCCCCGAACCGAGTTCAATACGACTCGTGTTAACCCTGGCCCTGGCCGGTTTGTTTTCCGGTGCAGCTATCATCGGCATATATGAAGTCACGCTGCCGACAATAACAATCAACAAGGCCCGGGAGTTGCGTGAGGCGGTTTTCAAGGTTATTCCGGGCGTATCTCAGATGCAGAAACTGGTGGTCAAGGACGGCAAACTTGTTGCTACGACGACCACAGAGAAAGGCGAGCAACCTGTTTACGGCGGTTATGACGCGCAAGGCGGTTTTGTCGGTTACGCTATTCCCGGTGCGGGGCCCGGGTTTCAGGATACGATTGCTGTCTTGTATGGGTATAAACCGGATCACAAACTGGTAGTCGGCATGGAAATACTGGAGAGTCGTGAGACGCCGGGACTTGGCGACAAGATCTACAAGGATGCGGAATTTGTGGCGAATTTCGATGCTTTGTCGATTGAACCCGAAATTATTCCGGTAAAGAA
>PBYE01000059.1 GCA_002729495.1 Chromatiales bacterium
TCCTTTCGGATTGAAAGCAAATTCTCCCTGAATAACCGATTTAAAGTCTGACCAGATCCTAGCTATGGACACAGTTTCGCCTTTAATACATATCGGTTTTCACAAAACTGGATCAACGCTGCTACAGCAACAACTTTTCTCGCGCAGCGATTTTGGCTTTCATCGTATGGAGAATGACCGGCAGCGAGTCCACGCCGAACTCATCCGGTATGGACCGTATTCAGAGCCATCGGATGAAACCATCGCGCATCTGCGCGAGGAAGCCCGGGCGGCAGCGGAAGCCAAAAATAGATTTGTTATTTCTCATGAGAGATTATCGGGTTACCCGGCAACGGGCGGGTTCGATGCCAAAGCCATCGCCGACCGCTTAAACAACATATTCCCTAGGGCGAAAATACTTATCATGGTGCGCGAGCAGAAGACCATGATACGGTCATTTTACTTTCAGTACATCTCGGATGGTGGCAGCCTTTCGTTCAAGAAACTCTTAAAAAGCCCGCAGCCATCCCTGCACAGAGTTCCTGGTTTCGATCTCTCATTTTTCGAATATGATCAGGCGGTAGCGTACTACCAACAAGTATTTGGGCGAGACAACATATTGGTGCTGCCTTTCGAGCAGATTAGCCGAGATGCGAGAGATTTGGCGGCCAAGATAATCGAGTTCGCGGGTAATGCAACAGCTAAGAATAATATTGATGACAGCATCTTCGAGAAGAAGGTAAACCCGGCTGTACCCGTTCTAGGTCAGCACCTACGGCGAACTTGCAACTTTTTGTTGGCCCGCACCCAATTATCAAACCACGGAATACTCAATATTCCGTATGTCGATGCTACGTTCAAAATGCTTCGGCCAGCTCTAGCACCTCTAAAAGTTTTTGATACGACGCTTGGTCGCAAATTGAACGATCAGATTGAGGCCGCCACAGAAGGTCGATACGCCGAGTCAAACAATCGCCTGGCAGAGATGACGGGGCTTGATTTAGGCGCGCTGGGGTACCAAATATAATCGTTGCTTATCACGCTGTGCACGATCAGCAAACCGGGTCACTTGCTTAGCCCCGTATTCGCAGCGACCCCAGCAGCGTAGATGCCCGATAGCTTGTTAGCAATTGGTATACAGGAGGAAATCAGGCCACGTGTTTAAGCAAAAAAATCTTCCTTTGGCACTAATTGCAGTAGCCGTGGCAATTGTCCTCGGCGGCACGACATCGACTCAACCAACGGAACCTGTCTCGTACATCGATAATAACGAGCCGCTCCACATAAGCGAATTGCGAGTTTATCAGCCAGAGAGGCCGCCAGCGGGGTACCGGACTGTTCTGGCAAAGCCTTTTTTGGCGGAGAGCGGCAAGGAAACAGCCGCCAGGCTGATACTGCTGGATAACGGTGATTTGGATGAACTTTCACCAAAACAGCGCTCCATTCTGGAAATCCCCAATAGTTTCCGGGTGGCGGTTCAAGGTGAAGACATAGAAATTTCGTCGACCGGCCGGCAGGGGCTCATATACGGTCTTGACGAACTTATATCAAGGTTGGAACTTAACGGTGGAAAGCTCTACACCAAAAGCCTCTTAGATGCGCCCGATCACACGATACGCGCTTTGCATCTGGTTATCCGGTCACTTACGACCAGCGAGCTGATTGATCTCATCGACCGCGCTCGCAAGTCACGATTCAATACCCTGATCATCCAGGTGGGCGACTTTATTCGTCTCGATGCGCGAGCCGTCGAGCCACGACCCGACGCTTTGAGCAAAGAACAATTCAGCTCCGTGCTCGATTACGCGAAAGATAATGGCTTCGTGGTCATCCCGGATGTGCCCCTGCTCACCACGCAGCAAAAGTTCTTTAAGAATTCGTTTCCAGAGCTCTTGTACAACGAACTTACATATGACCCCCGTGAACCAAAGGTATACGAGTTGGTATTCGAGCACCTTGACGAAGTATTAGAGCTTTTCGACCCACCAGCTGTGCACATCGGACATGATGAAGTTTCCGGCACCTACAACCTTCACAAGAAAAGTGCTATTCGAGATGAAGGACGTATACTGCCACCAGATCTATTTCTCCAGGATGTGATCCGACTGCATGATTATTTGCAAAGCAAGGGCGTGGAAACATGGATGTGGGGCGACATGCTTGTAGCGCCGGAAGAGTTTCCCGGGATGCACTCATCAAACCTGCATGGCCGTTTCGGTTATGCCCAGCTGCGCCCGAAGATACCGCGCGATATCGTGATCTGTGCATGGCATTACTGGCAGAATAAACCTGATTACCCTTCGGTTGCATCATTCACCGCACAGGGCAATCCGGTTCTGGGAGCCACCTGGAAGAAAAGACGCACAGTGGAGACCCTGACTCGATATGTTGCCGGTCTGCCGAACAATAGTCGTGGCATGATCGCAACGACCTGGTTTCATGTCCCGAGGCGTGAATGGGATATCGTTCACGATATTATTGAGACATCCGGCAGCCTGTTCTGGAATACACGACTCGAGCAGACGCCCTGAAGAAGCAATAACACACTAAATCGACACTATGGCCCACAATCCGGCAGCCGGCTCCCTTCCTACCTTCCTTGTTATCGGGGCCCCCAAGTGCGGTACGACGTCGCTTTACCACTATCTGGATCAGCATCCTGATGTGTATCTCTCTCCGGTAAAGGAACCGCAGTATTTTGCGTTCGCCGGCCAGCAGCTCGACTTCAGGGGCCCGGGCGTTACGATAAACAATGCCGTAACAGAACTGGCTGACTACCGGAAACTTTTTTCGGGCGCTTCGGTTGAAAAGGCGATCGGAGAAGCATCGGCGCTCTACCTGTCGGTGCCGGGCACGGCGGAACGTATTCGCGCGCAGATACCTGATGTTAGGTTAATAGCCATACTCCGGCGCCCGGCTGACCGTGCTTTTTCCAGCTACATGCACCTAATTCGTGACGATCGCGAGCCCATGCGGGACTTCGCAGCCGCACTTGCCGCCGAGGAGCAACGCATTGCAGATAACTGGGGCTTTCTTTGGCGATACAAGCAACTGGGCCGGTACTATGAGCAGTTGAAGCACTACTACGATATATTCGATCGTGAGCAGATCCTAGTACTCCTCCAGGAAGACCTGAAAAACGATACCGAGAACACCCTAGCCAGAATTTTCGACCATATCGGAGTGACGCCCGGCATCGCTATTGACAGCAGCACGCGATTCAACGTCTCCGGCACGCCTCGCAGTCGATTTATCTACGACCTGATGCGGAAAAGCACGTTGCTGAAGCAGGTAACTCGTAGTCTGCTGCCCGACTCAGCGCGCCAAAAGCTGTCAGAACAGGTGGTGCAGAAAATGCTGCGTCGTGAACGCATGAGCAATGAACTGCGAACAGAACTAACAAGCTATTTTGCCGAAGATATTCTTGAACTCGAGCGTCTTATCGAGCGCGACCTGTCTGAGTGGCGCTAGCATGCATGTTACAAAAGTCATTGGCGTAGGCCTTAACAAGACTGGCACGACGACACTCGGAAGTGCCTACGACTCTGCGGTATGTATCAGATCTCCTGCCATCGGAAAACCTTCACGCTCTGGCGCGATGAACAGCTGGCAGAGCTAGGCCTCACCTTCCCCCGTAGCATCGACGATAAAGTGGCTGACAGCAATCGCCAATCCGATGGTCAGGAACGCATACATGCGTATCTGTGGCATCTGCTGTACCGCCATGGAAATGGAGAAAGTCACAAGCATGACACGGATAGCTTGAGCGGCAGCAAGAACTATTTTATCCGTCGATCTGGCGGCAAAACTCCCGGCCAGCACGTAGGCCTTTCGCATCGAATACAGCAGGCATGCTATCGCGACCAGACCGCCCCCCAGAGCGATCCTCATATAATAGCTGTCCAGCGGCTTTATATTAACAATTTCACTGATATTTTGTGCGTAGCCGTAGCCAAAAAATGGTGACTCGGTGAGGGCTACAAATGTGTAACCGTATTGCAGGTAGCGCGCCATGGTGCTTCCCTCGGTGTCGCCGAACAGGACTGTCTCGATGATATCTCCCAGAAACGGTAGAGCTGCTCCAAGACCTATAAATACAAAAAACGCCAGCAACAATCTTCGGCCGCCTTTGCTCAACCCTCTGGCGATAAAGCTATACAAATACCAGGCAATAATAGCGAGTGTGAACCCGAGCGCGGTGCGTGAGCCCGTAAAGTATGCTGTTGGCATCGCCAGCATAATAACGATCGCGCTCAAAACTACTCTGAAAGGAGAATAGAAAGCCTGCAATGACATGAAAGCAAAGGGCAGTATCACTATGATCAACCCTCCAAGCGCGTTCCCACTATCGAATACACCCATGGATCGAAAGTGATCCGCCCTGACCCTGCCTTCCAGAAGGTCTTCTTCACTTCGAGATTGCTCATATTGCAAATCCAGCGTCGTGGGAAATATGGACTTGTCGATGGAAAACTCGATTATGGCAATACCCTGATTCAGGAGCAGCGATAAAACTAGCAGCCCGGTCAAAATCAGTACATCCTGCTTTTTACGCACCACCAGTATAATCAGATAAACAACAAATATACTAAACAGGCACTCACTTACGCCCACCGATATTGACCCCGGATCGAGCCGGCCGGTAACTATATTTCCCGCAAGATGCGCTAGCAGCAGGCCAGTCAATGCGATCAAAATACCTTTGTACTTCTCTATTGCCAGCCATGCCTCCCTGATATCCGCCGAACCCCAGAGAAAACGCAGGACGCATAGCAGGAATATTATTATGACCATCGCCCGTTGACCGGTCATAGCGAATTTATCGCCTCCCAGGCCGAGAGAAAAGAAACGCGGATACACCGCGTAGAAAAACAGGAAGAAAAACACTCCTGCCCGAAAATTCACCAGGCTTACGACCAGATGCGTCACCATCGTAAAGAAGAATAATGCTGTAATCGCCATCTAAAATATCGCCTGTTGCTATTTTCTGTCTTTCGGCTGATAAAACCCAAACGGATCAATACGCAGCTTAATCCACACCAGCGACGCTGGTAGCATATTAACCACCACCAACCCGATGGCGGATGACCATGCGGCGCCAATTGCGCCAAACTCTGGAATAAGAAGCAAATAACTGACCAATTTTAGACAACCAGCCACTAAGCTTGCGAGCCTGTACTACCGATCAAATCCACTCATCAGCAGCCAGCGCCATTGGCACAAAAGCCCACGCTATGTATGACAGAACCGGACTCAACTCCGGTTTGGCGAATATGTGTTCTGCCAGATAGGGCGCGAAAAGCCAGATGACAATAGAAAAAGCTTCGCCCAGTTCTTCGTGGTCGCCGCGTGTGAGTTTGCCGATAAATCTTGCAAGCCTCTTTTTGCTTCCCCTAGTCACGGGCTGCGGACAGCTCTCCGCGAATGTGTTTTAAAGCAAAAAGCAGGAAGCAGGCAAAAATCCCAAGCACAGGCCCCAGCACTAGCGCGCCAGCAAAAATCAATAAACGATTTGGCTCAATGAAGCGATCGGCTTCGGGCGGATATGCAGGGCTAATAACCTTAAACGCGTACTCTGCACGAACATTTGCCATAGTTCGCACGTTGATCTGATTTTCTATCATGAAATAGATCGCCTGGCGAAGCTCCACTATTAGTGTCTTCTCTATTTCACTGTTCAGGTACTCTATGGTCTTGTTCGCCTCCTCAATGGCCCGAGACCGAAGATTCGCATTAATGCGCCGAACCAACTGATTCGCCCAGGCTGCTGCAAGTTCGGGATCGGACCACCTGACTGCGACAGTAATCATGCCAGAGTCTTCTTCAACAACTTCCAATATTTCTTTCTCGAATAACACATGGCCGTCAGACAATGAAGGGGCATCTTCCGGTTTGTCTACTAACCACTCTCCGGCCTCAGCATCCCATTTTTTGGCAAACAGTACCGGCAACAGGTTGTTTTCCTGAATAAACTCCATGGTGAATTTGGGAGAACTCAGGATAACGATACCCTGCGCCATTTTGTCCTGTCGCGCTATGCGACTAAAGCTACTGAGGCCCGGAATTCCGCCCAGTCGGGAAAAGACGGATGACAAACCGGCGCCACCGGAAGCAGCATCATCCGCAGGCGCTATCATGACTTCTGCTTGGTAAATTTTTGTCGCAGCGAATGAATAAACGACAGCCGTCAGTAAAACGGCTGCCATAATCGCAATCACAACAATCTTGTAATCAGCAATAACCTTTATGAGTTCTATAAAGGTTAACTCTTCCGACTTCTGTTCCAACGAATCCAACCCTGTAATAAATGCATACTTAGATAATCATTATTGACTGTTTGCTAACATGTAATGCTGTTAGTGGCAGCCACCGCAATTACCGTATTGTAAAGCATCTTGATTATAAAGGTGAAACTGACTTCTATCGTTAACCATGCCTGGATACTTGGTATGGCGATTATCCCGTATGCACCTTCGCTAAGCCAGATACGGACCCAAGCTTTAGCGCTACACGTGTATGTATTTCTGGAAAGTTTGAGGCGCTCTGGCCAAAGGTAAATCAACTTCGACAACATCAGGAGCTTCAGCCGGTTCATTACCTCATTGCAAACGCGACCGCATGGCATGATCACGACAACCCGGTCCCCGGGGCATCAGAATAAGTGGGGGTTGCTTGACAAAATTATCATGAAATCAGGTTACTACTACTGGTCGGTAAACAACCCTGACAAAGGGCAATAACCCGTATGGTTTGAAACACCCAAATACTGGCCCTAATTGCGCTTTATCGTTAGGCTACTAATATTAGTATAAAATCCTACAAATGGTACCCGTGACTCTAATTCGGATACGCAATAACAATGATAATGCCAATGTGGATGGCTCGACACTTAACCACTGCCAGGCATTGGATATGAATTAGGTAATTTATGATGCAGTCAAAGTTTCTTGCTCTCGCAAGTATATTTTTTCTTTCCGCATGTGGTGGTGGCAGCTCGCCCGATTCAAAGACGGCGGTATTTCCCGCCCCGTCGATCAGCAGTGTCTCGCCGAGCACGATGCCGGGCTCCACCAGTCGACAGTCGCTGACGATCAATGGCAGTGATTTTGTAAGTGGTGCGACACTGGAATTTAATCCACCGACCGGTGGCAATATCAACAGCTCATCGAGTTACCTGACATTTAATTCAAGTAGCAGGATCACTTACCAGATTAATAATGATAACGATGGCGGTACCTGGCAGGTGCGGGTTAAGAATCCGGATGGTCAAAACTCCAGCTGGAGCAGCTTTGCAGTGACGGCGGCTGTTGGCCTCGATATTCGCCCCACTAACTTGACCTGTATCGCGCCCGAAAGACCTTCTGGATCCGGCCCTATAGCATTCGAGGATGCTTTCCCTACCATTGGCGAAGTTCCCTATATGACTAAAGTTCTGCAGTCACCAGATAGTGCAGGGCGCTGGTTCTTCCTTGAACAGCGCGGCAAAATCATGGTCTTCGATGCGGACGATCCAGAGAATATCCATACTTGGTTGGATTTCACCCCAGATATAAAAGCTGCTCGCGATCTTGGAGAACTAGGCTTTTTGCTGGGCCTTACCTTTCATCCTGATTACCCAAACACGCCCGAAGTATTTGTCTACTACACCGGCGCACCAAATGGTGTTTTTGAATCAGTGCTTCTACGAGTGACACTTGATGACATTGATGCACCGCTTAACCCTGTTGTTGAGCAGATTTTTACTCTGGCGCAGGACGGGCGTGCTCATAAAGGTGGTGATATTGTTTTTGATCCTGATGGTTACCTCTACCTGGGCATTGGTGATGGTGGCACGCCGCAAGGGCAGGATACGACCAATCTTTATGCAACAATGATGCGTATCGATGTAACCGATACCGGTGCTGGTTATAATCTGCCCGCAGATAACCCATTTTCCGGTAATCCAAGTTGCGCGGCCGGGCCCACCGGATTTGATTGCCCCGAGATATTTGCCTGGGGACTACGTAATCCTTATCGGTTCTCATTCGATGATCAGGGCCGATTATTTGTCGGTGATGTAGGCAGGAGGGACCGTGAAGAAATAAATCTGGTTGAGTCTGGCAAAAATTATGGGTGGCCATGCCGTGAAGGCACCTTAGAATATAGCCCTACTGAGCCCCCTGCGGATAAAGATAGCGGTTGCTTAGTTAATGATGTGCCGATGACTGCACCAATACATGAATACCAGCATCCTGTTGAGGGCGCCTCGGTAACCGGTGGTTTCGTCTACCAAGGTACCGAATTACCCTTTCTACAGGGTAAATATATTTTTGCAGACTTTGTTTCGGGTCAGGTCTGGGCGCTTACCGAACAACTTGATGATAGCTGGACTGTTACAGAATTAGGTGATTCAACTTCCACGCCACCATCACTCGCCGAAGGCAATAATGGTGAAATATATTTAGGTGACCGTGGTACCGGCCATATCCAGAAACTAGTGGTTGCTTCAGGTGGTGGCAACACAATACCCACCAACCTGGTAGACACGGGCTGCGTCGACCCGGTTGATCCGACTCAACCCGCCAGCGGACTGATTCCCTACGAGATCAATGCACCGTTCTGGTCCGATGGCGCGGTTAAGTCCCGTTACATGGCTATACCCGATGGTACGACCATTGATATTAATAGTCAGGATGACTGGGAGTTCCCGTCCGGTTCAGTATTGCTGGAAAACTTTCAATTAAACGGTCAGCTTATAGAAACACGACTGTTTATGCGTCATCCAGATGGCGTATGGGGCGGCTACACCTATGAATGGAATGATGCAGGCACAGCAGCAACACGCGTAATCGGGGGTAAAAGTCGTAACATCAACGGGCAGACATGGGTTTATCCAAGCGAGGGGCAATGCATGGTGTGCCATACAGGCATAGCGGGATTCAGCCTTGGGCCTGAAACTGCACAGATGAATCGTGAAGCATATTACCCATCACCAGGCAATGGCGAAGCCCATCAACTACTCACGCTGGATCACATCAATCTATTCACTGCCCCGCTGCCGCCACCGGAAAGCCTACCGCAACTTACAAATCCATACGATACCAGTGCTGGTCTTAACGATCGCGCACGTTCATGGTTGCAAACAAATTGTGCGCAGTGTCATCAGCCTGGCGGGCCCACGCCTTCATCTATGGATCTGCGTTATACGACACCGCTTGGGAACATGAATGCCTGCAACATTTCACCGCAGGCAGGCGATCTGGGAATTATAGACCCCTTACTGATCGCACCGGGTGAGGCTGACAGATCAATCGTATTTGCCCGCATGAACCGCCGCGATGAAGACGGTATGCCGCCCCTGGGTAGTACTATCGTAGATGCCGATGGTGCACTGCTGCTGACTGATTGGATTAACAGCCTGGGCAACTGTCCAGGTGCAATCGGCGATCAGACAGTGGCAGAGGGCAGCACACTAACATTGAACCTGAGTGCTCCGGAGGGGTATTCGGGTGATGCGCTGAGTTTTAGTGTTGTGCCGGCGGCGATACCTTATGGCATTTTCACAGACAACGGTGATGGGTCAGCCACCTGGGTGTTGACTCCGGGACCGGGGGATGCCGGTATTGTGACTGTAACGGTTACAGTAACGGATACCGGTACGGGGTTGTCGAATGAAGAGACATTCACGCTGACCGTTGTTGACCCCAGTGCCGCCTTAGTCTCCGGCGTCGTTAAGAACTCTGTCACGCTGCTGCCGATTGAAGGTGCACTTGTGACGTTGCAGACCACAACCACGCAAACATCAACGGCGGCCGATGGTAGCTTCACGCTCGATATAGCCAGTGGTACCGACCTGGTCATCGTGGGCGCCAGTAAAGGTTATTACAATGCATCTGTGACGACGAATTTACCCACAACGGATGCAGAGATTCTGCTCACACCGGTGACCATCGGTACGAATGCGAGCTACTCATTTGTCGAACCCACAACCTGCGCATTCTGCCACCCGGATCAGAAGAGTGAATGGGATAACTCTGCGATGGCTAACGCGGGCATCAACACCTGGGTGCATGACATCTATGATGGCACAGGAACACCAGGCGGAATGGGTGGTTTTGTCTATACACGCGACTCCGTGTTTGCCGGGACCAACCCCAACTCGGAATGTGCGGCCTGCCATCAACCCGAATCATGGGTGATCGCGGGATACTCCGGCCGGATGGAGGGCCCGAATGATGCGGGTTATCCATCCACGGCAACCGCTCACGGCATTTCCTGCGAGACCTGCCACAAGATCGCTAACGTAGATACGCAAAAAATTGATTTTCCCGGTATCTTCCCGGGGGCGGTCACCTTCAATCAGACTGAAAGCGGCACCCAGGTGCAATACGGTCTCCTGCCCGACGTCGATTACAACTTGTCGGGGGCGATGGAGCCCTCCTATCAGCCACAGCTGGCGGCTGAAGTCTGCGGTGCCTGCCACCAGGATGCTAACGATATCAATGAAGACCATACATTTGCCGGCGTTATATCCGAACCCACTTACACAGAGTGGGCTCAGTCTCCCTACGGCGATGCAGACTCTGCGTTATACCGGACCTGTATCGACTGCCATATGCCGCCGTCGGGCCATACAGATATCTGCACCTTCGTTTCCCTGGCCAGGGACCCCAACACGGTCCGCACTCATGCGATCGAGGGTACTACTGCAGCCTATCTGGACAATGCAGTTGAGCTTTCGATGCAGACACAACTGGTCGGCAATGAGCTGCGGGTTGATGTATCGATCGATAACAGCCTGACCGGACACCATGTCCCGACAGGGGTGACGGTTCGCAATATGATCCTGCTGGTAGAGGCGTGGCAGGACGGTCAGGATCCACTGATCAATCCACTCATCCACACAGGTACGCAAACTATTCACGACCTTGGCGGTATTGGTGATCCTGCACAGGGTTATTATGCCGGGTTGCCTGGCAAGTTCTACGCCAAGGTTAACCACGATGCGAGCTTGCAGGGGCCGACTTTCTCCACGGACGCGACGGGCATCCAGTTTGATAACCGAATCCCGGCGCTGGGAACGGATATGACGAACTACACCTTCAGTATTCCGGGAGGGTCA
>PBYE01000060.1 GCA_002729495.1 Chromatiales bacterium
AGGGCGCACCAAAGGCCACCTGCGCATAAAGGGGGCCGGCAAGTGCGGGACCGACGACCCGGCCCAACGCACTCGCGGACTGAAACCAACCCATAACGGTACCGCGCTCGTCCGCGGCGGCAGTCATCGACACCAGGCTGGATAAGCCCGGGTTCATGAAACCCGTGCCGACAGAAAATACCGCCAGTGACGCATAGGCATGCCAGGTGCTCGTCGAGGCGGCGAACCCGATCATACCGAGCATAAAGGCACCGCTTGCGAAAATAACCAGGGTTTTCTCGCCAAATACTGGCACCAGCTTGCCCATCAGGAAACCCTGCACGAAGACCGTGATCGTCCCCATCATCAGAAACATGTAGCCAATTTCTACCGGTCCCACTCCAAAAAGTTGGTATACCCAAAGCGGGTATATGCCCTCCATCATCGCCATCGATATATAGAACAGGAAAGCCACAACCATCAGCTTCAGCATTACCGGCCGGGAACGCAGCCGGGTAAATACACTCACCGATTCCGTGGCCGTGTCGGCAGACCCGAACAGCGGCTTGCGATCCGCCTCGGGCAGGCTTTCGGGCAACATAAATATGGCGCCCAGCATCGCAATAATGCTGGCGGCAGCGGCAGCGACCGCCGGTGCCATGAAATCGGCAGTCTGCATGTCATTGCCCGCCAGGAAACCCCCGATTGCCGGACCGAGCATGAAGCCGAGGCCCAGCGCAGCGCTGATGATACCCATGGCACCGCCACGGCTTTTCTCATCAGAAATATCAGTAACGTACGCGAAAGCGGCGGCAATATTACCGGCCATCAGACCGCCGAATACCCGGCTGGCAAGCAGTATCCAGAGTTCATCAGCGTAACCCAGCATCAGGTACGAAACTGCCGAGCCGAGCATGGTTAGCACCAGCACCCATTTGCGACCCCAGGAATCACTCAGGCGCCCCCAGACCGGAGCCGCTACAAACTGGCCCAGCGAATACGCGGACACGGTCAGCGTAATGATTTCCGGTGACGCGCCAAGACGATCCGCATAAAACGGAAACAACGGCAGCGTGATTCCGAAACCCGCCAGGCCGATAAAGACGATAAGAAACAATACGAACAAAAGGTACTCCGTGCCGGCGCTCAAGCCTGACAATGAGGACGCACAAATGAGGCGCATTATTTCAGATAATGACAACCCCTGTCATAGGGGAGATTGAGGCATCGGGCACGCCGCCTGAACCAGCAACCGGTGTGTATCGCAGCCCGAGGGCGGCCAGTGCATCGGGAACAACAATCCCGGTATTAAAGCCGGCAATATGCTTCATGTCAGCTTTTCGTCGGACAGCACGAGATAAGCGGGCAGCAGGGCACACAGCGGCATTATTTCGCCTCCAGGGCACCGAACAGGACGACAAGCGCCCGTCAGCACCAGCAAACCGGTTATCCGGCCCGGGGTGAGCCCCCTGAGGCGATCTCGACCAGCAGGCAGGACGGGGGCGGATCGCTACCAGGGCCAGCAGTGCCCGGGCCAGTGAACCAGCCGGGCCTTCAACCGCCCCGCTGCAGCCGCAGGCCATACCTCCGCGTCGGCACTTGATTTGGAGCCAAAACTTCACATAATGCATTAGTATGTCGGTGTACCCCCCGTGTGCTGCGGGGCGTCGACCACAAGAACAATAATAACGAGTACCTGATGCGTCATCTATCCGATTGTTTTATCGCCGCTGTTCGTCTATGCACGGGTTCAGGCCCGGTGAAACAGTGGCTGACCGATGCCTGGCTGATGCACCTCGATGAAATCGAACCGGACGAACTGCCCACTCACCTTCGCACAGAATTTAGCAGCCTCCGGCAGGCAATGTACCGGTATAGACCGATGCCCAACGAAACCGGACCAAAGGCTTCCATCCGCAAGATGTCAGCAAGCCAGGCGACGCGTTATACGGCTTTGATCGTGCGTATGCTGGGAGAAATCCTGCGCGTAAAGTACGCTATTTAAAAGCGGGGTCTCAGCACAACGAAGGGCTCAACGCTCGATACGGAAATCGAAACCAGCCTGGAAGCAGATCATCTGCTCAACTAGCCGGGATATCCGGCGCTCAGTCCAGTCCGAGCGCTCCCGGGTTCATTAATCCGTTTGGATCGAGTGTACGTTTCAGGTTTCTGACCAACCCTGCCATTTCAGGTTTACGCGTTTCCAGGTACGGATAGTCTTTACCTATCTGCATGTGGCATGCGCCGTTCTTGATACACAATTCCTGTATCCGCTGTTTAATCTCTTTCACCAGCGCACGGCCCTCAGGGTTATCCGGATGCGTCTGCACATCGGGTAAAAGTTTCGCCGGATAAACTTTTTTATGATAGATAGTCTGCGAATCCTCCCACAAGAAAGTCGGTTCATATATAAAAGCGTTTGTACTGAAGAACATCAGCATGCGGGTTAGCTGAACACCTGCTGCCTCCATCCTTTCACGGTATTCATCCAGCATTGCCTCGAAATCGGCGTGATGCTGCAAAAGTCTGGAAAAAGCAATGATGCCGTGAGTAGGCTTCCAACGCTCACCGTTGGGGCCCAATATAGGCAGCAGCTCCATGAACGGCTCGGCATTAAAGTAAACAGGGATCGAATTGGCAACTTCTGCCCCATATTTACGGGCTATTGCGCGCACTTCGGCTATCTTGGCCCTGGCCTCGGCATTGGTCAGGCCCTCGGCACTGAAGTGTGCCGAGTAACTGGCATTTTTCAGAAAGTTACGACCGGCCAGGCCCATTTTCGCAATCTGAATAAATCCATCGAGCGGATTACGCGCCGACAGAAAAACAGATTTTGCTGCATCAAGGGGATCGGCTGACTCCATTCGGGTCAATGCCGTTTTTTGCTGCCGGGGGTCCAGGCCGAAGTTCTGGGACACCACGCCCAGCCGGGCGATTTCGACCATCGCTTTGAGCGTACTTTCACCATCGGCAAAACCAAACGAACAGGCTGCAAAACCTTCGGGTCGATTCATCAGGCGCATACTCACGCGCGCCTTGATACCAAGTGCGCCGGCATCGCCGACGAACATACCTGTCAGGTCAGGTCCGTAAAAACGATAATACGGCGTGTTGTCTTTACCGCCTGCAGAGCCGGTCGACAGTAGTTCACCGCTGGCCAGCACTATATCCATTCCGGTCAGAGACTCAGCCGATATGCCATACAAACCCGAACCGTAATTGACGGCATAATGTGACATAGAACCGCCGACTGTCGCTGCAAGGCCGGAAAAAGGCCCCCAGAACGGTGTGCGCAGGCCCTTCTCCTTAAGCGCTGCATCTAACTCTGCCCATGTCACGCCGACTTCCGCCGTAACGTACATATCCTGCTCGTCTATCGTAATTTGCTTCAGCCGGACAGTATCGATACTGATTGTATTGTCACGCACGGGCAGGTAACCGTCGGTATAGGATGCCCCGCCACCGCGAACCACCATCGGGCAGTTGGCAGCCGCGCAGACCCGCACAATCTCCTGCAGTTCCTCAACACTCCCGGGACGCACAACTGCAGTCGTCAGGATATCGGCCTGACGGTAAACGTCAGTCGAGTAGAAAGCACGTGACTCATCATCCAGCAGAACATACTCAGCGCCGACCACATTTGCCAGCTGCTGAGGTACGTGACTGTTCTGCGGCTCTTCTAATTGTTCTGTAGACATGCGGGATACCTGAAAGCTTGGGATAGTGTAAGTGACTGTGGAGACCGGAAGCGAGTCAGGGCGCACAGGACGTGGCCGTGGTACCGGTCAGTGGTCGCCGTCAAAGCCCCAGAGGCTGACCAGGTCCCGGTCAATAAGACTCCCCAGACGGGCGATACGGGGACATAGTTCTTCCCGCAGTGCTGAGACAGCTTCCCGGTTGTCATCCGGCCGCCCTGCCTATGTAGAACCAACCGCTCACACTTGAAAATATTTATTTGCGTTCTCGTCAACCAATTGTGTTGGCGCATATCCTCTAGGTGCGGCTGAATAAATCCCTTAAACGAAACCCCAAAAAAGCCAAACCCGCTGTGATAAATGCCGCGATTACCAACCAGTTGCCGCCCCAAAACCATTTGATAAACCATACGAATACAATGAATGGGATTGCCTTCGCAAACTCACCAAGCAGTATCCTCAACGTCAAGGACGGCTGGACCCCTGCGCGATACAGTATCCAGATGCAGTTGGCATAGTGAACAACGGCGCTGGATATGCAGAACAATGCAACCGCCAAAACAGGGTCATCCTGCAAGCCGCCATAACCAAGCGATGCAAATCGTACTGCCATCTGAACGTTCTGGTAGATTAGCCGTTCTTTCTGTCGCTCCAGCACATAAAAAAGCTGCATAAGCGGCGATGTAATAAAGGCAGAGAGGAGCCAGATACTTATCCACTGAATATAGATACTTGCCGGAATCCATGCCTGCCCGAGCACAACGGCATTCAACTCCGGCGCTGAAACCGTTACCAGCAACATCGGCGTAATCCCCACCACCGCAAGTCTCTTTATAATTGAGCTGGCAAACTCATCAAGTTTGCCCTTTTCAAGTTGCTGCTTGGCCTTGGGAAAAAATACCTGGGCTATGGAGCCGCCGATCACCTGCATTGGCATCGCAAGCATCCGCCGGCTCATTGCGTAGTAGCCCGCAATCATTGGCGAAAAGAATGCACCCAGCATCAGCACCGGCAGCTCGTTTGAACAGGCGTTCAACAGGCTCGCACCGCAGTCATATATAGGGAAACGACGATAGCGCTTCAACAAACCAAACATGTGCGAAAAACTCAGCCTACCGCCGATACTGGAAACAACGCCACGTGCGACTTCTTTGAGGAGTACCAGAAAATGGACTATTTGCCCGACAGCCTGGCCGATTATCAGCCCGCCCGCACCAAGCTTCTGAACGTAACCGAGCACGAGTTGGACAGTTACGGTGGTAGCTGTTCCACTCACGTTGGCCCGGCTAATTCCTGTGAATACACCTTTACGTGTAGCCCATGATCGAAGCGCATGAAATATGCTGACGGACCAGATTACAGCGGCGCTCAGCCAGAGCCAGTTAGCGAGCTCCTTACCACCCAGCAAGTTAGTCAGGTCTTCCGCCCATACCCAGAAGGCCACGAAGGTAAGGATGGAGGTTAACGTTGCCATGCCAATGCATGCCAGCAATAGATGTGCTGAGTCTCGATCCTCCCTGGGCAACACAACTGCCATCTCGTAGCGACCACAAGCGACGCAAATAATGATGGCATTTATTGTCATGAACAACGCCAGCACACCAAACTCGGCCGGCGTATAGATCCGTGCCAGGAAAGGTATGGCAAGCAGGACAATGATGCGTGACGCAACTGTACCAGTCAGAATGACTACCACGTCACGAAAAAAGTTACTGCGTGACCCAATAAAGGCGCTCGCCCTCTCTGCCAGACTGGCGAATGCCTTAATCATTTATTGCTGATATCCAATCGGCGCAAATTAGGCAGAGTAGCCAAGCATCTGCAGGGAGGGTCCGATCACCCTCTGCAGAGCATCTATCTGTTTTTGGGAAAGATCATCACGCCACTTGTTGTTCATATTGGGCAGCTTCTCGGGTAAAAAACTAAAATATGCGGCCGAAGCGTCGAGGTCGCTAAACGCCAGCACCTGTTTAACAATCCCATGAACATCATCGATAAGGTCTTCGTAACGTATTTCTAAATAGCGTTCACCCAAAAGATCCTTCGCCAATAACAGCTCTTCGAGGTTGCGTTGCCAATGCAGGCCACAGAGTTCGATTGGCCCATCATACTGATCAACGTGCTTATGAGCCTTGTCTTCAAGCCACCAAAGATCCATAGAATCAAGCCATCGCTGGCCGCGAATCGAATTTGCAACTGCACGCCCATCCCTGATCAGGTGGACAAACAATGCATCCGGGAACATACGGTTAAGCAGCCTGTAGCGCTGGTTATTTGCCGTCTGCTTGCTTATGAAGCGGGGACGACCTGCCCAGCGGAGATGGCTTTCGACGGTCTTGCGAAACCGGCGGTTTACATTGGAATCGTAATCGTCCTCCGTCGTCTTTATGTCGTGCCGAAAGCCCGCCCGACCATAAAGGGTTTCGGCTTCTACAGGACGTACATGAAGTTTCCCGCCCTTGCGGTTGATAATATTTTGCTTGACCCGTTCTCCCCTGGCCCCGGAGTCCAGCAATCTGTGGGCAATTGGCATGAATGACAGCCATGGAACCCGGTTACTGATGTTAGAGAACCAGCACAACTCAGGGTGCACCGAGAGAAGGTGGTAAAGAATGGTTGTCCCTGAGCGGCCTGAACCTAATAAAAATACCGGACGATCAATCATTATGCGTCACGACTGCTCATATCGCGACCATCGGCGGCTAAAGACTCTTCGTGCCGCTCTGAAAATAAAGCTGAAGCTATATGTCGGGCAATGGCCAGGTAACGCCTGACCGGAAGAAAGGGATTTCTTACAACAGCCCTCTTAAAGTAAATCAGCCCCTTAATGAGCTCCCCTTCCGAGAGAAATGCCTCAGCCTGGATCATGTCCGATATAGAATAGACGTATCGGGAAGGCATAATGCCGAATGAATCGATCAGATCTTTATGCTTGGCCAAAAGAATACGCCGGGACTGTGCAGCAACATGCGCCAGATTCTTGTTAAGCGCAAGAAATATATTGACCAATGGCTCCTTTATGCTCGCTATCTTGTACTTGCTTAGCAAGCGAATATAAAAGTCGACGTCCTGACTACGAATCAGCTGGACATCCATAAGCCCTACTTCATCAAGGCACTTACGCCGGAACATAAACGTGGGCGTCCATATAACAAATCGGCCCATCAGCAGATCCTTGACCAGATCACCCGATTTCTGAGGCTCATAAACCCTGTGTCGCGTCAACCCGCCCATCTTGCTTACGTATGCACCCGTGTAACAACACCCCCAGTCATCCGATAAGGCCTCCATACATTCAATTTGTTTTTCGAGCTTCGTAGGCAGCCATTCGTCATCACTATCGAGGAAGGCAATATATTTTCCACGTGCACGCTCCATGCCTGCATTGCGAGCTGCTGCTGCCTTTTTATTGGTTTCAAACTGAATGTAGTGAATGCGTGGATCATTAAAACTATCGACGAGCTCAGTTGTCAAATCTGTAGAAGCATCATCAATGACATAAATCTCGATATTCTGGATCGTTTGGTTGATAACACTGTGCAGCGCATAATAAAGTATGCTCGCGCGGTTATAGGTCGGAATAATGACCGTAACAATCGGATCTGTAGTCTGAGTATTTTCCATTTGCTTTTGATCTAGCGGCTACGTACTTCGTTAAGCGCGCTCTGAGCTTCACTGCGGCCTGTATAATCCAAATCAACATCGGCCGTCGCCAGCGCCAGCTGCTCTTCCGCCAG
>PBYE01000061.1 GCA_002729495.1 Chromatiales bacterium
AAGTCAAAATATGAAAGATCGGCAGCAACCGCCTCACATACGTAGTTTCCAGTTTCGTCCTTGCCTACTACGTAATCGCCAGGCCCGCAATACGTATCGATGGAGTTGGACAGTTCGGACACGACCTTCCCGACAGTCACCGCACCATTCTTAATTTTTCCGGTGTTTATTGCTTGAGCTGCGATCTTCGAAGAAACCACGGCGTTATTTTTAAGCTTCGACGTATCAATCGCACTATCTTTGATTTTCGCTCGGGTTACCGCATCATCTTTTAATTTACCTTCTCCTACAGCTTCGGCGTCGATCTCAGCGGTGCCTACGCATTTAATGCAATCTAGATCGGTGGCTGGCTCAGCCAGTACAATGCCGCTTCCAAGCAGCAGAACTGCTGCAATTAGATTTCGTATATCAATTAGATTTCGCATAACTTATACCCCCCTTAGAGGCTTTATTGTAACTGCTTCCTGGCCCACCCCCCCCAGCTCACGATGGAGGCCGCATTCACGGCTACAGATAGCATGCTCAGAAGGAGTATTAGGAAGAACCTTTTCATTATCACTCATCCTGCAAGGCTTAAATAATACTACTTATTGAGGGATGGGTCTTAGTAAATATTAATGCTTGTTCGGGGTTGTGATTATGTCAATTAAGGACGGCCTTGCTCTTTTGACAACCGTTCTAAAAGGTAGGTTATATAAATAATTGGAGGGGCTGATTTTGCCCCTGAGTGGGTGGAAAAAGGAGGTTTATTCGTGGTTTTTCTTACCACCTATTAACCGTCAGGAAAGCCCCGCCCAGGTAGCAGGGTTTTTTGTAACCGCTGACCATCCGCTATTGGCCGGAAGCGGACAGTCGGACCCTGCCGTACTCAGGCAGTGGCTTCGATTTACGGATCAATTGCTTGGAAACGGCTCGAGAAGCCTATGCGGGATTAACCGTCTCATTGATTTAACAGCAGAGGATTGACTCGGCACATCCCTGTGCCTCGCCCTCGCGATGCTCGGGTCGCCTCGCGGTCCTAAATCGCTCCCAGCGATTTGGTCAAACCTTGATTCGGTTCCAATTCCCTCCCGAATTTTCAGCAAAGAAATTCGCCTCCACCCTTACGGGCGAAGGAGCCGACATTTCTTTTCTGAAAATGGTCGGGGTGAGAGGATTTGAACCTCCGGCCCCTGCCTCCCGAAGGCAGTGCTCTACCAGGCTGAGCTACACCCCGATACTTAATCAGGTCCGACCTGTTCGCGGGCAGGCCGCCCGCGGGGGCGTAACGATAGCCGAAGCGATAACGCGTGTCGACCCGTGAAAATGCTTGTATCAGGGCTTTCTGAAGCAGGAAAATAGTTACACTGTTGCGGTCTGTAAGGACAAGCGCTGTGGGGAGTAGCTGATCCATGAGTTCCAAAGTCACCTGTGTAGTGCTGCTTTTCATCGGTTTTGCGATCGGTGTCGTGCTTGCTTCGCGTGGCCTTCTCCCGGCTGGCCTCATGCAAACAGAAAAGATGACCATGCAGGAACGGCGTTACAAGTACTACACGTATATAGACCCGAATACTTCAGGTACTGCCAATCAGGGCAATGTGTTGGGCGAACCGATCAGGTTTTACTCCGGAAAACTGGAGGCGTATATCGCGGTTCTCCCGGGCGTTTTTTATCCCTATGAAGCGGAATGGACAACGCTGCCCCTGCTAAAGCTGCACCCCGAACTGGTCAGGGGAAAAACGGTACTCGAGATCGGCACCGGCTCGGGCATCATCAGCCTGTTCTGCGCCAAGCTGGGGGCGGCAAAAGTCGTGGCAACCGACATCAACCCGGCCGCCCTCGAAACAATGACCCTGAATGCCGGGAATCTCGGTTATGCCGATATTATTGAAACACGGCTGGTGTCGCCGGATGACACGTCGGCGTATGCGGTGATTGGAGAAGATGAATGCTTCGACTTGATCCTGCCTAATCCACCATTCGCGATTGACCTTGACGCGCCGCGCAATGATTCAGTCACGGATGTCGGTGTGCTTGGATTTTCCATCGTGCGCGGCCTGGATCAGCACCTGGAACCGGGTGGAGTCTCGGTGCTGTACTATGATGACTTGTTTTTCCACGAGGTTATGGTCATGTTCGCTCGCCACAATGGCTACGAAGTGCGTGCCCATACCCCGAACGGGCTGTTTCCATGGTCCGCAGAAACCCTGTTCAATTCATACTTGAGACGTCTGCTTCAGCGCGAGGGATTGCCGCCGGATATGTTACATTTTGATTATCATAAGGATAAGGCTTTGGGATTCGAGTTTCTGCGTAATGCCGGGTTTAAGCCTCGTGAATTTTGATTTGAGTCGCTGTTCCCGCCGGCCAATTCCCGTTACTTTGCCGGCTCGATAGTGATCGAAAGAGCCGGCCAATAGAATAATTCTGGCCATGGAGGCCCGTCAGGTTAAAAAAAACTGCCAATTGTTTTATTTATAGTATTTTTTGCCTCAGCCGGATGGGCCGCAGACGATGCGAATTATGCACAGGCTATCAAGAATTTTCGCGATCAGCCTGCCGCCAAGCCATTTTTTGCAAACTCGGTTGCCTATGCCGTTTTTCCGACCATTGGTAAGGGCGGTATCGGCATAGGCGGCGCGTACGGCAAGGGACGCGTTTATAAAAACGGCAGGCATGTCGGCAATGTAACGATGGCCCAGATATCAATTGGCTTTCAGTTCGGTGGCCAGGCCTACAGCGAGATCATCTTCTTCAAGGGCAACGATATCTTTAACGATTTTAAGGGCGGAGATTTCGAGTTCGGCGCGGATGCGAGTGCCGTTGCGCTGACTGCAGGAGCCCAGGCGTCGGCTACCACTAAAGGTGTCACGGCCAGTGCAGGCACCAGCGACACTGAGACAGAAATATCGGCGGCCGAATGGTTCCGAGGTATGGCGGTGTTCACGATCGCCAAAGGTGGCCTCATGTACCAGGCCACTGTCGGCGGGCAGGCATTCGACTACGAGCCTTTATAAAGGTTGGCTGTTAATACTGGCGCTGCGTAGAGAAATGCGCGAGGCCGATTAACGATTCCTTGAACTCGGAATCGGGCAGGGCATCCAGGGCGTTTATCGCTTCGCCCGCTGCTTTTTCTGCCCTGCTAACTGTATAGGCCAGTGCGCCGGTTTCCTGAATCGTTTTGGCAATGCGCTCAATGTCTTCGAGTCCGCCGTTAATGATCGCTGTGCGTATTACGATCTGGTCATCTGCAGATGCGTTACGCAGTGCATGAATTAACGGCAGGGTTGGCTTGCCTTCGGCAAGGTCATCGCCAATATTTTTGCCAAGGTCGTCGCTGTTGGCGCTGTAATCCAGCGCATCGTCAATCAGCTGAAATGCGCACCCGAGTTTGCGGCCGTATTCTGCCAGTGCGTTTTCGACCGCCTGGGTCTGGCTGGCGAGAATGGCGCCAATGAGCATGCCGGCCTCGAACAGCTTTGCTGTCTTGCGATATATCACTTCCATGTACTGCTGCTCGGTCGTTTCCGGCTCATTACAGTTCATGAGCTGCAGGACTTCGCCTTCGGCTATGGTATTGGTGGCGTCGGCGAGTACATCCATGATGCGCATGTGGCCGACTTGTACCATGAGTTGAAATGAGCGTGAGTATAGAAAGTCACCGACCAGCACACTGGCCTCATTGCCGAATACGCTGTTGGCCGTTTCCTGGCCGCGCCTGCGATCCGAAGCATCTACGACATCATCATGCAGCAGGGTAGCAGTATGAATAAATTCGATAATGACCGCGGTGGAAATGTGTTTGTCACCCTGGTAACCGCATGCGCGGGCAGCCAGTAAAACCAGGAGCGGGCGAAGTCGCTTGCCCCCGCTGTTGACAATGTAGCGGGCAACGCTGTTAACGAGCGCAACGTCACTTTGCAGGTAGTCGATAATCTGTTGATTAACATCTGGCCAGTCCGTCCCCAGTTGGGAGCGGACAAAATCCAGGTCAAACCCGGTGGGCTGTGGCTTTACAAGTTCCATGTTGTGTCCAATAATGCCTACGATGCCCCGTGCTGTAAAACAAATTACGGTAATCCTGTCCGCAATCTTCCTGGTTTCGTGGAATGCTCCCTCCTACGGCTTCGGCTCCGAAGCGCACCGGATCGTCGGACACATTGCCGATCGCTATACCTGTGCGGGAACCCGTGAGGCGCTTGAGCGGTTGACACCGGGAGAAAACCTGTCCGTGGCAGGCCTCTGGGCTGATCGAATCCGCGGCGATAAATCCTGGCTTCATGCACAGCCCTGGCACTATATGAATGTGCCGGATGATACAGATATTGCCGATCGTGAGATAAGTGCCGACGGCGACGTACTGCTGGCCATTGAACGCTTCCGCGCGGAGTTGGAAGACCAGGAATTATCCGCAGAGAAGCGTGCGAATGCGCTCCGTTTTCTCGTGCATTTTGTTGCCGATATTCATCAGCCGCTGCACGTGGGAAGGCGCGGTGACCTGGGTGGCAATACCATCGATGTCCGTGTCGGGCGCGATAAAACAAACCTGCATGCTTACTGGGATA
Source organism: Chromatiales bacterium (assembly GCA_002729495.1). Taxonomy (GTDB): domain Bacteria; phylum Pseudomonadota; class Gammaproteobacteria; order Steroidobacterales. Next base: position 4,545 of record PBYE01000061.1, read on the forward strand.
GCTACGCGCTGGAACAGGTTGTGGAAAGTTCCGGCGCCTATGCGGCCAGGCTCGTAAGGAAGGGGTATCCGAGTGAAACCGATGGTCGCGCAATGGAGCCGGTCACCTGGGCGGACGAGTCGAAGGAGTACAGGGACGAGGTCTATGCCTGCCCCCTGGACCCCGACTCTGGTGATGCCGTGCCGGATGCCGCTTACCGCGCCAGGGCCCTTGAAATCATTGACTTGCGGCTGTACCAGGCCGGCCTGAGGCTGGCTCAAACGCTGAATGGAATTTTCTGCAGTGCAGAGGCCGGCAGCAGCCCCCGGCCTGCACGCCTAAGCCATTGATTTGCCCCGCCTGAGTCATTAGAATTCCCGCTCTTTTTCGGGCTCACTGGGCCCGCTGGTTCAGGGGCTTAAGCCCACTGCGGAGAAACTCATGTACGCCGTATTTAAGACGGGCGGTAAACAATACCGCGCGGCCAAGGGCGACAAACTAAAAATCGAAAAGCTCGATGCGGCCGAAGGCGACAGCGTTGAGTTTAGCGATGTGTTGCTTGTTGGCGAGGGTGACGGCGTTAAAGTCGGTACTCCGCTGGTATCCGGCAGCAAGGTCGAAGCCCGGGTGCTGGTGCAGGCGAAGGATAAGAAGATCGATGTAATCAAGTTCCGTCGCCGGCAGAATTACAGGCGCACCTACGGCCATCGTCAGGAATTCAGCCTGGTTGAAATTACCGGCATTACCGGTGGTGCAGCGAAGAAGAAAGCGGCTGCCAAAAAGACGGCTACTAAAGCCGACAAGGCAGAGCAAGAGGCCGATAAGGAATAACCCGCCATGGCACATAAAAAGGCAGCAGGTAGTACCCGTAACGGACGCGATTCCCAATCCAAACGACTTGGCGTCAAGAAGTTTGGGGGCGAGGGTGTTGTGGCCGGAAATATTCTGATTCGTCAGCGTGGCACCAAGTACCACGCGGGCGTAAACGTGGGCATAGGCCGCGATCACACGTTGTTTGCGAAAGCAGATGGTGCGGTGAAGTTCGAGCGCAAGGGCCCGCGTAAGCGAATGTTCGTCAGTGTCGTTGCTAACGGGGCTTGAGCGAACCGGAAGAATAAGAACCAGCCAGAAGAAGAGTGAAGCCGGGCATTGCCCGGCTTTTTTTTGGATGACGCCATTTTTTTATGCGGCAGAAAAATGCATGAAAAAATTTGAGGCGGAATTTACTTCGGCGGAACCACTGGTTTCGCCGAAGCCTGTAGTTAACAACCACCAGTTAATACTATTTTTTCAAGCAACAGAAAATGGCTTGAAAAAATCTGTGGCAGAACTTATGTCGAAAAAGCACTGCTTTTCCGAAGCCTGTAATTACCAACAGGGGGTTAACGGTGGGCTTTCAGGCGGCAGCTTAATCAAGCCGTCGCATCTCCGCCTCAAGCACTCCCTTCGTCGACGTATGCAGATTCCGCGGATAAGAGGCCGGCAGGTCTTTTTTCATCTTGCGGGCGAAGGTATCGGCTTCTTCTGAAAGGCGCAGGATAAATTCCAGGTTGCCCTTGTAGCTGGGTGCCGGTGCGTACCCGATACTCAGCACGTCGAAGGGCAGGCCCGTGCCGTACTCTGCCAGTATGCCCGCGAGCGACTGCAGCGGACCGCGCATATGTCTCTGGGCTACTGCATTCAGTGCTTCGCTCCCGGTGCGGTAATACAGATTCAGCAACATCAGCATCGTCCAGTAGTGCAGGTTGCTGAGCCACCCGAGTGCGCGGGCTTCAGGCGACTTGATTTGATTGGCATGTCCGAGAAAAGCTGATGGATTAGGCGTTACCGGAAAAGAGGGGTAGTCCGGGTGGTCCTCGGCGAGGTCCCAGGGATTTGGTTGTCCCGCCAGCATCGGATGTTCTCCGGTGAACACACTGCGAAAAAAACTGAAGTGCTGCTGCTCACCTTCGTTCGTGATGTACTTGAGCTTCTCTAACCATTCGTCGGCACCGTCGAGCTTCACCGTGCCATCGGCGATCGCGGACTCAAGCTGGTCAACAAAAACTCCGTACAGGCCGGGCACGTGGTTCATACGTGTATTGCTGCCAAGTACTGCGGTTAGCTGATCACAGAACAATTGGTCGGCGGGCCGGCTTTCTTTCGTGAAGGGTATGCTGTTCTGGCCGGCCTCGACGTAGGTATAGCGCGCCAGCGTTAGTTTCGTGAGGCGCTCCAGGCTGAATTCAAAGGGGTAGATATCGGGTTCCGTGGGAAAATCCTGGCGCTCGAGGTTGGGGGCGCTGCCTAGCGCAACGAGGAGTTTGTTAGCCGCTGCCAGATGCTGCATTTCCTGGACAGCGACGCCCAGAAAGCTGTCGCCAGTTGGCTCTGCGGAGCCAACCAGCCCCTGGTATTGGGGCTTCAGGGTGAACGCAGCAAAGATGTACTGAATCATCAGTGCATGTTCGATCTCGCTGGCCTCTTTTAAAAGGCGAATCAATTCCAGGTAGGGATCGTAGAAATCGCGCGCGATTACCCCGTAGCTCGGTTGCACATCGCCCGTAGATGTTCTGCCGCAGCCGCGGCGTTGCGTCGAATGCTCCTCCGAACCATCCGCCCCGGCTTCTGCAACCTGGCTGAGCGTCGGCGAGAGCAGGTAAGCGGATGGAAGCGCAATACCTTTAAGCCAGAGTGAACGCAGGAATAATCGTCGTTTCATTTAAGCCTCAAACCAAAATTAGTTTCACTAGTTTGCCAGTGCATGACCAATGCTAAAAAGCATTCAGGGACTTCGGCAATCTAACACGGAGTTTGTCTGTGGAATAGGCGTGGTATCAATCCGATGGTAAGTAGTAATGCGTAGGTTCCACTCCTGACCCGGGTTCGATCTAGTCGGCTGGCCTGCTCCCAAGTATTTTTCTTGTCAGCAAGACCGTAACCGCCAGAGAAGCAAGGCCGGCGGTTACAATGAGCGCAATCGTTGCGCTCGAGAGTTCCGAATAAAAAATCGGCCCGACGAACCAGACCCAGAAGGCGAACACCAGGTTGCACAGACCGTGCACGATCAGCGGTGGCCAAAGGGACTGGGTCAGCCAGCGCAGGTAGGTCCAGGCGCCCAGGATGACAAAGGCGCCGAACGCGTTCTGTACGAGTTCCGGGGTCCAGCGGTGCGCCACCAGGTTGATGAAGGCAACGATGCACACCGTCGGCCCGACACTGAGGACCGTGTGCATTCGGGTTTGCATAATGCCACGAAAGGCGACTTCGGCCAGGACCGCAGCGAACACCGACATCACGAATGCGTAGGTCATCTGAAACAGCGGGCTGACATCTGCGCTGTAGACTTCGACGGCGCGGACCTTATCCGTAAAAATACCTTGCGTGGAAGTGACACAGACCCCGAATACAGTCAGGGCGATACCAACGGCGTACATCTGTGCCCGCGAAATACCTGCCGGGTGGGAAAGACCAATCTGCCAGCGTTTTTCAGCCCAGATCGTCGATGCAATCAACAGGGCAATCACCGGGAGCGGAAACCACACCAAGTCGGGTGACCAGCGAGCATTGAACATTACGCAGGCCGTGGATACACCCATGACCACGGTAAAAAATACCAGTGAAACAATTACGGCGCTGGCCAGTGTCCGGAGAGTTTGCGTGTTCATCGATCCCCCCTTGATGCATTTGACTGCTACATCCTGGTTACGATATCTCCGGTACAGATTTTACCTGACTCGACAACCCGCGTATTGATTCCCCGCAGGTTCAACTCCTAGGCAGCCGACCTTATGGCATCCGCCGGCGCTTGGGGCCTGACGGTGTCTTTGATTGCGACCCGGTGGTTCAACCGGTACTGCGGCTGGAAGTCCGGCATGACCTCGTGCTGCGCAGAACGGTTGTCCCAGATTACCAGCGTGCCTGTCTCCGGCCAGTGCAGGCGTACCTGGAACTCCGGTTTCTTCAGGTGGCGGATCAGGAACTCAAGCAGGGTTTTACTTTCCTCATCCGGAATGCCGACGATCCTGGTCGTCACCATCTCATTCACGTAAATGGATTTACGGCCGGACTCGGGATGTACGCAGATGACGGGATGTATCACGGGCGGATAGTGTTCGCTGATTTTCACGCGTGCTTCATGATCCGCCATACCCCATTTGTTCAGGCCGAATTTATCGGCCAGATCGTGCACGGCCGTCAGGCCGTCGAGCATGGCCTTCATCGGTTCGGACAACGCAGCATAAGCTGCTTCCGTGTTGATCCAGATAGTGTCGCCACCGGCCGGTGGCATCTTCACGCCGTACAGCAGGGAACACTTTGACGGGATTTCCTTGAAGGTGTCGTCGGCGTGCATGTTGACGTCGCCGCCGATGCCGGCCTGCTGCGTGTATTCCTGTTTTTTAACTTCAGGCTGTTCTTCCAGCCGGGGAATCGTGCCACCCATCTGCACGTCACCGAAAACTTTCGCGATCTGCACATGTTGAGCCGGCGTCAGGTCGAGGCCATGAATAAACAGCACGTGGAAGTGCACCATCGCCTGCCGAATTTCCTCGGCCGCCTCATCGCTGAGCGGCTGACTGAGGTCCAGGCCTTCAATATCCGCGCCTAATGCACCGGCAACCGGTTTCGCGGTGAAGGTCTTGAACTGGGGATCCTGGCGTACGGCAGAGATTTCGTAAGTCATGATATTTGCTCCGAGGCGTAGGTTGCCATCGTATTAGCAAGCCATTTTGGCGTAAGCCAAAGATTAAATCAAGTGACTTATTTTATAGCCAGGCTTATTCATCCTTTGCCATTGCAGCCCTTTGCGCTAGGGCTTACAGCTTAGTTGTTGAATACAATATTGAGGGAGGTCGGATTGGCCAGGAGGTCCTGACCGTAGGCGTGGATGGTAATACAGCGACTCGGCGTATCGTTACCGACCCGGTGCAGATCGTCGATCCCGGGCCGCACGGTGGTGATGTCTCCGGGTTTCAGGAGCATTTTCATTTTGCTGCGCAGGCCAAGTGCTGCGTGCTCGTTCTGCCAGGTATCAAAGTTCTCACCGAACGGGGAGCCTTCGTGGACTCCGACCGCGCCCCAGGCTGTATGGCCGTGCACGGGAGTTACCTGGCCCGGCATCCAGACGATCGCGATAAGACTGAGCGATCCATCGGGCGCTGCATAGAGTAAGTGCCGCTTAAAGTTCGTCGTGCTGCCTTCCTTGTGGCACAGGTCGAGCAGGACGGGTTCGCATAAAAAACCGCGCATCGCCGCTTTGGCCGCCGCCGCAGCGCCGAAACCCGGGCACTTATTGACGGCAGACTGCATGGTCTCGGTCAGTTCGGCAAGCAGGGGCGTGGTGCCGGGTTGCAGGCCATAGGCCTGGCTTTCTGCAAAGATAGGCTCGGCCATGTTGCCGGGGAAAGGAGTGATATTGCTGTCGGTAGGTGTTATCACGGCATCGAATCCATTGGTATAAGGGGCTCTTGAATAGCCGTTATTCTAGGGCTTGGAGCCCGAAGAATGTTCGCGAAGTTATCCTGCATAATCACTAAATATAGAAAAATATTCCATATTTATTAAAAAAAGCGCAAAATAATATCGTGGATAAGAAAGATAGAAGAATACTGGAACTACTACAGCAAAACGCGATGCTGACTGCGGCCGAGCTAGCCGAGGAGGTGGGGCTGACCACCACGCCCTGCTGGCGACGCATCCAGAAACTCGAAGAGCAGGGCTACATCAAAGAACGTGTGGCGTTGCTCGACCACGAGAAAATGAATGTCGGCACAACTGTTTTTGTCGCTGTGCGGACCAGCCGCCATTCGGGTGACTGGCTAAAGCGTTTTATGACCGCAATTGAAAATACACCGGAAATACTGGAAGCACATCGACTGAGCGGTGATACCGATTACTTGCTGCGTATCGTCGTGCCCAGCATTGCCGAGTACGACCGCGTGTATCAGTACCTGATCAAGGAACTGGAATTCCTGGACGTGAGTTCCAGCTTTTCAATGGACGAACTTAAGTCGACTACCTCGGTTCCCGTGAAACATGCATGAACACATCTATAAAATAGCGCGATGAAATTTGTCGATGAAGTGACAGTACGTGTACAGGCCGGTAACGGTGGCAACGGTTGCTCGAGCTTCCGGCGCGAGAAGTACATCCCGCGCGGGGGTCCCGACGGCGGTGACGGCGGTGACGGTGGCAATGTATACCTGGTTGCGAAATCGGGCATCAACACGCTCGCAGATTTCCGGGTGGCGCGGCGGTTCAAGGCCGAGAACGGGCAGTCGGGTATGGGCAAAAACCGGACCGGTCGCTGTGGCGAAGACCTCTATATAGAAGTGCCGCAGGGTACCCGGGTAACGGAATCGGACACCCGGGAGGTGCTTGGTGAAGTCGTGCAGGACGATGAGGCACTGCTGGTCGCCGCGGCCGGCCATGGCGGCAAGGGCAATACACGGTTCAAGAGCAGCGTGAACCAGTCGCCCCGCAAGTTCACACCCGGAACACCGGGCGAGAAACGGGTGTTGCAACTCGAACTGACGGTGCTCGCAGACGTGGGCTTACTCGGCTTCCCGAACGCCGGTAAGTCCACGTTAATAAGAGCAGTGTCGGCAGCACAGCCCAAAATCGCGGATTATCCGTTTACCACCCTCTATCCAAACCTCGGTGTCGTGGCCGTAGAGTCACACCGAAGTTTTGTCATGGCCGATATTCCCGGCCTCATCGAAGGCGCGGCCGAAGGGGCCGGCCTCGGTACCCGGTTCCTGAAACACCTGAATCGCACGAGCTTGCTGTTGCACATTGTTGATGTGGCACCGCCCCCCGGTACCGAAGACGCGGTCAGCGCGGCAAAGGCCATTGTCAGTGAGTTGGAAAGGTTCAGCCCCGAACTTGCAGGCCGTGAGCGCTGGCTCGTCCTTAACAAACTCGACCTGGTGGGTGGTGATGCCGATGACATAGGCAACGAGGTCGTTGCGGGGCTCGGCTGGGAAGGGCGCGTTTACCGGATCAGCGCGTTGAACAGGGAGGGCACACGTGAGCTTATGGGTGACATCATGACGCGGCTCGAAGAGCGCCAGCTTGAGGAGTCTGCTGGCGACAATGGGAGTGCAGCTGATGCAATGTAGTTTTACGGTCACGCAAATAAAAACGCAGTGGGTAATAGCACTGCGTCTTATACATGTGAAATCTGTTCAGTCTTTGTCAGGAACCCGGGGCGCGAATACGTGCGTTCAGGCGACTCTTGGTTCTGGCCGCCTTATTTTTGTGCACGAGGCCTTTGCTAACCATGGTATCGATATGCGGCACGGCCGCCTTATATAAAGTGGCAGCTTCATCCGTATTGCCCTGTTCGGCAGCCTTCTCAACGCTTTTTACGGCGGTGCGCATGCGCGAACGCAGTGCAACGTTATGCTGGCGACGTTTTTCGGCCTGGCGGGCCCTTTTTGCGGATTGTTTGCTGTTTGCCACGAACGCTTCCTCTGGATGCAGGCCCCGGGGAATATGGCCCGGGAGGCGCGCATTCTGGTCATTTGGCACCCTGATGTCAATAGAAACAGGCACCTGGGAGTGCCGGATTCGATACTGCTCGCCCGCCTTTAGCGAGGGACCCGCGTGAGCCAGGACAAACCAGATCAGGCACCGCCACCGTCCAGGTCCTCCGGCCTGCTCAGGTCAACGGCCGTGGTCGGCGCGATGACCCTGTTGTCCAGGGTGCTCGGCCTTGCCCGGGACATGGTTTTCTCCCGGTTTTTCGGTGCCGATGCCGCCATGGACGCGTTTTTCGTGGCCTTCAAGATTCCGAATATTTTCCGCCGCTTTTTCGCCGAGGGCGCGTTTTCGCAGTCTTTTGTACCGGTGTTTGCGGAATACGACGAGACGCGGGATCCCCAGGAGGTCCGCGAGCTTGCGGCCCGGGTGGCGGGTACGCTCGGGCTGATCCTGTTCCTGTTTACGCTGCTGGGCGTTATCGGTGCGCCGATACTGATTTCCATTGCAGGTGCCGGCTGGATACTGAACCCGGAAGCCGGCTCCGCCGAAAAGTATGAGCTTGCGGTCGACATGCTGCGCTTCACCTTCCCGTACCTCTTGTTCGTATCGCTTACGGCACTGGCCGGTGCCATCCTGAATACCTACAAACGATTTGCAATGGCCGCGTTCGTGCCGGCCGTCCTGAACGTCGTGCTGATCATTTTTGCGGCATTTATCGCGCCGGAATACCCGCGCCCGGGACTCGTACTTGCCGTGGGCGTTTTTGTAGCAGGCATCGTACAGCTTCTCTGCATGCTGCCTGCGCTTGCCCGCGTAAAAATACTGGTGCGACCCCGGTGGGGGTGGAGTCACCCGGGTGTACGGCGCATCGTCAGGCTGATGGTTCCCGCAATTTTTGGTTCGTCGGTTGCCCAGATCAACATCCTCTTCGACACCCTGCTGGCATCCTTCCTGGTCACAGGCAGTATCAGCTGGTTGTACTACTCCGATCGGCTGATGGAGTTTCCGCTGGGTGTGTTCGGCATTGCGTTAGCCACCGTTATCCTGCCGAACCTGTCACGAGAGTACGCGGCCCGGACGATGGAGGGCTTCTCTGCCATGCTCGACTGGGCACTGCGGCTGGTCATTCTGATTGCCGCGCCCGCCGCCGTCGGACTGTTTGTGCTGGCAGGTCCCGCGTTAACGACAATTTTTTATGGCGGCCGGTTTACCGGCGACGATGTTGCCATGGCCACGATTAGCCTCATGGCCTATTCCTTCGGTTTGCTCGGCTTCACGCTCGTGAAAGTGCTGGCACCGGGTTACTTTGCACGACAGGACACAAAGACCCCGGTGCGGATTGGCCTGATCGCGCTTGCAACCAACATGGCCCTGAACATTGCGATCGTGATTCCCTGGTATCAGTCCGGCGCAGCCGGGGCACACGCTGGCCTGGCACTGGCAACTTCATTGAGCGCGCTTCTGAATGCAGTCCTGCTTTATCGCGGCCTGCGCAAAGATAATGTGCTTAAACTCAGCCACGGCTGGGGCCGGTTTGTACTCCGGGTGGCTCTCGCGTGCGCGGTTATGGCCATGCTGCTGAACTATTTTGTCCCGGAGCAGGCCTTGTGGCTGGAGGCGGGTCTCTGGCAGAGCTGTCTGTGGCTGATTATGGCCATCGTCGGCGGTGTGATCGCATACATTGCAACGTTATTCGCAACCGGCGTACGTCCGGCGGAACTCAGTATGAAGCCGCCTGTGCTGAAGACCCCGGCGGACTCCGGGCCGGGTACCGATTAACGACTATGATTGTGTCTGAAATGAGTACATATAGAGTCAACCAGGTTCCGGGCAGTCGGTCATGCGCCTGATTCGCCGCCCGGGCGCGCAGTTACAGGGGCCCACCAAAGGCTGTGTCGCGACCATCGGCGCCTTCGACGGCCTCCATGTCGGACATCAGCGCATCCTGGAGCGGGTACTCGAGGTTGCACGCGAGCAGCAACTGCCGTCGCTTATTTTTTCCTTTGAGCCAACGCCCAAGGAATACTTTGCACCGCAGTCACCGCCGGCGCGGTTGATGCGATTCCGCGAAAAATACCAGGCCCTGGAAGAAACCGGAATCGATTTTTTCTATTGCCCGCATTTTGAGCCCGCGCTGGAGGGGCTCGAACCGGACGTATTCGTGGACAACCTGCTGGTTGGACTGTTGCATATACGGCATCTCGTAGTTGGCGATGATTTTGCGTTTGCACGCAAGCGGATAGGCACGATTGACGACCTGAATCGCAAGGGAGCCGAGTGTGGCTTCGGTGTAGAGCAGGTGGGAAGTGTTATCCAGCAGGACGAACGGGTCTCGAGTTCGGCGGTGCGCGAGGCTTTGTACGTGGGTGACCTTGACAAGGCACGCCGGCTGCTGGGCCGCTGGTATTACATGTCCGGAAAAGTTGTGCTGGGTAACAAGCTGGGCAGGACGCTTGGCATGCCGACGGCGAATGTAAAGCTGAATCGCAGATTGAGCCCGGTCCACGGCATTTACGCAGTTAGGGTGCGGGGCCTGGATGACGACCGGCTGGACGGTGTCGCGAGTGTGGGAACCCGGCCGACGATTGGTGGTGTGGAGCCCCTGCTCGAGGTATATATTTTTGATTTCGACCGGGATATTTACGGAGCGAATATACAGGTAGAATTCGTCGCCAAATTGCGTGATGAAGTTCGCTTTCCCGACCTGGAATCGCTCCGCGAGCAAATGTTTAAAGATGCCGAGCAGGCGCGCGAGATCCTTGCGGCTGCCTGAGCGGTATTCATTCGGCCGTTGATACCGATATACAACCACGGATATATAAGTGACAGACTACAAGGACACGTTGAATCTGCCGAATACGGCCTTTCCGATGCGCGCCAATCTTGCGCAGCGCGAACCCGAGATGCTCAGGCAATGGGCGCAGGACGATATCTATGGCCAGATTCGGGAGACAGTGGCCGGCCGGAAAAAATTCCTGCTGGTAGACGGTCCTCCGTATGCGAATGGCAAAATTCACCTGGGCCATGCTGTAAACAAGGTCCTGAAGGATATCGTCGTCAAGTCGCGCACGCTGGCGGGTTTCGACGCACCATTTATCCCCGGCTGGGATTGTCACGGCCTGCCCATCGAACTGCAGGTCGAAAAGAAAAAGGGCAAGGTGGGTACCAAGCTCGATGCACGCGAATTTCGCCAGGCGTGCCGCGACTATGCGTTGCGCCAGGTAGACAGTCAGCGTGAGGATTTCAAACGACTTGGCGTGTTCGCCGACTGGGACAATCCCTACCTGACGCTGGACCACGTCTTCGAGGCCGAGCAGGTTCGTGGTTTCGCCCAAATCGTTGCCAACGGCCACCTGCAGCGGGGCTTCAAGCCGGTGCACTGGTGTCTCGATTGCGGCTCGGCCCTGGCCGAGGCTGAGGTTGAATACCAGGACAAGACGTCGGTTGCCATCGATGTGCGATTCCCGGTGGTCAATCGTATCGAACTTTTTGAAATGGTCGGTGATCGTTTCAAGGCCCTGCAAAAAGAATCGGAACTGGAAGCCTCGATTCCTATCTGGACGACCACCGCCTGGACCCTGCCGGCCAACCAGGCTGTCGCACTGGGCCCGCATATTGCCTACGTGCTGGTTGAACTGACGATCGACGGGCACGAAGAACTGCTGGTTCTGGCCGAGTCTGTCGCCGAAGAAGCCATGAGCCGTTACGGCGCGACCAGTTCCCAGGTGCTCGCAGAGTTCCCGGGCGAAGCGCTGAAGGGCCTGGAACTCAAGCACCCCTTTATGGACCGTATCGTACCGGTCATTGAAACGGACTTTGTCACCGTCGAAACCGGAACCGGGGCCGTTCATATCGCGCCGGGCCACGGTCACGACGACTTTGCTGCGGGTCTTGCCCATGATCTGCCGCTCGATAATCCGGTTGGCGGTAACGGCGTGTACCTGGAATCTACCGAGCATTTCGGCGGAACGCATATTAATAAAGCGGGTCCGGAAATCATTGCGTTGCTTGAGAAAAACGGCCACCTGTTGCACCAGAACCCTTTCGGACACAGCTACCCGCATTGCTGGCGCCATAAAACGCCATTAATTTTTCTCGCGACTCCGCAGTGGTTCGTAAGTCTCGATCAGAACGGCCTGCGCGGGCAGGCGATGGCGGCTATAAGGGGCGTGGAGTGGATTCCCGGATGGGGGCGGCAACGCATTGAAGCGATGATCGATGCGCGCCCCGACTGGTGTATCTCGCGGCAACGCACCTGGGGTGTGCCGCTGCCGCTGTTCGTGCACAAAGAGAGCGGCGAGCTGCACCCGGATACAAATGGTTTGCTTGAAGCGGCTGCGCAACGGATCGGAAAAGAGGGTATCGACGGCTGGTTTGAAATGGAAGCGGAAGAATTGCTGGGCGACGATGCAAAAGATTACGACAAGGTTGTCGACACGATGGATGTGTGGATGGATTCGGGCATGGTCCACCATTGCCTGACAAAAATACATCCGGTCATTGATGACGTAGCGGATTTGTACCTGGAAGGATCGGATCAGCATCGCGGCTGGTTTCAGAGTTCGTTGCTGACCTCAATTGCGATGCATGGCCGTGCGCCGTACCGCCAGTGCATGACTCACGGCTTCACAGTGGATGAAAAAGGCCACAAGATGTCGAAGTCACTGGGCAATACCATCGCGCCGCAGAAAGTAATGAACAGCCTGGGCGCTGACATACTGCGTTTATGGGTGGCGGCAACGGATTACAGCGGTGAGATGAGCGGCTCGGACGAAATCCTGAAACGGATGGCCGATTCCTACCGGCGCATGCGCAATACTGCGCGTTTTCTCCTGGGCAACCTGCACGGCTTCGATCCGGCCAAAGACCTGGTGCCAGTCGGTGAGCTGGTGGACCTGGATCGCTGGGCGATACAGCGTGCCGCGAGTTTGCAGGAGTCTATCCTGCAGTCGTACGAAAGTTATGCCTTCCACCGGGTCTACCAGGAGTTGCACAATTTCTGCGTTGTTGACATGGGCGGGTTCTTCCTCGACATACTGAAAGACCGCCTGTACACGACCGGCGCTGAAAGTCACCCGCGCCGGTCCGCGCAGACGGCCATGTACCACATCGTCGAGGCGATGGTCCGCTGGTTCGCGCCGATTCTTACGTTTACGGCGGAAGAAATCTGGCAGGCCCTGCCGGGCGAGCGTGAAAAGTCGGTATTCCTGGCAACTTTTAAAGAGGTACCCGGGGGCGACAAGAAAGTCGTCGACTGGGACAGGCTCATCCAGGTGCGTGAGGCCGTGGCGAAAGAGCTGGAAACGCTACGCGATGCAGGCGATATAGGTTCGCCGCTGGAAGCTGTCGTGACGGTCTACGCCGACGGCACACTGCGCGATTCCCTCGCAGCTTTGGGCGATGAACTGCGCTTCGTTTTCATTACCTCGGAGGCGGATGTGAAGCCGCTCAGTGAGGCGCCCGCCTCTGACGACAGCAATGCCGAAACAAACGGGGGCTATTGCGTCGTTACCGGTCCGAGTGAGCATGCCAAGTGCATACGCTGCTGGCATCGGCGCGAAGACGTCGGGAGCGTTGATGGCCATCCGGAGATCTGCGGTCGTTGTGTCGAGAATGTAGATGGCAAAGGCGAAACGCGCGCCTTCGCGTGACGAATTATGAACGCACCAGAGAACCGGCCCGATTTAGTCGTGACACCAATAGCAGGATCAGGTTCGTTACGCTGGCTGATATTGTCGCTGGTGCTGGTGATTGCCGACCAGGTTACCAAGTTGCTGGTTGTCAGCAACCTGGACGAGTTCGAGCGCATCAAGTTGCTGCCGGTTTTTGACCTGGTTCGATTCCACAATACCGGTGCTGCATTCAGTTTTCTGGCCAACGCCGGTGGCTGGCAGCACTGGTTGTTTACCGGCATTGCCATCGTCGTTAGCGTCGGTATCGTCTGGTACCAGTGGGGCCTGCCGCAGCAGGGTTGCCGCACGCTGGCGGCCGGCCTGGCACTCGTGCTGGGCGGTGCCGTGGGTAACCTGATCGACCGGCTGCTACAGGGCTACGTTGTCGACTTTCTGCTGGTGTATTACGGTGACTGGCACTGGCCTGCATTTAATGTGGCCGACAGTTCGATAACCGTGGGTGTAACGCTGATCATCATCGACAGCATGTTCCTGGAACGTAAACGAGTGGCGGCCGCAGCGTCGGAGTAATTCTTAACTTCGCCAGCATTTCGTGGTCGTATCTGTACCGTCCGTCGAGCGTGACCAGCGGCGGCCGGTCTCGTCGATGCCAAAGGACCAGCATTCGGTATCGTCGTGTTGTTTACCGTTAAGATCGACTGTAGCTGTTGCTTCGAATCCTGCCGTTGTAACTACGACACGCATTTCGTAGTGTCCGTCACTGGTATTTCCGGTGGTGCCGAGTGTCTCTGTGTTCGCATAGCGCTGGTCCTGTAACCGAAACTGTTCCTGCCGGGCGGCGATATGAAGCAGGGCGCCCGTTGCATCGATGCGCCGGGCAGCCTGAATGTAGTCCCGCCAACTCGGCATAGCTATCCCTGTAATGATCGCGATGATACTGACAACTATCAACAGCTCGATCAGGCTGAAACCTTTGGCATCAAGCATCGTCATGTACCGTCCAGTAGCTCTCAACCGGGAAGCTCTCGATACCGGTACATGGGCCCGGACAGACCTCCCTGCATATATAGAAACCCTGGATGTGGGTTTGCCGAAGCAAATCATCAACTGAAGCAACCGAATGAATTTCATAGTGCAGTCGCTCGACCGGCAAGACATCCATCATCGGGCAATAGTTATCGATGGCAGTGTGTGACAGCGTCGCCTCGACCGTGCCCCGGCGGTTGGGATTAACGATGCTCAGTGTTACCGGCAAGTCGGTGGGCAAGTCGGTTGGTAAGCCTGACGGGTTTTCGTAAGCGAAACGCAGGCCCGCCATGATGCCAAGTTCAGCCGTTTCGAAAACCTGGCCTGCAACCAGTAGCGAGTCGATGAGACGCGACTCCGCGATGGCCGTGCGCAGTGCATTCGCTGCGAGCAGGCTTAGTATCATGAGTAGCATCAATACGATCGGCAGGGCAGAGCCAATTGCCCGATTTATATTTATTCCCATATCAGGCAGCCGGCTGATTGCGTAAGTAGATCGTGCGCGTGACGCTGATACGGCGGTAACCATCATTGGGCCGCAGCGGATTGCGTGCATCGGTGTCTATGCTATACCACGGGCCGGAATCCCGGTGTCCCGGTTCGGGGCGCGCAGAGCGAAGGAGTAACCAGACGCTTACCGCTAGCACGGGGGCGTCGCCCCGGTTGTTGCCATCGACAAAGCCGTCAATCTGTTGATCGCCGTCCCGGTCGATACCGAGTAATACCTGGAAATCTTCGACGCCCGGAATGATTTCCTGGTTCTGCATGAGTCCGTTGTTTGCCAGCGTAAAGCGACGCAATGCGGGCATGCCGGGCTCTGATGATGCGGTGTCGAGGTGCCAGGCATTCACCTGCAGGTCAAAATTTTGCGCACCGGCTATTTCAGGTATAAGCCCGTTCCTGAATACGGCACCAGTGCTTTCATTGGTAGTAATACCGATACGATCAGGGTTATCGGTGTTGCCCGAACTCGCATGCCGCACGACCAGCACGTCAGCACCCGCTACGAAGGCGTTAGCCGGCGGACAGGGCAGCGCTGCAAAATCATCATTAACATCGATCGCCTGCACGAGTTGCAGGGCCCATACGCTTATATCCCTGCCGGCACAATGCACCCGGATGTCGCCGGGAATACCGAGCAGCCCGGCATCGCTGTGCAGACCCCAGAAACCTGCAAGCCGCAGGTCATCTTCGAGCGCCGTCAACGCAAACGCACCGCGCTCCTGCAGCGAGGCGATCAGCTGCGCACTTTCGTATGCAGCCCTGGCCGAGCTGAATAACCGGAGTGCCCCGGCAATCATGATGCTCCCGAGCAACAGCGCAACCATGAGTTCGACCAGCGTGAAACCGGCAGCATCCTTCATCGCCCGTCCGTCCCGGCCGGTAGCGGTATATAGGCGACACGCCGCAGCACTTCGTTGCCGGGCGCTTCCCAGCTAACGCTGAGTTGCAACAAATCAATGCCACTTCTTTCGACAATCTGCAGTTGTCCCTGACCACCGGGCAGGGTACGGGCAAGAGCTGTCGACCAGGAGTGGAAAACATGTCCGAACAGTTCTTCGGGATCGCAAACATTACTGGTGCAACTGGCGCCAGTCACGCGTATGTCGCCACGAAGAGTTTCTCCAGGTATCCCCCTGGCAATTTCAGCCAGGTCTCTAATCGCCGATGCCGCCCGCTGTTGTTGCCCGGCTGTATTTAATGAGGCGATACTTTCGGTGAGCATGCGCAGATTTGCGTACATTCCCAGTGACAGGATCACGAGTGCGACCAGCATTTCGACCAGCGTCATGCCTGCAGCGTTACGCATTCGACGTTTGTTGCTCATAGTTCGGCGGGGCAGGTCAATGACCGGTTACTGGCGCCGGCGCCGATGACCCGTGGTTTCCCGGTGTAACTAAGCACTATCGCACGTGCGCTGCTGACCCCCCGGCGATCGCAGAACGTAATGGTGCCGTTGGTTGCGCGTTTACCGAACGGGCGCATGCTAAAAGCACGCCGGTTTGCGGAGATATGCAGTCCATGCAGTGAACCGCTGGTGACCAATAGCTGCTCGGTGGGGTCGATTTGCGGCGGTTCATCCCGGTCCCTGTTGGCAAAAAGCAACCATCCGTCGTGCCAATCGGCAGTCGAACTGCATTGCAGGCCGTTTGCACTCTTACAGAGCGAAATATCGACCCCAAGTGCACGCGATTTTTGGCGCGCTAAGTGAAGAGTATGAACTAAGTCATTGACCTGACTGGTCATACGCGTATTCGCAATGAGTGTAGAAAATCCCGACGCTGACAGCGATATGAGCACTCCAAGGACGGCCAGTGCCAATAAAAGTTCTGCAAGAGTTGTTCCAAGTTGTTGTTTCATGTTGCAGCCGGTTTTCTTTGTCTCACTCTGCACGCGAATTAGAAATTCTGCGATAAAAATTTCTAATACAAGTGACTTGAAACAAAAATTGCGTGAGGCATTTACAGTCGTCTCGGCATGTGGCTAAAATGACCGCGCAGTTATCTCGGGGGACGATGACAGTGGAATATAAACAGCAGGTCGAACAACAATTACGTTCCAGCGGTGTCCAGCCAACGAAGCAACGTATGGAAATAGGAATATTGTTGCTCGCCACTCCGCAACACATGTCAGCCGATCAGATTCTTGGAGAGCTACGTACAGCAGGTAGCCGGGTTTCCAAGGCAACTGTGTACAACACTCTCAATCTGTTTGCATGCCGTGGCCTGGTTCGTGAAGTGTCGGTTGACTCAACTCGTCAGTTCTTCGATTCCACAATTCATCCGCACCATCATTTTTATAATATCGACACGGGCAAACTAACGGACATAGGTATAGACGAACTCGAGTTCAGCCAGTTGCCGGAACTGCCTTCCGGTACGGAAGCGCAAGACGTCGAAGTCATCGTTCGCGTCCGGAACAAGCACTGACCCAAATCACTCCGTTCCAAAGGCGATTGGTGTCGGGTAACCGGCCCGATTGCCGGACTTTGTAACTCCCCCTATACTTCGCCCCACGCCGGGGTTCCCGGCGGCGTTTCTAAATATGCCGGAATAGCTCAGGTGGTAGAGCATCTCATTCGTAATGAGGAGGTCGGTGGTTCGAGTCCACTTTCCGGCACCAAAGTTATTGAGAAGTACGGCTGTGGCCCTAGCGGAGCTGGGGCCAGGGCCGACTTCGAAAAACTTTAAGGACTTGGCAGCCGTAGCTGGCTATATCTAAAGCACTCAGATCGCACTTTTCACCAGATTCGGTAGGGCTATGGCCCAAGCATTGCTTGGGTCGGGACCCTAGTTTGAAAAATTTTAAGGACTTGGCAGCCCGTCTTGGCTATTCCTGATTGGTTCAAACACACTTCTCCCAAGCTTTCAGAATGGACACGGAATATGTTTCCTGCAGCACCCATCCTAACCCCTTGATTCTTGGCCGATACCCCATTTTTCTCACCCATATGAATGATTCTAAGTGCTTGCTGCACTTGCTAAGTTGTGTTCATGCAAACGGTGCTGCGCCTTTGGAGTTCAGTCGCAGCAGCCAGGAGTGAAATGTGAGATTCGCTCCCTGACCGGATGCAACGAGTGCAGTCGGGTCCATGACCTGAATCTTAGAGGGAAATTCTTCCTATATTGAATTTCCTCCTTTGCCCGCTTACCCGCGGGCATTTTTTTGCCTGATGGATGGGGCGGACGCCCCGATTGACCTTTAGTCAGGCCTCTTCCAGACTCGAGTCGGATTCAGGCATACGAGTTTGTATACGGAGGAATGCGTCATGCGCCAGAAAATGCGCAAGAATAATAACAATCGGGCAGTGATTACCGCAGGCCTGGCAGCCTTGGCGCTGGCCTTCCTGGCGACGTCCGTCTATGCGGGCGCTCACGAAGGGAGTGCGGGCACGCTGGGCAAGGAAGATCGCGTCATGCTCAGTACCTTCATGGAAGATTTCGTTACCGGGATGGATGCGAAGTACTTCGGGCGTGTTGAGCAGATGAACGGCGGCATCGAATTCGAAGACCGCTTTGTCGAAGGCGAATACGGAGATTACAAACTCAGGGTTGCCCGCGGCGAGATCATGGAAAAGGCCGGTCGCATGAACACGATCGGCAGGATAAATACAAGGGGCGAAGGCGTGCTGACCTGGGGCAAGTTCTATTCCCTCGATATGCATCCGAAGACCCCGCTGGTCGGCATGTTGCATGCAACGATTGTGTTGCAGATGTTCGAAGACGGCTCGGTGGCCACGGGAGGCTGGCTGGGCGTTATGCCGGGTGCGAAAGTCGAAGAAGACCTGGCGTTACTGAAAAAGCTGACTGATGACTATTTTGCAGCGCACGACAAGGACCCGGCGCTCTACCGGCGACTCATTTGCAAAGGCACCGAAGACACGATTGCGGAGTTCAGGCGCAAGCCGGCCTGTTCGGGCGTGAGTTTTTACGGTCCGCCGGTTTACAGGGGTGACCCCGAAGCATCCATAAAGTTTATTGCCGGGCTGTTTGACGAGTTCGTGGACGCGTACATAGACATTACCGAAAAACGTTCCACCGAAGGTTTTACCGAGGCTGATCTTGCCGCCCAGGAAAAAATGCGGCGTAACTGGTTAATTGACCAATTGTTTTCAGATCCGTACGCTAAGGCAATCGTGCCTTTCGACGTCTGGAGTTTCGCGAACGTCCCGCCGGTGATTAAGTTCTGACCTGGCACATCGGCGCATGACAAGAATCCGCCGCCATCTCGGGTTGCTGGTTGCGTCGCTGGTTGCGCTGACGGTCGGTGCATGGCTGGCGCCTTATGTGACAGCCTGGGAGCGCGTCAGCGTCGTATCTGCCTGGCTGTGCCTGGGATTTCTGGCCTCGGCTTTGCTCATCGGCCCCCTGCAGCGCATTCGTGGCGATGATCCGCCGCTCAATATTTACCTGCGGCGCGACATAGGTATCTGGGCTGCCTTGCACGGGCTCCTGCATTTTTATGCCGGCAACGTGGTCGCGATGAATTCTGTTTACGTGGCAGCCTTCGTGCGTACACCCACGCCGGAACTCCCGGTCACGATTCGCGACCCGTTGTTCTCGTTCGGTGCGACAGCGGGGCTGGTCATTGCCATTATATTTTTACTGCTGCTGGCGATTTCCTCCGATCGCGCGCTGCGCTGGCTGGGCCCCAAAAAATGGAAATGGCTGCAGCGCTCGGCGCATGCGTCATTGTGGCTGACGGTAACGCACGGTATCGCGTACCAGTTACTGGAAGCACGAATGCTGCCACTGCTGGCAACAGTTCTGCTGAGTATCTGGGTTATCGCGACACAAATCCGTGCCCGCCGGGCGGCGAAGCAATTAAACTGAACGGCAACTAATTCTTACGCTGAATCTGGCACTTTACCTGGTCGGCAACGCAGTCGGCCAGCAGCTCTTTTTGTTCATCAGTGATGCCCGGTTCGGCATCGCTCTTACCGTAGGAAATCAGCGCCCGCACCTCGGCTGCGTTGGCCGTAAAGGGCAGTTCCCGGTCCGGGAAAACAGCATCTGTGACTTCATCCTCGAGCCAGATTTGGGCGTAAGGCAGGGACTCTTCGTCGTCTCCGCCGAGCGGTATCTCGGTTGATACCGAGCCGCCGATGTTGCCGCCAAAGCCGCCAACGCCTATGTTCAGGCTCGAGCCGCTACAGGCGGCAAGCCCCAGGGCAAGCGTAAGAAGTGTGTATTTCATGGCTAAACCTTTGCATTCCTGGGGAGGGTTTATTCTAACCGGCCGCCCGTTTTCCACGCCAGAAAATGATCGCGATAAAGCCCATATAAGAGACAAGCATGAACCAGAACTCGGAATACCCGAGCGTATCGACGCCGTAGCGCGCGATGTTCTCAAAACTGATGAATGTGACCGTGTACACAATCGCGCCGACCATCGCTCCGATCTGCCAGCCGACACTGCGGCCATGCCCCCTGACACACAAGGCGTACCACACCAACAGGAAATAGAGCGTATAGATTCTGAGTAGCGGCGACCAGAACTCCGCCTGCTGAAAATAGTGGTTGACCCAGAAGGCACCGGCACCGATGAAGTTGGCGAGCACGTAGCGCCATTCCTCCAGCGGCTGCCGTAATGCCTTTTCCCAGAACAGCACGAGGAAAATATAGGCAAGCCAGGTTCCGAAAACGAGTTCATAGAACTGAACTGTTCCCTCCCACGCAGGATTGATAATCATGCAGTCTGCCTGTAGCTAACCTTGTCGCTATCTTACTTGATCGGGGGTCGGGCTGTGTAGGTGTTATTTTTTCCAGCCGCGCCGCAGGTTGCCGGTGTCATAAGGGTTGTGCTGGTCGTCGATTTCTTTTTCGGTGGCTTCACCGATCTGAATGGTCTTCAGTTTGCGCGTGTCATTCTCCGGATCCAGTTCCCAGCTATAGCTCTGGTAGGGATCGTCTTCCGGCGTGCCATCAGTTTCCAGCTGGATGGTGTCCAGCGAATCGTCCGGAAACGGGTTGGTTTCTTCATCGCTGACCGGCAGCGACTCCGCTTGCTTCGCACGTTTTTTGGGCGCAGGCCTGTCCGCCTCGGGAGTGATAGCCCATTGCGGCGTTTCATCCTTATTCTTGCCCAGTAATGACTTGAGGAATTTTATTTTTTCATGCCCTGAAAGTCGTCCGAAAAATGTAGCGCGCCGCGGGCGTTCCGGGTGTGCTTTAGCTCACATATGACGCAGTTGATCCATGTATAAGTCACTGATTTATAGTCCTTTTAGGCAATTTTTTGACGAGTGGCTCCAAAAGCCGGACGAACGGTAGCCCGGAGCGGGTGCATTTCGGGGCGCGTTGCTGCATGGTGTCCAACCAATAAACGGGCAATGTCCGGCCCGGTTTAGCCGCAAGGGGGCGTACAAGAATGAAGATACTCGTGGTTTATGCTCACCCGGAAGCGAACTCCTACAACGGCACGCTGCTGGCGGCAACTCGTGAAACGTTGGCCGCCGAAGGCCACGAATTGGTTGTCAGTGATCTGTACGCCCAGGGCTTTAACGCCGTCGCGGGTCCGCATGATGTGACGGGTCGTGCCGATAAAGACCGTTTCAGCCTGGGCGTTGAGCAGATGCATGCGGCACAGACGAACGGTTTCGCTGCCGACGTGCAGGCAGAACTCGACAAGCTGATGGCAGCCGACGTTCTGATACTGCAGTTCCCCATGTGGTGGTTCTCCATGCCCGCAATAATGAAGGGTTGGATAGACCGCATCTTCGCGTGCGGGGTTGCGTACGAACACGGCCGAACCTGGAAAAAGGGGGTCTTTGCCGGCCGGCGCGCGATGATCGCTATAACAGTTAGTGCGCCTGCCGAAGCGTTCCTACCGGATGGCAAGAATGGCGACATGGAGCGTGTACTCTGGCCGGTTCATGCAGGCGTTCTCGGTTTGTGCGGATACTCCGTGCTGCCGCCGTTTGTCGCGCATGGCATACCTTTTTGCGGTGAAGAGGCCATGGCCGCACAACTGGAAACTTACCGCGACCGCCTGCGCAGCCTCGAGTCAACCGAACCGTTGTTTTTCCATATGGGTGACGACCTCGACGAGCACCGGCTGCGGTCGGACGTCGAACCGCGGACGCCGGGCCAGCACCGGGGGCCGAGGTACCACATGGCTGAACCGCACTGAATAAGGGATTCACGCAGCGGATAGCGCTGCGCGAGCGGCCTTTCAGTTCCGTGCCGAGGTTAGAATCGGTGTTAGAGGAATAATAAGAATATGTGCTCAGAAAAATGCGTTTAATAGTCGGAATCTCGGGCGCCAGTGGGGTCATTTACGGCATCCGCATGCTGGAAGTGTTGAAAGACCAACCGGATGTGGAAACACACGTGGTGATCAGCAACGGCGGCAAACTGAATATCGCAATCGAGACCGATTGGGATGTTAACGACGTCGAGGCACTTGCAGACGAAGTACACAGTGACCAGAACCTTGCTGCCACCATCGCAAGCGGCTCGTTCAAGACCGGCGGCATGGTCATCGCACCCTGCTCGATGAAAACGCTGTCGGGTGTCGTGAATTCTTACGCAGCCACACTGATCGTTCGGGCCGCCGATGTGGCGCTCAAGGAAAACCGGCCGTTGGTGCTGATGCCGCGGGAGACTCCGCTGCACCATGGCCATACTCGTCTGCTGCACGAGGCGACCGGCATGGGCATAACGATTGCACCGCCGATGCCGGCCTATTACAACAAACCACAGTCTGTCGATGACATCATCAACCACAACGTTGGCCGGGTGCTCGATTTATTCGGGTTGGACAGTTCGATAGTGAAGAGATGGGCCGGCGCTAAATTGAACAGACGTTCTGGTGACTGAGCCTGTTAAAGAAACCGCGCGCCGGTTTCTGGACGAGATTTCCACGCTGACGCTCGCCACGACGCAGGGTAACGAACCCTGGGCAGCCACTGTTTTCTTTGCGGCCGACAAACACTTCAACCTGTATTTCGTGTCCGACCACCGCACGCAACACGGCCGGGACACGGAGGCGAACCCGACGATCGCGGCAACGATCAATCCGGACTGTGACAACTGGCACGACGTGCGCGGCTTGCAGATCAGGGGGCAGGTGAGTGTCGTAGAGGGCGCGGAGCGGGCTAAAGCGCTCGCGATTTACTTTAAAAAATTTCCACAGATCGACGTGTTGTACGCGAAACCAAAAGGTGAGCACGAGGAAACCATTGCAGCGCGCCTGAAGGCCGCAAACTTTTATAAGATTACCCCGGAAATGATCCGTGTTATCGATAATGCGCAGGGGTTTGGGTACAGGGAAGAGTTTGTGCCCTAAGCTACCGTGGGTTCGCGGCTAAAGCCGCTCCTACAAGCAAACCCGCGATATTCCTTTGTAGGAGCGGCTTTAGCCGCGACCAGGAAAGCAGGCGGGTTTGCGCCTAAAGGCGATTCCTACAGCAGATTTCATGCATGCAGCTTGAATGTACCTGCAGGAGCGGCTTTAGCCGCGACCAGGAAAGCAGGCGGGTTTGCGCCTAAAGGCGATTCCTACAGCAGATTTCATGCATGCAGCTTGAATGTAC
>PBYE01000062.1 GCA_002729495.1 Chromatiales bacterium
CCGCGATCATTTATATCCACGGTGGTGGCTGGATAGCCTGTGGCAAGAAGTACTATCCGGCGGACCTGCAGTTTCTGTGCGATGCAGGGTTTACGGTATTCAATGTCGAGTATCCGCTGGCACCGGAGCATCCGAATCCGCTCCTGCTGCAGTCAATACTTCGCGCGGGTGCATGGATTAAGCAGGAACACCCGGAATTCAGACGCGTGCACATGATGGGCGATTCTGCAGGCGCGAACCTGTCCGCGATGTATGCGGTGCTGTGGGCCAATCCTGAGCTGATGCCGCCGCTGGCGGGCGAGTTCGGGAAAGATGATTTGCCGGAGCCCGCGAGTGTCGTTTCCATGTACGGACTGCTGGATCGGGAAACGCTGCTGGGCGACGACCCTGATGAGATCGGCGCTGTACCCCGGCTGTTCATGCAAAGCTATGGCGGTGTGGAGACCTTAAAGCCCGGCCCGATTGCGCCTTCGAGCGCCATCACGCCGATGGATCTTGAGTGGACAAATCATCCACCGTGTTTCCTTGGCGTCGGCGATATCGATTTCCTGGTTGAGTCATCGGCACGTTATGCGACGGAACTCGGGCAGCGAAACATAACCCTTACACACAAAATATATCCCGGTGCACCGCACGGCTTTTTCAATTACGAGCATGAACAGACACCGCAGCTAAGGCAGGACGTGCTCGAGTTCCTGGAAGGCGTCGCCTGAAATAAGGACCTGCCGGCCATTACCGGATAACAGCCTTGTTAGACCTTGTGCCTGTATTTTGCGACGATCTTCTCGTCGTAAACGTAACCGTAACCCGGGCCTTCGGGTAGCACGTACATACCGTTTTTCACTTTATTCTGGTTCTCTATCATCTGCCAGAAGAGCGGGTCCATGTCGGGTAAGTAAACTTCCACGCCGTGCTTAACTCCGTCGGGCGTTGCTGCCATCAGGTGCGCAGCCATCTGCGGCTGCTGGTGCACCGACATCTCCACCCCGAAGCTCTGCGCAAGACCGTATACCTTGCGCCATGCGGTGGGGCCGCAGGCATAACCCGGGTCGTAATTGCAGATGTCAATCGCGTTGTCGGTCATCAGGTAACGCGCGCCGTCGATTGTAATTTCTGACTGGCCGGCACAAATGGGCAGACCCGTTGCCGAGCGCACCCGAGCCATATCGATACGCCTGCGGCAGGGTTCTTCGAGCCAGCGCAGTCCTACATCCTGCACTCGCCTGCCGAAATCGATGGCCTGATCCACGTTCCAGCGCTGGTTCGCGTCGGCCTGGAGCAGAAAATCGGGCCCGACTGCATCGCGTACGATATGCACCCACTCGGCATCCTCTTCAGGCGTAAACGGCGGCCTGCCCGGTTTGAGCTTAACCCCGCCGAAGCCCATGTCCACGAGTTCCCGCATGTGCGCGCCAAATTTCTTCGCATCGTAGTTTGCGCCCGGATGCCGGTAGCGCTGGTCGAAGGAGATGGCCGGCAATACATTCGTATGAGCACCCCACATCTTGTAACAGGGTGCACCGTATGCCTTGCCAACCGCATCCCAGAGCGCATTGTCTACAGCGGCGAGTGCGCGCGTGAACTGCGGGAGGACCGAGTTGCCGGTCCCGCGGCCGAACTCACGATCGAGCACGTACCAGGCACGTTGCCAGCAGGCTTCGATCTGTAGCGCATCCATACCAATCAACAACGGTTCGATGCCGTCACGAATAATCTCAATGACTTTGTCCCAGCTGTGCCAGAAGAAAGTGTAGGCTTCGCCGACAACGCCTTCTTTCGTGTAGATGCGCACGAACAAACGGGGGAAGGCAGCACCCATTTTTGTGCCGTCATGCAACCAGAAGAGTTCAATCGATTCGATAACAAGCGCGTCCGCACCGGGCTTGGGAATCGGTGGCGCTACAATCGGCATCGCCGCACTGTGTGCGCCTGCATTTGCCATTAAAGGTATCGCTGCGCCGACCAGCCCGATGCCGGACGTAATCAGCCGTCTGCGGTTGATCGTTGCTGGTGAATCAGCAGGTGTGTCTTTCGAATAGCTTTGGTTCAATGGTCTGTCCCCCGGCATGCTGTTGCACGATTATCTACGTGCTTATTAACAGCTTTGCATATAGCAACCGGTTGTACCGTTTCGACAGGGGCTGATTACCGGCACTCGGACAACGCTGAAAGTCCCTGGAAAGCAGGCTCTTGCGAATGCAGGCGTGCGCCCGGACAGCTAATCAGGGTGGCGTATGACCATCATACCCGGATACCAGTTGAAGCCGCGTTCCCCCGGTATCAATCGCTTGTATTTGACCCGGGCCGGGGTGAGGGCCTCGTTAGCCAAAAACTTCTGGCTCAGGCCATAATCTTTTTCGTGGTCGAATACAAAAGCATTCGGGTCGACGTGTTCACGTTCAAGTAATTTGGACATGTAGGAGTTAAACAGCGTTTCGGCTTCCCACCTGTACAATACTACCGAATCGTGGTTTCTCACGTCGTAGCCGCTGTACCTGGCGAACTTCGCCATCACGCCGTGGTAAAACATAGAACCGTAGAAAAGGATGGTAATACCATCTTTGTTCAGATGTTTGTCCAGGCCCCGGATGATTGAAAAGCCCAGATCACCTGTATCTACCGCCGCCGTATTGACGGGCGCATCGAGGTCCAGCGCATAAGGCGGGTTGGAAATTATTACGTCAAAACTTTCGTTCTCGTCTATGACGGAATAGGCCGACATATCATCGAGCGGTACCAGGCGGAAATCAACGATATCGCTAAGCCCGAGCCCTTCGGCATTCGCATTGGCTGCCGCAATCGCCTCGGGGCTGATGTCCGTGGCAACAACTTTTTTTGCGCCAAGCTGCGCCGCATACAAACTGACAATGCCGGAACCGGTGCCAATTTCCATCACCGTTTTACCTTCAAAGAACTGCTTGTTGCGGCTCATGATGGGCAGCATCTTGACTTCAGCTTCGTTGGGCCAGAACACACCTGCCGGGATGGTCAGGTCACCTTCCAGGTAATTGGACTGGTAGGTCAGGTCGTCGGGCTTGAACCCGACATCCGTGGTTTCGGCGAAAGTCTACTCAGAGAGCGGCACGTTGAGCAGCGCATAGGACTCAGGGTCACTGATGCGCTTGTAGAGGTCCACCGCCCTGTCTGTGACGGGGCGCACCAGCGAATAGGGAAAAACTTCTGCTTCAGTTATAAAGGAGCCAAAGGCAACGCCAAGGCCGACACCCAGTACCAGGGTCGCAATCACTTATTTTCATGGTTTTCCTGCGCCGATAAGTCCTTAAGTGGCAACAACATACAGCAATCTTCCAGATTAGGAAATATGCTCTCAATGGCGGAGCACCGTGTCGGATGCGCCGGGTGTTATCAGCGAAGCCGGTTGCCATGCCAGAAAATGTAAAGTGCCCGGCGCGATAATTTAGCCCTGGAGTGCGGCCACAGGAGATCAGGGTTTGCTTATTGCTGCTCGCCGGCTGGCGCCTGGTTCTGTTTGATTTCGCCGAGGTAATTATCGAATACATCTATATTACTCAGCATAAGCAAATCCGCCCCCGTCGATATTATGCGTTCGTAGCGGTCGGGCCGGTCCCAGTCGGTATACACCGTGGAAAGAACCAGCAACCCGGCCTCGTGCGCTGCATCGACTATTTCATCCTTAAGCTGCCAGCGCTTTACCTGAACGGCCCGAATGTCAGGATAATCACCCAGTAGTGTCGCTATATCTTCAGGTTTCCTTGCGTGGGGTATGAGGGGCGCTGCCGGCCATCGTTTGACCAGCCATTTCGGAATCGGATCTCTGTCTCTGACGCCGCCCAGACCGCCAAAGCTTATAAGCATACAGTCGCGATCAAACTCGTAGCGTTTGAACAGATCTAATGTTGCTTCATCCGGAAAGCCCTTGGTGTCCCAGTAAATGCAAATTTTGCCCTGCATTATTGCCAGGGCTTCTTCGAGCAAAGGCACCCTGGTTCCGGTGAACTCGGCAGCGAACCAGCTACCGGCATCGAGCTTTCTGATTTCATCGAACGATAGTTCCGATACGTACCCGGTGCCGTTGGTAGTGCGATCGACATCATCGTCATGCATGAGAACAGCGACATTGTCATTCGTGTAACGCACATCAAGCTCTACATAGTCGAAGCCAAGCTCAATGGCTTTTTCGATGCTCGGTAAGGTATTTTCAGGGGCGAAGTTTTCGGCCCCGCGATGCGCAACCGTCATGATATCGAGATTGGGCCGCTGGGTTTCGATTGGAAATCGTTCGACCACCGGTGCCTTCTCACAACCCGCTACAAGCAGGACGAGAATGGGAATGCTGAAATTGCTCAGAACAGGTGTGCGCACAGTGTGGGAAATCCTAAATCAAAGCGGCCGCGTAAGCGAGAAGGCGGTAGATCAAAAAGAGGACCTGCACCCGGTCAATGGAATAGCAACCGGGACCTGCTTGGTTACGGGTACAGATTTATCCCCTTGGACCTGTATTTTTTCTGCCAGCGCTTTTTTTGAACGTTCTTCCTGAATACCTTAATGGCCGTATATTCTACGGGTGTGCCTACTTCCTCCAGAGGTTCGTGCCTGTAAACGCTCATCTCTAAATAGCGGCGATATTCGCCCTCCAGGGGATGAAAGCAAGGTATGACCCAGGGTTTTGACCAGCCTATATAGTGAATGATAGATGGCGTCCAGACAGCTTTTTCATATGCGCCGTTTTGCTTCAGTCTTTCTACCTGGCGCCTGTTTCTATACAAGCCGGATTGCATATTCCAATGCAAGGGCAGGCGTGCCCACTCGCCCCTGAAAACTCCATTGAATGCGCATTGATCATTAGTTGAAATCAGTTCTGGATGTTCCATCTTAAAGGTACGAACTTTTTCCGGTATGTTCTGCTCACGCCATTTAACCAGGTCGATTATTATTACCCCTGAATTAAAATAGTCGCTTTGGGCTAATCCGGACTTTAAATAGGTGCTGCCGGCTATATTTTCTACTGCAGCGATAGCATAAGGCCCAAGGTCCTGGCTCCATAATTCTTCCAGGTCAGCCTTGATGATCAGGTCGCAGTCCAGATAGATCGCTCGTTTGACAGTTTCATTAAATAATTCAGGTATGGATATTCTGTAGTAAGCAGGAGCGGATATATGTTTTTGAGTGGGGAAGTCCGCATAGATCCCATCATCTACTTGTAGAAATGCAACGTTACCGCCGCGTGCACTTATATCATTTTGCAGATTATTCTTTTTTTTCTCTGAAATTCCGCCATCTATTACAAATATCTCAAAACGATCTGGTCGAGCAGCATTCTCCAGCAGAGAAACAAACATTACATGCATTGGGATTGCATAGTTATCATCGCTGCTGGCGACAACAACAATCTTATCCTGACCTGCAGTAGCAATTGAGTTGCTCATACGTGAATTCTATCGTGAATTCTGTTTGCTCCAAAATACAGGGTTTGATCAACCAATATTGTTGGGGCGAATATCGAGGTTTTTATAGCGATCCCATTGCCTGTATCTTCTTCGTAAGGCCAGGCTGCTTTTTAAAGCATTTCTGAACGATGAATCCTGCCGGGGACAATTCTTCCATGGCGACAAACATTTATAGTGATCATAGAACGCTTTGTACTCGGAATGGCAATTCCACAACCAGGGTTTTTTGGGGCCAATGAAATGAATAATCGATGGCGAGGCTATAGCTTCTGCTAGTTCCTGTTTCGAATATCCGCAGTTACTGTCGTAGTGATGCTTCAGGGCACGAAAGGCATCAACCGTCAGGTTCCAGCGCTGCGGAAGCCTGGTCCACTTGCCCTCGAAAACCCCATTCAAAGCGCATTGGTCCAAATGTCTGATCGTATCTTGGTTATCGCGTAGATAGCTTAAAAGCTTTAGCTGAATGGAATGAGCGCGCCAGTAGTCTAAATTGGCGACGAGGACCCCCGCATTAAAATATGAGTCTCTTCTGAGACCTAGGCCCTGGCATGCTTTTGGTGAGAGGTTTTCAACAGCGGCCAGCGGAGCATCTCCTGCCATAACTGCCAATTCACAAATATCATCAATTACGATTAAGTCAGAATCCAGATATACAACTTGTGAAACATCAGCAGGCAGGATTTCAGCCATGATCAGGCGTTGACATGATTCCGCGCCATATCGGCCTGTATCAATATGCTCGAAAGGTTTTTCCCGGGCCTCGATTATTGTTATTTGGGCACCAAATGGTTCCACCAGATTTTTGATCGTTTTTAAGCTGGTGGGAGATATCCTATTATTGATTAGGAAAAATTGAAGTAATCCGGCGTTATCCGTATTACGAAGGATCGACAAAAACATTATACCCAGGTGCTGAGCATAATTTTCATCACAACTCGCAACAATACTTATACGTTTAAGGTTCGAGCTATGTGATGCGCTGTTCATAACCTATAAGTTTGTCAGTTTATTTTGGTTAAGGCCAAGACCAAACTGCTTGGAAAGCAGAAGTATATACAAGTACGTACTTCCAATTAGAGTTTGTTAGCTGCGCTCAACTGGAATGAAATCAGGTTAGGCTGATGTCCCGAAAAACTGCCGTTATATGCTGTGGCTATCCGTATGCTAGAAAGCCTTATGATCGGGAAAAAGAAAAACTATAAGCGAGGAAGGCACATGGTTAGGTTGGTCTTTTGGGCCTTGTTGTTGCCCTGCGCACTACATGCGCAGGAATGGCCGGTGTGGGGCGGCAACCCGGGAGGCACGCGCTACAGCTCGCTTGATCAAATCAACGCGGATAATGTCGACGACCTCGAAATTGCATGGCAGGTAAGGACAGGCTCGTTAGATAAGTATGGCATCGAGCTCAGCAAGACCACCGGTTTCCAGGCCAACCCGATACTTACCCCGCCGGAAGCCGGCCAGTCGTTGGTCCTGTGCACGCCGTTTAACGAGGTACTGGCCCTCGATCCGGTAACCGGAGACGCACGCTGGAGTTTTAATCCAGATATCGATCTGGGCGGCAACGGCAGCGATGCCGATCCAGGCGGAGAGGACGCAACCGCTTTCCTGAAGTGCCGTGGCGTCGCGTTCTGGCAGGACGAAGGGGCAGCGGAGGCAACGGCCTGCGCCACCCGCATTTTGCTGGCCACAAATGACCTCAGGCTGTTCGCGCTGGATGCGCGGACGGGTGAGCCATGCAAAGGCTTCGGCAAAGACGGCGAGGCCGATGTCGAGCCGCTCTACATGGATAAGAAACCTGTCTGGAAGCACGAAGTTCGTTTCTACAACCCGCCGGTGGTTGCCGGTGACCTGATGATCCTGACGACAAAGGTGCGCGATAACCACCGCTGGAATGCACCGGCGGGGACGCTCCGGGCCTTTTCGGTTCGCACGGGCGCGCTGGTGTGGCAATGGGATCCGGTGCCACGCGATGCGAACGACCCGATGCACAAGACCTGGGATAAAGATGCCGCACGCGAAACCGGCGGCGGGCAGGCCTGGGGCATGCTCAGTGTGGACGAGGAGCGCGACCTGTTATTCCTGCCGACCTCCAGCCCGTCGCCCGATTTCTACGGCGGCACACGACCCGGCAACAACGAATACGCCGACTCGATCGTGGCGCTGAGGGCATCGACCGGCGAATACATCTGGCATTTCCAGACGGTGCATCACAATGTCTGGGACTACGACAATGCGGCCCAGCCGGTGCTAGTTGATCTCGTTAAAGACAACAAGCCGTTTCCCGCCGTTATCCAGGCAACCAAGACCGGCATGCTCTATATTTTCCACCGCGAAACGGGCGAGCCCTTTTTCGAGATCGAGGAACGGCCGGTACCGACCGACGGCGTCGCGGGTGAACAACTATCGCCTACACAACCGTTCCCGGTGGCGCCACCGCCGCTCGTGCCGCATGATTTTGACTGGGACGACGAATGGTGGCTGACTTTCGGCGCCTGTAAAGAGTTCTTTGCTGATGCCCGCATCGGGCCGATTTTTACGCCGCCGAGCCTCGAGGGTACCGTTGTGGTGCCGTCAACGGCGGGTGGCGTGAACTGGGGCTCGGTTGCGATCCACGAACCCACCAATACGCTCGTGACCAACGTACTCAACATGCCGCACTTTGCGCAGCTCGTTCCCAACAGCGAGGTAACCGAGCCCCAACCGGATGCGGGGCCCAACGACATGAACTCGCTTAATCCCATGCACGGAACGCCGTATCACCTCAGGCAGGGGCCATTTATGTCGCCACGCTTCCTGCCGTGTAGTAAGCCGCCGTGGGCCATGGTCGTGGCGGTCGATCTCCAGAAAGGCACTATTAAATGGGAAGTGCCGTTGGGCGCTGCTGACAAGTTGTCGCCTATACCGATCCCGTTCAAATGGGGCACGCCGACTTTTTCGGGGGGCATCGCAACGGCAGGCGGGCTCTTCTTTATAGGGGCTACCGTAGATAACCGCTTCCGAGCGTTCGATCTTGAAGACGGTGACGAACTGTGGACCGTAAAACTCCCGACGAGCAGCTTCGCGCACCCGACGACCTATTCGATAGACGGCAAACAATATGTCGTGGCCATCTCGGGCGGCCATCCCTTCGTCGACCAGGACCCCGGCGACTGGGTCACAGCATTCGCGTTACCCAATAAAAAGGGACAGTGACCATATTTTCCAGGGAAATGTGAAACATTTCCTCCTCCCCGTGAAATATGGTTAGTGGCAACACATAAAGTAAATGCCCGTTGTGGGTACATCGTTGGTTACAGTACCGACAAAAGGTTGCTTGAATAACTACCCAGACGAGCCAGATACTTCCTTAAGTTCAGGCAGCTTCTGTCCGATATATTTTGATGACGTATGAATCGCCCCCAATACTCTAGACACTTACCAGCCGTTCTGTAAATTGTCTTTCATGCTCTACCGGTGACAGCTGATTATTGAAACCGTGCCGGCGTTTGGGGTTGTAAAACATCTCGATGTAATTAAACACATCGGCTCTGGCATCTTCGCGGGTTGCGTAAACCTGCCGCTTGATGCGCTCCCGCTTCAGTAACTGGAAGAAGCTTTCAGCCACCGCATTGTCATGGCAGTTACCACGGCGACTCATGCTGCCCTCCAGGCCATGGTTCTTCAGGAACGCCTGCCAGTCATGGCTGGTGTACTGGCTGCCCTGGTCTGAATGCACCGTGACGGTGGTTTTTGGCTTCCTGCGCCACACCGCCATCAGAAGCGCATTCAGCACCCGCTCCTTGGTGATCCTCGTTTGCATCGACCAGCCCACAACCTTGCGGGAGAACAGGTCGACCACTACGGCAAGATACAGCCAGCCTTCGTGCGTCTTGATGTAGGTGATGTCGGTTACCCAGGTTGCATCCGGCTGTGCCGTGGTGAACTGCTGCTTAAGCCGGTTCGGTGCGACCACGTGTGGCGGGCCACTGCGCTGGCGGGGTTTACGGTAACCTACCTGGGCCTTGAGCCCTGCAGCTCTCATCAACCGATAAACCCGGTTCTGACCGCAGTGTTCGCCGACCTCACGTAGATCGGCATGGATCTTCCGGTAGTCGTACACACCACCGCTCTCCAACCAGAACTGCTTGATCAGCCCCGTCACAGCCGCGCGTTCGCTTTAGACCGCGGTGATTTAGGCTGCCGACACCACGCGTAATAGCCGCTCGGGTGCAACGCCAGCAATCCACACAACCACCGCACTGACCAGTTCGCGCTGTGCGCCCTGATAAAGGCGTACCTCACTCGCGCTGGTTCGCGAAGTACGCCGCGGCTTTTTTTAGCATGTCGCGCTCATCAGTCACGCGCTTTAGCTCCTTCTTCAGCCGCTTGATCTCTGCTGCTTCGGCAGCCTTAGCATTATGCTCAGCTGAGTCCGGGCCGTACTTCTTAATCCACGCGTACAAACTGTGGATTGTCATCCCCAGTCGACCGGCTACATCGGCCACGCTGTGGCCCCGATCAACTACCTGCTTAACGGCTTCAATCTTGAACTCTTCCGGGTATCGTTTGCTGCTCATATCCACCTCTCCTGGTGCCATTTTGTATGGCTGAAAGGTGTCTAGGAAAGTGGGGGCGATTCACTTATAGATCGCGGCGGCGGTCTCATCTATGACGATATTTTAGGCATCACCTGGACACAGGATGCGAATATAAATGGGCCAGATAC
>PBYE01000063.1 GCA_002729495.1 Chromatiales bacterium
AAAGAGGATTAACATCCGTGGATTTCATCCGCAAAGTTTCGATTGCAGCAACGACCGCACTGCTTTCCGCCTGTGGAGGCGGTGGTGGTGGTGGAGGCGGCGGCGGTGGAGGCGGTGGACCGGCGCCACTTGCGCAGATTCCCCTCGGCGATTACGGCCTGACCGGCACCATATCCGTGGCGGCGGCGGTTGCTGCCGATGTAGATACCAACGATTTAACGGTGGGTATCGCGGGCGATAACGATTCTTTTGCAACTGCCCAGCTAATTCCCAACCCGGGTACCGTGGGCGGCTATGTGAATGTACCGGGTGGCGGTCCCGCCGGACCGGCCCGCAGTACCGGTGACAGTAGTGATTTTTACCGGATCAATTTACTCGCGGGCCAGACGATTAAGCTGCAGATATCGGATTTCGATCCGGGTAACCCTGTTGAAACCGATATCGACCTGTTGCTCCTCAACCTGAACGAGGAGCTCGTTGACAAGCTGGCTGGCTCAACTTTGGATTCGGTTGAGACGCTGGTCGTTGAGGTATCGGGCGAGTTCGTGATCGTAGTGAGCGCCTGTTACCAGATTGTGGATCCGGCCATAACAGTTTGCGGCAACGGTGGCTCAAATTACGTATTAACCGTTGGGCAGGCATCGACCGCCGAGGTGACCGCGAGTTTCCAGTTGTCGAATGATTTTATTCCGGGCCAGGCTGTCGCTCACTTGATACCCTCGCAACCGGACTCACCGCAACAATTTGCTGCAGCCAGTGCATTGGGTCAGGGTAATGAAGATCCCGGCCTGCAGTTAATACAGTTTTCAAATACCGCTGGGCTGGCTGCAGCACCCCAGCCGGATTCGTTGCCAGATAATATTCCGCGCTTTAAGGTTCGCGAAGACCTGGCCGACAGAATGCGTACGATGATGGATATCGAGGAACTGCTGAAAAGCGGGCAGGCCGATTTCGCCGAACCGAACTTTATTCGCTACCCGCAGTTTGAGCCTGACGACCCGGGCTACGAGTTCCAGTGGCATTATCCGCTGATCAACCTCCCTGCGGCCTGGGACCTGACCATGGGGAATCCCAATATTTCGGTGGCCGTTATAGATACAGGCGTGTTGTTGGGGCATGAAGACCTGAACGGTCAGCTTGTCGGCGGTTACGATTTCGTGAGCCAGTTGTCGAATGCAGGCGACGGTAACGGCATTGATCCGGACCCGACCGACCCGGGCGACAGCAATAGTTTTGGTTTCAGTAGTTCCTTCCATGGCACCCACGTCGCAGGCACCGTTGCAGCATCTACAAATAACGACCTCGGTGTCGCCGGTGTGGCGCCGGACGTGCGCGTCATGCCGATTCGTGCACTGGGCCGCTTCGGCGGCGCGAGTAGCGATATACGCAACTCCATCTGTTACGCCGCCGGCATGACGGGTCCCCCGAACTGTACCGGTGTGCCGGTGAATCCTAATCCGGCTGAAATCATCAATATGAGTATAGGCGGCGCCGGCGCCTCGGGTGCCGAGCAGGCGGTAATCACCCAAGCGGCTGCCGCCGGGGTGGTTATTGTTGCGGCCGCAGGTAACAACTCAACGAGTGCGCCGTTTTATCCGGCGGCGTACGATAACGTCATCGCGGTGAGCGCGGTTACGCTCGGAAGAGAACTGGCCCCGTATTCAAGTTTTGGTAATTTCGTGGACGTGGCCGCACCGGGCGGCGACCTGTCGCGGAATATCAATGGCGATATTTACCCCGACGGTGTGTTGAGTACAGGCGGCAACGATGCCTTCGGCCCGGCCGATTACGTGTATCCCTTTTTCCAGGGCACCTCGATGGCGGCCCCGCACGTGGCCGGCGTAATCGCACTGATGCGCAGCGTGAATGACGATCTGACACCGGCCGATATCCATGTGATGCTCGCGCAGAGCAAGCTGACGGACGGCGACGAACAGACGGATGAGTTCGGCTGGGGCATTATCAACGCGCAGAAATCGGTGGCAGCAGCCCTGGAAGCGGGTGGTAACCCGCCGGCCGATCAGCCGTGGCTGGGTATTACGCCGCGCTCGCTGAACTTTGGTGCCACGCTGGATATGCTGAATTTTAACCTGCGTAACAACGCCGGCGGCGAACTGGAGGTCGAGAGTATCGTTTCAGATTCGCCCTGGCTGATTGCACCGGCTGCCGACGAACTAGGTGATTACACCCTGCAGGTTGACCGTGCGGGCCTGCCCGACGGTACTTATTCAGGCAAACTGATGATCAGCTCTGACGTGAACGACGTGGAACTCAACGTCATCATGCAGGTCAGTGCAATAGTTACCACGGGCAACGCGGGACGTCTGCATGTGCGGCTGGTCAACCCGCTGACCGAGGAAGTGCGCGAAGTCGAAGTGGGTGTAAACGGCGGCGAGTACGAATGGGAGATCGCAGATATTCCCGCAGGCATATACCAGTTGTTCGCGTTTTCCGACTCGGATAACGACAACCGCGTTTGCGATCTCGGCGAAGCTTGCGGTTCCTACCTGACGACCGATCAGCCTTTGTCGATTGAGGTTACGGACGCCGATGTCATCGATCTGGACTTCCAGGTCGGCTTTGGTGTGGCCTTCTCACAGCCTGGCAGTAACTAGCGGGGTTGCTTTAACCCCCCGGGGTTGCTCACGCATCCTCAAAAACTCCCGCCGATACTTGCAAGCTACCGCAGGCTGGTCCCGCAGGGCATCCGGTTGGCAGATAGGTGCAGTGCCCCATACCATAGCCGACTCTTTAACCGGACGGACGGACTCCTGCGTGTCTCAAACCCTCTATTACCTGGTGAAGGTCGGGTTAGTCGCCTGCACTTTATTTTTGTCAGCATGTACAACCATGGTTGCAGCACCCGACCGGCTTGAGCCCGGTGTGCTGGAGGTGCGCCGCAATAACAACGTCGAGTTATACGACGAGGTGCAGGATCGGCAGGTCAACTTCCAGGTGAGCTGGCCGGCGACAGACGGCCCGTTTCCCGTTATCGTGTTTTCGCACGGTGCATTCTGCTATCCGGAACAATATGCGACGGTGACTGACTTCTGGGTGTCACGCGGTTATGTCGTCATTCTTCCCAACCATCTTGATTCGCCCAACGGGCCGAAAATGAAGGGGACTGACCTGCTCAGGATGCAGTCTTCACGCGTGCGCGACATGAGTTTCGCGCTGGACGCACTGGATGAATTCGAAATGAAGCTGCCGGAACTTGCAGGGCGTATTGATCACAACCTTGCCGTTGTTGCAGGACATTCCTTCGGCGGACTTATCACGATGATGAAATCCGGACTCCGCTACGAAACGGTCGACGGCCAACCTGCCGGTTTTGCCGATCCGCGGTTCAGGGTGGCGGTCGTCATGAGCGGGGTGGGCGAGATGCCACCAACACCGGGGATGACGAACCAGGAGCGTATGTCCGAGGATCCCTTCGGCAGCCTGACCGGCCCGCTCTTTGCCAGCGGCGGTACCCTCGACGAGGGCAACGTGGGCACGGGTGTCATTTATCCCTGGCAGTGGCGCATGTCCGGGTACACGGAATCCCCGCCGGGCGACAAGTATTCCCTGGTTTTCGAGAATGCCGACCATTACCTGGGCGGACTGATTTGTCGCGACAACCGCGGCGGCGAGGCAGACCCTGAGGCTGCGCGTATCGTGCGGGCGGCACAAACTGCATTCCTCGATGCCTACATTAAACAGGACGCCGAGGCGCTTAAGTGGCTTAAGTCAACAGACTATGCGGCCTTAACAAACGGGCGGGCAGACTTTGAATATAAATAGCCACGTAGCGCAATAAGGGTCTGTATCGATGGCGATCCTGTTTTTCGTGATCATGTTCAGCACCATGGGCTTTGGGCTCGTGTTGCCACCCTTTTTATTTGTCGCGCAAAATTTAGGCGCATCCGAAACGCTCGCCGCTTTTATAGTCTCCACTTTTGCGATGGGGCAGTTTATCGCGACGCCTATCTGGGGGCGGATGAGCGATCGCCACGGACGTAAGCCCATCCTGATCTGTACTATGCTGGGATCCGGGTTGGCTTACCTGGCGATGGCATTTGCAGATACCACCGGCAACATCTGGTTATTGCTGGTAGCGCGTTTCCTAAGCGGCCTGATGGCCGGCAACTTTGCGGCGGCTACAGCCTATGTTGCTGATATCACCACTTCCGAAAAACGTGCCCAGGGAATGGGCATGGTGGGTGGCGCAATCAGCCTTGGTTTCATGCTGGGACCGGGTATAGGCGGACTGCTGTCCGGCAGCACCGCAGAAACGGCTTCGCTATTCTGGCCATCGATTGCCGCCACCGTTGCATCGTTTATAACGATGCTGGCGATCGTATTTTTTCTTAAGGAAAGCCTGCCACCCGAACAACGTACGGCGAAAGTCGAACATGAGGATGAAGGTGGTAAAGGCACCATCCAGTCCTTCCGGCATATCCTCTCGCGGCCGATACTCGCCATGATGGTCGTTATGGGGTTCTTCGTATTTTTCGCGATGACCAACTTCGAGACCATGTTCCCGTTCTGGTCGAACGCCGGGTTTGGCTGGGGACCGCGCCAGGTTGGATCGATTTTTATGTTCCTGGCGTTTATCGTCATGGTGACCCAGATGTTCATCGTCGGAAAACTGGCACCCATTTTCGGCGAGGGCAAGCTACTGCTGGCAGCTGCTGCCTGCTACATATTTGGCCTGCTATTTATGGCGACTGTTCCGTTTGCATTTGAGCCACCCGATTGGAAAATAATGATGTTTGGTATCGCCTTCACGGCATTCGGTGGTGCCATGTTTAATACCGCCTCGACGAGCTGGGTATCGAAGCAGGCGGGTGACCGGGAGCGAGGGACCGTACTGGGGCTGTTTCAGTCGGCGGGCTGGCTCGGTCGGTCTGTCGGTCCGACCGTGTCGGGATTCCTGTTCCAAAACGTTGGCATGAATGCGCCGTTGTTCGTGGGTGCGATACTCATGGTGCCGGTGTTCATCATCGTGACGGCGATTCGCCGGCACACAGCACTGGAATCCGCCGATAAAGAAAGTCCCTGATACCTGGTGCAGTGTTATATCCCTTTGATAACAGGGAAAAATGCCCGCATCCCAACATGCCCGATGACTCGGCCGAAGCTACGGCGATAAGGCTGAGCCCAGGCTTAAGGTGGCGGACTAAAGCCTTAGCTGGCCACTTATAAACACTCACAAAACAGCCGGCTTGTTGCCGGCTGTTTTGCACATATACTCCACAAGCGCCTGACTGCAAGCCCTCCGGCAGCATTTTCTTGAATGCCCAGTGCTGGTAGGCTTGTAGGCCGATTGCGGCGTTGCACAAAAATTAAAATGCCTATAGAGCGTCATTTTGTAACGATTGCTGGTCAATGGGGACCGCGCCAGGTCCACTACCGTCGTTGTGGCTCCGGTCCCGCAGTCTTACTGCTCCACCAGTCGCCGCAGTCATCCGCTGAATACGAAACCCTGATGTTGCAGTGGGCGGAAGGGTTTACCGTATTTGCCCCCGATCATCCCGGCTATGGGATGTCAGACCCTCTTGCCTCGGACAGCGAAGTAGAAATTACCCTTTGGGAATTTGCAGACGCGCTCGCCGAATTTATGGATGCGGTAGGCATATCGTCTGCCGCCACTTATGGTTTTCACACCGGTGCCGGGATGGCCGTCGCACTGGCTGCCGCATATCCGGAGCGCGTTACGGCCGTGTATGCGAACGGCTATGTTGTATTGGATGATGCCGAACGTGATCATATTTTGTCTGGCTATCTTCCGCCTTTAGAACCACGGTGGGATGGTAGTCACCTGGCCTGGATCTGGGCGCGCAACCGCGACCAGCTGATGTTCTTTCCGTGGTTCGACCGGCAATTGTCCGCACGCATGATTCACGATGTGCCGGAACCCTCGGTATTGCAAAACTGGTTACTCGAATTCCTGCGTGCCGGTGACTACTATCGCGTTGCCTATCGGGCAGCATTCAATTTTGATGGTAACGTGCCGCTGGAAACTTTGCAGGTACCCGCGATTATTACGGCGACTGAAACAGATGTGCTGCGCACCCATCTCGAAAAAATACAGAAGCAGGCGTCCTGTGTAGCGATCCGGGACGGTGGAACCCTGGAAGAAAACCTCGACGAGGCGCATGCATTTTTCTTTAGACATCCCGGCGCAGAACCCGGACATGCCCCGGAAACCGGAGCAATTTCCGGTCATGGCTGGAACCGTATGCTGAATTATGAGCACGGCAATCTGCGGCTGCACTGTAACCTCGATGCACCGGGCCAGCCGCTATTGTTACTGCATGGTGCAGGCGGTTCATGCGAAACGATTGAAAAGGTTTTCCGGGGATTCGAAGGTAAGCGACCGGTAATAGCGTTAGATCTGCCGGGTCATGGTGAATCGCATCCGCTCGCGGGTCACGCCATGTTTCTTGATAGCACCGCGACGGCAATTCTTGCCGTGCTGGATCAGCTCGGGTTCCCGACGGTTGATGCCTGGGCGGAGTGGGGCGGAAGTACCGTATTGATCGATTTTATCGGTCGACACCCCGAGCGCATCAGACGTGCAGTGTGCAGCGGCGTACAACTTTTTAATAGCAAAGATGCGGAAGAGCTTGCCGTACACTATTCGCCGCCGATCGAACCGGCCTGGCACGGTGGCCACCTGCTCGAGTACTGGCATATCATTCGAAACCACTCGTTGTTCTGGCCGTGGTACCGGCAGGAACGCGGTGGCATTATTGAAGCCGAGCCACGAGTTGATGTAGCCGATGTGCACACCCGTGTCATTGCACTGCTTAAAAGTGCAGCGGGCTGGCCACGTATCTGTGTTGAACTGTTTTGCTATCCGGTTGATGGAGCGTTACAAAATTGTGTCAATAAACTTTATTTATGTGCTGCACACTGGGATCCAAACCTTACTCACACAGTCGCAGCAGCAGATATAACCGGGCTTGAATGCACCACACTTCCGGACAGGCAGGAAGAGTGGGCGGATGCGATCATTGAATTATGTGCAGTGAAGCCGGATGTCGATGCTGCTAAAGAATATTTATCTGGAGTGGAAGCATGAGTGAAAAGAATGACCATAAGAATATTGATCAGAAACTTGATCGCCGTGATTTTGTTGCGGGCGCAGCCGGACTAGCCGCGGCCGCGGTTGGTATCAGCGAGGCACAGGCCGGTGGGCACTCCGTAAAACCCATGGAACTGTCGGCGGAAGACAAGGCTGTCAAACTGGTAACCGAGGGCACCGTTATCCTGATTACCGGTGCCAGTCGCGGCCTCGGGCTCGAATTTACCCGCCAGTATTCGGCGCGCGGCGCGAAGGTTATTGCCACTGCGCGCAAACCGGAGAAAGCTGATGAGCTGAATATGCTGGCGGCAGATAACGACAACATTAGCATCGAGCAACTCGACGTAACTGACCATGCACGTATCGATGCGCTCGCAGCGCAGTACAAAGACCAGCCCATAGACGTGTTGCTGAACAATGCTGGTATAGGCGGCGGTATCGAAAACCAGCTATGGGGCAAGATGAACTACGACACCTTTGACCTTGTTATGGCTGTGAATGTAAAAGGTCCTGTGAAAATATGCGAGGCGTTTCGCAAGAACGTTGAAGCCAGTGATCTGAAAAAGATGATCACGGTGTCGAGCAGCCAGGGCTCGATAGCCAGCGTGACCATGCCGATGCTGTACTGGTACCGCAGCAGTAAATCGGCACTGAATATGAACATGGTAAACCTGGCGCTACAGCTCAAGCGTAAGAAGATTATCGTCGGGATGGTAACGCCGGGAGCTACCGCTACGGACTTTATCCCCGAGCCATTCCGGAAGGCGATCAAGGGCATCCAGACGCCGGAACAGGCGACAAAAGACATGATCCGCAACATCGACCGCTTCACGCTGGCGAACAGTGGTACGTTCTTTGATTACACCGGGGATATCGTGCCGTGGTGAGCTGACACCGCGAATTCAGCCAGCAGAAATCGCTGCGGTGGAAGTTCTGTCGGCAAAGCACGGCTTTTTCGACGAACCACAACGAGATGTTACGACGAGGTCGGCAACGCGTCCCCGGCTGAGCGGCGCCGTATCCATCCCAGGCCGGCAAGCGCCGAGCCGAACAGCCAGGCCGCAGCGGGCACGGGTACCGCCGTCAACGCAATATTGTCCAACGCGCTAAAAAAAACCGTCATTGACATAGACGTCAAGGTTCACGTACTCGAGATTTGTCCATTGACCGACCAACGATACGCCTTCCCAGCCGCCGGCGTAAGGAAACGTGAAGACAAGAACCTCTGATACCGTTCCCCCACCGGCATAACCTCCGGTAACCGTGAGCGTCATTTCGCCGCCAACATCATAAATGTCGAAGGAGCCCAGGCTAAACGGGTTATCGTTTTCCTCGCGCACCGTTACCGAGCATCCGTTGCAAAACTGCAAAGAAGGTTCGGGGGAAGTAAACGTTGATTCGAAACCGAGTTCCGTCGTTAACGAATAACCACGATAAATGATGGTTTCGGGGTCTGGACTCATCCCGCCGACGGTCACATCTTCGAATGTCAGCACGATCGGAGCCGAGTGAGCGGAAAGTGAAAACAGGGAAAGGGTTAACGCCAGAACTGTGCGCATGGGCTATACACTTATTGTTGTTATAGCAACACACTACTAGACCCGGTCGGCCGGGCAAAGAATATTATGCATAAAGCAAACAAAAAACCCCGCAGCAGCGGGGTTTTTCGTCCAACTATTCAGCTACTGGTTAACCCGGATATTGCGCGATCCCGGCCAGGCTTCTCTCAACATTCGTCTCCGCCTGCGCGACTATCTCACCCTTGCTCAGGTCGAACTTCGCGACTGCACCGGTAAAGAAATTACCCAGCAACGCGATATTTGCGTCAATGGAGGTGCCCATTGCGGCCCAGCCCGGTCCCGGCATCGGCCACTGCTCTGTCGAATTGCCGTCCTCGTCCAGTTTATGCAGGAAGAAGCCTTCCTTGAAGTTGGCACGGATATGCAGTAACTGGCCATCGGGCTGATACACCAGGCACATCGCCATGTTCTTGCTGTCCGGAGCATAGGTGATCAGGTCATCGAGTTGCTGGTCGGCTTCCAGGTCGTACTGGAACACCCGGTTACCCAGCTCCGAAAGGTAAATAAAGGTTTTGCCGTCTGCTTTCAGCACGGTGCTGTTCACACCGAGGAAGCCGGGCATTCCGCCGTGCGTTTCTGTCGCGTATTCCTGTACAACTGTGCCATCCGGTTTGCAGCGGAAGGTGTGGCCTTCACCGAACACGTCGCTACCCGGCATTAACGGCAGGGTGGTGCCAAGCGGCCTTTCCG
The DNA here is from genome assembly GCA_002729495.1 of Chromatiales bacterium. Taxonomy (GTDB): domain Bacteria; phylum Pseudomonadota; class Gammaproteobacteria; order Steroidobacterales. The sequence continues at coordinate 9,343 of PBYE01000063.1, forward strand.
GCGGCAGTTTGATCTCGTTGCCTACCAGGTGCTCACCGATAATTACGGTGCCATCGGGCGCGAAACATATATTCGAGAATGATTTTTTTGGAAAACCCGCAATCGTCGTCTGCTTGCCGTTCGTATCGATATTCAATACTGAAAAGGTTGCGCTGTCGAAAGCCCACAAGGTTCCGTCAGGCCCAAAGCGCAGACCGCCGATCAGGTGCGTTGTGCCTTCGGTCCACAGCACACCTTTCTCGTTCAGGTCGCTGTCAAACTGGATGATACGGCCGTCACCGGCGTGATCGTCATCGGGGTTATTGAGTACCGTGCAACCGGCAAAGATGTCGCCCGCGGCGAAAGGCTGAATCGTGGATTCGTTTGTCATTCTTGTTCTCCGAATTCTGGAAGCGGTCATTCTACTCGGGTGCTACGCGGCCACAAGGGGACGCAAAAGAAGCCGGGCTGCTAACCGCTGCGCGGTATCTAGTGGCCGACCGGCCTGAACAGAATTGCGCTGAAATCGTCGGGCTTTGAGGGCTTGGAATCGTCTTCACCCAGCATGCGACGGCGGGCCAGGTCCCAGAGCGTTTCGACGGCCTCGGCTACCGGACCCTTGCGGATAATTTCGATGATTTCATCCTGCAGTACGTTGTCGAACAGGCCGTCACTGGCAAGTAACACGGTGTCACGCGCCGCAATGGGAAATCGTGGGCCGATCTCGATGCGCATGTCGTTACTTCCGACCACGTTCGATATTTCGTGCAGTTCTTCGTGATTGAGCGCTTCGTTTTCATCAATGAGACCCGCTTCGACAGCAAACCCAACCGGCGAATGTGGGGTGGTTTGCAGCTTGATTACACCGCGCTGGCCAACCAGCCAGGCCGCCGAGTCGCCCACGTGGTAGGTTCGTATCTGGTTATCGCGTATGTCGGCGACGGTAAGAGTGGTTGCGGTGCCGGTGCCCATCTCCAGCAACGCGCGGTTAGCAGCTTCGATGCCGTCCAGTATCGCTGTCCGTACTCGCGCATCCTCATCTTCGACATCGCGCAGGGCTTCGCGAATTTTTTCTCCCGCCGTGTTGGAGGCCTTGCGGCCTGTCGGCAGCCCGCCGACACCATCGGCTACAGCCAGCACCAGGCAGTCGCCGTTAACAGGGACAATTGCCGCAGAATCTTCATTCTGTGTTGATTTTTCGCTTGATACCGCGACAGCAACGGCTAGCGAGCCGAGCGGTGATTCAAAACTATGGATTTCAATATCGGCGTCGCCGACATAGAGTTGCGCCGCTTCCAGCGCTTCCCGGGTTGTCGCTGCGGAGTTCGGTATCTCAGTCACGCTACGTGAGTTTCAGCCGTATATCCCTAAACGCCTTTTCCATGGCCACCCCGTTTCTGAAGCGATCCTGGTGACGAAATTCCAGCGATTTGTGCAGCCACGCGATCGTCCTGCGGCGCAGCTTGCTACGGATTCTCGCATATCCTGGCATCGGCCACTTGTAAGGATAGTCCGGCAGGTGGCCACTGAACAACTGGTAGATTACCAGCCCCAGCGCGAACACATCGGATTGGAACATGGGCCGGCCCAGCGCCTGTTCCGGCGCGAGGTAACCCAGCGTGCCCGAACCCGAGGCCTTGATCGTCCGCAGCGCGATTTTCGAGAACCCGAAATCAGATAAACGCAGCTGGTTATCAGGAAATAATATGAAATTCTCGGGTTTCACATCGCAATGGATAATTTTGCGCGCATGCGCGTGTGAAATTGCAGCCACGGCCTGGGTTGCATAGTCCAGCGCGAGCTGGTTGGACATGCGGCGACTCATGCGATCAGCAAGCGTTTCGATTCCAAGCCGCATGGCGATGACAAAATAGTCATCAATAAAACAGGCATTCTGCACCGGCAGAATATTGGGGTGCTCCATCTTTGATGATAGCCTGGCCTCGTGCCGGAACTCGTCAAGAAAATTGTCTTCGACCAGGTCGGGGTTGGCGATCTTCAGGGCAACCCGGGCGCCATGGATGGTGTCATAGGCTTTGTAGACATCCGCCCGCGGTCCGGAGGACAGGCGTTTCTCAATCCGATATTTGCCCAGCATCTGCCGGACCCTGAATTTCTTTGTGCGTGCCAACCGGGTTTCCTGTATCGGAAATCTTCGTGAAAGAGGCGGGATTCTACGCCAGCTTGGTCCTCAGGGGCAGTGTTATTGGCAACAAAATAGCAATATTTTGTTGGGACCATTTTCGCCCGGACTGGCTCACCGGTCGATAGCTGTTATCATTGCGCCCCCGTGAAAACAGCGCCCCCGGGGGGCGGATGACGGAACTATGGAAAGCCGGATACATAACATCAACGTGGTTGCCAAGACCGATATGCCGACTCCGGAGGAGGTCAAGCAGGCGCTGCCACTCGACGCTGCCACCGAAAAGTCAGTGGTAGGCAGCCGGCGGGTCCTGCAGGACATCCTGGACGGGCGTGATGCGCGATTATTCGCGGTGGTGGGCCCATGTTCGATCCACGATATTGATGCCGCCCGTGACTATGCGGGGAGGCTGAAGCTTCTTGCCGACGAGGTGGCCGACACGATTGTCATCCTCATGCGGGTATATTTCGAGAAGCCACGTACGACGGTCGGCTGGAAAGGCCTGATCAATGATCCTGATATGGACGATTCCTTCAATGTCGAGAAGGGCATCGGCCAGGCGCGCGAATTGTTGCTACATTTATCGCGACTCGGGTTGCCGACAGCGACCGAAGCGCTCGATCCGATCATGCCCCAGTACCTGGGCGACCTCGTTACCTGGACCGCGATCGGTGCCCGCACGACCGAGTCACAAACCCATCGCGAAATGGCAAGCGGCCTGTCAACACCCGTCGGATTTAAAAACGGTACTGATGGATCATTGGACGTCGCAATTAACGCCCTCAAGTCCGCTGTTCAGCCGCATCATTTCATGGGCATTAACCAGCAGGGGCGCACCGCCGTTTTTCAAACCCGCGGTAACCCTTACGGTCATGTGGTGTTGCGGGGTGGCGGCGGCCGCCCGAACTATGACTCGGTGTCTATCGCGTTGTGTGAACAGGAACTCGACAAAGCCGGCCTGCCGCAGCGGATCGTTGTGGACTGCAGCCACGCGAATTCCAACAAGGATCACAACCTGCAGCCGCTGGTTGCGCGTGATTGTGTCGAGCAGGTTGTGAATGGTAACCGGTCCATCCTGGGGCTGATGTTGGAAAGTAATATTAATGCCGGCAGCCAGAAGCTTGGGGATGACATTTCTAAACTCGAGTACGGCGTCTCGGTTACCGATGCCTGCATCGATTGGGAAGCCACCGAGACGACGTTGCGCCGGGCGCGCGAACACTTGTTGCCCGCCATACAGGGTCGTAAGATCGCCTAGGAAGTTTGGGAGTTATTTGTCTCCGTTCTTGCATCGGTGTGCTGGGCAGGATGCTCGAATGTCGCGCGACAGACAGGAGTCTAAGTGTCGCGGAGCGCAGGGACGCGCGGGAGCGACCCGCTGCATTTTTGATTCCGCTATTTCCCCCTCATCGCGGCAGTGGTCGATATCCGGGCCTACCTGAAAACCACTGTCCGCTGGCCATTCACAAACACCCTGTGCTCAATGTGGTACTTGACGGCCCGTGCCAGTGTGATGGCCTCCGCGTCGCGCCCGACGGCGACCAGGTCATCGACGTCATAGGTATGGTCTACCCGTTCGACCACCTGCTCGATAATCGGTCCTTCGTCCAGGTCTGCCGTTACGTAATGTGCGGTCGCGCCGATCAGTTTCACGCCGCGTTCGTGTGCCTTGTGATAGGGGCGGGCGCCCTTAAAGCCGGGCAGAAAGGAATGGTGGATATTAATAATCTGGCCTTCGAGGCTTTGACAAAGATCATCAGAAAGAATCTGCATGTAACGCGCAAGCACTATCAGGTCTGCGTTGGTATCTTTCAGTATCTGCAGCAACTCGTGTTCGGCTTTGGCGCTGTTATCGCTGCTGACGGGGACATGGAAATAGGGCACATCATGCCATTCGGCCAGCCCGCGTAGATCCTCATGATTTGAAACGATCGCCGGGATTTCCATGCATAGCGCGCCGGTGCGATAGCGATATAGCAGATCATTCACGCAGTGTTCGTGTTTTGACACCATGATCACGACCCGGGGAAGACGCGAGGTGTCGTGTACCTCCCACTGCATGTCGAACTGATCGCTTATGGCAGAAAAGCCCTTGTGGAATTTGTCTTCTGACCAGGTGCCCCCGTTCAGGGTAAAACGGGTACGTGAAAAAAAGTTACAGGTGTCACGGTCGCCGTAATGCGAAGACTCCTCGACGAAGAAATTCTGGTCACGCAAATAGCCGGCCACGGCCGCAACGATACCTACCGTGTCGGGGCAGGTAACTGTCAATATGTACGAAGTCGCAGACTGGGCCATGGCTGTAAATCACTCCTGCGCGCGGACTTGCGTCCGCCTGCAGGGGCGCAGTCTGCCGATAAAGAACGGCGAATGCAAAACAGGTGTAAAAGCTAGTGATTTAGACGCTTTCGGTCAATCAGCCAGCAGGCCAGAATGACGCCACCGAACGCCGTATACAGCAACCCAAATATCCACATCTCGGCCTCGAAGAACAGGATGCGGTGTAACCAGTGTTGGATAAATGTCTCGGTGTACACGGCCTGCCCGGCCTTCAACCGCAACTCCTGTTCCCAGACTGTCAACGGACACAAACGACCGAGCCATGCCTGCGCGACGATGATCGCGATAAATACGAGGTGGGTATAACGGAATTTTTGGCTATAAATCCAGGTCCAGCGCCAAAGCCGGCCCAGAAGGATGGCCGCAAGACCAAGAATGATAAAGGTGATAACCAGCAGGTGAGTCACCAGCATGCCATCGGCGAGCAGGGAATAGAGCGCCGGGTTATTCATGACCGCTTTTTTTGGGCTTAGTCGCAGAGATTCCTGCGGCGAAGGAAGCGCTCTGCATTTTTGCAAAATATTCCGGCTAGTTCGCGTTCGGATAAAAACTTGGCCGAATTATAGGCTTCGAGCGAATCACCATAATCATGACCGTCGCTCCCAAACATGATTCGCCCCAGCAATCCCTGTTCCTGGTAGGTCCGTAACAGGCGGTGAAACTTCTCGCGCGGCAATACCCACTCCCACGGACTGATGTCCACGTGAACTTTTGGGTACTGCGTCAGCAAATCCATCACTTCCGGGTACACCAGTGGGTTGGCGTGCATGATGTACACCTTCAGCTTCGGATAACGCGCCAGCACATCTTCAACGAGCAGAGGGTTGCCGTTTTTAATGCGGAAATCCGGACAGCACCGGTGTGCAGTGAGTGGTGGGGCGGAATGGGTGTGAAAAGCTACGGGAATACCAAGGCGCTGTGCCATTTCGTAGTAGGGATTCATGCGTGGATCACCGTAAGGAATGCCCGCATATTGGTTGTAGAGTTCACCCATCACGCCATACTCGCCGCTCGTGTATTTTGCTTCGAGCCATTCCGGGTCAGGGAAATTGCCACCTGCCTCGAAACACCGGTACTGGAACCACGTCGGGTTCTTGCCATTGATGCACGGAAAAATCGGTCCCGACAGCAGGCGGTCCGGTTCCACCTCCATCCAGGCGTCCAGAAATGCTTCCGGTCCGCTCGTAGCCGCCAGCACCACGTTGAACCTTTCGAGTCGTGCCAGCGCATTTTCCCGGGCGGCAACATTTTTGGGTTCGTCCGGACCCCCGTGCTCGCCAAGCGGCCAGGCATGCAGGTGCATGTCTATGATCGGGCCATCGTAGGCGAATGCAGGCATCACTAACAAAAATAGCAACAGTAGAGTACCGCCAGGGATTCGCATCATGAAGACTGTTCGCCTGATTCTGTGGCAGCCTTTTTCTTGGCATACAGCCAGAGTAGCCGCGAGGCAGTAAATAGAATAAATATACCGAAAATACTATCTACGAGGACAACGCCACCGGAACCTGGTTCGCCCATAAAACCCAGCAGTGTCGCAGCAGAAGTTAAAATGATCATTACACTAGCGATGGACAATATGATGGATACAATTCTGGCAACGGTAATCACTTGATTGTTTTACCTGGCTTGTTGGGATGGAAAAAATAGTTCACCACTTAAACACTTGGCTCCGAAAGTTCTTACAGCCGGCGCAGTGTTAACCACAAGAAAAATCGCTACAAGCTGTAATGATTTTATAGTCGCGACTGCTCTAAACCGGTCGTTCGCCACACACTGTGACCCGGTGCATAACCCGCAGGCTATTGTAATCGTTTACTGCAAAGTGCTGGGTGCAACGGTTGTCCCAGAATGCCAGCGAGTGAGTCTCCCAGTTGAAGCGGCAGACAAACTCGGGTTGTGCCAGGTGCTCGTACAAAAATTCCAGCAGCGCATCACTTTCCGCACGGCTCAGGTCCTTGATATATGAGGTAAAGTTTCTATTCACGTACAGGTATTTTCTACCCGTCTCCGGGTGCGTGCAGACAACCGGGTGTTCGACCGGCGGTGTCTTTTTGTGCAGATTTTCAAGTTGTTTCGGCGCCGAGGATTGCGCCATGAAATTGGCCGGCATGCTGGCAGTAATGTCATGTACGGCCGTAAGGTCCACTACAAAAGCCTGCATCTTTGGGGACAGCGTTTCATAGGCTTTGTACAAGTTCAGGAACATCGTGTCACCACCCGCCGGCGGAATATGTTCACAAAACAAAGTGCAGCCCATGGGTGGTTCCTGTGTGTAGGTCAAGTCTGTATGCCACTGGTTTGACTGGTAAGACATTTCTGCCGGACCGGTTTCCTCGCTACGCAGGGCGATAATTTCGGGATGGCCTTCCAGGTTTGGGATATACGGGTGTATATGCAGTTCGCCGAAGCGCCGGCTAAAGTCTTTTTGTTGATCAGGTGTGATGTCCTGGTTGCGAAAAAAGATCACCAGGTTTTCGAGGAGGGCCTGGTGTACTTCCTCAAAAACACTGTCACTCATTGGCTCACGCAGGTCGATACCGTCTATTTCTGCGCCGAGGTTTCCGGATATAGGCCGGATTTCTATTTCTTTGTATTCCATGGGCTGTGCTGTTTGTTCTTATAGCCAGTAGCATAGCCTCAGGCAGATACCTTTTTCCATGTCGGAATGCCGGCTGACCGTACGCTGGTGTTACTGGCGGAGCCGATAGGTTGCAGATTCGTCGATGTCGAGTGAAGCAACTATCTGCCGAATGGTAGGCAACTCATCCAGAGTATTGCCCCTGAAGCCAGCTGATATCGTGTAGTTAGCATTGTTGTGAGTCACTATCCAAACACCAAAATAGGCAGGCACGTAGGTAGTTCTTCCGTAGTTCACGATCCGGTACGCAGCCTCATTACTGTCAATTACCTGTTTGCCTGATTCAAAGACTTTTATGTCCAGATAGTTTTTTTGAAAGGATGCCATTACCTGATCCAGATATTGCTGAGGCGTCAGTCCAGTATCCACATAAATATTAACGTAAACACTAGGTGCAAAATCGTAACTCATATTCGATCGAATGAGTGCAAAGGTCCGGTTACGTGCTATTGATTCTTCATGGCGTTGTTGGGTTTCCTTGTCCATATTGCGAACATCCCACTGGCCCTGCAGCGCATTTAGAGTTTCTGTTCTTGTAAGTGACAGCCAACCATAGGGCTTGAGAATCTTTGCGCCGGATTTCTGGCCAACCAAAGTTGCTTCCGGAATATTCAGTGGTTCCGAAATTTCATGCAAGGATACACAGCCGGCAACAAATACCGTAACCATAAGCAATATGATTTTAGTTTTGCTCAACATTCACTCCGCAGGGTATGCGTATGCGTTCAACGAGTTCTTTGACTTCTACAGGCGGTGCCGGTGTCAGCGCACTGACAATTATTGCCACATGGAAGTTAAGGATAGCGCCGACCGCACCGATGCCCTCTGGCGATATGCCGAATAGCCAGTTTTCGGCAATATTCTCGGCGAATGGGGCAACAAACACGCCCTTGAAGTAAATGATATAGCCGACGGTGAATCCGAGTCCCGTGAGCATGCCGGCGATCGCACCCTGCTTGTTGATCCGATAACTGAAGATACCCAGCAGGATGACCGGGAATAGCGATGCCGCCGCCAGCCCGAAAGCGAGGGCGACGACCTGCGCGACAAAGCCGGGAGGGTTGTAGCCAAGATAACCGGCAAGCAGGATCGCGACTGCCGCGCTGATGCGCCCGGCCAGCAATTCCCGCTTCTGGCTGATGTCTCGTACGAAGGTGCTCTTTAGCAGGTCATGCGATACCGCAGCGGAAATAACCAGCAGCAAACCGGCCGCGGTCGATAGTGCAGCCGCGATTCCACCTGCAGCAACAAGTGCCACGACCCAGTTTGGCAGCCCGGCTATTTCGGGGTTGGCGAGCACGATGATGTCGCGATCGACACTAAGTTCGTTGCCCTGCCAGCCATAACTATCGGCTGTTGCGGTGAATTCTGCATTTGCATCGTTGTAGTACTGAATACGACCGTCGTCATTCTTATCGTCAAAGGTTAGCAAGCCCGTCCCTTCCCAGGTTTTGAACCACTCGGGCCGGTCTTCATAAGGCAGGTTACCGTCTGCCGAACCGACCGGGCCGGTTTGAATGGTTTCCGTCAGGTTAAGGCGTGCCAGTGCGCCCACTGCCGGTGCTGTCGTGTAGAGCAGGGCAATAAAAAATAACGCATAACCGGCAGAGATACGTGCGTCGCGCACTTTCGGTACCGTAAAGAAGCGAACGATGACATGGGGCAATCCGGCCGTACCTATCATCAGCGCGAGAGTGATAAAAAATACGTCAATAGAACTCTTGGTGCCGCTTGTATAAGCGGCAAAGCCCAGGTCCGTTACGATCTGATCGAGTTTTTCGAGCAGAAAGCCGCCACCATCAACAACAGTGCTGCCGAATGCAATCTGTGGCACCAGGGTGTCCGTAACCTGCAGCGAAATAAATACGGCCGGTACTGTATACGCAAAAATAAGCACGCAGTACTGGGCGACCTGTGTGTAAGTAATACCTTTCATACCGCCGAGCACGGCATAAAAAAAGACCACCGCCATTCCAATGATGAGTCCTACCGTGATGTCGACGCTGAGGAAACGGGAAAACACGATCCCTACGCCGCGCATCTGGCCTGCAACGTAAGTGAAGGAGATAACCAGCAGGCAAATCACTGCGACCACCCGTGCGGTCTGGGATACGTACCGGTCACCGATGAACTCCGGTACCGTGAATTTGCCAAATTTGCGCAGGTAGGGCGCCAGGAGCAGGGCGAGCAGGACGTAGCCGCCGGTCCAGCCCATCAGGTACACCGAGCCGTCGTAGCCCAGGAATGCAATGAGTCCCGCGAGCGATATGAACGAGGCCGCGGACATCCAGTCGGCTGCCGTGGCCATGCCGTTGGCGAGTGGATGGACGTGTTTGCCCGCTACGTAGAATTCGCCGGTAGTGCGAGCCTTGGACCAGAACGCGATGCCGATATACAGCGCGAACGATGCGCCAACAACGATATAGGTAAGCGTCTGCAGATCCACGCTCAGTCCTCTTCCACGTTGTGCCGTTTATCGATTGCCGACATCCGCCAGGCGTAGAAAAAGATCAGGGCGACGAACACATAGATGCTGCCCTGTTGCGCAAACCAGAACCCAAGTTTGAAACCGGCAATCTCAAACTGGTTGAGGAAATCGAGCAGGAGTATCCCACAAACGAAGGAAACGCCGAACCAGATGACCAGGCACAGTGCCACGAGCCGCAGGTTATCCTGCCAGTACGTGCGTTTGCTCATTCGTTTAACCCCTTGCACTCAAGTATATACATACAAGGGTGAGGCTATCGGGCAGGCTCGTTTGCCCCGGATGCCAGGTAAGCGGTCAGCACGCACCTCCCCAGATTCTCGCCTGCGGCATAGGCCATCGGAAAACCGCGTATCATTTTCGGGATATTGCTGTCCAGTGGACCTTCCATGCACTTATCGATCAGCGTCCGGACAGTTGCGTAACAGTCTTCCGGCGCACCTTTGTAAACCAGCACGAAACCAGCCTGGGGATCAGTGCACAGGCCCGGCACTGAACTGACCTTAAAGTTATGTACCCAGTCTTCTCGCGGTATGACCGGCTGGCCATCTATATACTCAGGCTCCCTCAAGGTTTCCCCTGTGGAATCCAAAGTCTCCGCCAGGCTCATCGAGATCATCAGGGAGGTCGTGAATAACAGAACCTTTTTCATTGGTGTTCTCGTGAACGATTTTCCTGCGTATCATATACGTGGATCGGCTCAGCCATACCAGAATAATTAACTCTATAGGTAAGATCAGCAGTATGACACCTCCCTCAGGGGCATGTGTTCTGGGTCATCAAACCGTGTATTCTGCGCAGGAAATATCACCCCGGAATATGGAGCCGTTGACATGCAACCCGATCCCAGCTGGCAAGGCCAGATCGCCTTTCATGAACTCATGTTCGGGACATGGCTGTCATACATCCTGCTGGTTACCTTGTGGGAGAAGGTGCTCCACGCACCGTTGCAGGAGTGGAAATACTTGCTGCTCACCAGTCTCTCAGCGAGCTTCTTCGTCATCAACCACTATTTCTTCTTTGCGCCGTTCTACCTGTGGGTTATCAACGGCTATACACTTATTTTTGCATGCGTATGGTACGGGCTGGGTATGCGGCAGAAAGGGCGAAAGCTGATCTGGAAGTGTGCCGGTTTGATGCTTGTGATTGTTCACTCGGCATCCTACATCGGTTTCGAGTTGCTGGCGCGTATTGCGGTCGAGCAGGGCGTGCACGAGGTCTGGGTTATGGTTGCAAGCTTTGCCGGTTTCGTTGGTGTGATTCTCTGGCGTCGTGCTTAGTCGTCAGCCGAAACTTTTGTCCGTTGCTGCCGCCGGCTCCAGCGGTTTTGCCCATTTGATTTCTCCGGCAACGAACCAGGCACCGACACCCAGAGCTGCATACGTAGTCCCGACAACTTTTATGATCGGCTGTGTTGCACCAAGCTGGTACGTTGCATGCCAGAACTGGTAGCCTCCGTATACCAGCATGCCCAGCGTAGTCATGAAGACGCCGTTGCGACCGAAGCGAACCATTTCCTTGTACCTGATTGACCAGATAACCATCCCGGCACCGACGCCGACTATCGCATCAAGCACAGCCAGGGTGGACATGTGCCGGTACGCAACCTCAATACTGACAGCCATGAGTTCGGCTGGTCTTTCAATCGCAAACAACAGGCTGTACAGGTTGCCCGCAACCAATTCTGAGAGCATCAGTATCGCGATGAAGCCAAAATAGAGTTCGCGCAGAAGATCCTTCATCTCACACCCGAAACGGTAGTTGTTTGCTCATGCTTTCGTCGTAACAACAGGGAAACCCCGTCACCCTGACAGGGGACAAGATGCTCGTTATAGAGCGGCCATGCCAGCAGGCCAACTCTCGGGATTGCGGTGACTGCAACGATGGGTCAGCCCTATCGGCAGCCAAGTGCGAGCAGTTCATGAATTTCTGGTTGCTCCTGGTACACCGGAATATCGGAACCGACATCGATCCAGGGCTGGGCGCTGCGGTACCAGACATGTGCGTCCGGCTTAAAAGACGACGTGTCATCCAGCGTGCCCGGTTTCAGCACGATAATCGAACCGAATGATGGGGATGACAACCACAGCGTGATACCGCAGTCGGCACAGTGATGGCGTTGAATCATTTTGCCATTCAACTTATATTTGTTAATGCTTAAATCTCCTGATACAAGCTCGATATCGGGCTGATTCAGGATCATTGAAAGCCCGAAAGCGGACCCGGATGCCGACTGGCAGTCCGTGCAATGACATGCATAGCAAACAAGTGGCATGCCACGGATTGCATAGCGAACCTTGCTGCAGTGGCAGCCTCCGGTTGCATCTTCATGCCGGTTTCGGTTCATGAGTGCATTCGTCATGCCGGGCTAAGCTGCTACCGGGTCGGCGGCGGCGCAGGGCAATCGTTTTTATCGAAGGCCAGTGTAAACAGTTCAGCGCTGTTGTTGGCAGAAAATTGATAGTTCACGATGAGCCCGGGCGGAAACGGGTTCTCGAAGAAACCGATATCGCAGAGTCGACGATCAAGCAGAGTCTGGCGTATCGTGGCCTTGAAGCGATCGATGTCCATGTCCTTGGCATACTCGTCGAAATTCACGAGTGTGAGTCGATAGACAAATGTATTGTCGATAGTCTCTGTCAAATCCATACGCGTGTCCGAATTTATCATCTGCGGCAGTGTCCGATTCATGACATCAGAGGCCTGGACCAGCAGCGACCTTTTGGGTTCAGCTTCCGCCGCTGCGCGCCCCGGTCGGTCGGAAGAGCCGGACGAGGTGCAGGCGCCCAATGCAATGCTGAGCACCGTAACGATAATAACTCTGTAGCATTCACTTCGTATCGGCGCCATTTCCACCAGAATCCTAATCATCCTTGAACACACAGCTCTTCGTATATTCCACCGCTTCGTTAGCGGTCCAGTCGCCGGCAGATTTCTCTTTGAGCTGGTCACACCATTCCTTACTGCCGGGTTCCGGTGCACAGCCCGAAATCATGGCTACGATTACAAGTACGGGTAAAAGGAATCTGGTCATTTCAATTACTCCGGTCTCAAGGGGTTGGTGAAGGGCCAAGCGTTTCACAACGTATTGTTTATGGCTACAGTATATATAGCCAGCATGTTCCGGGACTGCTTACGAGCGGCCTTGATCGAGGCATTTTACCATCGGGATCTGCAGGTGCTGCGTAATGATGTACGCCTGCAGAAAATTCAGGATCGAGATCAGGCTGATGGAAAAGAAGGCAGCGTAGAAGAAGGTCGCTGCATTGGAACGAGTGACACCGACCTCAAGTTCGATCGGACCGAACCTGGTTGAGTGATCAGGGCTCAATCAATTGTCCTTGCAAGGCATGCTCTGTTGCGCGTTATTTAATCAATACATATCCGGGCTGGATCGAAATTGCATATATGGGTTTTGGCATTACGACACTATATATAAGTAACGGCAGGCGCTGTAATAGTTGATAGCAAAAAAAAGGCGGCCCCCGTAGGGGGCCGCCTGTCCATTTCACCTTGAACGTGCTTTATGCAGCTTTTTCGATTTTCTTACGATCCTCGCGACTCTTGATGCAAGGAATCTCCTCAAGTACCCAGTTTCCGGAGGTCCGGCGGCCCGGGCTCGGGATAGCAAACGCTGCCTCTTCTCCATTGCGGGCCTGGAAATCCTTCCAATCGATGCGCCAGCCCATATCGTCGAATTTCTCGAGCCATGACCGATAGGCCACGATCGCTGTGTCAGACGGCGTCAGCACTTCCTTCGTTGCACTAAGCGGTGTGCGCTTTGGATTCATCGTGGACAGGATGTCGATATCCTGCTGTGCGATAACTTTATTGCGCGCATGGATCGGTCCATTGTGCTTCGGATCGAGCAGGAAGTTGCGCATGTTAAGGAAGAAGATCCTCGTTGTTCCTGTATCAACCGGTTGCTCGAAGAAATACTGCCGGAACATCTTGCCTTCCGCGAGGTTGATGTAGGTCGGCATGATGTTCGGACCGTACGTGCCACCACCGGCATAGACATCGCTGCGCACGGTCTTCGAGTCGCCCCATGGCGTTTCGGCATCAGGTGACGTAGCGCTGCCCTTCTGTGGCAGGGGTGGCGAGTCGAAGAGATGCATAAACCAGAAGCCCCAACCCTGTCTGTGATCCTCGGTCTCATAATCGCGAACCTTGTAAGTATCGCGGTTGATAGCCGAGTGACCGTGCGTCGGATGCACGAACTCGTTGTGAGCCGGATCCAGTCCGTTCTCGATCGAGCGCTCGTAGTAATACGGCACTTCGAGTATCAGGACCTCGTTAGCCACCCAGCCTTCCTGGCCGTATTCCTCTAGCTCGAGCAACGGCGGCCGCGACTCTTCAGGTTCATCGCCCAAAAATGCGAATACGATGCCGTATTTTTCCTGCACCGGGTACGAGTCAACTTTCGCACGCGCCGGCACTTTATTGCCGTAGCCGATAGATGGGATATTTTTGCACTCACCATCGCCGCCGAACTCCCAGCCGTGATACGGGCAGACAAGGCAGCCGTTAACGATACGCGGCGCATCCCCGGCGGACCATGCACCACCCAGCGAAGCGCCACGGTGAGTACACGTGTCACTCAGGACATGGGCAACACCCTCGCGGTCGCGAAATGCGACGAGATCACAACCGAGTACCCTGGCTTTCTCGGGACGGTCATAGCCAAGGTCCTCGCTCCTAACAATTGGATACCAGAAATTAATATACATACCACACCTCTTTGTTTACTAATCTACAATCGGAGGCCACGCGGGCCCTCGATTTTAATGGTCCTAATCTACCCGCCTTCTTGTGCGTCGCAGCGACCTTCTTCTCGGCATCCTTGCGTTCTGTAGCGGATTTCTTTTTTGCCCGGGCGATAACCTTTCATGCAATTAACTGAGGTTATGCCTTCAAGTGGGTCTTTCTGCACGGGAATAGCTTAGAGCTATTGCCGTCAATATTGACCTAGGGGATTTACCTAGTCAGTCTTTTGCCTGGCTATTCCCGCTAGGTACCTCTTGGTACGGCACTATGCGGCCTTAAGGCAGTGGGCAGCACCGGGCATCGAAATGCCCGGATTAATGAGGCGAAGCTGAAGAAACTTGCTGAGTTCGCCCGCCCCGCCCGGGTCACCAACATCATGGCCAGGAATAATTTCAACGTGTCGCGTTACCACGATGCCTGTAGCTGCACCCAGACCTTGGTGGCGTCGGTCATCCCGCCCTCACTGTCTGCATCGAATTCCGCTGCTTTCAACAGCACCGAATATTGCTTGCCAATTTTCCACAGCATGGAAATATCAATTTCATCCCCCCAGTCGGCGGAGCCGGTCTCGGCCGAGAAGTCATGGTAGGTCAAGCTGAACTTGCCGCCGAGGAATTTGGCCGTTGCACCGATGTAGGCGTCCTCGATGCCGGCATCCGGTGTTGTCAGGAATTTGTCGGCCCAGCCCTGGAACTTGTGCAGGGTTGCCAGCGGCGTGCGGAATGCCTCGCCGGCGTCGTCATCGCCTTCGAGCACTTCGTAACCGGCGCGAAATCCGAAATCCGAGACGTTCAGTGTGGCGTCAAGCAAATAGTAGTTTGCGTCGTAGTCAATCGGGTTGTCGCCATGGTCCTCCTGGCTGGCAAATTCGACCTGGTAGTCCACGTTGACGCCATCCTCCGAGCCGGCCTTACCGGTTACGCGTAAGCCTATGGTCTGGTTGGAAAGGGTCGGGGCATCCGACTCGAAGTCCATGAAGTAGCCGTAACCAAAAATCTTCAGCGTTGGTGAGATGGTGTAAAGCGCGTCGAGCAGGTGCGTTTCACTATCCAGGTT
Organism: Chromatiales bacterium; assembly: GCA_002729495.1. Lineage (GTDB taxonomy): Bacteria > Pseudomonadota > Gammaproteobacteria > Steroidobacterales. Next base: position 24,754 of record PBYE01000063.1, read on the forward strand.
GTCGAGCGGCGTGCCGGAGTCCGGGCCATAAAGACGTTCTACATTACTTATATAGGAGTAATACAGGTCCAGTTTGTCGTTGTCGTAGCTGACGGAAGCCGCATCGTACGTCTGCTCGTTCTGCCGCCATATGATACCGCCGATGAAGCGCTGGTTTGCGCGGGTTATGCGTTGCCGGCCTGCTGCAAGCGTCGTATCTTTAAAGCCTGTATAACTAACAAAAAATTGATTGATATCGGTACCGTCCGGATCCACTACCTTCGGGTACGTCGTTTCCCCATTCCGCGTATCGTTGAACCTGTCGTTGCCGATGCGGCTGACATTATCGATCTGGGCCAGGAATGACCAGTTGTCACCCTTCGGTGCGATCGTGAGGCTGGTCTTCAGTGTGCTGGCGGTGGCGTCACGTGTCTTGGCATCGTCGTCGACAGTCTCGTAGCGATAACGCAGAGAAAGGCTAAGCAGGTCATCATCGAATGCCTTGCCAATACTGTCGGTAAATGAATTCGCGAAACCAGTGTTAAATGCTGTAAGAGAGAAAAATAGTGTGGGTAGTAATTTTATGAGGGCCCTTTTCATTGCTCTGGCCTATATTACTGTTTGTAAACGAAATAAGTCCTTGTTGATGGTTATCTTGCCAATATCTCGAAATTAAGTGACACCCTCTGGTCCTGACAGGCTCTTCTTCCCGCGCTCTATGTCATAGAGTAGCCCACCACGACGTGTGTAGTAAAACCAGGTAACCCCGATACAGGTCAGGTAAAACACGAAGAAGCACCATAAGGCAGCCTCAGGATCTCCGGTTAATGCTATTGAAGTACCGTAGGCCTTCGGGATGAAAAAAGCGCCGTACGCTCCAATCGCCGATGTGAACCCGATAATTGCAGTGACCTCCCTGTCTACCTCGCGTGTTTGGTCAGCGCCTGACAGATGGGGCATGAGTTTCGGGATTTCCCGGCCCATGATAATGGGGATCATCTGGAATGTAGATGCATTGCCTACGCCGGTCGCGAAGAACAGAACCATGAACATGGTCAAGAATCCCCAGAAAGCCCCGGGTTGCTCCTTGATGCCAAGGAAATAGATGACCCCGCCTACCGCTACAGTCATCAGGGCGAAGGTCCAGAAGGTCACGCGGCCACCGCCGAACTTGTCGGATATCCGACTGCTCGCAGCGCGAGACAGGGCCCCTACCAGCGGACCCAGGAACGCATACTTGAGTGAATCGACCGCCGGGAACTGCAGCTGGGCGAGTAGCGGAAATCCCGCGGAGTAGCCGATAAAAGAACCGAAGGTACCGGCGTAGAGCCAGCACATCACCCAGTTATGCTTGCGGGTGAAAATAACGGTCTGTTCCTCGAAAGACGACTTCGCGGACTCAATATCGTTCATCCCGAACCACGCGGCCAGCGTTGCAGCAATAATGAAAGGTACCCAGATAAAACCGGCATTCTGCAGCCATATTTTGCTGCCATCCGTCAGG
>PBYE01000064.1 GCA_002729495.1 Chromatiales bacterium
AGCAGGCGGGTTTGCGCCTAAAGGCGATTCCTACAGCAGATTTCATGCATGCAGCTTGAATGTACCTGCAGGAGCGGCTTTAGCCGCGACCGGTTTATTCCCTTATCCTATTTTTGCGTAGGAGCGGCTTTAGCCGCGAACCCACTTAGGGTGGGACATGGTTTGGTAAAGCCGTGCTTCCGGTTACTCCATGTTTTTACCGCTCGCATACGGCGGGAACGGACCCAGGTGCATGCCGCTGTCCACGATCAGCGTTTCACCGGTAACCACCGACGCGCCCAGCAGGAACCACACCAGCACCTCGGCGATGTCTTCTGCCGTTGCGACTTTCTTCAGTGGTAGGGCGGCCGCAGTTGTCTCTAGCATCTTTTCATAGTCCTCATCGCCGAGTCCGCCCTTGAGCCAGCGAGTCTGGATCATGCCGGGCACAACCGTGTTAATGCGGATCTCCGGACCGAGTACGTGGGCCAGCGACTTGGTCATCAGGTTCAGGGCGGCCTTCGACGCTGCATAGGGAATGGATGATGCGATACCCGTGACTCCACCGATAGACGAGTCGTTCACGACCGAGCCGCCGTTCTTGCGCATGTGTGGTTCGGCGGCACGGATCATCTGGTATGCACCGACGACGTTAACCGCATAAATATCCAGGAAGTCCTGTTTGTTCACGCCGTCCATGTTGGGGAAGGGGTTGAACTTGGTGCGGGCGGCGTTGTTAACCAGGTAATCGATGCGGCCCCACTCATCGACCGCTGCCTGCACCATCGCGCGGCACTGGTCGTCTTCGGAAACATCTGCCTGGAACGTAATTGCCTCGACGCCCTTCGAGCGACAGGTCGTGGCGGTTTCCCCGGCTTCGTCCTTGCTGCGTGTGTAGTTGATCACCACGTTGATGTTCTTTTCGGCCAGCATGATGGCCGTGGCCGCACCGACACCGGTTGCTGACCCGGTAACTATCGCTACCTTGTGTGTACTGTCGCCCATGAAAAATCCTTCTGCTTGTTATTCCGGCGGGGCGGGAATGTTAGCAGACAGTCCGCTGGCCGCAAGCTGGTCCCCCGCTGTGTGGCAGACATGCTATTGTTTGCGCCCCGACCGCAGGGGTCCGGGACAGAATTCGAATACCAAAAGCGGAGTCAAACCCAATGCCCTACAAGGATATGCGCGAGTTTCTGGACGTTCTTGAAAAGGACGGTCAGCTCAAACACATCGACACGCCTATCAAGGTAGAACACGGCGATAACGAACTGCAGGCCCTGATGCGGTTGCTATGCCAGGACGATGGCCCGGCACTGATCCTGACGAACCTGGAAGGTTACAACCGACCGGATGTTCCGCTTATCTTTAACCCCTTTGGCACGCGCGAGCGTACCGCGATGACGATTGACTGCAAGGGTCCGCTTGATAGCAAGAAAAAACATGCAGCGGTGCTCTCCGACCCGTCGATCTGGCATGACCCGGTTGTTGTCGAAAAGGACAAGGCGCCCTGTAAAGAAGTCATTATTAAGAAAGAAGATATTTCGCTCGACAAGGACCTGCCACATGTCTGGTTCGGCAAGGAAGCGGCCTCTTATATAACAGGCGCTGTCGGCATCACCCATGATCCCGAAACCGGGGCGCGTAACGTGGGCTGTTACCGCATGACGCAGCTCTGGAACGCGGTGCACCCGCAGGGCGAGGAATACCCCGAAGAGCATCAGAAGAAACACCTGTCGGTGTTTGCGTTCTGGAATCCGCCAATGAGCCATATAGGCCTGCACCTTGCGAAAGCAACGGCCATGGGTAAACCACTTGAAGTCGCGTTTGCCTGCCAGTGCGACCCGGCTATACATATAGCCGGAGGCACGGGCTTGCCGTTCGGCCAGGATGAATTCCAGTTTGCGGGCGGTTTGAAAGGCGCGCCGGTCGAGCTCGTACAGTGCGAGACGGTTGACCTGCAAGTGCCTGCAACCGCCGAATACATTATCGAAGGTGTGTTTATTCCGGAATCGGAAACCACCATCGGTAATCACTCCAACCCCGTCGGTTACTACGACTCTATACAGGTGTTCCCGCGTATCGAGGTCACCTGCATTACCCATCGCAAGAACCCGATGTGGTATGCAACGATGGAAATGATCCCGCCCTTCGATCACAACTACCAGGCGCTTCTGCCGGTGGAGTGCGAAGTACTCAGCGACCTGCAGCGCAAGATTCCGGAAGTGCAGGACGTAGTCGTGACGCCAAACATGACCTATATCGTGCAGTTGTCTGTAGACGGCGCGCGCAAACCGCACGCGGAGTTCGGCAAGTACATACTGCACGCAGTCTGGGGTTCAGCGGGCCGCTGGGGAAGGTGTGCCAAGATTCTTATCGTTGTCGGGCCGGATGTTGACCCCTACGACATGGATTCCATCGAGTGGGCCATCGCAACAAGGGTACAGCCCGCCGAAGACACTATTATTAATGAATCCGGCCAGGCATTCGTGCTCGATCCTTCGGCGACCAAAGGCCATCATGGGTTCCCGGTTACCGGTTCACAGATCGGCATCGATGCCACGATGAAAGTGCCGGAGCGTTTCGAGAGCTACCAGGAAGTCAGCATGCCCACGCAGGAAGAAGTGGACGCCATTGCTGAGAAGCTGAAAGGCAAGCTCTGAGTTCCTGATTACCTATGAAAGTCTGCATCTACGGCTGTGGTGCGATTGGCAGCCTGATTGCGGCAAGGCTTGTGCGCGGCGGTGCAGAAGTCAGCGTAATTGCCCGCGGCCCTCATTTGCAGGCCATCCGGTCTGACGGCCTGTCACTGGTTTCGCCGGACGGTGGTGAGACACTCAATGTATCTGTCGCGGCCAGCGATGACCCGAATGACCTCGGTGAGCAGGATGTAGTCTTCCTCACGCTGAAATCGCATATGCTCGCTGATATCGCGGACAGCATTATTCCGATGCTGGGCACGGAGACGATGGTGGTTACCGCCTGCAACGGTATTCCCTGGTGGTACTTCCATGGCACGGAGGAGTTTGCCTGTCCGGAACTCGCAAGCGTCGATCCCGGCAGGCATTTGTGGAACACGATCGGCCCGGAGCGCGCAATCGGTTGCGTGGTATACACGGCCGCGTCGGTTGTATCACCGGGCGTCGTTCGCCACGTGTTTGGCGACCGGTTTGCGATCGGCGAACCGGATGGACGACGCAGTGAACGAATCCAGTTACTTGCGGAATTGATGCGCTCGGGCGGTTTTGAGATCGATGTAGACATGAATATACGCGTACCGATCTGGATCAAACTGGTGGCCAACGTTGCTTACAACCCGGTGAGCCTGATCACGGGCAAGGCGCTGGATGCAATGATCGACGACGAAGCGACCAATGGCCTGTTAACTGCCGCCATGCAAGAAGCCACGGCGGTTGCTGATTCTTTGAATATAAATGTGCCCGTGTCGCCTGAATATCTGCACACAGCCACACGCAAACTGGGCGCGCACAAAACTTCGATGTTGCAGGATTTCGAGGCGGGCCGGAGCCTGGAACTGGAACCGATTGTTGGCGCAGTGATCGAGTTAGCCCATATGCACGGTGTTGCGACACCGAGCCTTGACATGATTTACAGGCTTGCAGCTAATAAAACAAGCGATGGCGGGAAAGGTGACAATTCGAAAATCCACTGAGTCCGCAGAATATTTCACCGACGAACGATGCCATATTCTGGAGCTATCCAATACGCCCGATGATCCGGCGGTGTCCATCGCACGCGCGCGGGTCGAGCCGGGTGTAACGACGAAAAAGCACCGGGTGGCGGGTACGGTGGAGCGTTACGTGATACTCGAAGGCGAGGGTCGAGTGAGCATCGAGGGTCTGGCAGACCAGGACGTGGGGCCCGGCGATGTGGCCGTAATACCGGCGGGCATCACGCAGTCGGTGGCCAACACCGGTGCAGGGGACTTGCTCTTCCTGTGTATATGCACGCCGCGCTTTGAGTGGGACAATTACAAGATCGCAGAATAAAAAGTTTGGTAGTCCCGGATGGGGCGTCAGTCCGGTCAACTTCAACGCGAGCAACCTTCGTTGCCCGCTGAGTTGACTGAAACGAGTTTTGCGGAGGTAAAATTGAGTTTACGCTTGTCACTGAGTATAGGTTTCCTATTTATAGCGGTTGCGTTGGCTTCTGGGTGCGTGGCCGTGGCAACACATGGGGAAAGCGAACAGGCATTAGCTATTACGCGCAGCAATCCCGATACGATGGTCGACCCGACCCTGTTTGGCTACACGCAAATCGTGACGGTCGAAAATGGACGGCTGGTGTACCTTGCTGGCCAGGGCCCGACAAAGCTGAACGAGAAAAGCCCCGGGTTTGATGACCTGCGCGGCCAGACACGCAATGCGGTCAATAACATACTCCTGGCGCTGGCCTCGCTTAATGTCGGCCCCGAGAATATCGTTTACCTGCGCATCAATGTCGTCGATTACAATCCGCGCATGCTGGTCGACATTGCGCCTGAACTTGCCAGGCTGAAAGGCGAGGATGAGAAGCCGCCGGCAAGCGTGTTCGTCGGTGTGTCATCACTGGTACTGCCTACCACCCGCATCGAAATCGAAACCGTGGCGGCCATACCCTGATGGCACAGACTCTTGTGCAGAAGATTATTGCACGCGCGTCGTCGCGTGATTGTGTGCGCACCGGTGAAATAGTGACCTGTAATGTTGATCTTGCACTACTCCTTGACTCGGGCGGACCGCGACGAATCTGGCCGCGCCTTAAAGACCTTGGTGTCGGTGTCTGGGACCCGGACAGGATCGTATTGATGACCGACCATTTTGTGCCCGCAGTCGACGCCCAGTCGGCAGCCATACTGAAACTCACGCGCGAATTTGCCAAAGAGTTCGGTATAAAGAATTTTTTCGACATGCAGGGTATCGGCCATGTAGTGCTTGCGGAGCAGGGCCTGCTGCAGCCGGGTATGTTCGCCTGCGGCGGCGATTCGCACTCAACTAACGGCGGTGCTTTCGGGTGTTACATGGCTGGTTTCGGTGCAATCGAAATGACCGGTGTGGTCGTGACCGGTGAAATCTGGTTGCAGGTGCCGGAAACCATTCGCGTGAACTGGGACGGTGACTTTCACAAAGGCACCGCCGCGAAGGATATATCGCTGAAGTTATGCCGCGAGCTCGGCATGGATAACGCATTTTGCACGGTCGAGTTCGGCGGCAGCACAATTGCAAACATGCAGATGACCGAGCGGGTCGTACTGACCAACATGGCAGCAGAACTTGGCGCCGAAACCGGCCTGATCGAACCCGATGCAGTTACGCTCGATGCTATACGGGCGGCAGGAGTTGAGCCGGATGCCGATGCGCTTGAGTGGCGCAGTGACAGTGACGCGGAATACCTTGCCACGCATAATTTTGATACCGGGCGGTTGGTGCCCCAGGTGGCCGCTCCACACAAGCCATCCAACAGCGGCCCGGCCGATGATTACAGTGACGTGCATATCGACCAGGCATATATTGGCGCCTGCGTCGGTGCAAAACTCAGCGACCTGCACATGGCGGCTGAGGTACTGAAAGACCGCACGGTTGCAAAGGGCACACGCCTGCTGGTTGCGCCGTCATCCAAACGCACGATGGCAGAAGCCGCCGCTGACGGAACGCTCGCAACGATAGTAGAAGCAGGTGGCAACCTGTTGCCCACTGGCTGCGGCGCATGTGCGGCGATGGGCGCCGGCATACTCGCCGAGGACGAGGTATGCATCTCGTCTACCAACCGAAATTTCCAGGGACGCATGGGCGCCAACTCGTCCAGCGTCTACCTGGCATCGCCTTATACCGTTGCCGCCTCGGCCGTCGCCGGCCGGATCACCGACCCGCGTGAGTTATTGTTCTGATGACGGGCGTAAACGGCAATGTGTGGGTATTCGGAGATGAGATCAACACCGATACAATGGCGCCCGGGCTCTATTTCAAAGAACCTATAGAAGTAATGGCAACTCATTGCCTCGAGGCGGTGAATCCGGATTTCGCGCCCAATGTTAAGTCCGGCGATATAATTGTGGCGGGGACGAACTTCGGTATGGGTTCGGCGCGCGAACAGGCACCGATGGCGCTCGCGCATCTTGGGGTGGGCGCGATACTGGCGAAGTCTTTTAGTCGAATTTTTTATCGCAATGCGATTAACTTCGGGCTGGCCGCGCTGATTTTTCCGCAGGCAGACGAGATCGGTATCGGTGACGAGCTTGTAGTAGATTCCGCCGCAGGCCAGGTTAAAAACTTAAGCTCGGGCGTGCACTATGAAGTTGAAGCGATTCCGGCACACCTGGTTGAGATGATCGATGCAGGTGGCCTGATGCCCTGGCTGAAAAAGACGTACGGTAAAAAAGAACAAGGAAAAGGACAGTAACAATGAGTGCGGCAAAACAATTGCGGGAACGACTTGCAGGCAAAGTGGCGGTCATTGCACCCGGCGTATACGACGCCCTGACCGCGTTGATGGTCGAGCAGGCAGGATTTCACTGCGCCTACGTCAGCGGGGCAAGCGTTTCCTTTACGCGCATAGGCAGACCGGACCTGGGCCTTACAACGCTGACCGAGGTAGCCGACAGCGTAGCCAATATACGCGAGCGGACCGAGATACCGCTGATCGTCGACGCCGACACCGGTTTCGGTAATGCACTCAATGTGCGCCGCTCGGTAAAGCTGCTGGAACGAATGGGAGCCACCGGTATACAACTCGAGGATCAGACTGCGCCAAAACGTTGCGGCCACCTCGAGGGTAAAAGCATGGTGAGCGTCGCCGAGATGACCGGCAAGCTCAAAGCTGCGCTGGATGCGCGTGCCGATGAAGATACTTTGATAGTCGCGCGTACCGATGCAATTGCCATTGACGGTATAGATGCCGCCATCGAACGCAGCCAGGCCTACATAGACGCCGGTGCCGATGTCATCTTTGTCGAATCGCCCCGGGATCACGGGGAAATGGCCCGGCTGGGCAAGGAAATTGGCTCACAGGTGCCGTTGCTGGCGAATATGGTGGAGGGCGGCAAAACGCCGCTTACCCCGGCTAACGAGCTGGGTGAGCTTGGCTTTAGCCTGGTCATCTATCCGGGCGCGATGGTCCGGGTGATTAGTTACGCTGCTGCCGAATATTTGCAGGAACTGAAAACCAAGGGGTCGACCATTGGCATGCTCGATCGCATGAACCAGTTTGACCAAATCATGGATTTGGTCGGCCTGCAGGAATCTATCGCCGAAAGCCAGAGGTACGCGCCCGAAATTCAGGACGCGCGGGATGGCTCCGGTGACCGACTTATCGACTGACCCGACGGCTGGCTACGCAAGGTAGTATTATTCTCAGGAAGGGATTTATCCAACCCTCAGGAATAACCTTGAAGAATAAAGACGCCGACAAGCGAACCACCCGATTCAAATCACTCCTGACCAGCCCGGAGCTGGAGTTTTTGTGTGAAGCGCACAACGGGATCAGCGCGCGTATCGCCGAGGAGGCCGGCTTCAAGGCGCTTTGGGCAGGCGGCCTGTGCATGTCGGCGCAGTACGGTGTACGTGACAGCAACGAGGCAAGCTGGACCCAGATACTTGAAATGCTGGAATTTATGGCGGATGCAGCCAGTGTTCCTATTCTCATGGACGGTGATACGGGTTACGGCAATTTCAACAATGTGCGTCGCCTGGTCAGCAAGCTCGAGCAGCGATCTGTTGCAGCGCTGTGTATAGAAGACAAGCTGTACCCGAAAACAAACAGCTTTATTGACGGCAACAAGCAGGAGCTTGCCGATATAGAAGAGTTTTGCAGTCGCATCAAGGCAGGCAAGGATGCGCAGCAGGACGATGATTTCTGCATCATTACCCGGGTTGAAGCCTTTATCGCCGGATGGGGGCTGGAAGAGGCGTTGAGGCGGGCCGAGGCTTATCACGAGGCCGGCTCTGACGGAATCCTTATGCACAGTGCACTCAATCACCCAGGTGAAATTCTTGCGTTTAAAAAAGAATGGGGTGACAGGCTGCCGGTCGTTATTGTACCGACAATTTATTATGCGACCCCGACCGACGTGTTTCGTGATGCAGGGGTTTCCATAGCCATCTGGGCAAATCATCTGCTTCGTGCAGGAATCATTTCGATGCGCGAGTGCGCGGAAACAATAGCTCGTGAACAAAATCTGCAGTCGGTCGAAGATCGCATTGCACCGGTCAAGGAAATATTTCGCCTCCAGGGAGTGTCTGAACTGAAGGATGCCGAAGAACGTTACTTGCCAAACCGGGATGTAGCTGCACGAGTGATTGTGCTGGCTGCTTCCCGCGGGGATGCGCTCGGTGAACTGACGGCGGAGCGACCCAAAACAATGGTCGAAGTCCAGGGCCGGCCCTTGCTGGGCTATATCGTGTCCGCATACAACTCGGCGGGTATAAAGCAGATCATGGTCGTTCGCGGTTACAAGGCCGATGTGGTCGACCTGCCGGGCTTAAGCTACGTTGATAACCCGGACTACGCTAAAACCGGGGAACTGTATTCGCTGCAATGTGCGCTGGCAGCGGATACCGATGACGATCGCGACCTGGTGGTCAGTTTTGGTGACGTAATTTTCCGGCGTTACATACTTGACCTGCTGGCGGAGCATGATGAAGGTATTGTTATCGCGGTAGATACGGACTGGAAGGAGTCTGTCAATCGCGGGCGATCGGCAGACTACGTAACCTGCAGCGAGCCGAACTCGCGCCGTGCTTTTAACAGCTGCATCCTGTTAACAGCGGCCGGGGAAGACCTCGAAGAGTCAGCCATACACGGTGAGTGGATGGGCGTGATGCGGGTGCGTGCCGATGCACTACCTGCCTTAAGAGCCACGGTGGACGAGGTCCTGGACGGGAATGGGCAGGCTAACCTGCATCACCTCCTGGCAGCATTGGCCGGTTCCGGTGAAGCTGTCCGGGTGGTTTACACAACGGGACACTGGCTGGATGTGGACAGCGTCGAAGATGTTATTTCGGCGGGTAGTTTTACATGATCGAAGCGGGGGCATTTGTAGAGGCTGCGCGCGACAGGGGCTTTGGCCTGTTCACGGGTGTGCCCTGTTCATACCTGAAGCCGTTTATCAATTACGTAATAGACTCACCTGGTCTTCGCTATGTCGGCGCTGCGAACGAGGGGGATGCAATTGCGATTGCTGCCGGCGCCCAGCTCGGCGGTACGCACAGTATCGCCATGTTTCAAAACTCAGGTCTCGGCAATGCGGTCAATCCACTGACCTCTTTAACCTATACGTTTAGGGTTCCGGTGCTGTTGATCCCGACTTTGCGGGGTGAGCCAGGTGGCCAGGCCGACGAACCCCAGCACGAACTGATGGGAACTATCACCACGGATATGCTGGATATGATGCAGGTACCGTGGGAATATTTTCCGATTGAGGCAGAACAAATTCCGGCTGCACTGGACCGTGCGATAAGCCATATGACGACGCATCTGCTGCCCTATGCACTGGTAATGCGCAAGGGTAGCGTCGCCATGACAGCGCTTGAATCGACTCCACGCGCCAGGCCGCCGCAGGCGTCCAGCGGTGAGCCGGCAAAGGCAGTGACGAACCGGCGCACTATTCTTGATGTAATTCAATTAGTTACAGAACCTGACACCGGAGCCGTGGTGGTAGCTACCACGGGATATACCGGACGTGAATTGTATGCCTGCGATGACCGCCGCAACCAGATTTACATGGTGGGTTCTATGGGCTGCGCGGTAAGCCTGGGACTCGGTATTGCCCTGATGCAACCATCGCGCAGGGTTATTGTCCTTGATGGCGATGGCGCGGCACTGATGCGCCTTGGCGCGCAGAGTACCGTTGGTTACGAGCATCCACCTAATCTTTGTCATGTGCTGCTCGACAACGGTATTCATGAGTCAACCGGCGGCCAGGCTACAGTCGCACGCTCGGTAAATTTTTGCGCGATAGCCGCGGCGAGCGGTTACGCAACCGTAAGCAGTACGGGAGATCCGGATGGTGTTGCGAACATTATCCAGAATTTTGAAGGGCCCGCATTTATACATGCGCCGATCAGGCCGGGTATTAGTGACGAGCTTCCAAGACCGGACATTACGCCGCCGGAGGTTGCTGCCAGGTTGCATGATTTTCTGAGCGACCCTGTTGCAAGTATGGCTGTCAATGGCTGACACAGAAAGAAGCATTCTGCTAAACCCGGGACCGGTAACGCTGAGTAACAGGGTTCGGCAGGCGCTAATTCGTGATGACTGGTGCCATCGCGAGCCTGAGTTTGCGGAACTCACCCGCGAAATAAATGATCACCTGGTCCGGGTTTACAGGGAAACGGCATGCGACTTTGAATCGGTGATGCTGACGGGTTCAGGCACCAGCGCTGTTGAGGCGATGATGGCAAATTTTGCACCCCGGGATACAGCAACCCTGGTAATCGTAAACGGTGTTTACGGCAAACGTATAGCAGAGATGCTCAAAGTGCAGGGCAAACCTTTGCATATAAGTGAGGTGAACTGGGATCAACCAATCGATATGCAGTCAGTAGCTGCGGCACTTGATCAGCATGCGGATATCAGTCACATCGTTGCTGTCCATCACGAGACGACCACCGGCCGGCTGAACGATCTGAACCCTCTCGGCGAACTGTGCAGGGAAAGAGAAATTCCACTGCTGCTGGATTGTGTGAGCAGCTTCGGCGCCGAAGCGATCGACGTGGAGGGTTGGAATGTTGTGGCGCTGGCGGCAACCGCAGGTAAATGTCTGCACGGCGTGCCGGGCATCGCTTTTGTGCTGGCGCGCAAATCGCTTTGGGCAACCGGCCTGGTGGCGCCGGGCAGTGTTTACCTGGATTTGTCAGCCTATTACCAGGGTCAGCACGGTACCGGCTATTCCCCATTTACGCAGTCGGTGCAGCCGGCATTCGCATTGCGGGAGGCGCTTAAAGAACTGGAAGAAGAGGGCGGGTGGGAACAGCGTCGCAGTATTTATCGCAGGCGGGCAGGTGAAATCGCCATGATCCTGCAAAAACTCGGGCTAAAGACGCTGCTGAGGCCCGAGGACTATTCCTGCGTACTCTGGTCGTGGTTGTTGCCTGAGGGTTATACCTATGAGTCGGTTCACGATTACCTCAAACAGCAGGGGTTCGTCATATATGCAGGACAGGGCGAGCTTGGTAAGCAGATTTTTCGTATTGCTCATATGGGCGATATAAGTAGTGATGACCTTGACCGGCTTATGAAAGCTTTGGGCAATTGTTTCGATGGTGGTTGAATGAACAGGGGTGCAGCCGGGTGAAGACGGCAGTCATACTCGCGGCCGGTATGGGTAAGCGGCTACGCGAAGCGCACACTGATACACCGAAGGGCTTTTTGCAGCTCGACGGCCGATCCCTTATTGAGGATTCTATTTTTCGGCTGGAGCAGGCAGGTATAACCAACATCATAATTGTGACCGGCTTTTGTGCCGGCCACTATGAGCAACTGGCGATGCGCAAAGACGGGTTGGTCACCACGGTGCACAACCCCCGGTACGCGGAATCCGGCAGTTTTTATTCCCTTTATTGCGCGCGTGATCTTATTGACGAAGGGTTTTTGTTGCTGGAGTCGGATCTTATCTACGAATCGCGCGCGCTTGATGTGCTGATCGGTCACGAGTACTCCGATGCGGTGCTGCTATCCGGGCCAACTGGCGCGGGCGACGAAGTGTTTGTCGAGGCGCCAACCGGTTTACTGGTCAACATGTCCAAAGACCGCTCGAAACTTGGCAGTGTCGCCGGCGAACTGGTAGGTATATCCAAAATATCGAGGGGGTTGTTCGCTCTTCTGAAGCACATGGCCGCCGAGGCATTTGAGTCGACATTGCAACTTGACTACGAAACTGACGGTTTAGTCGCCGCCGCCACCAGTTGGGAGATTGCGTGCCCTGCTGTTTCCGACCTGATCTGGGCCGAAATTGATGATCCGGGCCAGTTGGAGCGGGCTCGGGAGCACGTGTTGCCCCGTTTACGCCTGGATTAAGGTTTTTGGCTGATCTTCAGAAAACTGATTGCCAGTCGAAAGCATTAATGGAAGACTTAGCTACCGCAAACATGAAATCTGCCCGGGGGATCTAAGGAAGTGAAATTTGTACCTGCCAGCGTTGTAGCTGTTGCTCTTTGCGGAGTTGCGTTACCTGCCCATGCTTATCTCGATCCAAGTACGGGTAGCATGATTTTATCTGCCGTTGTTGGGTTGGTCGCGACGGCTGGACTCGCGCTAAAAACTTACTGGTACAAACTCAAGGCTTTTTTCAGGTCCGTGCAAGAAGAACAACCGGATACAGAGGATGTTGAGTCTGAGCCGCAATAGCCGGAACCGGTAGGAATCGGTAAGAAACGGTTAGCGGTCAAACAAGCGGGCGGGCATTCTTACAGCGCTAAGATAACCCTTAACCGAGTCGGCGCATTGCCGCCAAGGGCATGTACATCCCTTAAAAACAATGAGTTAACAGCCCTTCTGCGGTACCGTCACCTGATCAAGGGTTATCCCGTATCCCGCTATTTGGACCAAAGGTTATCGAGTTATGCAGGCGCTGAAAAACTGGCGTGATTACCAGGCGTTCAAAGCGCTGCCGCGCGAACGGAAACGTATCGTGTTCTATAGCGAAAGCGCCCAGGATTGGCATCACTTTGAACCGGTTATCGACTATTTGACTGATGTACTGGGCGAATCAATCTGTTATCTGAGTTCCGACCCCGATGATCCCGGAGTCAGTCACGACGGCGAGCAGATAAGTGGATTTTGTATAGGCAGAGGACTTATCCGAACGGTTTGCTTCCAGTGGTTGCAGGCCGGGGTCATGGTTATGACCATGGTGGACTTTAACAAGCTGCAGCTTAAACGCTCGGTTAACCCGGTAAGCTATGCGTACATGTTCCATACGCTGGTAAGTGTCCACCGGGCAGACCATGAAGATTCCTACGATAGCTATGATGCTATTCTTTGTGCGGGTCCGCACCAGATGCGTGAGATTCGCAAACGGGAGGAATTATTACACCTTCCTGAGAAGCAACTTTTCCCACATGGGTATCATCGCCTGGAGGAACTGAGTGCGTCCCGCCGCCCACCGCCCGAATGGAGTAGTAATGCAGACATTCACATCCTGCTGGCACCATCCTGGGGCGAACAAACAATTCTGAATCTTTGCGGATCGGAACTGATCCAGATTTTGTTGGATGCGGGCTTTCGCATAACCCTGCGTCCGCACTACCAGACGCGTAACACAACGCCCGGGATTCTAAAGCACATAGTTGACAAATATGCCGGCCATCCACGATTTATGCTGGTGGAGGATATGGCCGAGTCGGATTCACTGCTTGACTCACATATCATGATCACCGATTGGTCAGGCGCCGGTATCGAATACGGCCTTGGGCTGGAGAAACCTGTTTTGTATATAGATGTGCCCCCCAAAGCGCGCAACGAGTGGTGGCCGAAAATAGGGTTAGAGCCTTTTGAGTCTTTTGTGCGTGACAAGATTGGTGCTATCGTGCCGCCCGACAAGCTTGAAGAAATTCCCAACAGTATTCGCGAGTTGCTCGAGAAATCAGGCAGCTTCAGTCAGCGCATCGAGTCCTTGCAAAATGAATGGGTCTTTAATCCCGACAATAGTGCCGCCGAAGGAGCCAGGGCAATAGCCGAACTTGCCGCACAAAGTGACAAACATTCGGAGTTGCCAGGTGGCGACTGAATCCGGAATTGGTACGCGTACGGGCCGCGGCACTCTCATTCGCTGGATTGGATGGTTTGGCATTGTGAATGCTTTGCTCTATGCGCTCGTGGGCATTCGTTACCTGCTGATTTTTGGATTGCCGGATGACTCGATTGCGCTGACATACATGAGCCTGGCCCTTGTTGGCCAGTTCGTGGTGCTTGGGTATCTGCCCATGATGCTTGTGCTCGCTCCTGTTGCTTTGCTGGTCCCGCGTTCAGGACTCGTGACAACCCTGGGTGCGGTGCTTGCGGCAGTTGGATTAAGCCTTGTCGTGCTGGATTCTAATGCTTTCAGCGAGCACCGCTTCCACCTGAGTGTGCTGACCATACAAATACTGGATGCCTCAACGTGGGTGTGGACCGGCGTTGTATTCGTTGTGTTACTGGGGTTCCAGTTGCTGCTGGCGCAGATAATCTGGAAGCGGGTTCAGGAGCGACGTAATCTCTTCGGAGTATTGCTGGCGGGCGCGCTGATCCTGGTATGGGGCGGAGGGCAGGGTATACACATATGGGCCGATGCCACCGCCTTTAGCCCGGTTACCAGTTTTACGCGCTACCTTCCTTTCTATTTCCCTTTGAAAGCAAAGCGGCGACTGGCGGCGCTGGGTTGGGTAGACCAGGCTGAAGTGGAAAAGCGGCGGCTTTTACGCCTCGCCAGCACGCCTGACCAGGGGCGTCTTCAATACCCGGTGAACCCTTTGATCTGCGACGCGCTGCCCGCGCAGTTGCCGAACATTCTATTCCTGGTAGTTGATGCGTTACGTCCCGACAAAGTGTCGCCGGAGTACACTCCGCGTATCCACCGCTTTGCAAAGGAAGGACAACAGTTCACAAATCACTACAGCGGTGGAAATTCCTCACGCATGGGCTTTTTTTCGATGTTCTACGGGATACCCAGCACCTATTGGCAGGCGTTTTACGACAATCAGCGCCCGCCCGTGCTGTTAGAAGAAATGCTCGACCGTGGTTACGAAATATCTGCGATCAGTTCAGTTGGCTTTAGCAGCCCCGCACAAATAGACCGAACTGTATTTGCTGCAATTGCGGCTGATTCTCTGGTTATACCGCAGTCCTATTGGAGCAGAAATGGCGACCAGAACATGGAAACCACCCAGCTTTGGCGGAAGTGGTTTGCCGGAAGAGAGAACCCCGGGCAGCCATTTTTTAGTTTTATCTATTACGACCCTAGCTACTTTTCCGTTGATACAGGCCCTGAAATTGCTGCACAGGGCGAACGTGTCGGGTCATACGAGCGGTATATGCGGCGAATCGCAGCAGTCGATCGCGAGGTCGATTTAGTTTTGCAGAGCCTTGAAGAAAATACGGCCGAACGGGATACGATAGTTATCATTGCCAGCGACCACGGGTTTGAGTTCGATGAACTGGGACTGGGCAATATTGGTCATGCAAGTAACTATGGACCATACCAGTTAAAGTCGGTGTTGCTTATGGACTGGCCAGGCAGGCCACCGACAGTATACAACCACCGCAGTGCCCACCAGGATCTGCCGGCAACATTGCTGCAAAATGCGTTCAAATGCAGCAACCCTGCCGACGATTACAGTAGTGGCACAGATTTGTTTAGCGAGCATTCATGGAACTGGATAATGGCAGGCAGTTACAGTTCACATGCGATAGTTGAGCCGGACAAACTGGTCATAACCTACCCGGGCGGATTCGTTGAGTTGCTGGACACAGAGCATCGCCCGGTTCCCGGGCTTGAGCTCGACCCATCACGTATGCGGGAAGTAATGTTGGAAATGAGCCGTTTCTATCGATGAGCGGGCGCCGCCTTAGATCCAGGCGCGCCTCGACAGTGCTCGCGGCTGTCTTAACCTGCGGTTTGCCAGTCATTTCGGAAGCCGGCGCACTGACGGTAACGGCTGGTCAGTCGGAGATTATTTTTGATGAGCACTCAGGAACACCGCAGCGTTGGGTTATTTGCGCGCCCGACTGCAATGACGATCATGCTTTGCGGAACGTATTGCTTGCCGAGAACAACGGCTATATGCGTATTACCACCCCGTCGGGACCGGGAGGAGTGTTTAACGCTGTAGTCGAGGAGACCGATGATGCCGTCATCATAAGGTTTACAGCTGCGACGGAACGTTATACGTACCGCCTGTCGCGCAAAAGCCCGCTGGTCATGCTCGAAATTCAGGCCCAGGCACGTGTGGAATTTGCTACGGGTGCATCATTTATACCGAACCAGCTTCCTGGTTTTGGGCAGCTTTACAGCCGTGTAAATGCCGTGCAGCTAAGCGAGCAGGGGCAGGTGATTTTTGACGGCCCGTCTTCTGTGCAGGCTGACAGCACCAACTGGACCGGCGTGCGCAATCGCTACTGGGCTTTGCTTGCGCAACCACAGGATATGCGGATGATGGCAAGCTTGGGTTTGCCTGAAACGGACCGACCGGTTGTGACCCTGAGCAGCGCGCCGGAAAGCCACTCCACAGTCATTAATTTATTTGCGGGTCCAATCGAACGGGACATACTCGCGCCGCATCCGTTGCTGGAGGAGTTGTTGTTCGGCGCGCTGGCCGAGTTTTTTCGGGTTCTTTGTTTCGGGATGCTTATCTTGCTTGACCTGCTATACGGCCTGGTCGGCAATTATGGAATCTCAATCATATTGCTGTCTTTGGTGGTGAAAATACTGATGTCGCCGTTAACAGCAATTGCAGAACGGTGGCAACAGGATGTGAATCGTATCCAGACCCTGCTCAGGCCCGGGCTGGATGAAATCAGGCGTCACCATAGGGGTGAGAAGGCGCACAAATTGACGCTTGAGTTATACAAGCGTCATGACGTCAGTCTCTGGTATACGACAAAAAGTGCTGCTGGTTTTCTGCTGCAAATACCTATTTTTATTGCGGCTTTCGATATGCTGGCCGAGAATTTTGCGTTAAGTGAGACGGCATTTCTCTGGATCAATGACCTCTCCCGACCGGACGCACTGTTGCAACTTCCGTTCAATATACCGTTCTTTGGCGATAGCCTGAACCTGTTGCCTTTTCTGATGGCGGGGCTCAGCATACTGGCGGCATGGTTGCAGTCTAATGCTTCGTTGTCTCCCGACTTGTTGCGTGAGCAGCGCAGGCGCCTGTACCTGATGTCTGCAGCATTCTTCCTTCTTTTTTATACCTTCCCGGCGGGTATGGTGCTTTACTGGACATCATCTAATCTTTTTCATTTGCTGAAGATGCAACTGGTAAATCGTTAGCGAAAAAAAGCTCCCGCGGTGCGGGAGCCAGGTACGCTGCCCGCGGGGGGAGCGGGGCGTATTTGTTGCTTTCTTATAGTCGATCTGCTGTCCTGATAACGTCCGTGCAGCGCATCGGTTGACCGCGTGTTTTCAAGGCCTTGTGTGCTTTTCTTGAGGCTTGTATTCCTCTGTGGCCGTGCGACAATTGCGCATTCAGGCGGTCCCGGCGGACCGCAACCCAAATACACAGGAGCCACGCCTATCGTGGATCACACGTCAACCCTGACCGGTTTACAGCGGACCCTTAATGGTGCCCGCACGGCTAACGGTGTCGACGTTATCTACACCAAGCTGGCCGTAGACCTTCAGAACCTCAACGATGAAAACTCCGTAAGCGTCGTCGAGGGCTGCCTCGATGTGATACGCGAAAGCACCGGTTGCGATTCGGTCTGCGTCGCAATATTTGACGAGGCGGGGGAAAAGATCGACCGGGTATTCTCGGCGCAGGCCGATTTCACTCGGTGCAACCCCGAGCAGCTGATAGGCGAGTTATTGGCTGACTGGCCATGGCTGTCCGAGCGGCTGGCACATTTACGCCTTATCGAGATGCTGGATACGGCGAATCCATCTGAATCCGAAGTCGAGGATGCCGAGAACCTGAACAGGTTACGGATTGCATCTGTATTGCTCATCGGGCTTGGCGTAAACGGGCGTATAGCCGGTTTTCTTGGCTTAATGCATGGTCAGCCGGCCACAGAATGGGAAGCCGACAACAAACTGCTACTTAAATTACTTGGTTCCAGCCTGGCTTCCGGTATGGAACGCATGGAAATGCAGCGCGATTTCGCCGAACGGAATGAAGTTAGTGAGCTCCTTGTAGCTACAGCGCATGATGGCATGTGGGATTTCGATGCACAGAAAAACGAAATCACCTTTACACCCCAGTGGAAAGCCATGATGGGGTACAGCGACGAGGAACTTGCCAGGGCCAGGCCGGACTGGCGCAGATTGGTTCATGACGACGACCTCGCGCGGGTGCAGGCCGGATTACGCGAGCATCTGGCCGGCCACACTGATATTTTTGAAAGCATTCATCGCATGCAGCGCCGCGATGGCGAATGGCGCTGGATGGATTGCCGGGTCAAGGCACTGACGGATGACGACGGACGTTTGCGAAGACTGATTGGGGTCGAGTGCGATATTACTGAGCGTAAGATTTACGAAGAGGCGTTGTTCCGTGAAAAGGAAAGCGCACAGATTACGCTGCAGTCCATTGGTGACGGTGTAGTGACCACCGACGCCGAGGGCTTTGTCGAGTACCTTAATCCCGTGGCACAGGAACTTACCGGCTGGAAAGTCGAAGACGCGATAGCACGGCCACTGGACGAAATTTTCCGCGGTTTCCACGAGGAGACCTGCGAACCGCTGGAAAACCCCTTGATTATGGCTATGAAGCGCAACCGGGCACTCAAATCAGTTCGGCCGACACTCCTGATACGCCGTGATGGTAACGAGCTTTATATAGAAAGCACCGCGTCACCGATACGCAACGACAAGGGTGATGTGTCCGGCGGCGTACTTGTATTCCATGATGTTAGTGAATCGCGTGAACTGAACAGGCGTCTCAGTTATCACGCCAGTCATGACATACTGACTGGTCTCGTCAACCGGCGTGAATTTGAAAGCCGGGTTGACCGGTCGCTGAAGAGCGCACGTGCGGGGGAGACATCCTACGCGTTGCTCTACCTCGACCTGGATCGCTTTAAGATCATCAACGATACCTGCGGTCACCAGGCAGGCGATACCCTGCTCAGCCAGCTCGGCGCATTACTGAAAGCCAAGATGCGCTGGCGCGACTGTTCGTCGAGACTGGGAGGGGACGAATTTGGTATGTTGCTGGAGAGTTGCACACTTGATGAGGCCATGCGTTCGGCTGAGAGCCTGGTAGCGGCAATAGACGAGTTCAAGTTTGATTGGGAAGATCGAAGTTTCAAGCTCACGGCAAGTATTGGTGTGGTTCCCATAACAGCTGAAAATGAAGACGTCGCATCGATTATTAATGCGGCCGACTCGGCATGCCAGGCAGCCAAGGAGGCGGGCCGTAACCGGGTCCACAGTTTTGAGGAACATGATATCGACCTGATGCGCCGTCGACGTGAGATTCAATGGGCAGCGCGTATTAACAACGCGCTCGATGAAAACCGCTTCGATCTTTTCCGCCAGACGATCATGCCCCTGAAGGATACTGAGCAGGGGGAGCATTACGAGTTGCTGCTGCGGATGCGGGACGAAAACGGATCACTGGTATCGCCTGATTTGTTTATTACAGCGGCTGAGCGTTACGGCATCATGCCGAATGTGGACCGCTGGGTTGTTGAGAATGCGCTGCGCTGGCTTGTATCAGAGGCGGATGAGCGCGAGCGGCTGGCGATGTGTTCGATTAATCTTTCCGGGCAAAGCCTTGCCGATGACAAGTTTCTGCCATTTGTGATCGAACAGTTCCACCGCAGCGGTCTAGATGCATCACTGGTTTGTTTCGAGATCACCGAAACATCAGCAATTGCCAGCTACGCACAGGCCAACCGTTTTATCAATGCGCTCAAAGAGCTGGGCTGTTTGTTTGCACTGGATGATTTTGGCACGGGGCTTTCGTCATTTGGTTATCTCAAGCATTTCCCGGTGGATTTCCTGAAAATCGACGGCAGCTTCGTAAAAGAAATTCTCCATGACCCTATCGATCGCGAGATGGTGCGATCAATTAACGAGATCGGTCATCTGACAAACAAGCGCACTATCGCCGAGTTTGCCGAGAACGAAGAGATCATTACGATGTTGCGCGGAATGGGCGTTGACTATGCGCAGGGTTATGGGGTTTCTGAGCCCAAGCGTATCCAGCGTGCCGTGAATGGCTGAGTTCCGGTTTGGCGCTTACAGCATCTCAAAGCGCATTGACAGGTCGATGGCACGTATATCCTTGGTCAGCGTACCAACCGAAATATAATCGACGCCTGCCTCGGCTATACCCTGCACGCTGTCCAGGCTGATTCCTCCGGATGCCTCAAGCTTGATATTCGTATCGATCTGATTGCGGAGGGCAACCGCCTCTGCCAGCATTTCCGGATCAAAATTGTCCAGCAGCAGCTGGTTAGCACCTGCTTCGATCGCCTCGCGTGCTTCATCCAGATTCTCAACCTCGACTACGATGGGTACATTCTCATTTTGCTTGAGCGCTGATTTAACTGCATTAGAAATGCTCCCGCAGGAAAGTATGTGGTTCTCCTTGATCAGGATTGCATCGTATAGTCCCTTGCGGTGGTTCATGCCACCGCCTGTTTTCACCGCATATTTTTGTGCCAGCCGAAGGCCGGGAAGTGTTTTGCGCGTATCAAGTATCGTTGCGCCCGTGTTTTCAATTGCAATCGAAAAAGCGCGGGTTGCTGTGGCCGAGGCTGACAGAGTCTGGAGGAAGTTAAGCGCGGTACGCTCGCCGGTAAGTAAAGGCCGTGCCGGGCCCTCGAGCTCACAGACTACCGAGCCCGCCTTAATGAGGTCGCCATCGGCCGCATTCCATCTAACCCGGATATCTTTCGAGAGTTGCGTAAATACCTCTTCGAACCAGGGGCTGCCGCACAGCACTGCATCGTCTCGGACCTGAACAACCGCCCGCGCACGCTGGTCGTCAGGAACCAGCCGGGCGGTGATGTCGCCGCTGCCTATATCTTCGACGAGGGCATACTCCACATCCCGGATGATGCGGCTGGCCAGTTCCGGAGTGATTTCAGTCACAGTCGCAACGGGGCCAAAGCAAAGAGATCCCGGCAGTGCCGGGCCTCTTTACCCGTTATCGGCCGGTTCCTAGATAAAGTAGCCGTGATGAGCTCCTACCATGATCATCAGCATCGGGATAGAGAGCGGGCCCCGGGCGCCACACGTGCCCTTTAATGGATTCATGATCGGCGTCCCCCGGGTTGTGTTTTAAGTAGTGCAACGTAGTCCGGTAAGGCATAATACCGGCCCCGCGCCCCGCTGTATGGCAGGAAGAATAGGCGAGCGGTACGTATAATTCAATTGTTCGGCGCAAGGCAGGTGTCCTCCCGGGCATGGCGAAGAGTCGAAGAGACCGCGGAAGTTAAACGGAATAACCCTGAGGTTTAAGGACGAATAGTGGATATCAAGGTAAGAATCGAACAGCAGCTCAATGAATTCCCGGTGTTGCTATACATGAAAGGAACCCCTGATTTTCCCCAGTGCGGGTTCTCCGCACAGGTGGTTGGAGCGCTCAAGCAATGCCAGAAACGCTTTGCCTATGTGAATATCCTGGAAGATGAGGAATTGCGCGAGGGGCTGAAAACATATTCTAGCTGGCCGACGTTCCCGCAACTGTACGTCAGCGGTGAACTGCTGGGCGGCTGCGATATCATTGTCGAAATGTTCGAAAGCGGGGAACTGCAGAAATCCCTGAATGTGGTCGAGGAAGGTTAGAACGTCAGTCCTTGTCGCCTTCGTCCCTGGGAATAACCACCCGCCCGTCAAAAATTGGCTTGAAACTGTTTACGATCATGCAAAACAGATCGGCAGTGCGTTCCGCATCGTAGCTTGCCGAATGCGCCGAGTCGTTGTCCCATGCGATACCGGCAGCTTCGGCCATGCGTGCGAGCACGGTCTGGCCGTAGGCGATGCCGCCCAGGGTGGCCGTATCAAAAACACTGAAGGGATGAAACGGACTGCGCTTAATAGCGGTACGTGCTATGGCCTCATTGAGGAAACCCAGGTCAAAGTGGGCGTTGTGTGCGACCAGTATCGCTCGCTTGCAACCGGTCTGACGAAGTTTCTGCCGGACTTCCTTGAATATGTACTGGAGGGCTTCTTTCTCACCTACTGCCGGACGCAACGGATGATCCGGGTCTATGCCCGTAATTTCAAGTGATGCCGGTTCTATGTTGGCACCCTCGAACGGGGTGACGTGGTAGCGGAAACATTCTTCAGGTTGCAGCAGTCCCTGGTCGTCCAGGTCAACCGTCATCGCGGCGATTTCCAGTAACGCATCGGTCTTGCAGTTAAACCCGCCGGTTTCCAGGTCGACGACGATTGGCAGGAATCCTCGAAACCGTTTGCTAATAGGTGACTTGCTATCGTTTTCAGTCATCTTGTTCAGCCTTTTGCAGTGCGTACAAGCCGCTCATGGTTGTCGAGCACGAGGCTGATGGCAAAGCGCGCACCGAAACCTGTAACTTCACCAGGAACCTGGGCGAGGCCGCCTTTGCGGCTGGCGGAGCTGAGATCAATGTGCACCCAGGCTGAACTGTCGGGCACGAATCGATCCAGGAATCGGGCCGCCTGGATATGGTCACCCCCACCCACCGGGGCGCATTGCATGACATCGGCTACTTCACTGCGGAGTTCCTCATCAAAATCGTGATCCATCGGGAAGGGCCAGACCCGCTCGCCGCAACGGCGCCCGGTATCGATGAGCAGTTCGTTCAGGTCGGGGCGGTTCGTAAGCGCGCCACTGTAGCGCTCGGTCAATGCGGCAATACAGCTGCCTGTCAGCGTGGCAAAGTCCACTATTGCTTTTGGCTTTTCCTTTGCCGCCAGCGCAAGCGTGTCAGCGAGCGCCATGCGACCCTCGGCGTCCGTGTGGATCACTTCAATGCTGACCCCGTTGCTCGCGGTAACGATGTCACGTGGTTTGTATGCATTGGCGCTTACACGGTTCTCCGTAATCGCAAGCCAGCAATCGATGGCAAATGGTGCTTGCAGGTCGGTCAGGGCAGCGAGTGTCGCCACTGCGACTGCACTACCGGCCATATCCTGGTGCATGTCGAGCATGCCCTTGAACGGTTTCAGGTTGTTGCCACCGGTATCAAAGATTATGCCTTTGCCCACCAGCGCAATTTTTGGCCTGACCACAGATTTTTTCGGCCGGTAACGGATATGTACGATTCCGGCATCCCGCATCGCGTTGCCCTGGCTCACTGCAAGAAAAGCCCCCGCACCTGCTTTACTGAGTTTTGCTTCGGTCAGGAAACTGAGCTTCCAGCCCTTGTCCTTCGCCAGTGAACGCAATAACGCCAGGTAAGTTTTGGCATCGAGACAATTGGGCGGCTGGCTGGTCAGCCAGCGTACGAGGTTGGTCGCGTTTGCTTCGGCAAGTATCCGCCGCACATCGATACCGGTCTCATCTTTCAGGATGCGTACCGTGTTCAGTCGTTTCTGTTTAGTCGGCTCGCTTTTATATGTGGGCATTCGGAAACGATGGGCAGCCAGCGCCAGAATCAATGACTCAAGGATGGCACCCTCGGTGGCCGGACTGAAACCGGCGACCAGGATAGCCACTGATGAAGGATTGTCACCGCATACATCGGCGGCAAGCCGACCGCTAAAGCTGAGCCGATCGAAGGCACCGACTTCCTTTTTTCCATTGCCGGTTCCGGGTAACTTGCCGAGAGTGATACCGGCGCCGGAAGCATTCGCGAGCCGGGAACGAACGAGCACGTTCGCCGCCAGTCTCTTGCCGGCGAGTCCGCGCAGTCTCGTTCCGTCTGGGAGTTGCTTCCAGACGGATGCAGAGGGCTTCTCCGGGACGACGACGAGCAAATGCTCAGTTTTCCCGAGTAGCTTGCTTACAGGAGTGCGGGAGGGCTTGAGTACGCGTAATTCGGGCTGGGTTGGTAACCGGGCAGTATTGGCTGCAGACATTGAGCTGGCTTGACCTAAAAATGCTAAACCCGGATCATACCCCGGCTTTATGCTTTCCACCTTATACTAAAAGGTCGAAAAGGCCCATTGTATCGGCGTCGGTACCTTCTTCCGGTGAGCATCCGAGCGAACAAAAACACCGGCGAACAGAGTTCCCTTGTATAAAGTGACTAAATTCAATCGCTACGAAGACGACGACCCCCAGGAAACACAGGAGTGGGTCGAGTCGATTGATTCGGTGCTCCGTTCCTCGGGCCCGGAGCGCGCTCATTATTTGCTGGAGCACATGATCGACCATGCGCGTCGCTCGGGCGTCTACCTGCCTTACAGTCAGAATACGGCTTATCTCAATACCATCCCTTTGCCCCAGCAGTCCGAATATCCGGGTGACCGTGCGATGGAGCGGCGTATCGAAGCCTACATACGCTGGAATGCGATGGCGATGGTTGTACACGCTAACAAGGTTAGTTCGGAATACGGAGGCCACATTGCCAGCTACGCATCTTCTGCCACGCTCTATGAAGTCGGTTTCAACCACTTCTGGCGCGCCGCCGATGCGGATCAGCGCGGCGATCTTCTTTACCTGCAGGGCCATTCATCGCCGGGCATCTATGCGCGCGCTTACCTCGAAGGGCGCCTGAGCGAGGATCAGCTCAACCATTTCCGCCGGGAAGTCGGCGGCAAGGGATTGTCTTCTTATCCTCACCCCTGGCTGATGCCGGATTTCTGGCAATTCCCGACCGTATCGATGGGCCTCGGGCCGATGATGGCAATCTACCAGGCGCGGTTTATGCGCTACCTCGAGCAACGCGGTATTGTCGAGCCGTCTGACCGCAAGATCTGGGCATTTCTCGGCGACGGCGAAATGGATGAGCCCGAATCGATGGGTGCGCTCACCATGCCGGTGCGCGAGCGGCTGGATAACCTGATCTTCGTGATCAACTGCAACCTGCAGCGCCTCGACGGACCCGTGCGGGGCAACGGCAAGATCATCCAGGAACTTGAGTCGGCTTTTGCGGGCGCCGGCTGGAACGTAATAAAAGTATTGTGGGGATCGCGCTGGGACCCCTTGCTCGAGAACGACAAAGATGGGCTGCTTCGCCAGGTTATGGAGGAGTGCGTCGACGGTGAGTACCAGAATTTTAAGGCGATGGGCGGTGCCTACGTGCGCGAACATTTCTTCGGCAAGTACGAGGAACTCAAGGAGATGGTCTCGCACATGTCGGACGAGGAAATCTGGCGGTTGAACCGAGGAGGGCTTGACGCCATCAAGGTGTATGCCGCCTACGACAAGGCTAGCAAGCATGAAGGCCGACCGACTGTCATCCTGGCCAAGACCATCAAGGGTTACGGAATGGGCGAGGCCGGTCAGGGCAAGATGACGGCCCACCAGACCAAGAAACTCGGTCCGGACGATCTAAGGGAGTTCCGCGACCGTTTCAATATCCCGGTCTCCGACGACGAGATCGATGCTGTCCCCTATTACAAACCGGACGAGGACAGTGAGGAAATCCGTTATTTGCACGAGCGGCGTAAGGCGCTGTCCGGTTATCTGCCGGCACGCTACACCGAAGCGCCGCGGCTCAAGGTCCCTGAGCTCAGCGAGTTCAGCCAGCAACTCGAGGGCACGGGTGACCGCGAGATGTCAACCACGATGGCTTTCGTCAGAATCCTGACGAAGCTGGTCAAGGACAAAACGATTGGTAAGCACATCGTGCCGATCGTTCCCGACGAGGCCCGCACCTTCGGCATGGAAGGCATGTTCCGGCAGATAGCAATTTACTCATCGGGCGGACAGCTATACACACCGCAGGACTCGGGGCAGCTCATGTACTACCGGGAGGACAAGAAGGGGCAAATACTGGAGGAAGGCATTAATGAAGCAGGCGCATTCTGCTCCTGGATGGCAGCGGCAACTTCTTACGCGAACCATGCGACCCAGATGATCCCTTTTTATATCTTTTACTCCATGTTTGGCTTCCAGCGTATTGGTGATTTCGCCTGGGCGGCCGGCGACATTCAGGCACGCGGGTTCCTGATCGGCGGTACGGCAGGGCGCACGACACTGGCGGGTGAAGGATTGCAGCACCAGGACGGGCACAGCCTGTTGTCATCATCCACTATTCCCAACTGCATTTCCTATGATCCGGCCTACGCCTATGAGCTCGCGGTGATCATTCAGCATGGGATGCGCAGGATGCATGAAGAGCAGGAAAATATTTTTTATTACATTACCTGCATGAATGAAAACTACGTGCATCCTGCGATGCCGGATGGAGCCAGGGATGGAATTATCCGCGGGATGTACCGGTTGCGCGAGGCACAGACGGGCGATGATAAAAAGCGTGTGCAGTTGCTGGGTTCCGGTACGATACTGCGCGAAGCTGAGGCTGCCGCGGATTACCTGGAAAAGAATCATGGCATAGGGGCGGATGTCTGGAGCGTCACGAGTTACAGCGAACTGCGCCGCGATGGTCTGGATTGCGACCGGTGGAATACGCGCCACCCGACAAAACCGCCGCGCCAGAGTTACGTAGCGCAATGTTTTGCTGATGCGCCGGGTGCTTTTATTGCGGCTTCAGATTATATGCAGATAGTGCCGGACCAAATTCGTGAATGGGTGCCGGGTCGTTACATGGTGCTCGGCACAGATGGTTTTGGCCGTAGTGACTCAAGGCGGGCATTGCGTGAACACTTCGAAGTAAACAGCGACAACATCGTCATTGCGGCGCTGAAAGCACTGAGCGACCATGGCCTGATTGATGCCAAAATTGTTGCAAAAGAGATTGACAAGCTGGGCCTTGACCCCGATAAGCCAAACCCCGTGACATGTTAAGAGTGATGAGACAAAACTAAATGACAAAACGGCAGGAAGTACGGGTTCCCGATATTGGCGATTTTGCGGATGTTGAAATCGTTGAAGTGCTGGTAGCGGCAGGCGATGAAGTTGCGGCCGAGGATTCATTGATTACGCTGGAAACTGACAAGGCAGCGATGGACGTGCCTGTGCCCGCCGCCGGCAAGGTTGTCGAAATATCCGTGGGTACGGGCGACCGCGTTTCGGAAGGTAGCCTGATCCTGGTGCTTGACGCAGAAGATGTTGCCGCCGAACCGGAAGAACCGGCGGAGGAAAAAACAGGGCCGGCGCCAGGTGAGCCGGAAGAAAAGAGCCAACCGGAAAAAACCGCCACCGTGCCTGCTCCGGTACCGGTTGCAGCGCAGGCGGGCACGTTGCCGCCCGTGGATGAGTCGACCTTTGCCAAAGCGCATGCCAGCCCGTCGGTGCGTAAATTTGCGCGGGAGCTGGGCGTGGACCTGGCGAGCGTGCAAGGCAGCGGCACCAAGCGAAGAATTACCAAGGTTGATATCAAGGCTTTCGTAAAAGCGATATTGACCGGACAGGCCGGCGGCCCCGGTGGGGCACTCCCGGAATTGCCTACGGTTGATTTCAGCAAGTTCGGTGAGGTCGAAGAAAAACCACTCGGGCGTATTCAGAAGATTTCCGGGCCGCGGCTGCATGCGAGCTGGGTCAATATTCCGCATGTTACGCAGCACGACGAAGCCGACATTACCGATATGGAGGCACAGCGGCAAAAGCTGAAAAAAGTGGCTGCTAAGAAGGACATCAAGCTGACGCCGCTCGCGTTCATCATCCGCGCGTGCGTGCAGGCCTTGCAGGAGTTTCCTGTTTTTGCGACTTCAATGAGCGCAGACGGCAGCGGCCTTGTATGGAAAAAGTATATACACATTGGTTTCGCTGCAGATACTCCGAACGGACTGGTCGTTCCCGTCATACGCGACGCCGATAAGAAGGACTTGTTTGCGCTGGCCGAAGAGCTTGCTGACCTGAGTAGGCGAGCCCGCGAAGGAAAGCTTACTCTTGACGAAATGCAGGGTGGAACTTTCACGGTTTCCAGCCTGGGAGGTATAGGCGGTACTGCGTTTACACCGATAATCAATCCGCCGGAGGTGGCGATTCTGGGTGTGGCCCGTTCGAAGCACATGCCGGTCTGGAATGGCAAGAAGTTTCAGGCGCGCCTGATATTGCCCCTGTCACTTTCTTACGACCACCGCGTTATCGACGGGGCAACCGGCGTTCGCTTTACCACCTATCTTGGCGAGCGGCTTGCCGATGCCGAAGGTTTGATTGGCAGGCGCCGCGATGACTGATGTTATAGAGGTAAAAGTTCCTGACATCGGCGATTTCAGCGATGTGGATGTCATCGAAGTACACGTTGCAGCGGGCGATAAAATTGCAACTGAAGATTCCCTGATTACGCTCGAAACCGAAAAGGCGGCGATGGACGTACCTTCGCCCGCCGCCGGCCGTGTCGAGGAGATGCTCATCAGTGTGGGCGACAAGGCTTCTGAAGGAACGGTCATACTCAAGCTCGCGGCAGAAGAAGCCCCGGCCGAATCCGAAGAGAAGCCTGACAAGGATGCGCCCGGTGAGCCTGAGAGGCAGGCGCCTGCGGTCGCGGCAATACCAGCCAGCAGCTATACCGGCGAAGTGGATGCGGAAACAGGTTTACTCGTCCTTGGTGCCGGACCCGGAGGCTACACGGCCGCATTTCGCGCTGCCGACCTCGGTTTGAACGTAACGCTGGTTGAACGGTGGCCCGCGCTGGGCGGCGTTTGTCTGAACGTCGGCTGTATTCCGTCGAAAGCTCTTTTGCATGCGGCGAAAGTAATTGAAGAAGCCGCAGAGATGGGTGAGTTCGGGGTTCGGTTTGGGAAACCGGAAATAGACACGAACAAGTTGCGCAACTGGAAACAAAGCGTGGTCGACCGGCTGACCGGCGGGCTTAGCGGCCTGGCAAAGCAGCGCAAGGTGAATGTAGTGCAGGGTGTAGGAACGTTCCTTTCGCCCCACCACGTACGGGTCGAGGGCGAATCCGGCAGCCAGGTGATCGCCTTTCAGCAATGCATCATTGCGGCCGGTTCGGAACCAGCCATGCTTCCCGGGTTGCCGGATGATCCGCGCGTCATCGACTCAAGTGGCGCGCTGGAACTCGAAAACCTACCGGAGCGAATGCTCGTTATCGGTGGCGGGATCATCGGCCTGGAAATGGCGACCGTCTATGACGCACTGGGCGTGAAGGTAACGGTTGTCGAGCTGACCAAGACCCTGGTGCCGGGGTGCGACCCGGACCTTGTGCGCCCCCTGGAGAAACGCATCAGGGGGCGTTACGAGGCCATACTCAAGGGCATCAGTACCAGCTCGGTCGAAGCCAAAGAAGATGGCCTGCATGTCAGCTTCGAAGGCGCTGGTGCGCCCGATCCACAGGTATTCGGGACGGTACTGGTTGCGGTTGGCCGGGCCGCCAACGGCAACCGGATCGGTGCAGAGCTCGCGGGTATTGAAGTTGACGAGCGTGGCATCATTTCCGTAGACAATCAGCAGCGCACCAACGTATCTCATATTTTTGCTATTGGTGACATTGTTGGAGAACCGATGCTGGCTCACAAGGCGACCCACGAAGGCAAAGTTGCTGCCGAGGTTGCCGCGGGCCAGAAATCCTTTTTTGATGCCCGGGTTATTCCCGGCGTTGCCTACACCGACCCCGAGATCGCGTGGGTCGGCATCACCGAGACCGAGGCAAAAGCTGAAGGCCTTGACTACGAAACCGGCAAGTTTCCGTGGGCCGCCAGCGGACGTTCACTTTCGATCGGACGTGATGACGGTGTTACCAAGATTATTTTCGACAAAGCCAGCGGCAAGATTATCGGTGCCGGCATGGTGGGTCCTAATGCCGGCGAATTGATCGCCGAAGCCGGCCTGGCAATCGAAATGGGCTGCGACGCTGCTGATATAGGCCTGACGGTGCATGCGCATCCAACCTTGTCAGAGACTTTTGCGATGGCCGCCGAAGCGTTTGAGGGCACGCTTACCGATCTATATATCCCGAAGAAGAAGTAAACGGCACCGTGGAACCAGCCGGACTTTTCCTGATGGCGATCAGACCGTAGTTTTGGCCTTGTATTCACACAGGTCATTAATCACGCACTCGTGACATAGCGGTTTGCGTGCTTTGCACACGTAGCGCCCGTGCAGGATCAGCCAGTGATGGGCTCCCTGCCTGAATTCGTCCGGTGTGAACTTGAGTAGTTTCTTTTCGACTTCGAGCGGTGTTTTGCCGGGCGCGATACGGGTCCGGTTGCCCACCCGGAAAATATGCGTGTCAACGGCAATCGTCGGGTGCCCGAAGGCAGTATTGAGGATGACGTTTGCAGTCTTACGGCCCACGCCGGGTAATGCCTCCAGGTCCGCCCGGTTATCCGGCACCTGGCCGTCATGTTGATCAGCCAGCATTCGGCAGGTCTTCAGTATATTTTTTGCCTTGGTGTTATAGAGACCGATGGACTTGATGTAGCGCTTTAGTCCGGCTTCGCCGAGCTTGAGTATCGCTTCCGGGGTATTGGCGACCGGATACAGTTTGCTGGTTGCCTTGTTTACCCCGACGTCGGTGGCCTGGGCAGACAGGATTACCGAGATCAGCAATTCGAACGGTGACTGGTAGTGCAGTTCCGTGTCGGGTTTGGGATTGTGTTCGGCGAGGCGCTGAAAGATCGCAGTGCGTTTGGCTACATTCATGAAACCGGGTTATTAGTGAGAGCGGTAGCAATGATGATGAGCATAAGATCCGTCATGTGGCCCTCGTTTAGTAATATCTAGCGCACCCTCATTCCGGCTGTCGCGCCATCATCCGGACTCAGCAGAAATATATCTTTATCCCCGGCTGCAAGGATCATGCCTTCCGAAGTCCCGAACTTCATTTTCCGTGGCTTGAGGTTCGCAACGACCACGACAAAGCGACCGACGAGGTCGTCAGGGTCATAGGCGCTCTTGATGCCGGCAAGGACTGACCGTTCGCCGTCGCCGTCATCGAGCGTTACCCGCAGCAGTTTATCCGCACCTTCGACGGTTTCTGCATTCGTTACTTTTGCGACGCGCATATCGACTTTCAGGAAATCGTCGATGCTGATGTAGTCGTCGTCATCCTGGTTGCCACCTTCCGGGGCTATTGATGTTTCAGTCATCTTTTCCACGCTCGCGGGATCAACCCGTGTCATCAGAGGTTCAAATTTGTTTATCCGTGTGCTGAGCAATGCATCGTCCCGGCTGTGCCAGTCGGCGATGTCTGCATTCAGGAACGCCGCGGCTTTATCTGCCATGGCAGGCAAAACCGGGGCGAGGTAAATCATCAGCACCCGGAACAGGTTCAGGCCCTGCGTGCAGACAGCCTGGACCTCTGCCGCGGTTGCCCCGTCTTTGGCGAGCACCCACGGCTTGCGTTCATCGATGTACTGGTTGGCCTGGTCGGCAAGTTGCATAATCAGCCGCATAGCGCGCGAGTACTCGCGCTGTTCGTAATAGACGGCAATTTTGTTGCCGCTGTCGACAAACTCGGCATACAGCTCCGGCCGTTCCAGTTTGGTATCCAGTTCGCCGTCAAAACTGCGCGCGATAAAGCCGGCACACCGACTGGCTATGTTCACGAGCTTGCCAACCAGGTCGGAATTGGATTTGGCAATGAAATCGTCCAGGTTGAGGTCGATGTCCTCGATGCCGGGGCCGAGCTTACCGGCATAGTAGTAACGCAGGCACTCGGGGTCGAGGTGCTCGAGCCAGTTGGCGGCTGACACGAAAGTGCCGCGCGACTTTGACATCTTCTGGCCGTTCACCGTCAGAAAACCGTGTGCGAATACCTTTGTGGGTTTGCGGTAACCCGCACCCTCGAGCACGGCCGGCCAGAACAGCGTATGGAAATAAACAATGTCCTTGCCGATGAAGTGATACAACTCGGCTGTACTGTCTGCCGCAAAGTATTCATCAAAATCCAGGTCGTCACGCCGTTCGCACAGGTTCTGGAAGCTGGCGAGATAGCCAATGGGTGCATCCAGCCAGACATAGAAGTACTTGTTATCGGTACCAGGGATCCGGAACCCGAAGTAGGGGGCATCGCGGGAAATATTCCAATCCAGCAACCCGGTATCGAACCATTCGGCGAGTTTATTGCTTACGGCATCGTCCACAGTACCGCTTCGCGTCCAGTCGCGTAGCATCGTCTCAAAGGAGGTAAGTTTGAAGAACAGGTGATCTGAAACACGTGTCACGGGAGTTGTTCCGGACAATGTTGAAACAGGGTTAATCAGCTCGGTAGCCGAGTAAGTTCGGAAGCAGACTTCACAGCCGTCACCATACTGGTCTTCAGCTTTACATTTTGGGTTAGGGCAGATGCCGCGAACAAACCGGTCCGGAAGAAACATTCCTGCTTCTTCGTCGTATAGCTGTTCGACGGTGCGCGTATCTACGAGGCTATTAGCGACCAGCTTTGCGTAGATATCCTCAACCAATTCGCGGTTTTCATCGGAGTGGGTGGAATGGAAGTTGTCGAAGCCAATATGGAATGCGGCAAAGTCGCGCTGATGTTCCGTGCGGTAGCGTTCGACGAGCTGTTCCGGCTCGATTCCCTCTTCGCGGGCACGCAGCATGACCGGGGTACCGTGCGCGTCACTTGCACATATATAAGTACAGGCATTGCCAATCGACCTCTGAAAACGGACCCAGATATCGGTCTGCAAATACTCGACGAGATGGCCGATATGGATCGGCCCGTTCGCATAGGGTAACGCGCTGGTTACTAACAGTTTTCTCTGGTTTTCGGGCATGCATCCATCCGGCTGTGTCAGCCCCGGGAGGCGTAGGGCTGCGCCGCAAGGGTAGCAGGAAAGGGCGCGAATTAAAGCTTTTTGCGTGCCCGTGGTTCCGGGCACAGGGGGCGACTATTCGGTGAGCAGCCGATGTTTATGGAACTTGTCTTTATCGTTCGCGAATTCGTAAGCACTCTTACCCGTGATGCCGCCTTTGTCGAATAAATCCGAAAGGGCTTTGTCCATGGTGATCATTCCGGATTTGCGACCGGCCTGCATGGCGGTCTCGAGCTGGTCAAGTTTGCCCTGCCTGATCATATTAGACGTGGCTGGCGTACTGATCAGAATTTCGAGTGCGGCAACCAGCCCGTCCGCGCCCTTACGCGGAATTAGTTGTTGCGATATCACGCCGCGCAGTGATGTCGACAGCATTGTCCGCACATGCGGCTGCTTGTCGGTAGGGAATACGTTGACGATACGGTCGACGGTCGCGCCCGCGCCGTTGGTATGCAGGGTGCCCATCACCAGGATGCCCATTTCTGCTGCGGTCACGGCAATGCTGACGGTTTCGAGATCACGCATTTCGCCGACCAGGATCACGTCCGGGTCTTCGCGCAGGGCTGAGTGCAGGGCGCCCGAAAAGGATTTGCAGTGATGGCCGAGTTCACGCTGACTGATCAGACAGCGGTTCCGTTCATGCACGAATTCGATGGGATCTTCAATCGTCAGGATGTGGCCCTTCATCCTGCTGTTGATCTCGGCGATCATTGCCGCGAGTGTCGTGGACTTGCCAGAACCTGTTTTACCGGTAACCAGGATCATTCCCTGGGTTTCCTTGCACAGCGTTTTTAGTACCGGGGGCAAAGCGAGCTCTTCCAGGGACTTGGCCTGGCTGGGGATAGCGCGAAACACCCCGCCCATGCCGCCGAGGTGTCTCATGATGTTCACGCGAAAGCGCGCGAGGCCGTCGATCATGTACGCAAAGTCCACGGAATCGTGCTCTTCAAACTGGTTACGGTCCTTTTCATTCATAATTTCGCCAAGGACTTCCTCGGTCCGTTCCTGGGCCAGCAGTTCGTCTTCCACCGTATCGAGGTGGCCGTACAGGCGCATACGCGGAGGTTGGCCGGCGATGAAGTGCAGGTCAGAGCCATTTTGTTCAATCAGTGTACGAAGATAGTGATCTATTTGACTCATGGTTTAGTCCGCATTAACTGCATCAATTTATCTTGGGCATGTCGACTTTCTTCAGCACAGTAGTATCGGTGACAAACTTCTGGAACAGGGTTTTGTCGGACGCAAATCGGGACGCATCATCCGGGTCCACTTCCTTGCGATTCACGGCATCGAGAAGCGCCTGGTCCATCAGCTGCATACCGTATTCGCCACCCGTCTGCAGCTGGCTGGGTATCTGGTGTGTCTGGTCGGTAAGAATGAGGTTGGCGATGGCCCGGGTCATTACCATGACTTCGAGACAGGCCCGGCGCCCTTTGCCTTCAGGGGTCTTAATCAGGTTCTGCGTCAGTACGGCCTTCAGGCCCTGGCCAAGGAAGCTCTTCGTCTGTTCCCGCATATCGCTTGGGAGTGCATCGATAACTCGGTCGATAGTTTTAACGGCGCCAATTGTGTGCAGCGTACCGAAGACCAGGTGGCCTGTTTCGGCAGCTGTCATTGCCATCGATATCGTTTCAGCATCGCGCAGTTCACCTACCAGGATCACATCCGGGTCTTCACGCAGAGCGGCGCGTATGCCTTCGGCGAAACTCGGCAGGTGCGTTCCCAGCTCCCGCTGAATAATTTGTGATTTCTTGCCTTCGTGGACGAACTCGATCGGGTCCTCGAGGCTGATGATGTTGAGGTTTCTCGAACGGTTCAGGTAATCGACCATTGCCGCGAGCGTCGTCGACTTACCCGTTCCGGTTGAGCCGGTAACCAGCACCATGCCCTGGTGGTTGTCACAGGTTTTGCGGACCACCTCGGGCAGGCTCAGGCTTTCGAGTGTAGGCACCTCCGTCGGTATGAACCGGAAAGTCACGCCAATGCCAGTCGCCTTGCGGAACAAGTTCACACGGTAGCGGCCACCGTCTTCGGAGACGTAGGAGAAATCGATATCATCACCGGTCTCGAATCGTTTCTTTTGATTCTTCGTCAGGATCTCGTCGACATAGGTTTCGAGTTCCTGCGCGCCGAGTTCGCGAAACTTGATGGGCATCAGGTCGCCATGCATGCGCAGCATCGGAGGCACCCCGACGGCCAGGTGAATATCCGAGCAGTTTTGCGCCAGGCCGAGTTTAAGAAATGAGTCTATGCGTGCCATATCGGTTGCCTGCCTCGTCAGCACGCCTTGGTGATCGCCTTGCGCATTTCATCCATGGATTCGTAGCGTTTTACCTTGTCGATTTCCATGGCTTTATGAACAACGTTTGCGAGCTTCTTCGGAATATCCGGATTGAGCTCGTCGCAACGCGGGCATTTACCCTGCACGTGCTGGTACATAACGGCCATATGGTCGCCTTTCGTATAGGGCGGCGTGCCGGTCAGCATTTCGTAGAAAATTACGGCCAGGCTGTATATGTCAGACCGATGGTCGACCTGTTTGCCAAGAATTTGTTCCGGAGCCATATATTTAGGTGACCCGATCACGTAGCCGGTCTTGGTCAACTGGGTATCGCCGGAACCCTGTGCAGCTGCCACACCGAAGTCCACTATCTTCAGCAGACCGTCGTCGTTGATCAACACGTTCGCTGGTTTAAGGTCACGGTGAATAATGCCTACCTGGTGCGCCACAGCCATACCTGTTGCAACATCCTTGGCCCAACCTGCCGCCTTGTCGATTGGCAGGGGGATGTTGCCGGCTACCTCGGCGCCCAGTGTATGGGACGGGAAATATTCCATCGAAATAGCATAGCTGCCTGACAAATGCAGAAAATCATAAATACGAATAACGTTCTTATGCGTAATCTTGCGTGAGAAGCGGAGTTCGTGCACGAAGCGTTTCAGCATCTCCTCGTCGGTTGCGAAGTTGGCATTCAGGAACTTGAGAATCAACCGTTCTTCAACGACCGTGTCCTCCACAAGTATTACGGTACCAAAGGCACCTTTACCAATTTTCTCGATATAGCTGTAACGGTTTTCTATAAGATCGCCTGTTTTGAGTGTACTCAAATCGATTTGCGCGGTTGTCGCGGGGGCCATATCGCGCGCCAGCTTCTTCATGCCTGACTCGTCGATCAGCATGGTGTGCGCAGGCTCGGCCATCCGGCGGGCTTTTTCGTCGGCCTCGATCACGGATTCGGAGTAACGGTTCTCGATTTTCTCGATCGCATCACGTGCGGCGCTGACAATGTTATCGTTGCTGACAGACAGCAACGGCTGGATCTGGGTGCGGATCTGCTCGACATTCGCATCATTAACCAGCTGCGAAAGCGCGGTGACCGTGGCGCCGATAATGTCAGGCTCGGGGCGCTGAAAGATTCCCAATAGTTTTGGAACGACCTGCGAATCACCCAGCTTGCCGAGGGCCCGCACGACGCTCGGGATGGCTTTCGGGTTGCCATCCAGCATCTCAACCAGGCGCGGAATGGCGGCAAGGTTGCCGATCTCGGCAAGGGCGTCGACGGCCCGTTCACTAACCCACCAGTCCTCGTCACGGGTCGCCGCGATCAGGTGTTCGACTGCCGCTTCATCCTTGGTCTGGTTGAGGATCTCGATCGCGGAGCGGCGGATGTTTTCGTCGTCATCTCCGATCAGCTCCATAACAGCTTGAAGTACTTTCGGTCCACCGATATTGGCTAGCGCATCGCATGCCCTCGAGCGCACCCACCAGTCACCGTCGCCGATCGCAACCAACAGATACTTGATCGATGCGGGTTCCGCAATCTCGTTGAGCACTTCTACCGCCGATCTGCGCGTGTACTCGGATTCGTCCTGGAGAACGCCTACGAGGTGCTTGATGGTATCGGGGTGGCGTAGTTTTATGACGAGTTCGACGGCCTTGCTCTGGACATCAAGGTCGGGATCCAGGAGGAGGGAACAAATAAGTTCAATGTTGTGGTCGGCCTTCATATTGCCAAGCGCTTCGAGTGCCGCGGCGCGTACCTGCCGGTTGCCGTCACTGAGCAGGCCCTCCAGCGCGTGTATGACTTCGGGCGCATTGAACTTTGAGAGGATGCCCACGAGATGTACGCGGGCAGAATGGTCGTGGCCCCCGAGGCGAGCGATCAGGTCGGGCATCAGGTCGTCAGTAGCCTTTTCGCCAATCATTTTAAAAAGGGCTGACTTTTCACGCGGCTCGAGCTGGTAAGCGGTTTTCAATAACAGTCGCACGCTCAGGCGATCCAGGTGCGAGCGCATGACGTCGAGCAAGGCGTGCGTAGCTACGTCGTCAACCGTCAGCATCTGGGTCAGCTTGTCGACCGTGTATTCCTGCGACGACGACAAGGCCCAGGCGACGCCGGCAAC
Organism: Chromatiales bacterium; assembly: GCA_002729495.1. Lineage (GTDB taxonomy): Bacteria > Pseudomonadota > Gammaproteobacteria > Steroidobacterales. The sequence continues at coordinate 36,740 of PBYE01000064.1, forward strand.
GCAGCGTTCGTTCGCAGCCCTTAGCCCCTGTGCGACAGCTTTAAAGGTTTGGTCGTTAACCTGTGCGGTCAGCGCATCGACTATACCGATGGTCTGGTGACGATCGGCTCCTGCCAGCGCGTCGATAAGGATCGGTATTGCACCGGGACCGCTGTTCTTCAGGCTTCGTAACGCCTTCTGGGCGACAGGCGTATTTGCGCCCGGTTCCGCCAGTAATTGCGTGATAAATCGTTCTGCTTTTAGTGCACTGAGAAACTTCATTCGCATTCTGTCTGTCCGGTCATATAAATGGTTGTCATTCCCGTAAGGGGGCATTCCTTTCGCTATTGCAAAAGACGTATAAACCGGCTTTCCGTGATCATGGGCGCCATCCAGAAACCAGCTGGCGGCGTTGATTTCCGTCGCAGTCCAGCCGGTTTCAAACTTTCGCGCACGGCCCCGGAGAGCCCTCCTCATTGAGGTACAATGTCGCGCTTTGACCGGCCTGCTCACTGTTAAATGCGTCACAAAAAATGCCTGCGACTTTACAGAATGACTTGAAAAATCGGCTGGCCGGCATAGATCTGCCCTGGTCAGGGGAGAGCCTGTTGGATGCCGGGGCAGTTGTTGAAGCCAATGGCGACAAGGGTTTCAAGGTGTCGGTCCGGCTGGGTTATCCGGCCCAGGTGTCGGCTGAGCGCCTGCAGGAGCGAATCCGACAGGTTTTCAGTGATGCGGCCGGATCCCCGGATGTAGTCCTCGAAATCGACGGCAATGTATACGCACATGCGGTCCAGGGCGCGCTTGCCCCGGTACCGGGTGTCACGAACATTATCGTTGTTTCATCAGCCAAGGGCGGAGTCGGCAAGTCGACCATTGCGGCGAACCTTGCCTTGTCGCTTGCCCATGAAGGAGCGCGGGTCGGGGTGCTTGATGCCGACATCTACGGTCCGAGTCAGCCAATTATGTTGGGTATTTCCGGCGAGCAGCCGGTCAGCCGCGATGGTAAATCTTTCGAGCCGCTGCAGGCGCACGGCCTGCAGGTTATTTCCATTGGTTGTCTTATCGATACGGAACAACCTATGGTCTGGCGAGGCCCCATGGTGACTCAGGCGTTCCACCAGCTTCTGTTCCAGACTAACTGGAATGAACTCGACTACCTGGTTGTGGACATGCCGCCGGGAACTGGCGATATTCAGCTCACGCTGGGTCAGAAGGCGCCGGTCAGCGGCGCGATTATAGTGACCACTCCGCAGGATATCGCGCTTGCCGATGCACTGCGCGGGCTTCGCATGTTTGAAAAGGTAAAAATTCCTGTCCTGGGGCTGGTCGAAAATATGGGCAGCTTTATCTGCCCTGGTTGCGGTGAAGTTACCCCCTTGTTCGGAGACGGTGGCGGCGCGTTAGTCGCCGCAAAGAATGAACTGCCGTTGCTTGGCAGCTTGCCACTGGATATGCGGATCAGGCAGGAGACAGATAATGGTAAGCCAACGGTGATCGTGGAACCCGATTCGGCGCTTGGTCTGGCATTTCGGGATATGGCATTAAACACGGTGGCACAATTGGCGAAAAGACCGCGGGAATACAAGGGCGCTTTTGCCGGAATCAAGATCGAAGAAGCCTGAGATAAAGGCGGCAAACAAGACGCTAAGAAAGCGAGGGAAGGTGGATGACAATAAAGTCGGACCGGTGGATTCGTCGCATGGCGGATGAACATGGAATGATCGAACCGTTCGAACCAGGCCAGGTGCGCAAGAATGGCACAGGTCGGATCGTATCGTACGGCACGTCAAGCTACGGATACGATGTTCGATGTGCTGCTGATTTTAAGGTATTCACGAATATTAATTCGGCGGTTGTAGACCCGAAAGATTTTGATGCGAACAGTTTTGTGGATATCGCAACGGATATCTGCATCATTCCACCCAATTCTTTTGCATTAGCCCGGACGGTCGAATATTTCCGCATTCCCCGCAATGTTCTGACCATTTGCCTTGGTAAATCGACATACGCGCGTTGCGGGATCATCGTAAATGTGACTCCGCTGGAACCCGAGTGGGAAGGGCATGTGACCCTCGAGTTCTCCAATACGACCCCGTTGCCCGCCAAGATTTATGCGAATGAAGGTGTCGCACAGATGCTGTTCTTCGAGTCCGACGAAGAATGCGAGAGTTCATATGCAGATCGCGGGGGCAAGTACCAGGGGCAGACTGGGGTTACATTGCCCAAGACCTGAGCGTTAAGCTTCGTCTTCGATAATCGCTGCGTCGATTTCTTTGCCATCCATAACAACGCTTCCGTCCCGAAGTTCCAGCCGGCCTTCGGCAATCCAGCCGATTACTTTGGAGTAAATGCTGTATTCGCCTGTTTGAACACGTTCGCGCAGTTTCGCTTCGGTATCGTCCGGTCCGATCCTGATGCGGTATTGCAGGATCGTGGGGCCGGCATCCAGTTCAGGTATAACGTAATGTACGGTTGTGCCGTGCCATTTTTCGCCTGCGTCGAGTACCCGACTATAAGTATCCAGCCCCGTGTACCCGGGTAACAACGAAGGATGTATGTTCAGCATCCGGCCCCTGTATTTATTTACAACCGGTGTGGCCAGTATGCGCATGTAGCCGGCCAGCACGACCAGGTCAGGTTCAAGCCGGGACAGGGCGAGTTCGAGTTCTGTATCGAACTTGTCGCGGCTGGTAAATGAAGTGAAATCAACAACAACTGTTTCCAGGCAGGCTTTGTGTGCACGTTCCAGACCAAGGGCGTCCGGGTTGTCACTGACAACGCCAACGATATCAATATCAAGTTTCCCGCTTTCGACCTGGTTAATGATTGCCTGCAGGTTGGTGCCGCTGCCGGATAAGAGAACCGCGACACGCAGTTTGACACCTGGACTCATGTGTTGATGTTTACCTGACCGTTTCCTGCTGTTATTGAGCCGACAATCGTGGCCGTTTCACCACTTGCATTGAGTTCCGCTACCGCGGCATCTGCATGGTCGGCAGGTACTATTGCCATCATACCGAGGCCGCAGTTGAATGTGCGCAACATTTCAGTCTCGGCAACGGCACCCTGTTCCTGCAGCCAGTCAAAAATTGCAGGCCGTTCCCATGTGCCTGTTTCAACATTCGCATCGACGCTGTTACTGAGTACGCGTGCCAGGTTCTCCGGAATGCCGCCGCCGGTGATATGTGCGAGGCCGTGAACCGGAACTGCCTTTATTAAACCAAGAACCGCGCTCACGTAGATGCGGGTGGGGGTCAGCAGTGCTGCACCGAGCGTTGTGTCTTCCCACACACTGCCTGCATCCATGTTGCTGTCTTCCAGAATTTTTCGGATCAGTGAATAGCCGTTGGAATGCGGCCCGGATGAAGCGACCCCGATGATGGAATCACCCGGGGCCACCTGGCTGCCGTCTATGATGTCGGATTTTTCAACAACACCGACACAAAAGCCGGCCAGGTCGTAATCATCGCCTGCATACATTCCCGGCAGCTCGGCCGTTTCACCGCCGATCAATGCGGCACCGGACTGTTGGCAGCCGTCCGCGATACCGCTGATGACATCCGCCGCTATGTCTTCATCGAGCTGTCCGCAGCCAAAGTAGTCAAGAAAAAATAGTGGCTCAGCGCCCTGTACGATAACGTCGTTGGCGCACATCGCAACGAGGTCGATGCCTACCGTGTCGTGTTTACCCAGGGCAATTGCAAGCCTTAGCTTGGTACCCACTCCATCGGTACCGGAGACCAGTACCGGCTCCCTGTATGCTGACTTATCCAGCTCAAACAGGCCGCCGAATCCCCCTATGTTTCCCAGTACTCCCGCCCGGTGGGTCGCTTTGACGAGCGGCTTAATTCGCTCGATCAGGCGGTTTCCTGCATCGATATCGACGCCGGCATCACGGTACGTGGCTGATTTTGCTTGATTCATGCTTCGTGTTTCAGGTTTAGGCGGGATCTTGTGGCAAGGGCCTGATTCTCTCCGGCTTCGCCGGCTGCAACGGTATAATAAATTAAATGAACGTGCGCGGAGTAAAGAATAAGAATTTCTGTGTCACCGGCGCCTGCGGCCGGCCGGTATTTTTCTGCTTGATGGTGCTGGCGGCTATCGGCGGCCTTACTGTCAATGCGCAGGCGGCCCGGGTCGACGATCTGTACGGTGCCATCGGCAATCTCCCCAAAGCCGGCGCCCAGCTAAATGTCGCCTTTGACGAGGCCTTGAGCCAGGTCCTCGTCAAGGTAACGGGGCTACCTGAACTGGGTGGCCCGGGCGCGCGGAACAGCCTGTTCGCCGATTCGGCCCGCGTTGTGCAGCGCTACAGCATGCTGTCCGATACGGAAGTACGGGTCGAGTTTGATTCGAAGGCAGTTCGAAACGTTCTCGACAGGGCGGGTCAACCGGTCTGGGGCCGTGACCGGCCACTTGTTGCCCTCTGGCTTGCGATTGATGCGGGTGGCGGTCAGCGGGTAATTCTTGCGGAGGGGTCGCGGACCCCGATCGCCACTGATCCGGATGCCCTCGAACGGGTGTGTAACGATCTTGAAACCGTCGCTGATCAACGCGGTTTGCCGATAGTCCTGCCGCTGGCAGACGCACAGGACCTGCGGCAGGTTTCCTTCTCAGATCTCTGGGGCGATTTCCGGCAACCGGTTGTAGCCGCTTCAAAACGGTACGGTGCGGAGGCTGTTCTCATCGGCAGAACCCGGAGCCTCGATCCTGTTCAGCAGGGTGTGCGCTGGACCCTGGTAGCGGGTGATGAGCAGGCGAGTTGGCAGGGTGATCTCGCTAACGGGCCCGCCTATGCCGCCGAGTTTTTCGCGCAACGCCTTGCCACCTACGCGGACTCAGCCGGGGCTTTACGAGTCCTGGTGACAGATGTCGACAGTCTTGATGCCTACGGTCAGCTACAAAATTATTTTGGCTCACTTAATATCGTTGAAAGCGCTTCTGTCGTGCGCGTGAATGGTGATAGTGTTGAATTCGAACTCGTGGTGCGTGGAGATTTGAGCCGTCTGAGCCGCGCGCTGGACGCAAATCGACAGTTACAATCGGTCGCCATCCGTGCCGCGGAGGAATATCTCAATACCATTAGTCGCAGGCCTGATCTTGTCTATGCCTGGTCAACTAAACAGTGATGGTTTGAAAGGGTGATGCAACTTCTGCAACTATCTAATTTGCCGAACCTGATCTGCATAATCCGTACCCTGCTGATTGTGCCCATCGTCCACTTCCTGGTCGGGGGAAACTTTGAAGAAGCCCTGGTACTGATCGTCATCGCCGGTTTGTCGGACGGTCTCGATGGCTTCCTCGCCCGGCGCTTCGACTGGACGTCACGGATCGGGGCGTTACTGGACCCGATGGCCGACAAACTGCTGTTCGTTTCCGTGTTCGGAGCGCTCACCTGGACCGGGTTGATACCGGTGTGGTTATTTGCCGTCGTGGTCGGGAGGGACGTCATTATCGTCGGGGGCTCTCTCGCTTACGAACTCGTCGTCGGGCCACTCGAACCGACTCCGTCCAATGTCGGCAAGCTCAACACGGTCATTGCGCTTTTTTATCTTTTTTTTGTCGTTGCCTGGGAGACCTACGGCTGGCCACCACAGATCAGTATCACGGTCGCTGGCGCGGGTGTATTCGTGGTGAGCCTGGTCAGCGGGCTGGATTACGTGCTGACCTGGTACCGGAGGGCAGCCGTTGTGCGGGGAGCTGAACAATGACGCAACATGCGCACGACAACATGCAGCAGCTTGCCCTCGATCTGAAGCTCGCGGATTTCGCGGTATTTGAAACCTTTCATGCCGGTCCGAACGCGCTTGTGCTCGAAGCCGTGCACGAGGTTTCTACCGACCCGAATCCACAGCTTGCATGGATCTGGGGTGGCGAAGGAAGCGGTCGTTCACACTTGCTGCAGGCCGCTGTTGCCGCTGCCGGCGAGGGGGGTCGCGCCTGCGCCTGGCTGCCATTGACGGATACCAGCGAAGTCCGGCCGGCGTTCCTGGAGGGCATGGGCGCGCTTGATCTTTTGTGCATAGACGATATTGACCACGTCGCAGGTTATGCAGAATGGGAGCGATCGTTGTTTCGCCTGCTCGAAGATCTCCGTGAGCAGGGCGGCAGTCTGCTGGTAAGTGCATCGGGCCCGCCCGTTGATGCGGGCTTTATGCTGCCTGACCTTGCCTCGCGGCTGGCATCGGGACCGACATGGAAGCTGCAATATATGGACGATGCTGACAGGCTCGCGGCTCTGCAGTTACGCGCGAACTGGCGAGGGCTCGATTTACCCGATGAAACCGGACACTACCTCATGCGCCGGGTCAATCGCGGCAGCAACGCATTATTTGAATTGCTGGACCGACTTGATGGTGCGGCGTTGACGGCGCAGCGAAAACTAACCATTCCGTTTGTTAAGTCAGTGCTGGAAGCTGATTAAGGCGGGTTCGATGCTTAAACGGCAGGTGATTAAGTGGGTGGTTCGCACAGTCGGCGGCCTGCTGTTGATCCTGTTGGCTTTCGTGACATATACCCGATTTCCCTCGGGCGCGATTGGCGCAGAACTCGAACTCGATCCGGCAGCAGAGTATGTCGTCATACTGCTGCACGGTGTGGGTGGCGAGGAAAGCCCGGTACTTTTAGAAATTGCGGAAAGCTTTCGCGTGGGACTGAAAGCGTTGCCCGCGACCGAGGTTGTGTACTACCACTGGGCCCCCTGGTCTGACAGCTATCTGCGCAGCGGCGCGCACGGGGTCGTGCTCGCAAGACAACTGGCCCGCGAACTCGCGACACTCCCCAACCTGCGCCACATTCGCCTGATAACGCACAGCGCCGGGGCGAGATTCCCCGATCCCCTGTGCGAAACCTATAAAAATCTGGTGGCGAAGCCGGCACATATAGAAGCGACATTTATCGATGGAATGGGTATGCGCGGCTTTCTGGATTACACATACGGTTACCGTAACTTCGGCAGGTGCGTGGATTTTGCGAGCGCTTATTTTACGCACGATGCGGAAGCTCCGGCCACCAACGAACCGCTTGACCACGCCTATAACACCGACGTAAGCGATGCGCCCGGCCGGGCGGAGTCGGGGCTCGATGCCCACCGCTGGCCGCTCGGGTATTTTCTTGCCGAACTCGACAAGAATCAGATGCAGCCCGGCGCACGTTCGCATACCGGCTTAGCGCGAGGGACGGTCGTACGGATTAACGCAGACTAGAATACAGAACCGGTACGTCAGTCATCAGCGCGCGCTGTGAGTATTTCAAGCACGCCTTCAGGTGGGCGACCTATGCGGGCGCCTTTGTCTGTAACAACAATGGGGCGCTGAATTACCCGGGGATTTGCAGCCAGCCAGCGAGCCAGCCCGGCGTCATCCAGACCCTCCAGGTCTGCTTGCGCTGCTTTATATTCGTCTTCGCCGGTACGCATCAACTCATGTACGCCAATCCCAAGCTGAGCACAAATATTAACTAGGGTGTCGGCATCCGGCGGTGTTTGCAGGTACTCGATAATATCCGGATTTATGCCGCGCTCATTCAACAGGGCTAACGTCTGGCGTGATTTGGAACAATGCGGGTTATGATAAATTTTTACGGGCATGATGCAGGCCCTTATTTTTTTGGGCCGCTGATTTTAGCCTGTGTATCTGGCCAACAGAAAGTTGATTTTTATGACTGTAGTCGCAAGACGTTTCCTGGTAAGCGGTCGAGTGCAGGGCGTATTTTTTCGCGCCAGTACCCGCGATGAGGCAGAACGGCTCGGTTTGCGGGGTGCTGCTACCAACCTGCCGGACGGCAGGGTCGAAGTGCTGGCAGCCGGCGAAGACGCCGCGGTAAATGCTTTTGGGAAATGGTTGGAAACGGGTCCGCCGTTGGCGGATGTGGTTGCAGTTGAGTCCGAGCCTGCGGATGAGTCCGATATGCCCGCCGATTTTCGTTGTGCCGGATGATTTCCGGTTTGCCTGAGCCTTATTGCCGGAACCAGCGGTTGCTGAGCCGGCCGAGCACCCTTTCCGGGTACCAGCTCTTGCCAACGCTGCCATTGTAGCGAGCCAGCGCGGGCAACAATTCGCCACGTTCCATGTCGAGGTAATAGCGCAGGATGGTGCAGCCCATCCGCAGGTTCGTCTGGATATCGAAGAGGTTCGCTTCGGGCTGGTCGAGTTCATCCAGCCAGAAAGGCATAACCTGCATCAGCCCGCGTGCCCCGGCAACGGAAATGGCAAAGCGATCAAAAGTGCTTTCTATATCTATGACGGCCAGCACCAGTTCCGGAGGGATGTCTGCGCGCTGGGCCTCCTGATGTACATGCTGCAGAATTTGTACCCGCTCTTCAGGATCCGGTACCCGTTTGTTGAGACGGATTGCCATATCGGTTAACCAGACCGTCGCGGTGAACCTGTCGTCAAAACCGCCCGTGTCGGCAATTGCGGACTGCAGGCGTTCTTTAAGTGCAGAATCGACCTCGGTGGCGGAAAGGGGCGATGACAAATAAACAAAGCACAGTAAGCCGGCGACATAAACACCGACCCGGGATGATGTTATCCGCTTAGTCTTTACTGTCGATCTGCGTCGTAATGTAGTCCACAATGCCATCCAGTTCCATCTCCCTGGAGTCGCCCGAACACCTTTGGCGATACTCGACGATTCCATTCCCGAGCCCCCGGTCTCCGACCACAACCTGGTGGGGAATTCCCAGCAGATCTGCATCGGCAAACATCACGCCAGGGCGGGCATCGCGGTCGTCGAACAGCACCTCGATACCTGCCTGGGTAAATTTCTCATACAGTGATTCCGCAAAACTGCGAACTTCAGCAGATTTTTTGGCATTCAGGGCAAGCAGGGCGACCTGGAACGGCGCCAGCCGGGAGGGCCAGACAATGCCTTTTTCATCATGATTCTGTTCGACAGAAGCAGCAACTATGCGGGATACGCCGATTCCATAGCACCCCATCAACATGGGCTGCTCGCGGCCATCCTTGTCCAGCACCCGGGCGTTCATGCGTTTACTGTAGGTATCGCCGAGCTGGAAGATGTGTCCGACCTCTATACCGCGGGCAATGGATATCATGCCGCCCGCAGGGCTTTTGTCGCCGGTCACCACGTTACGTAAATCTGCAGTTTCGGGTTCCGGGAGATCCCGGCCCCAGTTCACGCCCGTGAGGTGGCGGCCATTTTCGTTGGCACCGCAAACAAAATCGGCGCACGCAGCGGCACTGTAATCTGCGACGACTCGTATTTTCGTGCCAACCGGACCAACGAAACCGGGTTCTGCGCCAAGTACCGACTCGATTTGTTCGGCGTCTGCCAGCGTCAAAGGTTGCCGTACACCATCGAGCTTTTCGGCCTTGGAGGAATTAAGAGAGTGATCGCCACGTAATACAAGTGCGATCAGGTCATTCTTTTCACCTTCCACCAGCAATGTTTTAACGGTCTGGCTAGGGACGGTCGCCAGTTTGTCGCAGACCTGGTCGATACTACGGCTATCCGGCGTCTCAACTTTCTGCATTTCCTTTGTTGCATTTGCCCGCGGTTCATCCGGAGCAGCCGCCGGCGCCAGCTCGACATTCATCGCAAAATCTTCGCCATCGACATAAGCAAGCGCGTCTTCACCCGACTCCGCCAGCACATGAAATTCACAGGACCGGGCTCCGCCGATTGCACCGCTGTCTGCGTCAACCGACTTGCAGGGCAATCCCAGGCGTTTGAAGATCAACTGGTACGTTGATTCCATCAGTGCATAGGTTTCATCGAGCGAGTCCTGGTCCAGATGGAAGGAATAGGCATCTTTCATGACAAACTCGCGTGCCCGCATCAGTCCAAAACGCGGCCGCAGTTCGTCACGGAACTTGGTCTGAATCTGGTAATAGTTAACGGGTAGCTGCTTATAGCTTTTCAGCTCCTGTCGCCCGATGTCAGTGATAACTTCTTCGTGGGTTGGTCCGAAGCAGAATTCACGATTTTTTCGGTCGTGCATGCGTAACAACAGGGGGCCGTATTTCTCCCAACGACCTGTTTCCTGCCAAAGCTCGGCAGGTTGCACTGCCGGCATCAATAACTCCATGGCCCCGGCGCGGTCCATTTCCTCACGCACTACCTGCTCAACCTTGCGGAGTACCCGCAGGCCTATCGGCATCCAGGTAAACAAACCCGACGCCAGTTGACGAATCAGCCCGGCGCGCAGCATCAGTTGATGGCTGGCGATCTCGGCATCAGCCGGGACTTCCTTAAATGTGGTCAGGGGTAGCTTGGACAGTCGCATAGTCGGGAAGGGCCTTTCGTTCCGGCGCCATTCTAGCGGCAATATGCCGGCAAGTCGCTCCCTGCATTGCCGTTTGCCGCCCTATAACGGCGCCAGCGTGAATTCGGGCCGTCGAAGTGGCAGTATTTAAATCCCCATTACCGGGTGCGGATGGACGACTCCGTGGAAAATCAAGACAACAATCAAAACCCCAAAAAGCTGGTGCGCATGCGGCGGGGTATTTATCTGCTGCCCAACCTGTTGACCACGGCAGCGCTGTTCGCGGGTTTCTACTCGATCGTCGCGGCGATAGATGGAAATTTCGTAAAGGCTTGTGTTGCTCTTTATATAGCCAGCGTTTTTGATGGACTTGATGGTCGGCTCGCGCGACTGACCGGCACAGAAAGTGATTTCGGCAAGGAATACGACAGCCTTTCCGACATGGTGGCCTTCGGTCTTGCGCCGGCCATTGTTGTTTACCAGTGGGGACTTGAGCGACTGGCCGAGTACGGCTGGATATGGGGCAAACTGGGCTGGCTCGCGGCATTCTTTTACGCCGTAGCGGCCGCCATGCGACTTGCCCGATTCAATACTTACCATGGCAAAGTCGACAAGCGCTTTTTTGAGGGACTGCCGAGCCCGCCGGCCGCTGGGTTGCTGGTTGGCATGGTCTGGCTGGGTACCGACCTGGGCTGGTCGGGTGGAATCGGTCTTGCGACGGCATTCATTATCACCGCAACGGCAGGCGCGCTAATGGTGTCCCGTTTCAGTTACAGCAGTTTCAAAGGAATCAGCATGCGCGGGCGCATATCCTTCACCAGCCTGCTTGCGCTGCCATTAATTTTTATCATGATCGCCATAAATCCACCGCTGGTTTTGTTCCTGCTTGCCGTAACCTACGCATTGTCCGGCCCGGTTTTTTGGCTATGGCGCCGGCATCAGCGGATAGCTCGTCGTGGCGCAGCCGCAGACAATCAAGAGGAAATCTGAAGCGTGAATCCTGAACAGGCGTCTGCGTGGCAGCAGGCTGTGTTGCAGGAGTTGGGCGTGGAAGTCTGGGTGCGGCGCTCCGCCGGGGGCGAGGCCGCCCCGGGAGCTGCTGCAGAACCGGTGGCACGTATTTCTGCGGACATCGAATCCGGCGACTGGTCTGCACTTAATCAGAAAATCCAGGCATGTACAGCGTGTGAGTTACATCAGTCCTGCACCCAGGCGGTTTGCGGTGTCGGAGATGAACAAGCGGACTGGCTGGTGATTGGTGAGGCGCCGGGTGCTGATGAGGACAGGCAGGGCGAGCCCTTTGTTGGCCGTGCCGGGCAACTTCTGAACGAAATGCTGCGTGCAGCGGGCAGGCCCCGTGAACTGGTCTATATAGCGAACATCCTTAAATGCCGTCCGCCCAATAACCGTGATCCCAAACCAGGTGAGGTTGAATGCTGTATGCCGTTTCTGGAACGGCAGATAAGCCTGTTGCAGCCGAAGCTGATCCTGGTAGTCGGTCGCATCGCGGCGCAGAACCTGCTGCAGACGGACACACCCATCGGAAAAATGCGTGGCCGCGTTTACAGCTACGGAGATTCCGGTATCCCCGTCGTTGTTACTTATCACCCCGCCTATTTGTTGCGCAGCCCCGGGCAAAAACGCAAAGCCTGGGAAGATCTGCAACTGGCAATGAATGCTACGGGAGAGTAGAGATGAGCGCCCAGCCTGGTCCCAGCATACCGATTATTCGGGGTATGCTTCCGGCAGATTTGGATGTCATCACGGGCATAGAAGAGCGGACTTATGATTTCCCCTGGGGCCGGGGAATATTTAGTGATTGCCTGATGGCGGGTTATCTCTGCGTTGTACTCGATGACATTTCTGATGTGATTGGGTACGCGATTATTTCGATCGCCGCGGCGGAAGGCCATATTCTGAACCTTTGTGTTGATGCCCCCATGCAGCGCCAGGGGCTTGGCCGGCAAATGCTGGAGTATCTGCTTGACCAGTGCGAACAGATGGGCGTAGAGCGATTGTTTCTCGAGGTACGTCCATCCAATGAAGCTGCGATAAAGCTGTATGAACAAGCCGGGTTCAGCACGCTTGGTGTACGCAAGGAGTATTACAAGGCTGTCGCCGGCCGCGAAGACGCTCTTGTGCTTGTGTACGATTTCCCTGCCTGAGGCTTTTCGAAATGACTCTAAGGGCGGAAAGCGCGGATACGCTTACGCAGCTCGTCAAGCAATTGGCGGTCGTTTGCTTCCCCGGCAATCTCGTAGCGCAGCCGCAGGTACAGCTTGGTAATCGAACGTATATCACTACCCAGGTCGGGCCGGGCGGAGACCGCGGCTGACGCGTAGTCTGTCGGACCTTCGCTGTGCAGGGGAACCGGGCTGCGGCCGGCGTCAGGAATGGCGAAGTCCAGGCCGCCTTCGATGCGTGCCGGTGATACAGCGGCCGTTGGATCGTAACGCCGCCAGTCTCCGTCAATCCAGACTTCGGCCCAGGCATGCGCATCCGATTGCCGCACCACCCAGTAATCGCCAACCGGATTTCGTTCGGCGCCCAGGTAACCGGTTACAACACGCGAAGGAATGCCGGCGGGCTGAGATCACCGAGCATTACGCGCCGGTCATTGCCTTTGAGTATTGCGCGTTCAAAATCCTCCGACGGATAACCGAGGCCAATGCGCATCAGAAAGCGATCGAGTTGCGACTCGGGGAGCGGGTAGGTGCCGATCTGGTGTATCGGGTTTTGAGTGGCTATTACAAAGAAAGGGTCGTTGAGTAAACGGGTTTTGCCGTCGATGGTTACCTGCCGCTCTTCCATTGCCTCGAGCAATGCGCTTTGCGATTTGGGCGTCGCCCGGTTTACTTCGTCTGCCAGAACCAGTTGCGCAAACAGGGGCCCCTCGTGGAACTGAAAGTCGGACTCGTTCTGGCGAAATACCGTTACACCGATTATGTCGGCCGGCATCAAGTCACTTGTAAACTGAATGCGGCTGAATCTCAGGTCGAGGACCGTCGCAATTGAGCGGGCGAGCAGGGTTTTGCCCACACCGGGTACGTCCTCGATAAGAAGATGCCCACCGGCCAGCAGGCATGTGAGGCACAACCGTATCTCGGTGTCCTTGCCAGGATGATGCGGCCAACCTCAGTTGCAAGCTGATCGGCCAGTGACCGGGCCTGAGAGTATTCCACGTTCATAGCCCGTCTAATGGTGGAGCTAATGGCGGCTTTATTCTGTGACCCTATTCAAGCTCGCCTAATTTGGCGATTTGCTCATCGAGCTGCGACAGATCCCGCTGCAAATCCGCCTGGCGCCCGCGTTCTTTGGCAACCACGTCTTCCGGAGCCCTTGAGACGAAGCTTTCATTGGCCAGCTTGGCCGTAATTTTTTCAGTTTCAGCCGCGACTTTGTCGCGACGTTTGCGAAGGCGTGCGCGCTCGGCCGCAACGTCAATCAGGCCTGCCATCGGCACCAGGATTTTCATGCCGCCGAGCAGGGCGGTTGCCGAGGCGGGGGGCTCGGTTCCCTGGTCGATGACCTCTATATCGCTGATGCGGCCAAGTTGTTTTAAGTAGCGAAAGTGCCCCGCTAAAAGTATCGAATCACGTTTCGATACATCCTGCAGCATGACGGGTAGCGGTTTGCCCGGCGCGATATCCATTTCGCCGCGAATTTGCCGTATCCCGAGGATAAAGCCCATGATCCAGTCCAGTTCCTCATTGGCCTGCGGGTCACGCTTGAAGTCGAGGGCTTCAGGGTAAGGCTGCAGCATGATCGTGTCGCCCTTAACGTTCGCAACCGGCGCGGTCCGCTGCCAGACTTCTTCTGTAATAAACGGGATGATCGGATGCAGTGCCCGCAGCAACGTTTCAAGTACTTCGATCAGCGTGTATTGAGCCGCTGCTTTCGCTTCTTCCGATGTGTCATCGCTTTGCAGGACCGGTTTCGTCAACTCCAGGTACCAGTCGCAGTACTTGTTCCACGTGAATTCGTACAAATCGGCCGCGGCCATGTCCAGCCTGTAGTTTTCGATGTGCGAGCGCACCGCTTCAATCGTGTCGGCGAGCTGTGAACGTATCCAGCGGTCGGGCAGGCTGTAGTCCTCCGGATTCGCTTTGCTGACCGTGTCACCGGCATTCATCAGCACATACCGGGCCGCATTCCATATTTTGTTGCAGAAGTTGCGGTAGCCCTCGATCCGGCCCAGGTCGAAACGTATGTCGCGCCCGGTACTGGCCAGTGCCGCAAATGTAAAGCGCAGGGCGTCGGTGCCGAATTCCGGGATGCCGTCCGGGAACTGCTTGCGGGTAGCCTTTTCGATTTTGGGTGCGAGTTGGGGCTGCATCAGCCCGGTCGTGCGTTTCTCGATCAACGTTTCCAGGCCCACGCCGTCTATAAGGTCCAGGGGATCCAGTACATTACCCTTGGACTTTGACATTTTCTGGCCGTCCTGGTCGCGTATCAGTCCGTGTATATAGACCTCCGCGAAGGGCACATCGCCCGCAAATTTCATGCCCATCATGATCATGCGAGCGACCCAGAAGAAAATAATGTCGAAGCCGGTAACGAGTACGCTGCCCGGGTAAAAGGATTTCAGTTCCGGCGTCTGTTCCGGCCAGCCGAGCGTCGAAAAGGGCCAGAGTGCAGACGAGAACCATGTATCCAGCACATCTTCATCCCGGGTCAGGGCTGCGTCGTCGCCCAGGCCGCTGCGGCTGCGCGCATCCTGTTCATCCTTGCCCACATAGATATTGCCGTCTTCGTCGTACCATGCCGGTATGCGGTGGCCCCACCAGAGTTGCCGGCTGATGCACCAGTCCTGGATGTTGTGCATCCATTCGAAATAGGTTTTGGCCCAGTTGTCGGGTACGAACTGTATGCGGCCATCCTCCACCGCCTTGATGGCCGGCGCGGCTAGCGGCCCTGTTTT
This sequence comes from Chromatiales bacterium, assembly GCA_002729495.1. Lineage (GTDB taxonomy): Bacteria > Pseudomonadota > Gammaproteobacteria > Steroidobacterales. Next base: position 51,871 of record PBYE01000064.1, read on the forward strand.
CACGAACCACTGGTCCGTCAGGTAGGGCTCGACGACCTGGCCGCTGCGGTCCCCGCGCGGCACCATGAGAGAGTGATCGTCAATTTTGTCGACCAGTCCCGCAGTATCCAGGTCCGCAACAATCTGTTTTCGTGCTTCATACCTGTCCATCCCCTGGTATGCGGTCGGCGCATTTTCGTTTATGGCTGCATCAACGGTGAAAATATTGATGAGCGGTAATCCGTGGCGCTGTCCGACTTCATAGTCATTAAAGTCGTGCGCTGGTGTGATTTTTACGCAACCGCTGCCGAACTCGGGGTCTACATATTCATCCGTGACGATCGGGATCTTCCGGTCACAGAGCGGCAGATCGACTGTTTGGCCGACAACACCGGCATAGCGCTCATCATCCGGGTGTACCGCAACCGCTGTATCGCCGAGCATCGTCTCCGGTCGCGTGGTGGCGACAACCAGGTGACCGTCACCATTTGTCAGCGGATAACGAAAGTGCCAAAGGTGGCCTTGTTCCTCTTTGGAAACGACCTCGAGGTCCGAAACAGCCGTGTGCAGAACAGGGTCCCAGTTAACAAGTCGCTTGCCTCGATAAATTAGTCCCTCATCATAAAGACGCGTGAACACCTCGGTAACGGCGGCAGACAAGCCTTCGTCCATGGTAAAGCGCTCTCGCTGCCAGTCAACGGAGCTGCCCATCCGCCGAAGCTGACGCGAGATGGTGTTACCGGATTCTTCTTTCCATTCCCAGACTTTGTCGAGAAATTTTTCGCGCCCGAGATCGTGGCGGCTGATGCCTTCCGTTTCCAGTTGGCGCTCCACGACCATCTGGGTCGCAATACCCGCATGGTCCGTGCCGGGCTGCCAGAGCGTGTTGCGGCCACCCATCCGGTGGTAACGGGTCAGGGTGTCCATGATGGTGTCCTGAAACGCATGGCCCATATGCAAAGTCCCCGTCACATTGGGTGGCGGGATCATAATGCAGTAGGGCTTGCCGTCGCCGGAGGGGGCGAAATATCCGGCTTCTTCCCAGGTTTGGTACCAGCGCTGCTCAATAGCGGCCGGCTGATAGCTTTTTTCCATCAGCGCGTCTGTGTCCTTTGTCTTTTGGGCCCGGTCCTTCAGGTTTCGTCTGTCGTGTTGCCCAGTTTTTCCCGCACTGTGTCTTCGATCAGCTCCGGCAACTCTTCGCTGAGGCGGTCATTTATCTTAAGCCGCAACGCTTCTTCAGCTTCCTGCAGGGTCTCGCCGATCAGCTTATCTATAAGCACCCATGCTTTTGCATTCAGGTTGTCGCAGAGTTCATCAATCTGTTTCGCGCTAAGCCCGGGCCGTGGCTTGCGCGCTACCGCATCACGCAATACCGGTATTTCATCATCGCTACTCATCGTCACGCGTACCTGTGTCTTAACCGGACATTGATCCGGTATTTACCTAATTGTATGTGTTTCAGGCTCCAGGCCCATCTCCCGGTACTGCCGGAAACGCTGCCTGCCCGCTGCTTTTCCGCTCTCGGTTCCGTCAACAATCTCGGCTATCCGCACGAAACCGGTGGCGAATTCCGGCACATTGTTACAGAGATTGATCAGTACCTCGCCCTCGTGCCTGCAAGCTTCGGGCGTCCCGATGCTGACAGGTGCGGTGGATTCTCCGCTTGTCTGCCGCTCGTGCGGCACGAAACTGCCTTGTCTGAATGTCCACATCAGCTCGTCAAGCCGGCTTGCATCCTGTTCAGACGCGGTATGCGCGTAAACAGCGTTGCCCAGGCTGTACGCCTTTTCCGATAACCTGCAGGCAAAATTCAGCCGCCCGCCTGGCCGGGCAGCTTCAAGAATATAAAAATCGACCTGCGTCGATGCCGGCAAAGCCTGTTCCCGATGCTTGTTGAGTGGTTTTTATGCTGCCACCGTCTGGCCAAGCACGGTGACTAGCGACTTAGCAGAAATTCTAACAGCAAGGGCACCGGTCGGCCGGTACTTCCTTTGGAGCCACCACCGCGGTAGGAGGTCCCGGCGATATCCAGGTGCGCCCACTCCATGCCCTCGGTAAATTTCCCGAGAAAGCAAGCCGCTGTAATGGTTCCTGCTTCACGCCCGCCAATATTGGCCATATCTGCGAAGTTGCTCTTGAGCTGTTCTGCATACTCTTCGGTCAGCGGCAACCGCCAGGCTTTGTCATCAGCCTTCTCACCGGCGGTAAGCAGGCGGGCTGCCAGCCGGTCGGAAGTCGACATCAAACCCGAGTGATGTTTGCCGAGCGCAATGACGCACGCGCCGGTCAGCGTTGCTATATCTATCAATGCCGCGGGATCGTAGCGACGCGCGTAGGTTAGCGCATCACACAGAATGAGCCGGCCTTCTGCGTCGGTATTAAGTACTTCTATAGTCTGTCCTGACATCGAGGTGACAATATCACCAGGCTTGGTTGCTTTGCCGCCCGGCATGTTTTCGCAGGTAGGTATCAGGCCAACAACATTGATGGTCGGCTGCAGCTCGGCGATCGCTTTAAAGGTACCGAATACGGAGGCCGCGCCACTCATATCGAACTTCATCTCATCCATCGTTGCCGGTGGTTTCAGAGATATGCCGCCCGTATCAAACGTAATCCCTTTGCCAACGAGCACGGCAGGCGCCTTGCTTGCCGCCGCACCTTTGTACTCGAGGATGATGAACTGCGCCGGTTCCACGGAGCCCGCGGTCACCGACAGCAGCGCTCCCATACCGAGTTTGTTCATTTGTGCTTCACCAAGCACTTTACAGGCCAGTCTGTTGGTGTCGCGGGCCAATGCGCGCGCTTGTTTTACCAGGTAACGGGGCGTGCATATGTTCCCCGGGAGATTCGCGAGGTCGCGGCTGAAGCACATGCCCAGGCCAAGCGCATTGCCCTGCCGGGCGCCTTTGCGTGCAACCGTTACAACTCTAGAAGATTTGACTGCAATGCCGAAGGACTTTAGGGCACTTTCGCCTTTGTCCTTTTTGGACTTCATCTCCGTAAACTTGTAGGTGGTTGTGTGCCAGGATTCAGCCGTTATGCGCGCTAGCCGTTCCGCATCGGCACCCTTTACACCTTCCTGCGCGAGGAAGGAGACAGCATTTGTGTAGGGTTTGTGCGATAACCAGCGTATTGCACCGGTTATCACTTTTCTGAATGCCTTGCGGTTAAAGTCGGCGCGCGCACCGCATCCGACCAACAGTATTCGTTTGCATGGCAGGCCGGAAGTTTGCGTCAGGAGTAACAGTTCACCGGCTTTGCCTGCGATATCTCCACCGTCGACAACCGCTGATATCAGGCCTCTGGCTTTCTTGTCGAGCGACCGGGCGGGAGAGCCCAGCTGACCTTCTTCGAAGACAGCGACGACCGCCAGTTCTGTTTTTTGTCCGGCTGCATCTGCCGTACTGACTACAAAGCGCATTTCAAGCTCCTGACCTAATTTCAGTCGGCCCGCACCACCTTTTAAGGTCATAAAACTTGACCCATTGCTCGGGGAGGCCTGAAGATACCAAGGTTGCGCCGCGTGGCAACCTGCAAGTGCGCTGTAGTGTACTTGATTCTCTTGCCCGTGGTGAAGACAGCCTGACCGTCTGTATTCGTTGAACCCGCATGGGCATATGAGTGGCAATGGGCGACATATTAAACCGCTATATATTAAAGGAAACGGCCCAAACGTGGTTCGCCGTGACGGGCGTGCTGCTAATAATTTTGTTGACCGACCAGTTTGCCAGTGTGCTTGATGACGTGGCGGGGGCCGAGATACCCAAGGATGCAATTTTTGCGGTTATGGGCCTGTCATCCATCCAGTACCTGACCATACTGCTTCCTATCGGTATTTTCCTGGCCATCATGCTCGCGCTTGCGCGTATGTATCGTGACAGCGAGATGGCTGCACTTCAGGCCTGCGGCGTAGGTAATGTAGATATTTACCGGTCGATCATATTTCTTGCGCTGGGCCTGGCCTTCGCGGTTAGCTGGCTTTCGATTGAGGCCGGGCCATCTGCCGTGCGCGCGGTTCAGAAAATTACTGATGATGCGGAAAAGAATTCTGATCTTGCCGTACTCAAACCGGGAAGTTTTAATTCTTTTGGCCGTGAGCAAACGGTTTTGTATGCCGAAAGCATCAGCAAGAAAGGTGTGCTGGAAAATGTGTTCGTTCAGCGTCGCCAGGATGACAAGGTGATTGTTATAGTCGCTGACAAAGCCAGCCAGCGTAGTGACGAGGAAACCGGGAAAAAAGAAATCCTGTTCAGGAATGGCCAGCGCTACGAAGGTGTTCCGGGCCAGCAGGAGTTCATGATCATGCGCTTCAGGGAACATGGCATACCGTTCGAGGCCAGGGAGTCTGCAGGCGGAGACCTGCAGGAAGAGGCCATGACTTTGCTGGAGTTACTGGAAACGCCGGCCCTGGGGGCCATTGCCGAGTTGCAGTGGCGATTGTCGGTTCCGATTATGTTGCTGGTGCTGAGTTTGATTGCGGTGCCGCTAAGCAAGGCACCGCCACGCCAGGGGCGTTACAACAATCTTGCGCTCGGTATTCTTGTATATCTGGTCTATACAAACATGCTCGGGGCATCAAAAGCATGGGTCGAGGACGGGATCATTTCTCCGGCGATCGGTCTTTGGTGGGTACACGTTCTGTTTATCCTGTTTGCCGCCATAATGCTGATGCGGCAAAACGGAATTTTCCGACGCATTATGGCGGCAAGTTTGAGACGGGCAAATGCGAATTCTTAACCGCTATATTTTTCGTGAAATTGCCGGCTTTACCGGCCTGGTTGTGTTCGTACTTTTGTCGCTGGGCGGCTTCATCGATTTTATTTCGCAACTAAATGATATAGGCGAAGGTAATTACGACCTTGGCAAGGCAATCCAGTACGTCTTGCTGAAGTTACCCCGGCTCGCGGTCGGTCTGTTACCTGTTTCCGTGTTAATCGGATCGCTGCTCGGGCTTGGCGCCATGGCGTCACATGGTGAGTTAATCGTCATGCGTGCCGCCGGAGTGTCGGTGGATCGGATGGCACGTTCGGTTGCAGTTATTGGTTTTTGCCTTGCCTTGGTGGGTGGGGTGGTAGGGGAATTTATGGCTCCGCAAATGGACCTCTATGCGCGCCAGATGCGCGCTGTTGCCAAGAGCGGTGACGCGGACATGGCGGGATCCAGCGCCTGGCTAAGAGACGGCGACACGATCTTTAATCTGCGCCCGTCTATAGATGGCATCGACTTTGGTGGCGTTTATGTATTCCGCATGGGAGAAAAAGCAACGCTGAATGGAGTGGGCCGCGGTGATTCCGTACAGGCAGAAGATGACGCATGGTCTGTAACTAACTACCGGGAGTCCATACTGAGCCCGGCCGGCATTACGATTGGCACGGAGATAGACAAGCGTCAGATTATGGATCTCAGTGATTTGCTGGCGATAACCGCAGTTCGCGAAAGCAGCCTGACCGCAACCGCGTTATGGACTTACGTGCAGTACCTCAAGTCGAACGGACTCGATACGGATCGCTACGAGATTGCTTTCTGGGGCCGCATCTCGGCGCTCGTGGGAGTAGCAATAATGTGCGTACTGGCGTTGCCGTTTGTCTTTGCATCGCTGCGCAGCACCGGCGCCGGCACCCGAATGCTTATCGGAATGCTGATCGGGGTGGGCTATTTCATGTTTAGCAGAACACTCACTGACAGCAGCGCAGTATTCGATCTAAGCCCGCTGTTAGTGGCTTGGCTGCCGACGATACTGCTCGCAATGGTCGCCCTATTCGCGCTGAGTCGACTCCGCTAGGTTTTTATCATTGCGGCAACACCTTAATCCGGGCATTTGACCATCGGACGTGCCGGCACAGGTCGTCGCGGTCGACAAGTTACTGCCAGAAGCCGAGTCCGGCCAGCAGTGCGAGCACCAGCAACCAGTCGTAGATTATCGCCAACAGGTACCGGGGTAGGCTGACATCCGGCAGCTTTGCCAGTTCGGCGTTATGTAATTTTGTCCCGTACATGTTTCAACGGTTTGCGGGTTTCGGTCGTGACTTCTACCTGTGTCGGGTAATCTTGCTGGTGCTTCAGGTGCACGTCCATGGTGCCCCGAAGCCCGGTGATCTGCAGGACCGCACTATAAATAACAACGAATGCTGCTTCATCCTGGACACCGGAATATCGGCACTGCCAAGCCGACAATAATAAGGAGAACAAAGATGCATCCTGATGCAGACCACGTTGATCCGGAGAACGGAACGGAGTCTGAGCCCACCACCGATCAGACCTGGGATCCTTACTTGGTTTCCACCGTCGATGCCACCCGGCAATCCGCAGAAGAGTTAGATCCGGACGAGCAACTTTCCGAATCTATTCGTGTTGTAGTCGATGAAATAAACACGACTGCAACCTGCCGCCGTGCAATGCTGCTGAAATCCCGCGGTCGCCTCTGACCCGCGCTTTCGCCCGCATCCACCGCGACACAATCACCATTTTGGCCGTCGTGGCGTAGCTCTGCGACCTCTGCGATACCCGCCCCGCCAGGTGTTTCAGGCGTGGGGGAAGTAAAAGAACTGGTTCGCGACCGGCCTATAGACCTGCTCTGACCCTCTCCCGCGTACGAAGGGCAAAGGGATTGCGCAAATTCAATTGCCTGTCTCGAATTCGGTGCCGCTCATCCCCGGCAGCCGACCGTTAGTCGATTCGGTATTTGCAGGAATGGTTTTGTGAGCGGCGTCACAAAGGCGGTTTTATGTCAGCCGGGTGCGGGGGCTTCGCTGCTACGCAAAAACTCCCCTTTAATATTAAAAAAAATAGTAAAAATAGTTACTTACAGGTGTAAGTCGCAGTCGGGCCTGTACTGTATGTTGCAATGAGGCAAACTATCCAAACGTATCAACCGCGCGGGTCAGGCGCGGCTTTCGTGATTCTGTTCAATGTATTGCCGGGTGCGGCTCCGTAGTATCAGCCGCGTGTACACGACAGCGGCCTTAAAGCCCTGTCACCGGAACCGGCCCCCTGGGCCCCGCGTTTAAACGGATTTAGACAATGCTGACAACCCACCGACAAGCAGGCTTTAACGTCATCGAACTGATGGTCGTTCTGTTCGTCGCCTCTATTTTAATGAGTGTAGGGCTGCCTTCCTTTGGCACCTTCCTCGCGAACAACCGTATGGCGACATCGGCTAACGATGTCGGCGTCGCGTTACACGGGGCGCGCACCGAGGCCATCAAGCAGCGCGCCGACGTTACGGTTTGTGCCAGTACCAACTGGAATACGGCGAATCCGAGTTGCAGCAATACCGCGGCGATGTCGCTGGGCTGGATCATTTTTCGGGACGGTCCCTTAAACAACCCGAACCTGACCGTCGATGGCGGCGATGAAATTCTTTATGCGCACGGGCCTATGAACGGCGACGTGACGCTTACGGTCGCGGATACCGCAAATGTGATCGGGGGCCGTCAGTTTCTGAATTTTGCAAGTACCGGTTTTCCGCGTGCGGTAGTCGGCGGAAACAACACCATTTTCAATTTCCAGCTCTGTGATCACCGCGGAGATCATGACACCGGCGGCGGCATAGCAGCGGGTCGCTGGATACAGCTGACACCGACGGGCCGTCCGCAGATTCACCGTGCGCAGGACGAAGTACAGGCAGGTGCCAACCCCGCAGGAGGCTGCTAGCTACGCCCGTTAGCTAAGCGAGTCGCAAACGTATTGGAGCAATTGATGGCAATCGTGCAAACAAACAAGACGCAACGCGGCTTTACCTTGCTGGAAGCGCTGATCGCCCTGGTTATTTTGTCAGTGGGCATGCTGGGTATTGCGGCCTTGTACGTGGAAGGCCTGAGAGCAGGCCGCACCGCTGTGTACCGGACAACGGCAGTGTCGCTGGCTGCGGACATGATGGACCGTGTGCGCGTGAATCCGGCGGCACAGGGTGACTACGCCATGGGTGGCGTGATGGCCGATTGCACGAATGGCGGATTCGATTGCAACCGGACCCAGATTGCACGCGAAGATGTAGCGATATGGGAAGCGGAAGTCGCTGCGCGCCTGCCGGCCGGTGCCGACGCAGATATTGTCTTTACCGCGGGCGCTCCGGAAGACACCTACACGATCACCCTGTCGTGGCCGGAACCCGGTTTCGACGACGACCTGTCCTATACGCTTGTGGCGAGAATGTGAGGATAGCGATGCACATGCACTTAAACAGTCAGCGCGGAATGACCCTTATCGAGTTGATGATATCGATGACGATCAGCCTGTTTCTCGTGCTGGGCGCGGTAACCGTATACAACCAGGGGCGAGCGAATTACCAGGCCACTGAAGGCATAGCGCGAGTGCAGGAAAATATGCGTTTCGCGCTTACCGTGATGGAGCCTGATATCAGGCTGGCCGGTTTCTGGGGCCAGAACAACAATACCTACAATGTCGATACCACCGGGGTCGGCGTTATTTGTGATGGCAACGTCGTGTCCAACTGGGCACTGGATGTAACTATGCCGCTGGATGCATTGAACAATGTTGATGCCGGTAACGCCGAAGACTTTACAGACGATTGTTCCACCTTTGGTGATGGCATTATCGGCAATACCGATGTGCTGATGGTGCGCCACGCCAGCGGCCAGGAACGACCGCTGAATGCAGGGACGCTGCAGGTTCAGAGCAACCGGATGCGCAGCGTAATGTTTAACGACGGCAACGTGCCGGCTACGTTTGGTGGCGGCACCGGTACTTTCGATTACGTTTTTAATGTCTGGTACATCGGCCAGGATTCGTCAAACCTGGACGACGTACCATCGTTGCGCCGTCTCACGATGAACGGCGGTCAGGTTGTGGATGAAGAAGTGATTGCCGGCGTTGAGAACATGCAGATCCAGTTTGGCGTCGACACCCTTGACGTTTCGGGTAACCCCGACGGGCAGATCGACCGCTATGTCGATCCCGAAGACGCGATCCTGCCGAATGCCACGGTCATGGCGGTACGCATCTGGATGCTTCTCCGCACCGAGTACGCGGAGAGGGGATTCGTAGACGGTGCGAGCTATACACCTCTCGACGGAAACCTGGGCGACATTACGCCGGACGATGGGTTCCGCCGCATGCAGATAACCAAAACTATTTTTGTGCGCAATTTTAACCGCGACGTTGGGCCCCTCTAGGGCTCCAGGCGATAAACAGGATTGCAGGAAATGAACATGAACAGCTCAAGGCTCAAACATCAAAAAGGTGCTGCACTGGTGGTTTCACTGGTCATGTTGCTGGTGCTGACGCTGCTCGCCATTACGACCATGAGTACCGCGAGCCTCGAGGTGGCGATGGCAAGTAACCATCAATACCAGGAAAACGCTTTTCAGCTGGCGGAAACGGGTAACGACGTGTTTCTTATCCGGGCGGCCAACAACATTAACTGCATTGATACGGAAAACCCTGGTCTCTGCGATTTCGACGATGATATTGATGCTATGAACGGCAACGTCACGGTAGCGACAACAAACCAGTCACCCATTAACCCCCCGGCGTGCCCGGGCAGTAGTGCGGACAAGTACGTGGCCTACCAGTTTCAGACAGTTTCAACAGGGACAACTTTTGCCCAGGACGCGCGCTCGGTGCATACACAGGGTTGGTACCGCTGCGGGCCAAGCCTCTAGATGTAGACGGAGAACTTCTAATGACTAAGTTCAAATGGATTTTTGTAATCACCGCACTGGCTGTTTCCGGCCTCGCATTTGGCGCGCTTGAGCGTATCGAGGACGGTATGGAGCTCACGCTGGACCAGGTGCGACTGCCCGCACACACGGCGGATCAGTTGACTGTAAATGGCTGTGATGGCTGCGATCAGTTCGTTCTGAAGGTTGATGCAGCGACCCGGTACATACATCGGGTCGGAGGCCATGATCAGGCGCTGACACACCCGGCATTTCAGCGGGCAGCCCGGGCGGCAAAGCGTACGCTCGATGAGACACCCATTATCGTTTTTTATAAACCTGCAACCAGGACTGTAACCCGGGTCATTTTGATCACGGGCTAGGCAGCTGAGCAGAGGAAGGCATCATGAATAAAGCAAGGATGCATATAGTTTCGATGGCGGCTGCGTTCGGATTGGTCGCCGTGACAGGTGGCACGGCAATGGCCGATGACATTGAACTGTTTATCGCCGGCGAAGACACCTCAATTGATAACGGCGCGCAGCCCAATGTGCTGTTCGTTATTGACACCTCTGGCAGTATGACGAGCGAGGTCGTGACCCAGGTTGCGTGGGACCCGAATACTACGTTCGATGATTGTTATCGCAGCGATGCGATCTACTGGGGTTTCTCCAGCACGGCCCCGAGCTGCAACAGTAACCACTGGTTTTATAAGACAAAAAATATGTGCCAGGCATCCAGCGGAAGTCTGGACGGCATCGGCGAGTGGAGCGGGAGTGCGCTGGCTTACCGATCGAACCGAAACCGCTGGGTACGGTTGCGTGCGTCCAGAAAAAATCGCGATGTGGAATGTGAAGATGACGCGGGCGTTCATGGGTCGATATCAGGCAGTTACTGGGCTGCAAACGGCAACGCCGGACCCTGGGCAGGGAATGACAATTCGGAGCCTCAGTGGAACTACAACTACACCTTCTTCGACGGCAATTACCTGAACTGGTTAAACAGTGATGGTGAAGTTACCACCACGCACATCGATATTGTCAAGGATGTGACTGTCAACCTGCTGGATAATCTGAATGGCGTGAACGTCGGTATGATGCGTTTCAACCAGTACGAGGGCGGTTCGGTCGACTTTGCAATGGAGAATATCGCTACGGCGAGAAGCAACCTTCAGGATGCTGTGCAGAATCTGTCAATTGACATATATACGCCGCTGTCTGAAACACTGTATGAAGCCTATCTGTACTACACAGGCGGCAATGTTGACTATGGCGATGGCTATGAGCATACCAGTGTAGCGAGTTCGCGCGTCGGCAATACAACGGCATCCGGGCAGTACCAGACGCCGATTGAATTCGCCTGTCAGAAGAACTACATCATATTTTTGACCGACGGTGCGGCAACCCGAGATGCGGGTGCGGAGTCCAAAATCGAAGGCCTACCCAATTTCGGGCAATACACAGGCACTTCCGCCTGTCTGGATGGTGATTCCGCTGCCGATGGCAGGAGTGGTATCTGTCTCGACGAAATGGCTGCCTATATGCAGAACAAGGATATATCACCTCTGTACGGCGAGCAGAACGTCACAACCTATACCATCGGGTTTACAGTTGATCTGGAACTTCTTGCTGACACCGCGGAAAAAGGTGGGGGCGAGTACCATCTTGCGGATGACACCACGAGTTTGACCAGCGCTCTGACGAAGATCACCGTATCGATTCTTGACGATGCTGCGACCTTTACGGCTCCGTCGGTACCGGTTAATGCCTTTAACCGAACCCAGAACCTTAAAGACGTGTTCGTCTCCGTGTTTAACCCGTCCTCGACGGTACACTGGCCGGGTAACATGAAGAAATATCGTCTTGTAAGCGGTCAGCTGATCGATGCGAACGGCACGCTTGCGGTGGATCCCGTCACCGGCTTCTTCCGCGAGGGTTCACAGAGTTACTGGTCGGATGAGCCGGATGATGATCGAGCGGCTGACGGCGGAGCTGCGGGCGAATTGCCCTACTGGGGTGATCGGCTGCTCTTCACCAATATCGCCGGGGGCGACCTCAACAGCGCTGCAAACCGCGTATGGCCTGGTACCGTAGGTCTGGATGAAGACTTTATGGGCGTGCCCGTGGCGCAGGATTCCGGCTACTACGACTTGTGGGAAATCGAGAAACTGCTGCTCTGGATGAACGGTCTCGATGTGTTTGACGACGATGACGATGGCGACGATGTTGACACCCGCAACATGATGGGCGATCCGTTGCATGTGAAGCCTGTGCCGGTAATTTACGGTGGTCCAGCCGATGCGCCTGACATGGTTGTTTACACCGCGACCAATGACGGTTACCTGCATGCCATCGACCCGACGGACGGCAGCGAACTCTGGACCTTCGTTCCGGAGCGGATGCTGCCGCTCATGTATAACCAGTACCTGGACCAGCCCACCACGACCCGTACTTATGGTCTTGACGGCGAGATCAAACACGTCGTCCTGAACGACGACGGTAAGGGCGGCATCGCCGGAACGGAACGCGCCATACTGCTGTTCGGTATGCGGCGTGGCGGCGACGTGATGTTCGCACTGGATGTTACGGATCGTTACGACCCGCAACTACTGTGGGTGGCGGATTCCGAAACTGAAGGCTTTGAGGATCTGGGCCAGACCTGGTCGACGCCGCAGGTGGCTGAGGTCAATGTCGGCGGAACTGCCAGGGATGTCGCGATCTTCGCCGGCGGCTACGACACGGGTCAGGATGACGACGACTACACGACCGACTCCCAGGGCAACGCGATTTACATGGTTGACCTTGTATCCGGTCAGCTCATCTGGAGCGGTGGCGCTGCAGACGGCCACGATCTCGTGCTGGATGAAATGGAACACTCGATTCCGGCGCCGATGACCGTGCTCGATGTCAACAATGACGGCTACGGCGATCGCATGTATGTGGGCGACATGGGCGGCCGTGTCTGGCGTTTCGACATCTTCAACGGCGAGAGCGTCGATGATCTGGTACACGGCGGCGTGATCGCCAGCCTGGGCGGTGCGGCAGAGGAAGGCGGCGCCGGAGCAGCCGACTTGCGCCGCTTCTACAACCAGGTGGACGTGGTTGACGTGATCCGCAAGGAATATCGTTATCTTGCGCTGAATGTAGGTTCTGGTTACCGTGCGCACCCTCTCGATCGGGATATCGAAGAGGAGTTCTTCTCGATACGTGACTACGATATATTCCCGCAGCTGCACACGGATGATTATGACGAGCCTGTTGTAATCGATGAAGTTATCGACATCACAGACCTGTCCAGCGCGCATCTTGACAGCGATGACAAAGGCTGGCGCCTGCGGATGGAGAAGGCGCCGGGCGAGAAGATATTGAACCGTTCAGTGACTTTCCAGGACGCCATCTACTTCACCTCGTTTGCTCCGGGTACCGGCGCTAATGCCTGTACCGCTGCGCCCGGCCAGAACCGCCTGTACAAGATCGACCTTGCTTCAGGCGATCCCGTGGCCAACCTCGATGACAGTGTTGATGATGATCTGAATGAAGACGATCGCTCGACCGAGCTGAAACAGGGTGGCATCGCTCCGGGTGTGGAGATCTTCTTCACTGACAGCGATGACGGTGATGATGACGACGATTGTGAAGAGGGTGAGGACTGCGGGCCCAAGCCGAACTGTGGCAGTGGCCTGGAATTCATCGGCCAGTGCGGCGACCCGGTAGCCCCCGTACGGACCTTCTGGACGCAGGACGGTACCTGATCACAGCAACTAAAGACTTTAAGGGATTAGCAGCATGCGTAAGTTTCAACAAGGTATAACGCTCGTGGAATTACTGGTGGTAGTCGTGATCATTTCGATCCTGATGACTGTCGCTGTTCCTTCCTATCGGCAATATGCAATGCGGGCTAATCGCGCGGAGGCGAAATGGAATCTGCTGCGTATAGCAGCCGCCCAGGAGAAGTTCTATCTGCAAAACAACACCTATGCAGATGATGACGATTTCTCGGATGCGCCGCCCAACGGTCTGGGTATTGATGCGACTACTGAAAGTGGGCTCTACACCCTAAGTATAACCGCGGCCGATGCGACTGGCTTTCAGGCGCAGGCACTCGCGGAAGGCGGGCAGACCGACGACACGGACTGTGACGTTTTTGGTATAGACGACACCGGCGTACGTTACGGTGGACCCGGACCACTGGGTACTGGTAACGACCCCGATTGCTGGTAGACAACAATCAGAGCTGGAAAATATTCAGGCCCTGCATTGCAGGGCCTGTTTTTTTGTTTACTGCTAGTATTCGTGCGTGTGCAAAACCGGTAAAAGACCCCCCCGCATGAATCGCAAAACATCGCTAACCGCTCTTATCAACAGGCAGGGGTTGTCTGTCTACCTGCTGGCTGCAGGATGTTTGTTGCTCGGACCCTGGAACGTCGACGCCCTGCAAATGTTCAGCCTCGACCGCAGCGATCTGGCCGCCGGGGAATTCTGGCGTTTCTGGACCGGGCCGCTCGTGCACCTGTCCTGGGCACATATCGGGCTGAACCTCGCGGGCCTTGTTCTCCTGCAGCAGATGTTCGGCCAGGAGCTGCGGCCGGCGATCTCAGCCTGGGGCTACGGAATTATCGCATTGCTCGTCGGGTTGTGTTTCATGGCATTCAGCCGCTTCGGTTATGTCGTCGGCCTGTCGGCCGTGCTGCACGGCCTGTTCGCGATGGCAGCTTGCCTTGCCATGCGCCGCGACGGCCTGCTGTCTGCGGGCGTATTGCTCGTCGTCGGTGGCAAGGTTGTATGGGAGAAAATCCAGGGGCCGTCGACACTGGTCGAAGACCTAATAGGGCTGCCCGTCGCCGCCGACACGCATTTGTACGGCTTCGGCGCGGGCCTGGTACTTGGCGCCGTAATAGTGCTGTCTGCCGCGCGGCGCTAATATAGTCTGCCTGCTACAAAAAAAATCAAGAGGTACACGGGGGCGACATGAAAATAAAAAGATTTGGGCACGTATTGCTGACGGCGCTGTTACTCACCGGGTTCGGATTCTCCGGGTTCGCATGGTCTAAAGAGCATCATGCAGAGCACCAGGCTCATAAACATCATCAGATGACTCCGGAGCAGTTCGCCGAACTGCGTGAGAAGATCGAGATCTACCGGGGATTCACCGATGCGCAGATTATCGACAGCATGTCGCGCATGCGTAACATGGGCGGGATGATCAGCGAAGCCGGAGTCGTCGGTGAAACCGGCATACTGGCGCTGGCGCATGGTTATTCCGACCAGGGCAATGCGCAGTGGATGGAAAAGTTCGGGCCGATATCCGGCAGGTACCCGACCGGTTACGGGCTGGGTATGTCGATGATGAGTGCCGACCATATCCAAAGCGCTATCGACGGCCTCGAAGCAGCGGGTGCGAAGACCATCCTGATGCTGCGCACGGAAACGGGCGATACAAATTCCCTTATACTACCAGTGGCAGTATATTTTCGGGCGGCGGGACGAAGCTTCATACCTGACGATACCGAGGGTTACCAGCAATGCCGATATCATATGGGGGCCTTCGCCTACGACTCACCCGATCATGGGTGAGATCATGCTCGAGCACGCGCTCGAGTTGAGCAGCGATCCGGCAAATGAGCTGGTCGTGATCATGGGGCACGGCCCGATGACGCCGAAGGAAAACGAAATGGACCTGACCATCATGGCCAGACATGCCGAGGCGATTAAAGCTGGCGGAGGATTCCGGGATGTGAAGTACTGGAATGTTCAGGACGATCTGCCACAGGACAAGCGGGTGCTCAACGTGGCGAGAGTCCGCGGCTGGATCGAGGATGCGCGCGCCCGGGGAATGGAAGCCATTGTCGTAACGAACGTACTCACGCAGAGTGGAATCATGAAACGCCTGCAAAACGACGTGGACGGCACCGGCGCCAAATTCAACGACACAGGTTTGATGCAGAACCCGCGTTTTTCCGACTGGATCGAGGCGGCCGTGGAGGAAAACCTCCGGTGAAGCCAGGGGGTAAGGTTGGTTATGGATAGAGATACAGCGGTAAGGATGGCCCGGGAAGCAATTAAGGCTAAAAATAAACAGCTGGTCGATGCCGTATTAAGGATGAAAGCGGAGCGAGAACGCGAGTCGGCACCGGAAAAGCCGATAAGCGAACTCCCGGTGATTGCCGTCACCTGTTCCACCGGGTGGGAGTGTTACGCCGTCGTCGAGGAACTCACCAAGACCCGCAAGTTCCGCGTGCGCGCGCTGTACCGTACGCCCGGAACCCAGGCAGCCGAGCGGCTCGAAACGCTGCTGGAAAAAACTGAGTCAGACCACCCCGGCCTGCTCACTGTACACCCGGGCGTGGACATGACCTCGGAAGAAAAGCTGACCGAAGCCTTCAAAGGTGTTGACGGCGTGGTGTTGTATCTGACTGCCAACGAGGCCAAGGCCGGCAAGATTACCAACCACGGCAACGACCCGGTAGGCGGCCGAATCGCCTTCATGAAGCAGGTCTCTGCATCGCTGGCAGCGCTCAAGGCAAACCCGTCCGTCAGGCAGGTCATTACGCTGGTGTTCCCGCCTGACAAAGTAACGGGGATTGCCGATGACACCACGGAGATACCGTGGTGGATGCAGCAGCGCTTGCTGTTCTCTGATTTCCTGCGTGCGCAGGATATTAATGTCACATGCATCCATCGTCCCGCGTACTACTACGCGATGCACCGTGTGGACTACACCAATACGAAGCAGGAGCGCGGCGATACCGCTATGTCCAAAACCACGATCAGGGAAGACAACCTGTCGGGCATTAATGACCCGGATAAAGTTATCAACTGGGTGGACGTGCGTGATGTCGGCAAATGGGCGGGCACCTGCTTCGAATACCCCGAGGTGTTTTTAAATGAAAGTTTTTCCATTGCTTCATGCGCCATGACGGGACACGAGGCGGTTGAAACTGCGCAGCGCACCAACAAGCACGGCACAACTTTCAAGTACAAGCAGTTCCCGCTACCGCTTATGAAGATACTGAGCATCTTCACCAGCGAAGTTGTGTACCCGCTGCGCTACTCGCAGTGGTACGGCAAAAATGGGAACGCCTATGACTTTGCCAGTAACGAAGACCTGGCCGATCTCGAGAAGATTCATCCGCGGTGGACTTTCGAGAAGAAATTAAGGGACTGGGGAATCGACGAGATCAGGCCGGGCAAAAAATAGTGTGTCAGATGGCGCTGCTTAGACCCGCTATGGATTAGTGGGGCAGTGACGATAATTGGGGTCCGATAATTGGGGTCAGAGTAAAAACTATTTGGCTGGTCCAGCGTCAGCGTCAATTTTTACCCTGACCCCATTTATTATACGAGGGTTCCAGAAGGGGTTAGGTGCTTGGGAAGCTGAGGCGCCTCGGGGCGGGCCGTCTGTTCGCGAAATTATCCTGCGCGTCGCCCGCGGCCGGATGAATGCTTGCGCCGCCCACTGCCGACTTTCGGTGTGCCCGATCTGAATTTCTTGTGCGAACCGCTGGCTCGGCCAGCTGGCCGCTTTGAGCGTCCCAGCTGGACCGGTTCCGCCTTGATGTGCGGATCCGGCTCGAAACCGGGAATGATCTCCTTCTCAATTTTACATTTCAGTAAACGCTCAATATCGCGCAACAGCTTTTGTTCGTCGACACAGACCAGCGATATCGCATGGCCATCCTGACCGGCCCGGGCTGTCCGCCCGATACGATGCAAGTAGTCCTCCGGAACGTTGGGCAACTCGTAGTTAACTACGTGCGGCAGCCGTTCGATGTCGAGACCGCGCGCGGCGATATCGGTGGCGACCAATACACGAATCCTGCCGGCCTTGAAATCTGCAAGCGCCCGGGTGCGCGCGCCCTGTGACTTGTTACCATGGATCGCCACGGTTTCGAGGCCATCACGATTCAGCTGTTCGGCCAGGCGATTCGCACCGTGCTTGGTACGGGTGAAAACCAGAACCTGCCGCCAATTTTCCACACCAATACGGTACGACAGCAGTTCTCGTTTGCGACACCGATCAACTGGATAAACGATCTGCCTGACCCGATCCGCCGCCGTGTTTCGCGGCGCGACCTGAATCTCCACTGGTGCGTTCAAAAGGTCGGCCGCCAAGCGCCTGATCTCTTTCGAGCACGTCGCCGAGAACATAAGAGTCTGGCGTTGTTTCGGCAACACGGCGAAAATTTTTCGCATGTCGCGGATAAAGCCCATGTCGAGCATTCGATCCGCTTCATCCAGCACGAGGATCTCGATACTCGACAAGTCGACAGTTTTCTGCCGGACATGATCGAGCAAGCGCCCCGGCGTGGCGACCACGATATCGACGCCCTTTCGCAATTTGCTGATTTGCGGATTGATGCTGACGCCGCCAAATATTTCCATTGCTTTGAAAGGCAAGTGACAGCCATAGTCACGCACGCTTTGGCAGACCTGTGCGGCGAGTTCACGCGTTGGCGTTAGAATCAGGACGCGGACACGCCTGGCTTGCTCGTCGGATCGTGAAACCTGGAGTCGCTGCAACAACGGCAGTGTAAAGCCGGCTGTCTTGCCGGTGCCGGTCTGGGCGCCGGCCAGAACATCCCGGCTTTCAAGAATAAGTGGAATTGCCTGCTGCTGGATCGGGGTTGCCTGACGGTAACCCTGTTCATCGATCGCACGCAGCAATTCGACCGACAGGCCGAGTTTATTGAATGACATTATTTCTAGTACTCCAAGATGGCCTGACCCAATTGCGGGGCTTCTGCCGCGCTGGGTCCGGTCCAGGCTGGGAAAGTATTTGTGGCTCCGCTACCCGCGGAATTGCGGGGCTGGAGTGAGTGGCGCAGACCGAAGTGCGCCAGAACGGGGCGGACTATAACAGATGCCTATGCAAATGAAAGGATGTTTTGCCCTGAATTCCCGATCGTCACCAGTGCCGTCTATATTACTGGCACCATCTCTACGACAGCCACGAATCAGGACAGTACAGCACTTGTCCGTCACTGCGCACCTGCCAGGCAGTGATCGGATTCAGATGGTAAGGCAGCCCGCCTCTGCCGCGCGCCTGGACCAGTTAATGCGGGCACGTCACCGGCTGAAAGTATTGGCGCTCCCTACGGGAATCGAACCCGTGTTTCAGCCTTGAGAGGGCCGCGTCCTTACCGCTAGACGAAGGGAGCGTGCTTGATTAACCCGGGGGCGGGGGATTCTAGTTGATCGGTGGGCCCGGGTAAATTGCCAACGCCCGGGCCGGGTCGCCTGTTATCATATGCCGCCAGATTTGCCCCTCAAGTGAGACAGTGGAAAGTCCTTCCGAAACAGCAGATGACCGGAATCAGGTCATCCCCCGTGACGAACACAACATCAGCCGTGCGAACATCTCGAAGTCCGCGCTCAAGGTGCTGTTTCGCCTGAAAGACGGGGGCTACCAGGCCTACCTGGTCGGCGGCAGCGTACGCGACCTGCTGCTCGACGGACACCCCAAGGACTTCGATATCGCGACGGATGCCACGCCCGAGCAGGTGCGGGCACTCTTTAATAACAGCCGCATGATCGGCCGGCGGTTTCGCCTGGTCCACGTGCGCTTCGGCCGCGAGATCATCGAGGTGGCGACTTTCAGGGCGCCGGCGAATCATGACAACGACGACCACGAAATTGCGGAAGGTAGCGGCCGCGTGCTGCGCGACAATGTCTGGGGCACTTTTGAAGACGACGTGTGGCGGCGTGATTTCACCTGCAATGCCCTTTACTACGACATACGCGACTACTCGGTGCGCGACCATGTCGGCGGTGTTGAGGATATCCGCAATCGCCAGTTGCGGCTGATCGGCGACCCGGAGCAACGGTACCGTGAAGACCCGGTGCGCATGCTGCGTGCCGTACGCTTTGCCGCCAAGCTGCGTTTCGAGGTGGAGCCGGGTACGGCCGAACCTATCGGCCGGCTCGCAGAATTGCTCGACAATATTCCGGCGGCGCGCTTGTTCGACGAGTTCGGCAAGTTATTCCAGGCAGGCCATGCGCTGAACACCTGGCGCGCACTGCGCTATTTCGGTTTGTTGCCGCACCTGCTGCCCTTCACGGCGGAATGGCTGGGTGACGATGTCGACGGTCCGCGTACCGGATTTATCGAGGCGGCGTTGCGGAACACCGACAAACGTGTTGCGGATGATCAGCCCGTAACGCCCATGTTTCTGCTGGCAGTGTTCCTGTGGGGACCGGTCCGTGAACGCGCCGACTATTTTAAAGAACACGAAGAGATGTCCGAGGTCCAGTCGCTGGTTGCTGCCGGGGCCGAACTCAGCGCCGCTCAGAACGCCCGCATCGCTGTACCCAAGCGTTTCTCCTACCCGATGCGGGAAATCATGCAGATGCAACCACGCTTCGAGCGCAGGCGCGGCAAGCGCGCCCATTCACTCCTGGAGCATCGGCGTTTTCGTGCAGCCTACGACCTTTTTCTGTTGCGGGTGCATTTGGGTGAGGTCGAACAGGAAGCAGCAGACTGGTGGACAAAGGTCCAGGAGCTGCCAGAGAACAAGAAGAAACTGGAATTTGCTGCTGATAAGGACCGGGCTAAACCGCGCCGCCGCCACAGACGCCCGCGCAAGGGCACGTAGCAGGAGCCTTTCTGTGATGGCTGAACCTAAGCACTGGTCGCCCGCCTATGTTGGCATAGGCAGCAACCTCGAAGATCCTGCCAGCCAGGTGCGTGCGGCACTTGACGGGCTGGCTGAATTGCGGGACAGCCGGCTGGTTGCGGCCTCGGATTTGTACCGGAATCCGCCGTTGGGACCCCGGGATCAGCCTGATTACGTGAACGCGGCCGCCGGGCTGCTCACGAGGCTGTCTCCGGAAGATTTGCTCGCAGAGCTGCACGGGCTCGAGAAGCGGCAGGGCCGCACGCGCGTCAAGGGTGACCACTGGGGGCCGCGCATTATCGATCTTGACCTGCTCGTATTCGGCCGGCGGATCATCCACAAGCCGGGGCTGAATTTGCCGCATCCGGGCATTTCTGAGCGAAATTTTGTATTGTTCCCTCTGTGCGACATCGCACCCACGCTGGCCGTGCCGGGGCAGGGGATTGTTTTTCAACTGGCGCAGCAACTGGGCGATGAAGATTTACAGGCAATAAATACTCAGACCCGTCAGCGGGCATAACAAATAATAACCAGACTATGGCGGCATCTCGCTACATTGCGATTGAAGGACCGATTGGCGTGGGCAAGACAAGTCTTGCACGCAGGCTTGCCGATCAGTTGGACGGCGAACTCGTGCTCGAAGAAGCAGGCGCCAATCCTTTTCTGGAGCGTTTCTACCAGGATCCCCGTGGTGGTGCGTTACCGGCACAGTTGTTTTTCATGTTCCAGAGGGTACGGCAGCTCGAGCAGCTCGCGCAGGCCGATATGTTTAGCGACACCCGTGTATCGGATTTCCTGATGGCCAAGGACCGCCTGTTTGCGCAGACTACCCTCGACCGAAATGAGCTGGCGCTTTACGAGCAGATTTATGCAACGCTGGAATTTAATCCGCCTGTCCCGGACCTGGTGGTTTACCTGCAGGCGCCGGTCGATGCATTATTGTTCCGCATAGCGCGCCGCGGCATTAATTACGAGGTGGATATCAAGCGCCGTTACCTGGAACGCATTACTGATGCGTACTCGCAGTACTTTCATCAGTACAATGATTCTCCACTACTTATAGTGAATGCTGCGACCATTGATCCGGTTAATAATGATCAGCATTTTCATATGCTGATGGACGAAATTGATACAGCCCGCAGCGGTCGGCAGTTCTTTAATCCCCTGGTTTCCGCATTCGCCTGAGTTTCTTATCCCGTAGAAAACGACATCATGTATACCCAACTCCAACAACGTGGCATGGAGCAACCGCCGGTTAATATTTCGACCCTGCGGAAGATGAAGGCAGCCAAAGAGCCGATCGCCTGCATGACTGCCTATGACGCAAGTTTTGCACTGCTGGTCGATCGCGCCGGCACCGACCTGGTGCTGGTTGGCGATTCACTCGGCATGGTGGTGCAGGGCTACGACACAACGGTCCCGGTGACTGTTGAGGACATGATCTATCATTCGAAAATTGTCGCACGCGGCGTAGCGCGCGCGTTTCTTGTGGTCGATATGCCGTTCATGAGCTATACCAGTCCTGACCAGGCACTGGAAAACTCGGTGCGGCTGATGCAGGAAGGCGCTGCCATGATGGTCAAGCTGGAAGGCGGTAGCGGCCAGGTAAAAGTTGTTGAACACCTGACCCGTCACGATATTCCGGTATGCGCTCACGTAGGGCTGAAGCCGCAGTCGGTGCACAAGATAGGTGGATTCAAGGTGCAGGGCAGGGATGACGCGCAGGGGAGGCAGATGATCGAGGACGCGCAGGCATTGCAGGCTGCGGGCGCCGACCTCGTCTTAGCCGAGTGCGTGCCCAATGAAATCGGCAAGGCTGTCACCGATAGTCTGGATGTCCCTGTTATCGGAATCGGTGCGGGGCCGGATGTGGATGGCCAGATACTTGTGCTGTACGACGCGCTGGGCATCACCCAGGGGCGGGTACCCCGGTTTGTCCGCAATTTTATGAGCGATACGGGTTCAGTCGACGAGGCCCTCGCAAGCTACGTGCAGGCCGTAAAAGACAGGAGTTATCCTGCGCCGGAACACTGCTTCTCCTGAGCGCTTCCGGTTTTCTTACCCATACTTTGATACAGGCCTTTTCGTTAGGGGACAGGTGTGAAGCGATTCGATAGCGTCGATGATGTGCGTGCACTGATTGCCGAATGGCGTGAGGCCGGGGGCACTGTTGCGCTGGCGCCCACGATGGGCAACCTGCATAAAGGTCACATGAGCCTGGTGGCACGGGCTGCCGGGGAAGCAGATCACGTGGTCGTCAGCGTATTCGTTAACCCGACCCAGTTTGGGCCGAACGAAGATTACGAAGACTATCCGCGCACACTTGATGTCGACGCACGCCGGCTGTCGCGGGCGGGTGTGGACCTGTTGTTTGCGCCCTCCGTTGAAACGATGTATCCGGATGGCGTGGACGTTGCAACCACGGTAAACGTGCCCGGGCTGTCGGATGTGCTGGAAGGTGAACATCGCCCCGGACATTTTGAGGGCGTAACTTCTGTCGTATGTCGCCTTTTCAATATCTGCAGTCCCGACGTGGCCGTCTTCGGGCAAAAGGATTATCAACAGTTTGTGATTCTCAGGCGCATGGTCGCTGACCTGCAGTTGCCGGTCCGGCTGGTAGCGGGACCGACCGAGCGCGAAAAGAACGGGCTGGCAATGAGTTCGCGCAACGGGTATCTCGATAAGGATCAGCAGGAGATGGCAACAGCAATCTATAAATCGCTTCAACAGGCGCAGACTGAACTGCTCGACGGCGCGCGCGCGTATACAGAGCTGGAGCAGTTTGCAGAAGAGAGGATTACGGCGGCCGGCCTAGGTCCGGAGTACGTCGCGATCCGGGAAGCCGAGGATTTCAGCATGCCGGGTTCCTCCAGCACTGACCTGGTCGTGCTGGCCGCTGCTCGCCTCGGCACGGTACGGCTGATCGATAACCTGACCGTAAAGCTTTAAGCATGGCGGGCTAGCGCCCACGCTATGTGTTCCCGCACCGGTTCGGACGGATCGTCTGCCCTTGATTTCAGTGCGCCGACGACCACAGGTGTCGTTGGCGCGTTGCCGAGCGCGACCGCGATATTCCGCAACCATCGTTCATGACCGATCCGGCGGATCGCGCTGCCTTCCGTACGTTCGAGCCACTCGTCTTCTGTCCAGGCGAACAGGTCGACCAGTTGCACATCCGCAAGCCCGTGGCGCGGGGTGAAGTCACCTTCGGCCGTTGGTTCGGCAAACTTGTTCCACGGGCAGAAGAGCTGGCAATCATCACAGCCGTAGATGCGGTTGCCGATGCCCGGCCTCAATTCTTCCGGAATGCTGCCCTTGAGTTCGATGGTCAGGTACGAGATACAACGTCGCGCATCGAGTTCAAAGGGACTAACAATCGCGCCGGTCGGGCAAACCTCGATACATGCCGTGCACGTGCCGCAATGTTCTCCGACCGGACTGTCGACCGGCAGCGGCAGATCGGTGAGCAGTTCACCCAGGAAAAACCAGGAGCCCGCATCCTTGTTAATCAGGTTGGTGTGTTTGCCTATCCAGCCGAGGCCGGCGTTACGGGCCAGGGGTTTTTCCAGTACCGGTGCGCTGTCGACAAATGCTCGGTAACCAAAAGGGCCCGCCGCCGCCTCGATACGGTCTGCAAGTTTCTGCAAACGCTTGCGAATGACTTTGTGGTAGTCGCGGCCGAGCGCATAGCGCGATACATATGCGCGTTCGGGTTTCGTGAGCAGTTCTTTCGGGGCCTCGCCCTCGTCAGGCAGGTAGTCCATGCGCGCGGAGATAACGCGCACGGTGCCGGGTACCAGTTCCTCCGGGTGGCTGCGTTTGCTGCCGTGTTTGTGCATGTAATCCATCTCGCCGTGGAAGCCGGAGTTCAGCCAGCGATCCAGGCGCGCTTCATCGTCAGCGAGGCCGACGGACGCTATGCCTACCTGTTGAAAGCCGAGTTCCCGGCCCCAGCTGCGGATCTGTTCGGCAAGTTGTGACCTGTTGATTGTCGTCATGGTTATGGCTGACGCGGTTAGCGGCTTCGCTCAGTATAATCACCGGCATGACCGAAATGTCGCACAGTGTGTTTACACCGGAACAGGTGCGTGAACTCGATCGCATTGCGATTGAGGAGCAGGGCATACCGGGGTATGAACTGATGAACCGCGCGGCGCGCGCTTTTTTTGATGTTGCCACTGCGCGTTACCCGGATGCGCGCCGCTGGCTCGTACTGTGCGGCAGCGGCAACAATGCCGGCGATGGTTATGTTATCGCGCGGCTGGCTCTCGATGCTGGTCTCGATATGCAGTTAATCACACTGGCGAATGCGGCAAAACTGGCAGGCGACGCAGCAACGGCTTGTGAAGACTACATATCTGCAGGCGGCGAAATCACGGACTGGACCGGTTCGATTGATTTTTCAGAACCCAACCTGGTTATCGATGCGCTACTCGGCACCGGGCTCACGCGGGAGCTCGACGGTGATTATCTTGAAGCGGTGAATGCAATTAATGAGTCCGGTCTGCCGGTGCTTGCGGTTGATATTCCATCCGGCCTGAACGGCGCAAGCGGTGCAGTCATGGGGGCGGCCATCAAAGCAGTGCTTACGGTTACCTTCGTCGCATTTAAGCAGGGGTTGTTTCTCGGACACGGGCCTGACCTGGCCGGTGAAACCTTGCTGGACGACCTCGGCATCAGTCCAGCCGATCCGGATCGCGTGCCGCCGACGCTCCGTATTTTCAGCGATGAACAAGCGCAGCAACAATTACCGCGGCGTAACCGCAGCGGGCACAAGGGTGCGTACGGCCACGTGTTAGTGCTGGGTGGAAACGAAGGTATGGGCGGCGCTGTTCACCTCGCCGGTGAGGCGGCACTGCGAAGTGGCGCCGGCCTCGTCAGTGTCGCGACCCGCCCGGGCAACGTGCAGGCAATACTGGAAGCACGGCCGGAACTGATGTGTCGCGGGATCGAAGCAGACGATGACCTGGATGAATTGCTGGAGAAGGCAACAGTGCTGGCGCTCGGGCCCGGCCTTGGCCAGGATGACTGGGCCCGGTGTCTGTATAGGAGGGCGCTGGCAGCGGGTAAACCACTCGTTGTCGATGCCGATGCACTTAATCTGCTTGCGGCCGAACCGGCGCGGCGTGATGACTGGGTGCTTACTCCGCATCCGGGCGAGGCGGGCCGTTTAACGAACAGCAGCGCCGCCGCTGTGCAGTCGGACCGCATGGGCTCGCTTAGAGCACTAACCGAAACCTATGGCGGCACCGTACTGCTCAAGGGACACGGTACGCTCGTCGGCAGCGACGGCGATGCAGTTCCCTGGCTGATCCGCGGTGGTAATCCGGGCATGGGGACGGCCGGTATGGGCGATGTGTTAACGGGCGTGACGGCTGCACTCCTTGCGCAGTTCGGTGAGCAGGCAGTGGAGAGCCGCAAAGATATCGCGGCACTGGCCGCCTGGTTACATGCCACTGCCGGTGACCGGGCGGCCGGTACCGGTGAACGCGGACTGATTGCATCGGATCTGTTTACGGAGTTGCGCAAGTGCCTCAATCCATGACACTGGAGACAGCCGCTGCGACCGAGGCAGCCGGAGCAGAATTTGCGGCAGCCGTTCTGGATAGCATGCCCGATTCCTTATGCATCGGGCTCGAGGGTGATCTGGGCGCAGGTAAAACTACTTTCGCACGCGGTTTTATTCGTGGCTTCGGACACACCGGTCGCGTGCCGAGCCCGACCTACACGCTGGTCGAGCCTTACGACTACAGTGACTACCGTATCTTTCACCTGGACCTGTATCGCATTGAGCAGGGCGCGGAGCTGGAGTACCTGGGCTTAAGCGAAATGACGGGGCCGGGTAAGCTGCTGCTGGTTGAATGGCCCAGTCGCGCATGCGAGGCCCTGCCTCCTGTGGATATCCGGATTGTTCTTAAAGTAATTCCTCGGGGCCGCACGATCGAGTTCACTGCACTAAGCCCCGCCGGCAAATCAGTATTCGACTGCCAGCCCGGCGCCGGCGCGGTGCGGGACGCCTGAATTCAAGCGAATGCGGCTTATATGTCGCATATATATTAAGAATAGGCTTGTATCCTTATAATTTTACAGGCAAATTACTTGGATATTTGGGGATTTATCGTATACTCGCGAGCACTTATACAGGGAATGTAGCAATGCGCGGCTTGAGACTCGTCACAGGGCTATGCATGTTGACGCTGGCATCCCAGCTGGCGGCGCAGACGGCGCACATTAAGAAAGTGCGGATTGCACACACGGGCGATCGAACCCGTGTTGTTCTCGACCTCGACCGCCAAGCCGATCACAAACTGTTCACACTATCCAATCCCAGCCGCGTAGTCGTCGATCTTGCCGGCGGCAGCTTTGCGCTCGGTGGCGCCAAACTGCCCAAAGGTAACGGCATGGTCGCCAAAGTTCGTGGCGCCGATCGCGACAACGGCAGTGCACGACTCGTACTCGACCTCGGCGATGCTGCCCGTCCTAAAAGTTTTGTGTTGGCCCCGAGCGGTAATTACGGGCATCGCATCGTTGTTGACCTGACACCGGTCGATGCAGCGCCCGTGGTTGTAAAACGGGCCCTGCAGGCGGATGGCAAACGCGACCTGGTGGTTGCGATCGATCCCGGGCATGGCGGCAAGGACCCGGGCGCGCGCGGCCGTGGCGGACTGGTTGAGAAGAAGGCCGTTCTGCAGATCAGTAAGAGGCTGGCAAACCTGATTGACTCCGAGCCCGGGATGCGGGCAACCCTTACCCGTACCGGGGACCAGTTCCTGAAACTGCGCCAGCGTCGCCAGCATGCGGAAAAAGCCGGGGCGGACCTGTTTATTTCTATACATGCTGATGCGTTCAGCGACCGGCGGGTGAGCGGGGCCACGGTTTACGTCCTGTCGCGGAAAGGCGCATCGGACGAAGCTGCGGATTTACTCGCGAAACGCGAGAACGATGCGGACCTGATTGGCGGTGTGGACATTAAGGGCAAGGACCCGATGCTTGCCAGCGTGCTTGTGGACCTGAGCCAGAATGCGGCGCTTGAGGCAAGCGTAGAGGTTGCCAGCGTGTTTATCGGAGAAATGTCACGAATCGGAAAAATGCGCAAGCGACGGGCACAGAAAGCCGGTTTCCGGGTTCTCAAATCTCCGGATATACCTTCCATACTTGTGGAGACCGCCTTTATCTCGAACCCGCAAGAGGAAAGTAACCTGAAGAGCGTGCAGTACCAGCAGCGGCTTGCCCAGGCGATGCACAGGGGTGTAAAAGCCTATTTCTATGCGAATCCGCCTTCCGGCAGCCGTATTGCGCAACTCAGCCGCGAGCGCAAATTGGTTCGCCAGCATGTCATCCGGCGCGGCGACACGCTGAGCGAGATAGCGCAGCAATACCAGGTGAGCATCTCGCGTATACGGACCGAGAATAAACTTCGCGGCAACCGCATCAGGATCGGCCAGGTACTCCGTATCCCGCCGGGCTGAGTCCTTCTGGCAATCCCATCCGGCTTGTCCACAGATTGCCGGACAAGTTCGTATTCATGTGAAATGACTTCTACAGAAAATATTCGGGCCGTCTGCATTATGGGGCCGACGGCAGCCGGTAAGACGGAAATCGCGCTGGAGCTTTACAAATCCGGAAAATTCGAACTTATCAGTGTCGATTCTGCGCAGGTCTACCGCGAATTGGATATTGGTACGGCAAAGCCATCGCCCGGGATTCTTGATTCGTTCCCGCACCGGCTCATCAGCATTTGTGAGCCATGGGAGAATTACTCGGCCGGAAGTTTCTGTCGCGACGCGATTACAGCAATGCAGGAGATCGCCGCAAACGGCAATATCCCGCTGCTGGTCGGAGGCACGATGCTTTACTTCCAGGCTTTGCAAAACGGTATCGCTGATTTGCCGGAAGCCGACCCTGAGCTACGGGCCCAACTGGACGAAAAAGCCAGCCGTGATGGCTGGCCCGCCTTGCATCAAGAACTCGAAGAGCTTGATCCGGTCACGGCCGCGCGTCTGCAGCCTACCGATGCCCAGCGTATACAGCGGGCGCTCGAAGTTTGCCTGGTCGCCGGCGAACCGATGTCGGAACTCCAGCGGAATACAGAACAAGCTTTAGAGGCGAGCTTCCTGAATATCGCCCTGCTGCCGTCCGAGCGCAGCGAGTTGCACACGCGCATCGAAATGCGGCTGCAGGCAATGCTGGAAAACGGCTTTGTGAATGAATTACGGGCATTAAGCGAGTTGCCGCGTGTGTCACAGGATACACCTGCCTTGCGGGCGGTCGGTTATCGCCAGTTCTGGCCCTATATCACCGGCGATATCAGCCTTGAGGAAGCAACCGAAAAGACGGTGGTCGCGACCCGAAGACTGGCAAAACGACAGCTTACATGGCTGAGATCGTGGCCTGATTTGCATGTAGTCGACTGCCTTTCGGACAGTGCCGCACAGGATGTCCGGCAAATCGTGGATTCATGGCTGGGATTGGTGCAACGACCTGAATAAGTCGCTAGAATCCATCGAGTGTGGTGTGTCGTTGACCGCTGGACTAAATAAGCTGAATAACTAAATAAAAATAATAATAGAGACCTTCAAAAAATCTTAGGGAGTCAACAATGGCCAAAGGGCAGACCCTTCAGGACCCTTTCCTGAATACCCTGCGTAAAGAAAAAGTGCCGGTATCAATTTACCTGGTGAACGGTATCAAGTTACAGGGGACCATCGATTCGTTTGATCAATTTGTTGTTCTGTTGAACAACAGTGTGAGTCAAATGGTGTACAAGCATGCCATTTCCACGGTTGTGCCTTCCCGTGCGGTGCGCGTGTCTACAGATGAAGACGGGGAGACTGACCAGGCGGAAGAGCAATAACGCGCTGACGGCAACAGTGCGCCGGAGAACCTGATTGTTTGAGCGCCCGCAGCGAGGCGAACGTTCCGTTTTGCTCCACATTGGAATCGGGCAGCCGGTTGCAGAAGATGATCAGCAGGAGTTCCGGTCACTGGCTGAGTCCGCCGGCGCACAAATCGTCGGCTGTCTAAAGGCCGTGCGCGAAAAACCGAGCCCCCGTTACCTGGTAGGCAAGGGCAAACTCGAGGAACTGGAAAAACTCGTCGTCGATGAAGACGCTGAGTTGGTGCTGGTCGACTTTGAACTTAGGCCCCGACAGCAAAAAAACCTTGAAGCAGCCCTTAAGACACGCGTGGTTGACCGGGCAGGGCTGATACTCGACATCTTTGCGCTGCGCGCACGCACTTTCGAGGGCAAGTTGCAGGTAGAGTTGGCTCAGCTTGAGCATCTGTCCACCCGGCTGGTCCGGGGCTGGACTCACCTGGAGCGCCAGAAAGGTGGTATAGGGCTGCGCGGACCGGGTGAAACGCAGCTTGAAAGCGACCGGCGCATGATTGGGCAGGCTATCAAGAGACTGCACCGCCGCCTGGAGCGGGTTGCCAAACGTCGGCAGCAGGGCCGCCAGCAGCGCAACAAGCAGGAAATCCCGACGGTTTCACTGGTCGGCTACACGAACGCCGGTAAATCCACACTCTTTAATCGGTTGTGTAATGCCGGCGTTGAGGTTGCAGACCAGTTATTTGCCACCCTGGATCCGACACTTCGCCGCCTGGAACTGCCTGATCGCGGTGATGTTATCCTTGCCGATACGGTGGGGTTTATCCGGGACCTGCCGCATGAGCTTGTGGCCGCGTTCAAATCGACGCTCGAGGAAACCCGCGATGCCCGCCTTCTGTTGCATGTGGTCGATAGTGCGGATCCGGCTCATGACGAACGTATCCTGCAGGTCAATTCCGTGCTGAAAACCATTGAAGCAGACGGGTTGCCGGTTATTCACGTATACAACAAGACTGATATACTTGGCGTCCCGCCGAGAATAGACATAGCGGAGACCGGCATGCCTTGGCGTGTCTGGTTATCGGCCGAGACCGGGGAAGGTATCAATTTACTGCTGGGTGCCATTTCCGAGTATCTCTTCAAGGATCGTGTGCGGGGAGCATTTGTGCTTGGTGTTGAGCAGTCGAGACTGCGTGCACTTATTTATAGCGCAGCGCAGGTTCTTGATGAAAAAGAACTGGAAGACGGGGGTTGGTTGCTCGAGGTAGAGATGGACAAACGTGATTACGAGCAGCTTGCGAATAGAGAAGGCCTGCGGTTTAGCGACGAGAAGCGATTAAAGCGCTCCGCAGCATCATATTGAATCCGGCATACGCCTGAGATTTTAAGGAATTACAGAAATGGCTTGGAACGACTCCGGAAACGGCAAGAATCCCTGGGAACGAGGCGGACAGGACGGTCCCCCCGATCTCGACAAAATAATCCGCGACTGGCAGAGAAAACTGTCTTCCATATTTGGCGGCGGCAAAGGCGGCGGTGCCGGAAGGTCCTCGGGTAGTGGCGCACCCCTGGTCGGTATTCTCATCCTGGTGCTGCTTGGCTGGGGGGCCACCGGTTTTTACACGATCGATGACGCAGAGCGCGGTATTGTGCAGCGCTTCGGAGCTTACGTAGAAACCACGAACCCCGGTCTGCGTTGGCATCTTCCGTGGCCCATCGAGGTGGTGGACAAGGTCAATATTTCCGCTATCGAACGGTTCAGCCAGACGACCAGCATGCTGACTTCGGACGAAAACATCATCCTGGTCGACATGGTTGTGCAATTTCGACACGCTAACCCCATAGCCTTTCTCTTTTATGTGGAAGACCCGGTCAGCACCCTTGCCGATGCGAGCGAAAGCGCCATTCGCGAAGTCATTGGTAAAAGCGAGATGGATTACATCCTGGGTGAAGGCCGTGCACCCATAGCGGTGCAAACACAGGAAACAATCCAGGCTGCGGTAGATGATTACGGTGCCGGCATAACAGTAACCAAAGTTAACCTGCAGGATGTGAACTTCCCGTCGCAGGTTGAGGCTGCGGTGCAGGATGCTATCAAGGCCCGCGAGGATAAGGAGCGTCTGAAATTCGAGGCGGATTCGTATTCCAACGACATACTGCCGAAAGCCCGCGGTGATGCAGTCCGGCAGATCCAGGATGCAGAGGCGTATAAAGACCGCATAGTTGCAGACTCTAAAGGTGAGGCCGGGCGGTTTACGGCTTTGCTGAAAGAGTATGAAAAAGCGCCGGGGGTGACGCGTGATCGCCTGTACATAGACGCGATCGAAACTGTTTACAGTAATTCCAACAAAGTCCTGCTGGATGCCGAGGGGGGCGGAAACCTGCTGTATCTGCCGGTTGATAAGCTGATGCAGCGCGGTAGTTCAGGCAGTTCTGTCAACCAACCCGACTCTGCGCCACCAGGCAACAATGCGCCTCAGTCCGGTGGCCGTCGCCCATCCGGCGAATCACGCACACGGGGGACACGCTAATGAAACTGTCAGGTAACGCAACGCTGGCGCTCATCGCTATTTTGGCTGTGCTCGCTTACGGAACTCTTTTTACCGTGGGCGAACGGGAGCTGGCAATCAAATACAGGTTTAGTGAGATTGTCAATGCCGACTACGAACCTGGTATCCACGTAAAGCTACCGTTCATAAACAGTGTGTCAAAGTATCCGAAACGACTGCTGACGATTAATAACCCACAGGAACTTTTCCTTACCGAGGAAAAGAAAAACCTCTTCGTTGATTTCTTTGTGAAATGGCGCATTGTGGATGTTGGCCAGTACTATCGTGCAAGCGGTGGCGAGGCGACGATCGCAGCGCAACGCCTGCTCGAAATTGTCAAGGATGGAATACGTGCGGAATTTGCCAAGCGTACGGTTCCGGAAGTGGTTTCCGCGGAGCGCCGCGAAATTATGGATGACATGTTGTCAAGAGCACGCTTAAATGCGGTTCAGCTTGGCATAGAAGTCGTCGACGTGAGGGTAAAACGTATCGAATTCTCGGATACCGTTAGCGAATCGGTGTTTCGGCGCATGCGAGAGGAGCGCTCGCGTGTTGCCGCAGAACTGCGTGCCGAAGGTTATGAAACCGCCGAGCGCATTCGTGCAGAGGCGGACCGTGAGCGCACGGTAATCCTGGCCGAGGCTTATCGCGAGTCAGAGCTCATTCGCGGTGTTGGCGATGCGACCGCGGCAGATATTTATGCGAAGGCCTATACAAAAAACCCGGAGTTCTATTCGTTCTATCGCAGTATTCAGGCTTATCGGAATTCACTGGGCAGCGAAGGCGATCTCCTGGTGCTGGGGCCCGAAAGTGAGTTTCTGCGTTATCTGAATAAATCCAAAGGCAAATAATAGGGCAGCCCCTGGTTAAGCTGCGAGTATTTCCGGTATGGAATGGACCGACCTGTTTGCTGCCTTTGCGCTTTACCTGATAATCGAAGGATTACTGCCTTTTGCGAGTCCTCGCAGCTGGAAACAGAGTATTGAATTGGTTGCCCAGTTAAGTGAGCGGCAACTGCGCGTTTGCGGTCTGGTGAGCATGCTGGTGGGCGCGGTACTGCTTGCTTTTGTACGAGGCCGATGAGCGCCCGATTTATCGACGATATTTTAAATAGTCCGGCTGAAAATTTTTGTGGGTAAAAACATAATAGTGATCGGCACCCAGTGGGGCGACGAGGGCAAAGGGAAAATCGTCGACCTGCTGACCGAAAATGTATCGGGCGTCGTCCGCTTCCAGGGCGGGCATAACGCCGGCCATACGCTGATGATCGGTGGCGAAAAAACCGTGCTGCACCTGATTCCATCAGGTGTGCTTCGCGAAGGTGTGGAATGCTTTATCGGTAATGGTGTGGTCGTGCACCTGCCCTCGCTCATCGAGGAAATGGACGAGCTGATCGCCAAAGGCGTGGATGTCGAGAACCGGCTGCGGATCAGCGCCGCCTGCCCGCTGATACTGCCCAGCCATATCGCCCTGGACCATGCGCGTGAGGTTGCGCGCGGTGCCGGCAAGATCGGCACGACTGGCCGGGGCATCGGGCCTGCCTACGAAGACAAGGTCGCAAGACGCGGCCTGCGGATCTCGGATCTTTTTGACGAACAGGTTTTCTCCGAACGGCTCGATGCCAGCCTTGAGTACCACAATTTTATGCTGGAGCATTACTACAGCCAGCCGGTCGTTGAGGTAGCAGGTATCCGCGAAGAATGGCTGGCGATGGCCGAACGCATACGGCCGCTGGTGATGGACACGGCCGGCGAACTGGCCAGGCTGAGCAAGGAAGGTGCAAACCTGCTGTTTGAAGGCGCGCAGGGCACCCTCCTCGATATCGACCACGGAACTTATCCCTTTGTCACGTCATCTAACACAACAGCAGGTGCGGCTGCGACAGGTTCCGGTATCGGGCCTGCCGATTTTGATGCCGTGCTGGGTATCGTTAAGGCTTATACGACACGGGTAGGGTCCGGCCCTTTCCCGACGGAATTGTTCGACGATATGGGTAAGCACCTGGCAAAAGTCGGCGCGGAGTTCGGAGCGACTACAGGAAGGCCGCGCCGTTGCGGCTGGTTCGATGCGGTTGTAACGCGGCGCGCGGTCCTGAACAGTGGTATTACCGGGCTGTGCGTTACCAAGCTTGATGTTCTTGACGGACTGAAGACGGTGAAAATATGCATCCGGTATAAGCTTGATGGCGATACACTGGATGTGCCACCGGTTCGGGTCGATCGCTATACGGACTGTGAGCCGGTATACGAAGAGCTCCCGGGTTGGGAGGAGAGCACTGTTGGCATTACACGGCACGAAGACTTACCCGCCGCTGCCAGGGACTATCTTGACAGGATCGAGGCTTTGCTGGGCGTATCCGTAGACCTGATATCGACCGGTCCCGACCGTGAACAGACGATAACGATTAATCATCTATTTAGCTGAGTTACCAGATGCGTAACAACCGCCCGAACCGCAAGAGGTTTAGTGCATGGATCGCTGTAGCGCTTGTGGGCGTCGCGTTCGTATCTGCGTGTAGCACCAACTATTTGTATGAACGCCTTGACTGGTTCGTCGTCTGGCGGGTTGGGGGGATGGTCACGTTGTCCGATGCGCAGGAAGAAGCGCTACAGGGGGATGTTCAGGCCTATCTCGACAGGATTCGTGTCGATGAAATGCCGCGTGCCGCAGATCTCATTCGAGGCATGATGCTGCAGATTGAAGCAGGGGGCATAAAACCCGATGACATAGACCGGCGTTACCACGAGGGTATGAAGCTTTTCGAGGAAATCACGCTCGGGATTGTCCCCATCTCGAAAGATTTTCTCCTGAGCCTGAGTGAAGAACAGATAGAAGAACTTGTCGAAAGTTTCTACGAGATGAATGACGAGATGTATGACGAGTATTCCGGCAGGATACCGGAAGAACGCGAGAAGAACCGCAACCGGTCTGCCATTAAAGGGGTGCAGGGTTTTACAGGCCCGCTTAGCGAAGAGCAGAAAGAGCTGATTAAGAGCCGCATAGCCGGCATGGAGGACTCGAGTGAGCGGTGGATCGATTATCAGCGAGTGTGGCAGGATCAGTTCAAAGCATTGCTTCTAAAGCGGCCTGCAGAGCCCAAGTTTACGGAGGAACTCACCACGCTATTTGTATATCCGCGGAAATTCCACAGCCCGGAGTACAAGGCTATCGTCGAGGAGAATCGCCAGATTCTTAACGTGATGATTGCAGATCTGCTTGCCAGCCTCACGCCAAAACAGCAAGATCACATGCTGGAGGAACTGGATGAGTATGTGCAGCTGTTAATGAAGTTGTCTGAGATGCCAACCTGACCGTTACGGTCGCCACTGACGGGCTGGCCAGCATAATAGCGGTTATGTGAGATTAGCGTATAGGCAAAGTTGGCTTTGGTCTATACTCCCGCGTTAACCCATTAACCGGCCTGACTCTGGCTACCGCCCAGTGCAGGAATAGTGCGGTTCCGGTAGTGAGACGCAAATCAGGCTTCACTTGTGAGTAACTCGGACCAAGTACTTCTTTCCCACATTCGGTTTCGTTCTGCGACCGCGTTGGTGATTGCAAACGTCATCGGTGCAGGCGTTTTTACTACGACCGGGTTTCAGGCCGCCGACCTGGGAAACCCGACACTGATACTGGCACTGTGGCTTCTTGGTGGCTTGCTTGCCTATTGCGGCGCGCTGTGTTTCTCGGAGCTTGGCGCCGCTATGCCTGCTGCAGGAGCGGAGTATGTTTATCTTCGCGAAACATATGGGCGCGCATTTGGCTTTATGAGCGCGTTTGTATCGCTGATTGCAGGCTTTTCCGCGCCGATCGCAGCCGCGCTAAAGAGCCTGGTTCGTTACGTCACCGCCTATTTTCCGTCGTTGAATGGCGATATGGAAGTGCTGGGCCGCTTAACAATTGGTGATTTTTCTGCCATTGCCCTGGTGTGGCTACTGATCGCAATTCATATGCGTGGCCGTCGGGGGGTTATTAGTTTTAACGATGTTGTCACGCTGCTTAAAGTCGGCGGTATAGTCGCAATTATTCTGGCAGCCGCTGCATTCGGCGATGGTGACTTCGCAAATTTCAGCCATGTCTCGGATGTCTACACTGGATTGAACTCGGTCACAACCTACACTGCGCTGGCGACCAGCCTTATTTTCGTAATGTTTTGCTATTCCGGCTGGAATGCTGCGGCCTATGTTGCCAGCGAAATTGTTGAACCGCAGAAAACTCTGCCGAAAGCATTGCTGGTCGGGACCGGAATCGTTACGGTTTTGTACCTGTTACTCAACAGCGTTTACTTCTATGGTGCCAACGTCGAAGAACTGGCCGGTAAAGTTGAGGTTGGCCTGGTTGCGTCGCGCCAGCTTTTCGGTGAGTGGGGCGCCGGCCTTGTCACCCTCGTACTTGTTGTTTCATTGGTCGCATCCGCATCGGCGATGACTATCGCCGGCCCGCGTGTCTACTATGCACTCGGCAAGGATATTAAGCGTTTTCGCAGTCTGACACAGACCAATGATTCAGGGGCGCCATCCAACGCGCTGCTGTTGCAGGGCATCGTGGCGTCACTGATCATTGTTTCGGGCAGCGTCGACCAGATACTTTCCTATGCCGGGTTTACGCTCGCGTTGATGTCGGCGTTAGCGGTGTCATGCGTGGTCGTCCTGCGCTTCCGCCGGCCAGATATGGATCGGCCTTTCCGCGTCTGGGCATATCCGTTACCGCCGGTTTTCTTTCTGGTGGTGACTTTCTGGACTATGTACTGGGCTTTTCAGGGCCGGCCGGTTGAGTCCACACTTGCATTGCTAACCGTAGTTACCGGTGCGGGTATCTTTTCCGCCGCCGCGCTACTGCGTCATTGAACATAAACCCAGGTATTAACAATGATCCTCGCTTCTTCTCGCGCAATAGAAATAAATGCTAGCGACGCTGCCGCTATATGCTGAAACCTTTGTTAAGTGTGCTTTTGCATGCTGCCAGACGCCATGCATACAGCGCTGTTAGAATACCCGGGTTATCCAGAATCGAAGAAAGGTTGTTCACGCATGAATATTAGAAACATCCTACTGGTTTGCGCGGGCTTGGCAGTCGGCGTCGTAATGGCGCAGTTCAATATTTTTCCAGTCAGCGCCCTGACGACCGCACTCAAGCCTTCGGGATCCGCCGGCCCAGCCGGTAGCGCACCACGCTTTACAGGTGAATCCGTTGCGGCACAAGAAGACCAGAGTGTCCCGGGTGATACCAGTAAGCAGGGGCTGATAACAGAGCCGCTGCTCTGGAAGTCCAAGCATTTGCAGGCTGCCATTAACGTGCCGGTTGGTGTCTTTCATCCCCACGAGGGCGAGTGGACCATGGGCCCAATCATGAAAAACAACACGGAGCTTTTTAAGGGCAAACGGGTCATGGAGATTGGTACTGGCTCCGGTTTAATTAGCCTGATTGCGGCTAAACATGGTGCTGCAAAGGTGGTTGCGACCGATATAAACCCGGCTGCAATCGAAAGCGTTACCACTAATGCCGAAGCACTTGGGTATGGAGATGTAGTTGAGGCCCGTTTAGTTGGTCCGGATGATATGTCTGCCTATGCGGTCATAAATGATGACGAGCAGTTCGATGTGATCTTGTCTAACCCACCATTTGCATTGGACTTGGATGCACCCGGTAACGACGCGGTTACCGATACCGGCGAACTAGGATTTTCAATCGTGCGTGGTCTTGAACAGCACCTTGCACCGAACGGCACCGTAATTCTTTTATATGACTCGTTGTTTTATCACCAGGTCATGGTGAAGTATGCGAAGTACATGGGTTATGACGTCAGAAACAACAATCCGAATGGCATGTACGGGTGGGCAGCGGAATCGCTGTTTAATAGTTACCTTAAGCGCCTGCTGGAAAGCGAAAAAGTGCCTCTCGACGCGATTTCGTTTAATTACCACACCGATGAAGGGCTGGAGATTCGATATCTCAGGAATTTTGCGCTGAACCCCAAACAGATGAAGTATCAGCCACTTTTTGACCCGCCTTCACCGCAACGCTACTACGCCGGCTTTATCGTAATCCGTAACTAGACAAAGGCAGGAAAACCGGCCGGCCGCTGAATCTTCAGCGGTCGCTTCTTTTGGCGCCGGCTTCGGGACAGCCAAGATGTGCGGTGGTATCATGCCGGCCGCCTCGGGTGCCTGAAGCCGCCGTCAGGCTATATAGTGAAAAATGAGTACCTCTAACCACAACCCGGACCTGGCCAGGGATATTTCCCGGCGACGTACGTTTGCGATTATTTCCCACCCTGATGCCGGAAAAACCACGCTGACCGAAAAGTTGCTGATGTACGGCGGCGCTATTCAGGAAGCCGGCGCAGTAAAGGCGCGACGGGCAGCCCGGCATGCGACATCTGACTGGTTGGAGATCGAGAAGCAGCGCGGCATTTCGGTCAGCAGTTCAGTTATGCAGTTCGAATACAACGGATATACCATCAATTTGCTTGATACGCCTGGCCACCAAGACTTTTCCGAAGATACCTACCGTGTATTAACCGCGGTAGATGCCGCCGTCATGGTTATCGATGCGGCCAAGGGCGTTGAAGCGCAGACTATAAAGTTGCTTGAGGTCTGCCGCCTGCGTGATACACCAATCATTACCTTCGTAAACAAGTTTGACCGCGAGGTTCGCGGCCCGCTCGAAATACTGGAAGAAATTGAAGATACCCTGAAGATCGATTGTGCCCCGGTTAGCTGGCCAATAGGAATGGGAAAAAGTTTCAGGGGCGTGTTTGACCTTCTAAGTGACAGGTTGTTGCGGTTTCGTGCCGGTGAAGAGAGGCAGAGTACAGACACAGAAGTCATGGAAGGACTCGACAATCCGCGGATGGATGAGCTGTTTCCGGATGAGGCAGAAATCCTGCGCGAGGAAGTTAATCTTATTCGGGGAGCCAGTTCCCCGTTCGATGCCGAATTGTTCCTGGCTGGTATGCAAACACCGGTTTTTTTCGGCTCCGGCATAAATAATTTTGGTGTGCAGGAGGTGCTGCGCGCGTTGATAGAGTGGGCTCCCGAGCCGCAACCGCGCGAAGCTGTCGAGCGTTCGGTTGAACCCACCGAGAATCCACTGACCGGTTTTGTGTTCAAGATTCAGGCCAACATGGACCCTAAACACCGGGATCGGATCGCTTTCTTCCGAATCTGTTCCGGCAGGTATACCCCTGGGGTGAAACTGAGTCACCTGCGCCTTGGCAGAGAAATGCGTATTTCAAACGCCCAGACTTTTCTTGCGAACTCCAGGAAGGCGAGCGACGAATCGGTAGCGGGTGATATTATCGGCATACACAATCATGGCCAGCTCCAGATAGGCGACACCCTTACCGAGGGCGAGGACCTGAACTTCCGGGGGATTCCCTATTTCGCGCCGGAATTATTCGTATCGGCCCGGCCGGCCGATCCTCTTAAGTCCAAGCAATTGCAAAAAGGTTTAAAGGAGCTGGGCGAGGAAGGGGCCGTTCAGGTGTTCAGCAATGAACTCGGCAGGAAGTTACTCGGCGCGGTCGGTCGCCTGCAGTTCGAGATTGTTGCCCATCGCTTAAAAGGCGAGTACAACGTAGATGCTGCTTACGACCCGGTCGATATTTATACCGCTCGCTGGTTGAGTTTTCCCGACAAGGAAACACGAGCAAAATTCAGGCAGCGCGAATCGGCGTCACTGGCCGAGGATGTGGATGGCAACCCGGTTTACCTGGCGCCCAGCCGTTACAAGCTTCAGATCACACAGGAGCGTTTTCCCGAGGTGGGCTTCCATGCCACACGCGAGCACGGTGAAGTCGTAACCCAGGGTTAAAGCCCGAAATCGCTACCCGGTTCCTTTCCGGGGGGCGTGGTTTTGCTATGATTCCGGCGTGCCTGGCTTTTGGCGCAAGCACCTGAGAACTAATGAAGATACTGTTTTTCAGCGATAATTTTCCACCCGAATCAAATGCTCCTGCCATTCGTACACTGGAGCACACGCGGGAATGGGTTAACGCCGGGCACGAGGTTACGGTCATAACATGTGCTCCGAATTTTCCGACAGGCAAAGTGTTCGAGGGTTACAGCAATAACCTGTATCAGACCGAAGAGGTTGACGGTATCCGCGTGGTGCGTGTCTGGAGCTTCATCGCGGCCAACGAGGGGTCAGTGAAGCGGATAATCGATTACATGAGCTACATGATCAGCGCAATGATTGCAGCGTTATTCCTGCCCCGGCCGGATGTCATAGTAGGGACCTCACCCCAGTTATTCGCAGCTACTGCTGCATGGCTTACCTCGAAATTTAAGCGTCGGCCCTTTGTGTTTGAGCTCCGGGACCTCTGGCCGGAATCAATCCTGGCAGTGGGGGCCATGAAAAAGGGTTTGATCATTGGCTGGCTGGAACGTTTCGTAAGCTTTCTTTACCGGCAGGCTGATCTGATGGTGCCGGTCACGCAGGCGTTCGCGACTATTCTGGAAGAAAAGGGTGTTTCACCTGACAAGATAGTGGTCGTAACCAACGGCATCGAACCTGGCAGCCATAAACTAACTGAATCGCGTGAAGCAGTACGTGATAAATGGGGCATACCAAGAGACGCATTTGTCGGAGGATTTATTGGCACGCTGGGCATGGCTCATGGCATAGCTACGATTCTTGATGCCGCCGAGTTGTCTCGCGAGGACTCTTCCCTGCACTTCGTTGTTGTGGGAAGTGGTGCAGACAGGGGACAGATTGGAATACTCGCGCAGCGCAGGGGATTGCAAAATATTTCAATCATCGACGGGCAGCCTCGTCAGGCTGCACTAAACATGCTCGGCGCCATGGACGTGTCACTGGTATTGCTGCGAAATGCACCACTGTTTGAGACTGTTATTCCATCCAAAATCTTTGAAGCAATGGAATTCGGGAAACCGATCCTGCTGGGCGTGCGTGGCGAAAGCGCTGATATCGTGGCGAATCAGACCAAAAGCGGCGTCGCGTTTACACCGGAGGATGCGCCCGCGCTGGTCGGGCATCTCGAAGCGCTGCGCGACGACCCGGAGCGTTGTGCGGAGTTCGGCCGCAACGGCCGTAACGCCGTCAAAACAAGCTTCAGGAGATCTGAACTGGCTGCCCGGATGCTGGCCGCAATAGAAGCGCTGAACCCTTCGTCACAGGACTGATTACCGCAGAGGGCCGCATACATGAGTTTCAGCTATGGTGCAGTGTAATGAAGTGCATCCATTTGACCTGATTTTTTGCTGACTAGACCTAGCAGCATCAGTGAGTTATGGTGATTCCTTCTTGGTTTACGTGACCGGGAAATGGATCTGGACGTTGCACTAAGGAAGGGGTTCCGGGGAAGGGTTCAGCATCGCCGAACACACCTGGTACAGCGACCGGGAGGCGCACCTGGAGCAGGTTACGGATAAACTCGAGCAGACCTATGCCAAAG
>PBYE01000065.1 GCA_002729495.1 Chromatiales bacterium
CTGGCCGTCGCCTAATATATCCTTGTTGCAGTGCTGAAAGTGTTGAGCCTTGTCAGCGTCTGGGGACAGACCACCTCCATGCGCGGACCCACCGTCGCCACACATATCATTATCGGAAGTGACTGCTATTATTGTAGGATCGATTCAAACCTAAGAGGCGCTAATTTTGGAAAACCAGTTTGTAGCGGGATCTCGTAAGCAGATCCGCGCCAGACATCACAGAGATTCGTCCGCTTCATCTTGCTGCACATTTTGCTTTTCATGTTTTGCTCCAAGCGCGTTTTGGTCCGCATGGTTATTGTTGCGAGCCCGGTGTGTCCAGCAAAACACCCGTGAACCTCCGAAGGGTTGTGCCCGGATGCGACCTCAGCCCTGATAAAAACACGCCTTGGGAATCCAAATCGTAGTTTTGATCGCCGTCGCATTTCTCACATGCTGCGCACATCGAACAACACGGTTCCAGGGTTCGGGAAAGCGGTCGATGCAAACATAACACAGCTAGATCAAACTCAGCAACAAAGACCACGCCAGCGGCAACGCAAGACCCACACACACACACACAACTCTTGTCTGCATTTATTCGTCAGAGGAATTCAAAGAATGCACAATGACCGTGCATGGCCTTCAGATATGCGCGGTCGGTATCCAGCTATCTGCCGTCATTCTGAATTGTGGCGACTGTTTTGATTTGATGGTGGCTCAAGTTTTGGTTAATCGGAACCTTGCATGCATTGCGAACACTGCCGCATGTGGTCGCTATCGTTTCCACGACTCGTTGCAGCGATTGCCAAGGAGGGCGGGGATGTCATTGTTGGACACTCTGCCTGGGCTCGACGAGTTGTCCGATTCGGAAGTTGTCCCTCATGAAGGCTTACTGTCAACACTGGATGTAGACAACCTGGGGGACGAGGCCGAGTTTGCGTTGGAAGAAGACTGTGGTGCGCCTCGAGAGGAAGCGGCAACGCTACCCGCGTCTGTTGAGCCACACGCCGCTCGGAGACCGAGAACCCGCAAGCGACCTGCTCCCAAAATTGCTTCAGGAAGCGGAGCAGATGGCGCTACTGGACCTCGAACTCGGAGTGAGATCTGCAAAGCTGCTGCGGAGGCACGCTGGAAGAAAAAGCGCGAGTCTGGCCCGGCGGAGAGCGCGCCATCGACGCAATGTTTGGTTGTGGTTCCGGCAGTGCCGCCAGAGAAGTTGCAGATGGTTCTGCATGATTCTTCCCATCATTGCTCCACAGGACTGATTCTTGCATTGGCATCACCGGTAAAAGCAACCAGCAACACTGAGGACGAGAAAAAGGTTTGGAAGAAAACAAAACACGTGGCTTCTACGGTATCTATCAGCCAACAGCTGGGCATATCGCGGTGGACAGTGGCCAGGAGGTTGCGCATAATGGCTGGTGCTATCCTGTTCGGATCGAAGCACCGCTTTTGGCGAGCGG
The DNA here is from genome assembly GCA_002729495.1 of Chromatiales bacterium. GTDB lineage: Bacteria > Pseudomonadota > Gammaproteobacteria > Steroidobacterales. The sequence continues at coordinate 1,446 of PBYE01000065.1, forward strand.
CCCAGAGCATCCACTATTTCCTGAAGGAGAGGTCAGTTGTTTTCACACCTGTTCTCGCTGCGGAGAAACAACGTTTCGACGAGTTTCAAATCAAGGTTAGGGTGACAGATCTACCGAAGGGCATGCCTGTGTCGATGGCGCAAGGCCACAAGGAGACCATTACTGCAAAAATAATGCAAATCAATTCTGGACATGCGTTGTTGTGGCGCTGTGATGATGTGCATTTGGCGTTCGAGGGCTCCCTTCCATCTTGCTTGAAGCCTATCCAGAGCACGCACGCTGAGTTAATCAAGGAGACGTGCCTCAACCAATCTGGTTCCTCGGAGTGGGCGGCCTCTACCTTTGCTGAATCCGCCAGAGTTGCAATCAGCGACAACCACGCCTCGAATGCATTGAGCGACTACGCCATCTGGCAACACAAGGCCTTTCAAATCCTGATGAGATGGATCTGCCGCCTTCACATTGGGCACAAGATTTCAGAAATCCAGTGGCAGGCCTTTCCAGGCGACATGAAAGGCCTGATGGGAGGGACTCTAGCCCAACACAATCCGGGAGCAATGTCTGCTTGGAAGAAAGGGGTCAAACAGTTTCAGCGCTGGTCATTCACGCGGATCCCTTGGGGCCAAGACGGGCCAGGACAAGAAGTCATCGCTTACAACGAGAAGCTCGCTTGCATGTTTGAGAATGCCGAGGACAACCGCCTCTCTGGTCCCAGGGCGCAAGCCAGACAGCGACGCCGCTTTAAGCGAAAGAAATTGAGAAATGGTGACCCTCGATTGATCGGCGAGACGCATCATTGGTGCAAGGGTCCACCTGATTGCTGCGCGACCGAAGCGGAGACACTCAAAGATCTGGACAACGATGTAGAGGAAGAGGAGCTTCCACCCATTTGGGTTGCCCATCGTTGGCTAGGGAGCGAGGCCAGTGTTGATTGGCATGGCGAGTGGTTAAACCGAAACGGGTTGTACATTGCCGGAGTGCTGATCGGATGGTTCGGATTCACTGACATGAACGTGGTCAAGCAGAAAATGATAACATTCATGCAAGGTGAGTTCAGGGAGCAGTCGCCGGACAACGTAACTTACCAAGATGTGACAAAAGAAATGTCCGACTTTCAAAAACAAACAACCTACAGGGCCAACGTCCTCTCTTGGTTTGGCACACAGCCGGTCGGTCGGCTATGGGTGTTGAAATGCCTGATACGAGTGCAACAGCGCCATCAAAAAGACGTCTTGAAATCGTCAGGGCCGGAATGGGAGAAGAGGCAACTCCAAAAGGTAAAAGATGGCGAGCGACGGACGTACAGACCTCTTTTGGCACTGGATCAAGTCCACACCACGCCCTGCCTCCGTGCATATGGAAAATTGCTCGTGAACCAGGAGCAATGGACTGGGCTCCCTGAGGAATTCCAGGTCCATTCACTTGCGATGACGGCGTTCAGGTGCGGTTCTCGGAGCGCGTGCGCGATGTACCAATTAGAGTGGAAGATTAACGAGTCCTATCCAGCTAAAAACTTCGGGCCACTCAGACCGGAGCCGGAGGACTCACTTGCGGCTGGTAAGGAGATACTTGCAGATTTCCTGGAACGTCCATGCACGATGGATCCTTGGGGATTCGAGCAAGCGAAGAATAACCCCACATTGGCAGAACTCATGAGTACGGAGATGCAGGCAAAGAGGAGATTGATGGCCATACTTGCAGAGCTTGAGAATGCTGGCACGGAAGCTGGGAATGCCGCAGTGCGGCGCCGCGTCAAAATGCATCTGCAACAAAAGACGCCGGACTTAGCAGACATCACTGCGGACTGGATAGTAAAGTTCTCAAGGATGCAATCCAGAAGTATTTTTGGGCGACCAGAGGAGGATTCTTCAAGCTCTGATGGGGAGGACGTCATGGGTGGTGGAGGAGGGGGACAATATCGAGGATTTATTTCACTCAAGAAAGACGAATTGAAGGACGAAGACAACAAGGTCGATTTCACTCGTGCAGCTGCACTTTATTGGGAAGAAAGAGCGAAGGAAGCTTCGGATTGCTTGGCGGAGGCTGCAGGACGAGGGAAACTTGCAGTAAAGGCGTGCAGGGCTGCTTGGGAAACTGGAGAGAGCAGGAAAGACACCTCGAATTTCGGAACTGTGCGGGAACGCGCCCAGGTGCGCATCAAGACACAAGCCGATGAACTGCTTCTGCTTAATGCTTACGAAGAAAAGCAAGCATCTGCGAATCGTGTTGTGGAGGACGGAGGCCTACAACTCGCTGTGTATCAGCGGGACGAGAATCGGTTGGTGACCGATGTCGTTCTCGCCAATGCGCATGGGGACCTCAAATCACAATTGGACACTTTGCAATCGTTGTGCAGAGCTGTGGCGAGGAAAGAAGCTGCAATGCAACGAATTGTACTTGAGAAACTCAGGGAGTTTGTCAATAACCCACCGCAGGTTTCCAACTTTGATTTCGCCACATTGGAGCTGCCAGAGTTGGGGGTGGTCAAGCTGATCCCTGAAGAGTTGCCGACATTACATTGGCATGATCCGGCTGATCAATGGTGTCAGAAAAAGAGTGCCGATCTAAAGGGCTCGAAGATCGGTCCCCTGGTGGCGGAAATGTTTGAGAAGCAGTGCAGGCTGACGCTGTATGACGACTGCGAGAGCATTGGCTATGTTGGTTTGGGTTACAGACCAACATATTGTTGGAAATTCGGCTCAGGCCGTTGTCTTTGCTCCGGCAGTGGAATTCTTCTGGATATATTTCGACTGAAGTCAACAAAGTTGTATCTACTCCTCTGTCCGGAGAAGACTGAATTGCGCCGCCTGCTCTTGGAAGGCTGGTTGTTTGCACGGTTCAACGGTGACACCTTCTTTCATTGTGGTCTTGTGTACCTCAATCCGCAGCGGGTGACGTACCTGCGGGTGCATTTGGAACAAGAGCATGCAGATGGACGTGTGCTCCTCTCTTGCCAGCTGAGCGCCAAAAGCCTACCTGAGACGCATACCGACGTGGAAGTTGCTGCTTCTTTCAACCTCGAAGAGGAGATCAGAGTTACGTTGTACAAATTGGTTTCGAGTGAGATGCCGCATATTCCGTTTACAGTCGGCACTCGCTTGCATGCAGTCCCCCTGGACCAGCACGTCGCCATGCCGGAGAACAATGTTCGAGTCTGGAAAGGGCGGCCTGCAGAGCTGGTAGATGAAGCGGCTCGGCGTGCGAAGTTAGCAGCCAAGGAGGCCACCCGGCGAGCAAATGCCAGAGCGAAGGCTTCTGCAGTTCCGAAGGCGGCACCCGAACCTCGAGCCAAAGGGCGACCAGTGCAGCGGCCTCGGAACGCCGGTATTGAAGCATCAGATCTTGCAGCCGGGGCTCTTGTGCCAATCGGCGACGATGCAGCCGTGAGGCCTGCACGCGCAGGAGAGCGCTTACTGGCCCCAGGCGACTACGATGAGAATGATGGTGCTGCCTTTCTCGCACCTGCTCCTGGAGAGGGTGGTGAAGCAGAGTTGCCTGGTGGCGCAGGTCTTGCCGAGGATTGGCATGGCTATGCCGGAGTTAATGTTGCTGGTGCTGGACCTCAAGGCATTCGCGCTTTCTTCAGCGCCGCTTCAGCGTCACCCAGTGGCATTGCGGTGCGAAGGAGGGAGACACCAGGATGGTTTAAAGTCATAACTTTTCCTACCGATGTCCGAATCGGGGGAATGATAAATCGGAGATCCCCCTGAGGGATTCTTCATCATCACCTTTGGTGAAGTTTCTGTTTTCGTGCCTCCCTCCTTCCACCGTTTTCTCCCTTCCTCCTCATCTCTCCTCAACCCTCATCGTCCCGCTGGTCCTTCCTCACCCTTCCTTCTGTGCGCCTGGTCTGTGCTCAGCATTGATCGCCATCACTGCTCTTTTTTCTCTCATGCTCTCCCTCTTCCGCATCCTCCTCCTGCGCCTCCTCCTATCTCTGCTGCCTCTCTTTTCCATCACTTTTCCCCGAGGTTTCCTCCGCACGCTTCCTTTTAATTCTGGAAGACACGGCCTTCCCTTGGGCATCCGCCGTCGCCATTTGCCCTGCATGCATACAACTGCAACAATCCCTGTGCGCGGGCTACATTTTGTTTGCCGGCTTCGCTTGTACTCCTAGCCCTCGCTTCTCGCCGATGGCTCTACACTTGTGCACTTGCAACATCTAACCTCCTTCATCCTGCGTCTTTCTTTTTGTGCCTTGCCTTTCATGTGTCAGCCCTCCGCAAACATCATCCTCCACTCCCCCTCCTGTTCGCCGTTCGCCCTGCTTACCTCCGCACTTCATCTTCCAACTGTATCCACAGGCTCCGTTCTTGACGCTTCTTAGGGTTACACATCACCATGCTCCTTCTCATTATTGCACTGTTCCTTCTCAATATAATCCTCGTCACAACCTTTCTCCCCCATCAGAAGTTACGCCGTGGCTTACGCGTTCCGACTTCGATCATGAAGAGGCCACATCCGAAATGCAGTCGCACCGTCAAATCTACATTTCGTTTTGGTGAGGTGTTCCGACGTATGAGGTTCCTGGCGAAACCTTGGAGGCAAAATTATGTTTTTATCATCTTGGATCATCTTTGAGCGTCCTGTTCGCTTCTGAGTCTCATCGGCGCTGCCTGGTGGTTTCGTGAGCGCTGTGGGCGCGGCTGGCCGCGCGAGTGGTCTCGCTCCCGGCGACGGTCCACCTGGCGCTGCTGGATCAGTTGTCGACGCCGTGGCGGGACTTGGACTCGATGGTCCCGGTGTCGCACGCGCGCCCCGGACAGCTGCGGCCGAGGACTGTTCGGATCTCGTGCCCGCTGGGTGCACTCTTCGCATGTACACATCTGGGGAGGCCCCGTGCTGGAAGGGCGAACTCTCAGGTACCGTTCTGGACCCGGCCGGCAGACACACGAGGTCCAGACGATGGGGGTTCTACAGTGGGCGCAGCCAAGACGAGGCGTATGAAGATGTCTTCGACTGGTTGTGGGAGCATGGGGCTAGCGGTGGCGCAGCACCCAGTGTCGCGATGGCATGAACTTCGCTTACACTGTTGTCATTTGGTTTCGAATTCGCACATTGTGTGATCTCTTTTGTTTGCGCGCCCATCACCGCGATTCATTCAATTAGATGCATCGGCATGTGTTCGCTTTTGTTGGATCAAGCATCAATTCGGTAATGCTCTGTTGAAGCTGCGGTTGGTCTCGCACAAAAGGTACTAAAATCAACATCAGTTGGTGCACATCCCCGCTTCAGATTTTGAGAGCAGAAGTAAGCATCGTCTGAAGTCCGATCTCCAGGGCCTCGCTTTAGCATTCTTCGGTTGCACATCGCAAGGGGCCGCGACGGATTGTTAACGCTCCGCGCTACCCACCGAGGCCAGACCACCAGAGCCCTGAGGCCAAACGACCTCAAAACAAAGAGACGGAGAGGCACGGAGGCACATGGGCATGGGTCTGTTGGGTGAGTCGAGTGAGTTGAGGGAGTTGAGTGAGTTGAGTGAATTGAGCGAGTTGAGCGAGTTGAGCGGGTTGAGTGAATTTAGCTACCGCGAACCAAATCTTCGCGATCAACCAAAGCACCAAGGCAACCAAGGCACCAACCAAGGCACCAAGGCAACCAAGGCACCAACCAAGGACCAAGGCAACCAAGGCACCAACCAAGGCACCAACCATGCTCTTCTTCGTCTCGCGCGCAACCAAGGCACCAACCAGCGGCAACCAAGGCACCAACCAAGGCACCAACCAAGGCGCCATGCTCTTCTTCGCGCTCAACCAAGGCACCAAGGCAACCAAGGCACCAACCAAGGCACCAAGGCAACCAAGGCACCAACCAAGGCAACCAAGGCACCAACCAAGGCCAACCATGCTCTTCTTCGTCGTCGCGCGCAACCAAGGGCGCCAACCAGCGGCAACCAAGGTACAAAGGCAATCACTACGACGACGACGACGACGACTCAATGTCTCGGATTGTGTCGCTACGCTTCAATGTTGCAGCGCGTCGCTACGCTTGAATGTCTCGCATTGTGTCGCTACGCTTCAATGTTGCAGCGCGTCGCTACGCTTCAATGTTGCATCATGTCGGTCGTGTCGCTACGCTGCGAAGGTATATCCTGGTCTCCTGGCGCGACGCTGCGAAAAACACTATTCTAATATTCTAATGTTCTAATGTTCCATCTTTATTCCGCAACATAATCATAGCAATTCGCTCAGAGGCTCAGAGGCCTACCGACGGGCGTTCTGGGTTGGCGACACTGACACATCGACGCACTGACGCCATGAAGAGACCCGGCGAACTCAACAGGACCTTGCAGTGCTTGGCGATCCCACCGCCTGATGCCGAATGCAAGCGCATCAGCTATGGTCGCGCTCTATCACCAGGTCCGCACTCCACATCGTCTGTAGTAGCAAGTGCACAAGCTGTCCTTGCCGAGACAATCTTGGATGGAGAGATGTGTTATGTTGGTGCCACTTGGAATCCACACAAACGCATGTTTTGTCACAAGGATTTCACGCCACATTTTCCGAAGTGGAGATCTATGACAGTTTTGGCGTACGGCAGCACAGATGACATATGTGCTTGCGAGTCCGCAGTCCTGGCTTCCCTCAACTCCTCTCCGTCCATGGCCAACAGCAAGTCCAGCAAGGGAGGCGAGCACATCCCGCGCGACAAAGACCGCAACATCTACTTGTACATGACCAGGTCCGATTACCCAAGTGATGAATATTGCCCTTGTCCACATTGCCGGAACTGGGAGGACCGCACCGGGCGCAAGCGCACTCCGACATCGCCATTGTTGTTGCCCATTACGGCCGTTGCTCCCTTCGTACCCGCCGCAGAATGTCGAGATCCTGGAACCCAACACCGTTCGCCCCAGTTGTCCTGGATGCGGGCTCAGGTCCGCCAACGCCAGCCAACCCGCTCAAGGAGTCCTCCAAGCCAACTTGTGGTCAACATGTCTTATCCTCCGCAAAAAGACCGCGTGACAGGCGATGTTATGGGGTGCGGTCAATTCCGGAAATTGATGGGGAAATTCTTAATTCCCTACGACGTTTCTGAGATCAACGAGGCTTTCCAGCAGTACTTGGATGTCTGTTGCAAAATGCATTGCGTTGTCGGCAGGGGCTATTTCGAGAACCGACTGCAGATGTTTATGCGCGCAGACTACCCCGCGGAGTATCAATACATCCTTGACCGTGCTCACGCAGAGCATCAGCGCATGGTCGAAAATCGACCTGTCAGAGCCATGCTGCAGCTGACGGAGAAAGATGTCGAAGCTATGATCCAGTAATGAAGTGATGGTGCTAAGGTGCTAAGCGACTAAGCAACTACGCAAAGCGTAGTACAGTGTGTGTACAGTGCCCGGTTCAAGTGAATATCGCATTCGTTCTTTCTGATCTTATGTCGCCAA
>PBYE01000066.1 GCA_002729495.1 Chromatiales bacterium
CAGAGTTGGATGAAAACGATTGTATCGGCGTGACGATGGGGACGACTGCAACCACTCAAGCCTATCTGCACCTCAACCATGCCCTGACCCTCTCCGAGACAGGAACCTGCGGCGATGAGTGATTGGAGAAGTATGTTAAAGACAATCGTAGTAGTCGTCACGTTCTTCGTCCTGGCCTTCGCAGCCTCGGCTCAGGCGCAGGATGGCAGCGGCCTGATGGTCTGGGGTGATGCCTCCAGCGACGAAACGGATACAGGCGACGAGCTTTGCACAGCCCTAGAGGGCGTCACATGGGAGTGCCAGGCAGTGTTTGTTTATGGCGGTGCAACCGTCTACGCCTGCACCGAAGACATGACTGTCCCAGCAAGCAGCACAGAGGACAAATTCTATGCGCTATGTAATTAGCGGTATCATCGCCCTTCTCTTCGCCATCTCAGCTCAAGGCGTAGAGTCTTGGCCTGACGCGGTAGGCGGCGGGACCTACCACTAGGGAAGCCGATGCCGAACGGTGAAACAGGGCGCAACGGCTGGCTCCATCGTCGTAACGAGACGCTCGTGAAAGTGGCTGTTGCTGTCGTGATACCTGTCACTGCATGGTTGCTGCTCACTGTGATCGGCCATTCCGAGGAATTGAGCGCCAAGGGTGTGGACCTCAATCGCACCAGTCTGGCCACAGAGCAGGCCGTCCAAGAGCGTCACTCCATTGCCTTGAAGCTCTCTGCATTGGAGGAACGCCAGCTTCAGCAGCAGCGGTCCAACGATTCAGCCCACGCCAGACAAGATCTCAAGTTGGATAGGCAGGACGAGAAGCTGGATCAGGTACTTGAGGTTCTGCGTAGTGATCGTTGAGCCCAGGTGGCTTTTGGTTGCGGAGGAGGAGCTGGGGATCAAGGAGGTCGAGGGTCAGAAGAAACACAACCCACGGATCCTGGCCTACCACGCGACCACCAATCTGGGTGCCACCGATGATGAGACGGCATGGTGTTCTGGCTTCGTGAACTGGGCGATGCTGGCGGCTGGCCATGAAGGTACTGGTAGGGCCAACGCTAGAAGCTGGATGGATTGGGGGCAGGGCCTGTCAGAGCCAGCTCATGGCTGCATCACTGTGCTGTGGAGAGTCAGTCGCGGAGATTGGCGGGGGCATGTAGGCTTCCTGGTAGGGATCGAACGGGAACAAGTTTACCTACTGGGTGGAAACCAGAAGAACAGCGTGAGCATCCAGCCCTATCCTTGCAAGAGGGTGCTGGGCTTTCGCTGGCCGGGAGAAGACAATGAGTAAGTTTCTAGGGGACAAGACACTGTTCAGCTCGATGTCCGCGTGGGGCATCTTCATCGTGGCCCTTGGACAAGGGGTCGTGACAGCTGGTGGAGACGCAGGCTTTCTCAGCGCACAAGGGATCGAAGTCTTTGGGCAGCTGCTGATATGGGCAGGTGGACTGGTAGGCGCGCTTGGCTTCAGGCGAGCGATTGGCAACAGCGGCTCTGGAACAGGCTGAGCTGGCGTATGTGGCAAGTTGCTGCCGGTGGCACGTTGGTAGCCATCGTCTTTATAGCCATCTTCACCTACATGGTGGATCGTGGAGGTGGCGAGAAGGGGCGACGCAAGGTGGCCGAGGCTTTGGCCAAGGCCAACGAAAGGAACGCTCGTGCCTTTGAGGCGGTTCGTGGTCGTTGGGTTCGCATCGCTCGTCGCGAGCATGATCGGATGTCAGACTCCGACTCCTAGCTCTTGTGATCCTGGGTGGTCGGCGACTGCATTGGCCGAGTTCCTCTCCATTGACCGGGGTCCACTCCAGGACCGGATCGACTATCTCCAGGCCAAGTGCTGCGCCAACGCAGGCGAGCAGCAGGAGTCGTCCTTCTGTCGGAGTCCTGATGTACCCGAGAGCTGGTCGATTGTATCGGGATGGATATGGAGGACTTCTATCCTCCGCCAGTCCAGTGACCAAGCTCCCTCCCCCTGATCTGAGTCATCTCGACGACCTGTCTGTCGATGAGCTTTGGGTCAAGATAGCTGAATGGTGCGCGTCAAAAGGTGTTCAACCCACAAAGACGCAAGCCGCAAGTTCCCCCGGGTGTGTACCCTCCGTTGGTACCTACACCACTACCTACACTGAGTTGAGTTCTTGTCAGGAGTGCGAGGCAGAGGTTTCTACTTTGACCGTGTACTCCTTTGGGACTGGACCGGAGTACATGTCAAGTGTTCTTGCCCTTTGTGTTGACTGTGGTGGTCGATGGACCCGGATAGTACGCAAGAGGTTGAAGGCAGCTCTAGCTACTTGACTTGTATGTTCTGGTAGCTTTGTAGTGTTGCGCCATCGATCGACTTGCCACCCTTGAGTGCCTTCCGTAGAGCCTGCTTGTCGATCGAGGTGGTGACCGTCTCTTTGATGAACTCTTCCGGTACGCTTTTGTCGTCGGTGATGATGACCCTCTCGCTGCGTCGCCAACCGATGTGAACAGCACCATCGCTGTACGTTTCCTGGTGGAAGTTGAGGTGTTTGTAGAGATAGGCCTTGAGCCACTCGGCTCTGCTTTGATGGCGCTTCATTCTCTCCGTGAGTCGAGCGATTTGGGACTTGACCATCTCCGCTTCTGCTTCCTCTCCGATGAGGTAGCGAGCCACGTTGAGCGCCTTTTGTTGCTTGGCCAAGACTAGATCGTCGAGTGCTACTTCTGTCTCCTCGTTCAACTCGCCATGCTCGCCACACACCTGGGCGAGCAGGAACTCCAGACGAGAGTCGATTTCGTAGAGTGTGTCCTTCATTGTTTGATCTCCAGAAGTTCGCAGAGTTTCGTTTGTACCTTGACAACCAACTCGTCCAGAGTGGACGACACCTTGATGGCATCGACGCACTCCATCTCAACAAGTCGATCGGCAACGTGTTTCAACTGGGCGTAGTAGTGCGGGTTGATGAGTCGAGTCTCCTCTTTTCGCTTACCACGTCCCTTCCGACTCCGTGTTTTTTCTGCGATGATCCAACACGTTCCATCGTGATCGATCAATCTTTTCCCGATAGTGATGCTCATGGTGAGTGTCGATCTCCTTGTGGCCAGCCTTGGCCAGTGAGCAAAATGGCAGACTTGTGGGACTACGGGTCTGCCAGCCGCAACGGTCCAACCATGCTCCCCTGGACAGCCTGAAGCAGCGATGGTCTTGGCCCCGGTAGAACTAAAGAATCGCGTCGTCTTCGTGAGCGGGTAGAGGTGTGGGATCGCTCGCTGCACCCCAGGTCTGTGTGAAGTCGAGCAACTCCTGGATCTGACCTACTCGAATCTGTCTGGCGGATCGGATGTTCTTCGTTTCGAGGAACTGGTCCATGCAGCTGAACTTCATGCTGTCGTTGGCTTCACAGACCTTCTTGCCGTGGACCCTCTCTGATGCCTGGAACACGGCTGCGTAGACGCCGCAGTCCTTGGCCAATCCCTCGTGTTCACTCATCAGGTCGTCAGGATCGATGTTGGCAAGTACCTGCTCGACGTTGGGCCGACCTCCTCCCCGAGGTGTGGTAGAGCGTGGCATTCTGGGGGGAGCCGAGGAGAAGGTGGAGGTTTGAGTAGGCTCACGATCGAGGCCATTGTCCTGCTCAGGATCGTCGCCTGTTGCGAGCTGCAGCAGGCGCATCAAGGCGTACTTACTGGCCCCAGTGCTGGCCTTCCAAGTTGCTTTGTCGTTGACATCTTGGCCGCAGGCTACGACCTGTATGGGCCACGGCCAGACAGCACCACTGGTGTGGGCTAGCCGGTAGCTCTGAACGAACACGACCAGAGTCATGTTCTTCTTGTTCCCCGTTTCGAGGAAGGTCTGGACGTCGCTGCTGACCTCCGGGGTGAGAATCAATCCCTCTTCGATGAGGTATTTCCTGAGTTGGGCCAGCAGGGTGCCTTCCTCGACGTAGTTGTAGTTGAAGTGTGGATTGGAGCCTGTGCGCTCCACTTTCTCGACCATCTTCCGCACGTTGTTGAGTGCGGTTGCGATGGTGGCGATGGCAGCATCCTGCCAGTCTCGGCTATCGCTTTCTATTGTCTTTGTCACTTCGATCCCCCTTGTGTGGACGGGCGAATCCAGTCCGGTATGTGTAAGATACTGCCCATGAGCCGCAGAAGCAAGGAGTTGCCAATGGCAACTGTACTCAATCAGTGGATGACAGAGCAGGCGCTGACCTCAACGCGCCTACTTCAAGTGATGCGTGAGATGGATCCTTCAGGTCGTGGTATCTGTCGTCGTAGTCTGTTCAACTACCGGCAGACCGGGAACATGGACCTGCGATCACTTGTACTTCTGGTTGCCTCGGTCGAGAAGATGTTCGAGCGAGGTGAGGTGAAGCGCCCACTGGCCCTTCGTGACTTCGACCAGTGGGGCTTCCTCTCAAGCTAACGTCCATGTTCCCTGGGTGTACCAAGGCTTCGCGTTGTTCCTGTCCATGACCTGGTACAGGTAGCCACTCGCTTTCAGTTGAGGCTTTTTCGTATATACATGAACATCCTTCTGGTCTGTTCGACCGTTGATATTGTCTTCGACAATGCAGGCTTCTTCGTAGGACTTGCAGGGGAGAATCAGTCGGTTGATTCGTCCCTCTGCACGGCCCCACCCCGACATGAACTTGTCCGTGCAAGTCACGTAGTAGGGGGCTTCAGGGATTTCTGTTGCACTTGTGATGATTGCATTCATTTCCGTTCTCCTTCGTGTTAGCTGTGACCTACGCCAAGAGTCTCCCTTGTCAGTAGTTCAGCAGTTCTGCATATTGATCGTACGCGCAGCTCCCAGCGTCCTCCCACTCCGGGGTTCGCACCCGGTACCGGTCGAGAAAGCTCAACTCGCTGAGAGCTTGCCGCGCTGCGCTCTTCGTCGTTCTTCTCGGTTCGGAGTCGTCGAAGCGGCGCGCCGGATCGTTGTCGCGCAGCGCCGACAGGCGGCACACCCGGTCGCCGTAGCTCCCGTGCTTGCCGTCGCAGTCCCTTCCCTCGTCGGCATACTGCTGGAACACGCTCGAACCGTCGAAGTGGAAGTGGAGCGCCGTCGAGCTGTACCCTTCATCGGTAGGCCCCGCCGAAGACCAGCTCCGCGACTGGCCCGGGCGCAGTGTCAGCTTGACCCAATGGCCGTGTACGGATATCCAAAATCTTGCATTCATTTTCGTCCTCCTTCGTGTTAGCTGTGACCTACGCCGAGAAGAAGCAGTACCTGGTGGACGACACCACCCCCGACGCCCCAAGCAAAACCCTCAAACAACTTGTGGCTGTTCCAAATGTAGAACCAGTTGCTCATAAAACCGGCCCCTCGCTCGTGCCCCTGGGCCTGTTCGCGCAACAAACCCCAAGCTGCGAAAACGCAGAAGGTTGCCAGCGGACTGGGAACCAGAACCAACGGAGTCGCCAACACTGCACCAACGCTTAGATGCAGAGCGTTGTCGATGACGTTGTATTTCATGTGTCCGATCCTTCCCCATCGGTGGGATCAATGGCCAATATGGTTGAAGATGCAGATAGGAATTTGAACGAAACCAGAATTAACCTTTTGACCAGTATCGGTAACGATGCCAGCCTCAACCAAAGCAGCCAGCATTCCTTCGTTTTCGCTGTAGTCTTTAATCAAGACTTCAGTTTCAGCGAGATACTCGTCAGGCATATTAACTGTTGCCGTTGCAATCGGAGCAGATGTTTCAGAGTCTACCAACTGCAAGACGATTCTGTCGTTGTTATCGTACTGCTTGACCAAGACCTTACAATCCCATTCTTTGAATCTTACTTTCATTGTTTTACCCTTTCGCTTTTATTGCGAATGATCTGTTCGTGGAGGTCAGTGAGCAGGAGGGATTTGGCCCTCTGAATTTCCCGTCTGGGAACAAAGCTAGACTCCGTGTCCGGGACGGGCGTCGATAGCGCAACGATGTCGTCAAGCATCTGCGCCATTTCTACGTAGCCTTCGCGCAGATCTTTGACATCTTCGACTACTCCACGCTTCGGTCCCTTCACTTCGCCGACGGCAGCAGCGTGCATGCTCGCAACGAGTTGGCACGCGTACTCTTCATCATTCTTGTGCCTCTCCACTTCCGCCTTCAGATATTCAATTTCCTTGTCCATCTTGATCTTGATCTCTTTGTAACCCAATGGTTATGCTCTCCTGGGTGATGATGTTTTCGGCAGCTCTTGTGTCATGGGTTCGACGAGTTGTGCTTCCTCGAACAGCGCCGACGTCCCCGTGTACTGATCGATCTTGCGAGTCACACGACCCAGCTTGAGCCCCTCAGTAAAGGACTGATACAGACCGAAGCTGGTGTTGGCGTGGTCATGGAACGGATGCTCCTCCCTGCGTGCCATGTGACGCCATTCCTTCAGAGCCACGCCTGCGCCATTGGCAGTCAGCACCCCACGACCCAGGCCCAGACCGATGTGCCTGTAACCCTCGTCGGTGGTCACGCTTCGTTGCTTCATGCCCTCCATGAAGCGCACCATCTCCACCCATCCACCAACAGAGCTGGCGATGCGTGTCATGGCCATCGGAACGACATCATCCCAGACATTCTGGGTGTGCTTACGCATGATGGTGAGCCAGCTGCCATGCAGGGCCAGATTGTCACACACGAACACGGTGGCACCGATGGCAATGCCGAGACTCATTGATTTGTCGTAGCTGTTGCGGAACCCGATGCTGAACCCGTAGTTCGAACGTGCTTGTTCGATGTCCAGCCCGTTGTTGAAGGCAGACAGATCTACGACAGGACCTTCGGTTGTGCCCATGTCATAGGTCAGAGTGCCGAACAACTGCTTGCCCTCCTTGTTGAGACCGAACGCTTTGTTGGGTTTGATGAGGCCAGTTTCCTTGGTTACCCGATCCTCCAACAGACGGATCAGATCGGCATGTGGTACGGGTCGGTAAGTGGTTGTAGCGGGCGGTACCTCCACCAGTGCTACGTCTTCAAAGGTGGCGTGTTGACCGCCGCAGTGGAGAATCATTGCTTGTTCCCTTTCTTGCCTGTTGCGTGATGAAGGAGTGCTAGCAACTTGCCCTGTCCTCCTTCGTTCCGAAGTTTCTGTGTCGTTCGAGAGAACTCTTCTTCTTTTCTAATCCAGCGTCTGAACGTCGCTTCCCAGCTGGCGCGTTGTACACCGTTGGATAGGTGCCAATCACGACAGCTTTCCCAAAGACGACCGAGTTGTGGGACCAGACGATGACCTGTGGACTCCCACGTAACCAATACCCATTCGCTTATGCGTTCCCGTTCCTTGTCGCTGAGTTTGTCCGGCGCATCGGTGAGTTCCTTTCGTCTACTCATCATCTACGCTGACCGAAGGCCTCAAGCAGATCCTTCAGCATCGGCCAGTTGAGGCGGTACGGATTGCGTGCGCCAGCAGGAACCCAGCGCACACTGCCTGCGCTTACGGTCAACGTGCCGAGCTTGCGTTCGTCGCCACTACCATTGGTGGCATACGCCTCGACACTGATGCCGGTCGTGTTCAGTTCGATGATGCCATTCGTATGCATCCGAGCGTGGTACTTGGTGGGCTTGCGACTCATTGTGATTTGTCCTCTATCCATCTCCCTCGTCGAGTGCCGGGGCGATGTCGATCCATGTCATTGAAGTACGACTCCAAGTCCTTGCAGATTTGTCGGTGACTGGCGGTGTCGATCTCGAACAAGTCGATAGGTTCAGCCGGGAGTCGGGGCTGATGGAGGGTCCGGATGGGTTGGAGGCACTCCGCATCTATGAAGATGATGTCATCGATCCACTCCATGCATCCACCACGATTGCCATCTGCATCCTCTCCGTAGTGCGGATCGATGGTGGTGGTGACCTTGCCGGTGACCTTCACATCCTCCAATTTGCAACCGTTCTTGAGTCGAAGATCCGTCAACATCGAGATGGTGTATCGAGGCATGTTGTTCCTTTCTGGGTGGTTGGGGCCTGGGCCTACAGCAGGGGAGGCACGAAATAGACCCAGACCCCTTCCCACCCCAAATTGGGGTGTTTACTTCTTGTTCTTCTGAGTCTCCCTGGCCTCAGTGCTGGCCTTCCAAGATGTCAATGACAAAGCAACTTGGAAGGGATCCTTCATGTTCTTCTGAGTCTCCCGATCCTTTAGGATCCTCAGCATTTCAGAACCGATTGTCTCTGATGTCTCGCCAGAGCTGGACGTATCGTTCGAGCTGGTTGGCACCTTTGTGGTGTCCAGCATCTTCGACAGCAGTTGTCGATACGTCTTGAGCAGCTGTGGTTTCTCCCCGCTTTTGACGAGGAGTTCTTCGACCAGCAGCAGGACTCGAATGTGAACGACGAGCGTGTCGATCTGGCTGCGATGCAGCTGAGCTTTCAGTTCGGTCAGATCGTGTGCGATTTGTTTGAGACGATCGATGTCCGTGTCTTGTGCCATCACTCACCCGCACGTACCGGCGAGTTGGGTTTGCAGTCCTGGATCTTGACCTCGCCTCGGCGCACCTTGCCTCGCAAGTCGATCCATTTTTCCTCGGTCAGTTCATCAGCTGTCAGGTCGGTGCAGGTGTACGCGTCGGTGAGATTCAGACGGATGGTGAGGTCCTCTTCGAGTTTGATCTCGCCTGTGAGCTGCTTGGTATACTCCTTGATCTCCGCCTTCAGCGGGCCGAAGATGCGCTTGAGATTTGTCAGTTCCTCCGGTTCGAGTTGATCGATGCTGAGGGTCAGAGTGACGTCACCCTGATAGGCAACACTGATCGAGAACTTGATGTTGTCGAGCTGGTGAAAGCTCAACCAATCCAACTGCTTGCGTACGGCTGTGATCTTGTTCATTACTACCATTCCCCTTGTTGTTGGAGGGACTGCGCCCTCGTAGTAAACAGTTTTGAGCGGACTGCACTCACACGTAGAGGGTGCAGTCCTGACAACAGGAGATACCCTCCTGTGGACTCGTTCTCAGAAATGTTGTCCTGGGGCGTCGATCTCCCAGACGGCAAGATGTTACCTCTTCGTGTCATGCCTCGCAAGGTTTTCTGCCTGGCTGGCCACCTCATTAGCGTTGGTGTTTCCGTCCGGATGGACGAGGCCAAGGATCAGGCCTATCAGGCCAGCCGGGGCCAGCACCAGGAGCAGCAGTGTCTCGGCCCAATGCTCCGCCAAGAGCGTGATGATGGCGGTCACGAGATCAGTGGACATTGCTGAGATCCGACAGGCTTGGATCGCAGGAGGGACAAGCCCTACCACTGTCACTTGGACCAAAGGCGATCGGTCCACTGGCTGCGAACCGAGTGTGACAGTGGCTACAGGTCAGCCATGTCCTGATGTTTGGACAGCCCAGTTCATGGCAGTTCATACCATTGATGTTGAGTTCAACGCATTCGTTACAGGACATTGTTAGCTCTCCTTTTGTTTGGGTTGCGCCAGCTGGGACCACATCCGAGCCCGACGTCGTTTGAGATACGAAATCGCATCACCGATGGTCTGGAGCTTTGCGGCGTCGTCGTCGGGGATTTCGATAGCGAATGTGTCTTCCATCGCCATCACCAGTTCGATGAGATCCAACGAACCAGCGCCGAGATCGTCGATGAACGACGTCTCGGGAACCAGTTGTTCCCTCGTCGCACCGATGTGATAGAGGACGAGATCGGCCATCTGTGATTCTATATTCGACGTCATGTTCACGTCTCCTTTGTTCGTCTCCAGCCTGTAGTCTCACACAAGATCTTCAGTGTCGTCTCCAGACAATCTCGCATTTCCTCCACCTCCTCGATCCGGCACTTCCACTCATCATGCCAGTCAGTTGGATTAACCCGATCAAGAACCTCCTCGATCAGGTTCACTGCTCGAACTACCTCTTTCGGCACTTTCGTTCGCTCCAATTCAGCCTCCCTCGCTGTTCACTTGATAAGATCTCTCCAGTTCGAGATGGAAAGAGGACAGCGAGGGAGGGTGAAGCGGATGCAAAGCGCCGAACGAGGTATGAGAGCAGTGATCGAGTGGTTCGTTCCGCTCAGTTGATGAGTGGAAGTGTTGGATCGAGGGGGTCGAGGTGGTGAATGGAGAGGGCGGAAGGACCTGTCCGGCCATTCGATCACATGGGCGTGACATCGAACGAAACTTCGAGAATGGTGTTGAGGTCGTGGCGGGATGCATGGCCGAAGGAGCCGCTCGGTCAGGACTGCGGAGCGTGCCGCTCAGGCTGGCGCTGACGGGCGGTGCGCGCTTCGCGCTCTGCCCGTCGTTGCCAGCCCGAGGTAGCTTGGGGTGGAAGGCGAGACGGGGCGGGCCACGTTGACCCGCCCCGCGTCTCTCTAGTCTGCCTGGGGCGTCTGGGGCGCCCGGGTCGGTCGGGCCGGCCTTCCTCCCTTCTTCTTTTTCTTAGGACCGCCGCGCGCCGAGACCATCTCGTCGAGTACTTTGACGAGCAGGATGCACTGGATCCGCTCGCCCACGGTCATCTCCGCTGCCATCACCATGTCGTAGTGGGGCTTATAGAAGTCCCAGTAAGGTTCG
>PBYE01000067.1 GCA_002729495.1 Chromatiales bacterium
ACTAGCGTCGCCTGTAGCGACTCGGACGTCCACGTGTGTGCGCGTGGACGCCAGGAAGGACACAGAACACGGAGCCAAACTTCGTGTCTTGTCAGCTGCGCGTACACAGCTCTTGAAGTGCGTGCATTGACACGTGGCAAATACAGGAAATCAAACTCGATAACGTGCCCCAAACGGCTATTCGATCGGCCACGCATATTTGGACTCAGTTAGGAAGAAAATGATATGGACTCCACCCACTGATATGGAATGTCCAACCTCCAATGCCTGCCAGCATGCACGCAAACGATCCACCCCGGCCCCGGCCACGGCAGCGAGGAGTGTAGGAGTACTTTGGTAGCTACGGCCCCAACCATAGATGGCCACCATTGGACCACAGCGCCCCACTCCTACCTCCACGCCCTCGTGGCTGTACCTGAGATGGATATCCCTCTGAGGACTACGGCTCTGACTCAGACACGATATCGCCTGCGACTCTCGAACTCCGTTTGTCCGACTCGTCGCGTGCCGACATCGCCCGCAGACAATCCGGACAGGACCAGTGCTCTGCTGTGGAACCGGGTGCACACTCTGTGTGTGCGACGCGCGGGCAGGTCTCGCACATATTCAGGCGGCCACCATCGCCGCAGCGGTAGCAGAAGGTATCGTGGGTCTCCTCGTCGTCCTCCCCAGTGTAACGGGATCCCAAACGTCCGCGGCGCAAGTACGGCCTCAGGTCGTCAGCCAACAGATGCGAATACCGGCCTGTCCTCGGATTGAAAACCCGGAATTCGTCCCGCGTCCCGCCTGGAGAGACATCTGCAACCACGCGATACGGCCCGATCTGCTTGTGTGGGTCCGTCCCCCTTGCCAGGTGCGCTGATTTCGGGTTGGCCCGCCACACCATGTCGCCCGGTGCGAAGGGTGAGTGGCGTGCGCCTGGCTTTATGTCGCGCCCGGCACCAAGGAAGTGTCGTTGCGCAGCGACCGCCAAAGCTACACCGTCGGCAAAGCGTGTTGCGATCTCCCGCCCCTGCTGCTCGGGTGTGAGCCTCACGTCGCGTTTGCGCGAGGACTGCGCTTCCGGCACAGCGACGTCGAAAACGAAACGAGGATGCCGTCCCATCACGACGCGGAAGGGAGTTTCGTTGGTCCGATGGTTTATCGTCGTGTTGAGGCCGAACTGCACGGCAGATAGTCGGGCAGCCCACAAACCGTGATAGTCCTCACACAGCTTCTTTAGCAGCGCCGAGGTCCGTTTGATGTAGGCTTCGGCAGTGCCATTTGCACGCTGACGGCCGGTAGCGGCCGCAATGTAGTCCACCCACAGTGTATCTGTCAAACCGCGCATGATGCCATTGTTGAATTCGGTCCCAGCGTCGGTGAATATCTGCACGGGCACGCCATGATTCGCGATCCACCGTCGCGCAACCGCCTCAGCGATCGTGCGGGCCGACTTGTCCTTGAGGGGCTCCAGAACCCCGTAGCCCGAGAACGCATCGACCATCGCCAACACGAACTTGTCCCCGTCTTCGCTCGGTTCTAACATCCCGTAGACGTCCAAGTGAAGATGGGTCAGTGGCTCCATCAACTCGCGCCGATGCTGCCCGACGTGGTAGCGACGATCCGAGTGCTTGCCCCTCTGGCAAGGCCTACACGCGCGCACGAACTCCTCGATATCGAGGTCCATCTGCGGCCAATAATAAGCTTGTTGGAGTTGGCGCTTTGTCTCAGCGATCCCAGAGTGATTCTGCGAATGCACGAGCTCCATCACGGAAGAACGTAACGTAGGTGGCACCAGGATGGCAGCTGAACGTGCCGAGAAAACACCCACTACTCGCTCGGAACTGTCTCCAAATTTGATCCAGATCAGCTTCACCCCAGGAAGTCGAGCGACTTCCGTGTGTCCCTCCTCCAGGGCGCTAATCACGTCAGCCAATTCCTTGGTCTGCCAACGCCGAATCTCATTGGGGGTCGGCACGTGAATTATCTCACGAACGCGGCGCGACGTCAGCTCGCCCACACGCTTTCCAGACCGTTTTGGGGACACGCGACGACCTCCAACCGTGGTCCCGGCCGCTCCTGAGCCGTCGGGGGCCGCGTGCGAGTTTGATACCCCGCGCTGAAGGCCCTCCATCCGCTTGACCCAAGCAGCACGCTTGGTTCCGCCGGGATCACACGAACGACAGCCCCAGAATCGGCACTTCGCATGATCCGTAACGTGAAGCCCATTGGGAAGTCGTTCGCGCGTCGAATATCCAAACGTTGCCGGCGACTGTTGCGCCTTGTCCTTGCTCCGCGGACGATAGATTGGATCTGAATCTCCGTCGACAATGCGGAAAGGAAACTGGCCGCGCTCGAAACGTTCAAGGCCGTGCTTGTCCGCTTCGGTTTCGAGTTCGTCGTTCCACGAACTCACTCGTGAGGGAAGATCAGACGGGAGATGAATGCCAGGCACATGATGCAGCGTCGCGCGTCGTCCCCAAGCCGAAAGCTCCTGAATCCAGCGGATGGCACGGCTCTCGCCCATTTTGGAGGCGGACGCCGCCTTGTCGAGTTTCCACAGCCACGTGACATTGCGGCTGTCGGTGTAGATCGAAAAGTCACGGAACAGATACGCATGCCACTTGCGGAGCGCATCGCGTATCGCGAGCAGCTCGAGCTCTTGCGTCGCATAGTGTCGCTCTGCACCCTTCACCGCTCGCGACCAACACTCCACAAGGTACTTGAGGCCTGTGCGTGGATCGCACTGCACGAGGCACGCTGCAATACCCGTATTGCACGCATCGGTGTAGATTGAGACAGGCTGTGACGCATCGAAACCGCGGACGACGGGATCCGAAGACACTGCCTTGCAGAGTAGACGCCAAGCCTTCTCTTCGACATCGGGTCGCCATACGAACTCGTGGCCCTTCCGGCACAGTCGAGACAGCGGACGCGCGAGCAGCACATACGCCGGGATATGCGATGACCAGAACTGGGTGTGGCCCAAGAAAATCCGCACTTCCTTCGCGCTGCGAGGGCGCGGCATGTCCAACAAAGCCTGGACTCTACCAGGGTGCAAATGACGCCCGTGCTCGTCGAACACGTAACCCAATGCGGCCATGCGCCGCAGACCGAAATGACATTTGTCCACACGCAACCGCAGATCGCTCTCCACGCAGCACTTCGCGATCCGACGCGCGATCTCGACCAGTTCCTCTGCTGTGTTGACCCCACCAATGGCGTCGTCCATCAGTAGAGCCACATTTCCTGACTGCAACAGGGGCTTGAAAATCTCCTCTGCGGTACGCTGCCACACGGCGCTGGCGTTCTGATCGCCCATGCTGGCTCGGGTGAACTCCATCCTTCGGTTGACCTTCTCGGTGAGCCAGGTGAACGCGGTTGACCAGCGGTCTTCCTCCGGCATCAGCAGATGCCAATAGGCGTGCGGCGCGTCTACCCGGAAGAGGTACTTCTTGCCTTGCAGCACCTCGAACAACTCGTTGAGGCGTGGCAGGCGGAACGAGAAAAGAACAGTGTTGCGGTTCTTGTCTCGCAGGTCAGTGACGATGCGAAGGCCCTTGATCTTCCCCTCGTCGTCGCGTTTAACGACCGTGAAAAGGCGGCTGTTGACGGGGGAATTGGACTCTCTAATGACACCCCACTTTTCCATCTTTGTCAGGGTCTCATCCAGCCATTGACCCTCCTCGCCGCGGATCTTGTGCTGGTCGTGAAACCACCGAGTGGCAGACTCGATGAGCCGGCCCATGCCCTTGGTGATGTCGGGCTTGTCAATCCGACCGAGCGGGTGGTCGTCGCTCTCGTCAAAGAATACTCGCGCCCCGCTCTCTGCCTCGACCTCCTTCATCGCTGCGACACACTTCTCATTGAGCTCGTCATCGACTGAAGACTCGACGGCATGCAGGGCGTTCGCATATGCCTTGGCGGCCATTGGGGATGCTTGATAGCCGCAGACGTCCCTGGTTGCCTGCTCCAGCCATACCACCTCTTGCAAGGCGGTTACCGTGTCTGCACTGACGTTGTCGATGTAGTCTTCGAATTCCATCCTCGACACCACTGCGAAGCCGAGTTGAAATTCGTCCTCACTTGCCTTCTCATCAACCGCATGGTGCACATCGTCATCGTCTTCCCTAGACTCATCCAATCCGACCTGCCGCAACTTCTCCATTGTCGCTGCGGCGGCTCGTCCAAGCGCTTGATATGCGCTGGCAATCTCCGGGTGGGATATCTGATTTCTGCCCAATCGATGTGGCGAATCAGATGGGGATGTTGACTTGGTGTACGCGTTGATGTGCCGCGCCGGGAGGTCGTCGCACTCGAAACCACCGGCGTGCACGGGTAGCAGTTGTTGCTCAGAGAACCTCGAAACCCCGCCGTGCTCAATGTGATCACGCCGTGCGTGCACGGCGGCGATACGCAGAGCGTTCATCTCCCTTGTACGGTGCCTCATATGGGCGTGGACCGAAATTATGTCGGAGACCTCCTTTGCTGTCTCGGGTTGCGATGCAAGAGCCACACGAACGGCGCCGTGCTGTCCTCGCTCGATGTTGTCGAGGATGTCCACAGGATTCACGCGTTTCTGCGAGTTCTCTAGCCGGGCTATCGCCGCCTGTACTCGCGCGTGCATCCGGAGACGGTTCTTCATCAATCCTGGGTCCCGGGAGGTGCTCACCGCTTTCTTCACCGACTGTTCGTCTGTGGTCGGGTTGGGGGAAACAACAGCAGCGGCTGCCTCTGTGGCGGCAACAACTGCATCTTCCTCTGGCAGCAGCTGAGGAATGGAGGGTATGGTCTCCGCTTCACCAACGTCATGAACACGTATGTCATCGTCCGAAGTCAACGTTTCCTCATCCCTATCGGGCTCGGTGCAGTCATCATACGCTGGTTGCGATGACGAGAAGTCAATCCGCTCTCCAACGTCACCCTCTGCCGCCTTGTAGCGAATCTTCCCGTCATCCGCGACAGTACTCTCGTCGACATCGGCGTCGTCGACCGGAAGAGAAGCGACCACTCCACTGATCTTTTTCTGAAGTGCCGTCACCTCATCTATCACGACTTTCTGACGGGCGCCCCGCACTCCTGGTCCGAGAGCCCCGCGCAAACAGGCCGCCTGTACGATATCGTGGTCGTCGGGATCGAACTCGGCGAGGGCTGCTGTCGCCCCGTCTAGACGTTTCACCGATTTTCGCAAGTTTTCGAATTTGGGGTCCCTTGCACGACCGCCTGACTCTGGAGTTGGAGTCGGCGACCCTACCCCCATCCTATCTGCGCGCGAGGCCGGCGCGGTCTCGCGAGCAATGCCGCAAGCCGGATCGTCGTCGTCAGCGCCGGTTTCCTCAGCGGTATCGTCGCTGTCGATCACATCGCCTGCGGCAACGCTATGATCGAAACGAAACTTGACATGATTCGGTCCTGCGATAGGCGCAGTTGTAGGATATGCGTGTGTCTCCTCTACAGTTGGCATGCGAAGCTCCTCCTCTAGTTCCGCCGGCGACAGCACAGGATGCGAGTTCGGAGCTGTGAACGTCGAAAACATACGGCGACAGTCAACGCCGTTGACCCCAGCTCTCTTGCCAGGAGTCCACCCTGCTGGTACGCCGCTCAGGTGAAAATGGAGAGCGGCGCCCCGCGAGTCGATGTCGGTTTCGATCACGTCCCAACGGTAAGCGGCCGTCTTGGTGTCCGAGACGGGCACATTGACAATGAGCGCTGAAGAGTCGGGCGTGTTGCGATCACGGTCGACCTTGAAGTAGCCACGCCTTCGGATGGCCCGACCCGTGGCATCACGACGAGTCTGAAGTAGGAAATCGCTGCCTAACATGACAGGGACCTTGGCAGAACCGAAACCGTCGACGTCCACCACCGTCAGCAGCACTGTGCCATACTCAGGCAGGTCCTGGCTCTCTTGAGAAGCAGCACCTACTCGGGTGAGGAGGATGTCGACGACGATGGCCTTGGTATGCACCTTGCCCTCATCGTTGTGGATCCCTATCATTGTGAACCGACCGTCTAGGACGTCGCGTTCGGAGAGAGTCTTGGCGAAACCGAGCGTGCAGGTGCCTCGCTCCGCTCCACTGTCCGCCATCGCCTGGACCTCTTGCCCATTAGCTAAATGCAGACGGATAACCGGTACAATGCCGTTGAACGCGGTTGTAGTATCCAAGGCGTCGAACGAAGCTGCACCGGCGCGCGTCTCCGTCGTGTCCTCGATACCCTTGCCCTCCCCTTCTTTGGGGAGGTCTCCGCCATCTTCAACGCGCTGGATCAACCCCGAAATTCCGATACCGGTGAACTGAGCAAGGCTTTGCCATTCGGCATCGACTGTGCGCGGGCTTGGTGCGGGCGCGGATGTTGTTGCGGACGCACTAGTTGAGGAACCGGCCCACGACCGGTTCGATGGACGTGCAGGTCTCCCGGCTTTGCCACCGCGCCCCGCACCTCTCGATGGTCGTCCTGCAGGTGTTTTAGCCGCCCGAGACATCTTGGGGGGGTCGTCCGTCAGGAGCCCTCCAGCCGCCAAACGAACAGGACATTTGGCCCACGAATGATAGTAGTCGTCGCCGGGCGCTCCGACCAACTCGTCACAATACAGGCACACAGCCTTCTTGGGATCGCACCGGTGATTGGCGAAGTCCTTATCTTTGCAGCGAAGGCATTCGCCGTTCTTGAAGCGCCGCTCGCGATGAGCCTGCGTAGTGGGTGAAGATCGCAGCGTTGAATGGCGTGGTTGCGAGATTCCGTTGACGACGGCAGCCTCCCTGGTCTTCCCGCCCTGGAACGGGAAGGTTTGCTTCGGCATCAACGAAGAGGGTGCAGCGCCGGCACCTCCTGCTCCGCCGCGCTGTGTGGCGCTTGCTTGCGTGAGCCTGGCATCGACGCGTGCGTCCACAATCTTCGCGAGGTCGTTGCGAACGTGTGTGGCTCTCTTGTCCTTGCCAACGACCGGGGCCCGGCTCATTGGCAAGGCTAAGTCGCGCTCACCACCCTGCAGGTACTTGACAATCGCAGGGTTGACACCGTCCTGCACCAACTTCACGAGGTCAGCGAAAGTGCGTAGACGCAGATTGATGACGACATCACGCGTGAACCCGATGTCGTTTACCGTGAGCAAGAAACGCCAGAGCTTGGACTCGACATCTTTAACGCGCATGTCATCGTACATCTTGAGCTGAGCCATCGTGCGGTGCTCGTCCTCGACAACCGCCCAGCTGCCAATCCACGTGGCAAGCGCTGTGCCCGCCGCGTGGCGCTCCAACGAACGCGAGTGCAGATGTTCTAGCCACAGTTGATGCGGTAGAACGAAACGTTGAGAAAAGTCATCGAGGAACGCGTTGAGTGCGTCCCGATGACCGTAATCGTTGCGCGTCCCCTTGGGGCCAGATTCAAACTCGAGGAGGTCCTCCACCTCGTGCTTGAAGAAGTCGTAGCGCTGGCGGTCCGCGTCCGTGCTGGCAGAAGCGGATGGCTTGAGGAAGAGGCTCCAGCTCGAACTGGTCGACCGCGTGCTCCGATGCATCTCTGGCATCGGATCTGCGAGATTCTCGACGACCTTCGCGCGCAGTCGCTCGAATGCGTACCCTGCATGCGCACCGGCGACCTTGTCAATGTTGTCGATGACCTCCCGGTTCTTCTTGACCCATACGTAGAGGTCTCTCAGGGACCTATCTCCTGTGTTGCACGCCAGCAGACGGATCTTGCTGAGGCGGTCCATTAGAGCCCGAGTCTTCACCTTGGCGATCTCGCTGCGAGCAACGATCGCCTCCGCTTCGCTGGCCTCTCGGTCGTGGCCGCCAGGGGCGTCCAGAGTCGTCCTTCGTGCCGCTTGGCGCCGGGCAGGATGTCTCGGGGCCAGCGCATCAACCGCATCGACCGGAATATCACCGAACCGTGGTACTTGTTCATGAGGAGGCAGTTCGACTGGAAAACGAGGTGCACGCTCTCCGTCCGCAACGGCGGGAGGCGGTCCACGCTTGCTTGTCATGCCCCCGATGGTCAGGCGGTGCGGGCCGGTGTGGGCGAAGTCATCCAGGTCAGCGTCGTCGCTCTTTCCTTCGGAGTCCGAGGCCGCTGGTGACGAAGGGCGCGCAGCTTGCGCAATGGGTACAGCAGCAGATGTTGAGGGCACCCCCGCTGGAGGCGGTCCGGCAGATGGCGTCCTAAACATGGCTGTTGATGTTGTGTCGGTGCTCACAGGCGCAGCAGCGGCAGCTTGGTGATCAGTCGAAGCCGCACTGCCGGTAGGAAGCATGCCGGCACTCCCGAGACGTTGAAACAGGGCATCCAGAACGGTAGTAGTGATCCGCTCTTCCAGGCCTCGGAGTTGTTGTTCGCTCACACCGCTGGCTGGGCCTGTGTTGGCTGCCTGTGCGGCGCCGGCGCCAGCTGCGGATGCGAGCTGAGTGGTGTTGGTCGCGGTAGTCGTCACCGCCGCGACGTCGCCAGAGGCGCCCTGGGCACTCTCTGCCGAGTCCGAATCATCTTGAGGAAGTGGAGCACCCTCTGCTTCTTCCAGGGCTCGCCTTGCGATCCCTTGCAGGGTGGAAGGGTCGTCCTCCTTCGACATGATGGGTGTCGCACACTGTTGCTTGCAGAAGCGACAAAAACGAGGTCAAGGTGAATTTGGACGTCGCCGCAGCGCAACTTGCTGGGCAGCTAGAGCCCCGACAAATTGCTGTTGTCTGGAGGCGTCCTCTCCCTGAAACTCGCGCAAATCAGCGGGCCCTACTGTCGCTCTCGGGCGAACACAGGGCTGTTGAGCTGTCTGCAGTCGTTGGCGGCTCTTTGTTCACTCCAACTTCACAGCCGATTGGGCAGAAATGTTTTGGCCTCAACCAAGATCGTCCCGACTGTGCCGTTGAAGCAAAACGGCCGCACGCACACTAGCGTCGCCTGTAGCGACTCGGACGTCCACGTGTGTGCGCGTGGACGCCAGGAAGGACACAGAACACGGAGCCAAACTTCGTGTCTTGTCAGCTGC
>PBYE01000068.1 GCA_002729495.1 Chromatiales bacterium
AGCATGGCAGTAACCTTTTTCTTGCCCCAATGATGCCCCAGAGCTACCGGCAGGGCGAGTCCGGCAAGCTGCAGTGCGCCGTTCCGTGTAGAATCGCCCGTTGGTCAGCCATTCAGAATGCGAGCAGGAAGCGTTATGGCGTCTGCTATTCAAGACTCGAACACCTACCGCTGGGTCATCGTGGCCTGTGCCTTCGCCGTGCTTTTCATATCGCAGGGCATGACGCTGGGCGGGCTGCAAGTATTCGATGAAAAACTGTTAGCGCACCTGGGCGAACAGGCGGGTGCCGAAATTTCCCTCGGCGCGTTCAAGGGCGGCCTGTCCATCATGTTTGCGACCGCCGGGATACTGGGCATGCTCGGCGGCTGGCTCTGCGACATCATCGGCGCGAAGAAACTCCTGCTCAGCGGCCTGGTGCTGCTCGCTGTCGGCAATTTCATGTACAGCGATGTCAACACCTTGACGGATATCTACATTGTTTCTGCGCTACTCGGCCTGGTGTTGGTCCTGTGCGGTCTCATGATCAATATCTACCTGGTCTCGGGCTGGTTCACCAGGAAGCGCGGCCTCGCCATCGGAATCGTGCTCGCGGGCACCAGCCTGGGTAACGCTGTGTTCCCCAAGCTGAACGGGTACCTGATGACATTGACTGAATGGCAGCAGGTGTTTAACTGGATTGCGTGGATACCGCTGGCGGCCGTGCCGCTGCTCATGATTTTTCTGAAGGATTCGCCGTCGCTGGAAGGTGGGACCGACCAGGGCGAGCAGTCGGAACTACCGCGGCTGAGCGGCTACACGCTGAAAGAGGTATTGCTAAGCCTGAACTTCTGGGCGCTGGCCACAATCGCGATGTGCACTTTCTACAGTATCCTGGCCATGAGCGGTCACACCTTCCTGTTTTTCCGCAGCGAAGGCTATTCCGAAGCGTCCGCAGGTACCGCGGTGTCGATCGTGTTCCTGGGCGGACTTGTAGGCAAGCTCCTTAGCGGCTACCTGGCCGAAAGCTTCGGACGCAAGAGAGTACTGCTGACCGGCCTCGTCATGATGCTGGGCGGTATTGTGACGATGGTGGGCGCAATGCTGACCAAGAATGCCGTGCTCGTATGGGGCGGACTCTCGCTTTTCGGTTTTGGTTGGGGCGGCATCTACACGCTTATACAGGTGCTCGCCGCCGATTTGTTCGGCATGCTGGCGCTCGGCAAAATCCTCGGCGCGATAAACGTCCTGGATACCTTTGGCGGTGCAATGGGGCCGGTGCTGACCGGTGTCCTCGTCGGCATCACCGGGGGCTATCTCCAGCCGTTCCTGGTCATTACAGTGTTGCTCGTGGTCGCTACAATCGCCGCTTGCCTGCTAAATATGGCCAAAGGCGTTTACCATGAGTTCGACTCGGATGCCGCCTGATGGCACGGAGTACCGATGAATTCTGAAGTTGAAACGAGCAGGAGCCTGCGGGAGGTCCGCTACGAAATTCGCGGGCAGCTTGCACAGCGCGCGCACGAAATGGAGCGCCAGGGTTACGAGATTGTTTCACTGAATATTGGTAATCCGGGACTGTTCGGCTTTCGTACGCCCGAAACCATGCGCATGGCTATGATCGAGAACCTGCCGACGAGCGAGGCCTACTGTCATCAGAAAGGCATTTTCCCGGCCCGCGAAGCCGTGGTTATGCAGCAGCAGGAGCGGGGCGTAATGAACGTCACCGCCGAGCATGTCTTTATCGGCAACGGCGTCAGCGAACTGATAGACCTGACTCTTCGGGCCCTGTTAAATCCGCATGACGAGGTGTTGATACCCAGCCCGGACTACCCATTGTGGACGGCGGCGGTAACGCTGAACGATGGTGTAGCTGTGCATTATCCGTGCACACCGGAAAACAGCTTTCAGCCGGACCTGGACGATCTTGAGGGGCGGATAACAGACCGTACCCGCGCGCTGGTCATCATTAATCCCAATAATCCCACCGGGGCCGTTTATACGCGTGACGTGCTCGAAGGCATGGTCGCGCTGGCCGAGAAGCACGGCCTGGTGATATTCAGCGACGAGATCTACGACGGAATGATTTACGAGGATGCCGAGTTCATCCCGATTGCACCGCTGGTAAAAAATACGCTGTGCGGTACTTTTAGCGGCTTGTCCAAGGTCTACCGCGCCTGCGGTTTTCGGGTGGGGTGGGTTGCCTTTAGCGGCACGAACGACCTGGCCGAAGAGTATCTTGACGGCCTGGACCTGCTGGCGTCCCTGCGCCTGTGCAGTAACGTGCCCGGGCAATGGGGCGTGCAAACAGCACTGGGCGGCTACCAGAGCCTGAAGGAACTGGTCAGGCCGGGAGGGCGCCTGTTTGAGTCGCGCCAGGCCGTAATTGATGGTGTTGCGGCAAGCGACTACCTGGACCTGGTAACACCCGGCGGTTCAATGTATGCGTTTGTCGGCGCAAACCCGGATAAACTACCTGACTTCGATGACCATGAATTTGCTTTGGAGTTGCTGGAGTCGCAGCATGTGCTGGTCGCCCCCGGTTCCAGTTTCAATGTCGAGTACTGCAACTATTTCCGGATCACGTTCCTGCCGGAATCCCAGGTTATTGAAGATGTGTTTCGGCGGATGCATGAGGTCCTAAGTCAGTAGATATATACATTTAAAACAATTGTTTACAAGATATATCTATAAAGTGAATTAATGTACGGGCCCTTACTGGAAGCGCTCGAATCCGGTGCCACGGTCGTCACCGCCAATAACCGTCTGGCCCGCAACCTGGCCCTGGCCTATGGCGGCTCCCAACTCGCTAACGGGCGCAATGCCTGGCAGTCGCCTGATGTGTTCAGCTGGGAAGCTTGGCTCGCAAAGCTCTGGGCGATATCCCAGTTGTCGCAGGGACGGGCAGCTCGCCTGCAGTTACTGGGCAGGACCGACGTGCAGGTTTTGTGGGACGTTATCGCACGAAGTGACCGGGGAACGACCGGCATCGGCGGGCCTTTTGCTCCGCTGGCGCAGCAAGCCTGGATGTTGCTCTGTGAGTGGGATGAACTGGCCGCACCGGAATGGGTCGATGCCGGGCTGTCGCCGGATCAGCAATTGTTTCTGCGCTGGTTCAACCAGTATCGAGACCGCTGTAAAGCCGCTGGCTGGGTCGATATTCCGATGCTGCCGGGGGTTCTGCGCGAAGACATCGACGCGGGTTTGTTCGACAACCTGGCGCCGCTCGTGTTTGCAGGTTTCGATGTGTGGCCCCCGGCTCGCGAAAACTTCAGAGACGCCATCGCAGAGCGCGGGATACCGGTCACGATTAGCGAGGAGCCGCAGCCCGCAACCCGCAACGAGCAACGGGTGCAGTGTCTCAACGACGACGATGAGCTGGAAACGGCGGCACGGTGGGCGCGTGCCCAGGTTGAGGCCGACCCCTCGCTCGATGCCTGTGTGATCGTCCCCGATCTTGACGCGCGCGCGGCGGAAGCGCGGCGCGTATTTATGGACGTTTTCTGTCCGGACTGGCGTACCCGCCACGGTTACGAATTACCGGTAAATTTTTCTTATGGCGAACCGCTCGCTAATCAGCCGCGGGTAGCCGCCGCGCTTAATTTTTTGTCATTACTGGACGAGAGCTCCGACTACCAGCGGTTCAGCCTGGCCCTGCGGACTCCGTTTCTGGGCGGTGGGCGCAGGGAGGCCGGTGCGCGCGCCTTGCTTGATCTGCGACTCCGCGATCGCCTGGGTGCGTCCTTTTCCGTGCGCGACGCGCAAGCATTTGCGGCGCATGGTGCTCCCGGTTTCGGCGAGTTGCTGTCAGCTGCGCTCGAAGCCGGCAGTGACAGGAGCGACAGGACTCCGGCCGCGTGGACGCGGTATATAGCCGGGTTGCTAAGAGTCGTTCAGTGGCCGGGCGATGAAAGCCTGGATTCCGTAGCCCATCAGGAGCTCGAAGCCTGGCAGGAACTGCTCCGGGAGTTTGCCGATTGTTCGCGGATTTGCGGTGAGATCGACTGGGGAATGGCGCGGGAACTACTCGTCAGCCTGGCGGCCGGTCGTCTGCACCAGCCTGAAGCGGGCAGCGGTGTTGTGCAGGTCATGGGCATTCTTGAGGCTGCCGGCCACGGCTTCGACCGGCTGTGGGTTACCGGCCTGGCCGCCGAGGCCTGGCCGCGACCCGCGAGCCTGAATCCGCTGTTGCCGTTCGGCTTGCAGCGCCGCTGCGGAATGCCGCGGAGCATGCCGCAACTGGAACTCGAATATGCCGATGCACTTATCCGGCGCTTACGACAAAGCAGCCCCGAAACAGTTTTTAGCTGGCCAGCAATGCGTGACGGCGAACGATTGCATGTCTGCGATTTGATCGGCGAAATACCGGAAACAGAATCCGTTGACCGTTGGCAGGAATCTCTGTGGCGCGACGGTATGTTCCGTAGTGCCGTGGTCGACAGGCTGGACGAAGACAGGCCGCAGGCCTGGCGAGAGGGCGCTCGTGCCGGCGGTGGAACATCATTGTTCCGCCTGCAGGCAACCTGTCCGTTCAGGGCCTTCCTGGAATTGCGGCTCGGAGCGAAGGAAATAGATGAACCGGTCACCGGCATCGGTTACAAGCAAAGAGGGAGTCTCGCACACCGCGTGCTCGAGGATTTCTACCGGTCTTACCGTTCATCGGAGACGCTGGCCGGCCTGACCGATCGAGACCTGTCCGACTGCCTCAACGAATTGCTGGCGCAGCGCGTTCGAGAATTACCCGGAATGCGGCGACCGTTTATGCGCACGGTTGCGGATCTGGAGACGCAACGAATATTGCCTCAGCTTATTCGCTTTGTTGCTCTTGACCGGTTGCGCGGAGACTTCCGGGTACTGAAATCGGAAGAAGGCAATGAAGTTGTGGTCGGCCCGCTCAGGGTCGGTCTGAAACTTGACAGGTTGGACGAACTGGCTGACGGGTCTTTGCTGGTCGTGGATTACAAAACGGGGCAGGTAAAAAAAGGCGGCTGGAATCCGGGCAAACCCGGGGACATGCAGTTACCCGTCTACGCCACTTTCGTCGGTAAACCTGTCAGCGGGATCGCTTTCGCGCAGATCTCTGCGCACGACGTGAAGTACGACGGGATTGCAGATTCGGCAATCGAAATCGACGGACTCGTTTCCGTCGATAAGCTGCGTCACAAGTTTACGGACGGCGACGGCAAAAAAATCGAAAGCTGGGACGCACTGATGGGCGCGTGGCGGGATTGCCTGTTGTCGCTCGCACACGAGTTCACGCAGGGCGACTGCAGCATTAACCCCAGGCATTCGGAAGATGCCGAAGGACAGTTTGCCGTCCTGACCCGCGTTTATGAACTGCCCGGTTTCGATACTGATGAGGACGAGAACCATGGGTGATATCGATCCGGCCCGCATAACCGACATGCACCTGCGCGAGTTGGCATTGCTGCCGGATAAGTCCTTCATCGTCCAGGCACCGGCCGGTTCCGGAAAGACCGAGTTGCTGACCCAGCGTTACCTGCGCCTGCTTGTAACTGTCGAGCATCCCGAGGAAATACTCGCGGTTACCTTTACCCGCAAAGCCTCGGCAGAGATGCGCAACCGGATTATCGAAGCCATCTATCCGCCACCCGGTGCGGATGAACGGTTGGATGAAACCATCGAATTGGCGAACGCTGTACTTGAGCGCGACAGGGAATGCGGCTGGCAGCTTGCACGTTACCCGGCGCGACTGCGTATCCGTACTATCGACTCGGCTAACGCCTGGCTCAGCGCAACTGCACCGTTGCTCGGCGGGGGCGGCACCACGACCGTGAGTGAAAACCCGGTGGAACTCTACCGGCTCGCTGCGCAAAGGGCCGTGGAACAGTTGAGTTCCGACGGGGTCACTGGTGCAGCTTTACGCAGCTTGTTTCTGCACCTGGATAACCGCGGCGACCATCTCGTAAGGCTGCTGGCCGGTATGCTCGAAAGACGCGACCAGTGGCTGGGTTTCGTGGTCGTGATGCATGCTGCAAATCAGGCCGGCGATATACGCGCCGAACTGGAGCAGGTTCTGCATGCGCTCGTAGCGCGTGAGTTACGGACGGCTTTTGCGACCCTGGAAGATTCGCAGCGCAAGGATATTTTCGAGCTCGCCGTTTATGCCGCAGGAAATCTCCTCGAAGCTGACGCCGGTAGCCCCTGGTCAGCCGTTGCCGATGCGGATGGCTTTCCCGAACCCCTGCCCGAAAACCTCGACATCTGGCGAATGCTGGCCGAATTTCTGCTGACCAAGAGCGGCGGGATTCGTAAAACTGTGGACAAGCGGCAGGGATTCCCGCCCGATAAGGGTCCGCAAAAAGAATTTAAGAAGCGCGCCATTGCCCTGTTCGATTCGCTGACGGGTGCGACAGCCGTAGCGCAGGCATTCGATGTCGTGCGTCTGTTGCCCGCGGCTGCGTACCCGGATGAGCAGTGGGAAATCCTTGAGTCACTGCTTGAAGTATTGCAACTTGCTGCTGCCGAACTGCTGGTCGTATTTGACGAACGCAGGGAATCCGACTATGCGGCCGTCGCACAGAGTGCGATCGATGCGCTGGTAGATGAAGACGGAGCACCGACCGACCTGGCGCTAAGACTGGACTTTCGTATCCAGCACATCCTGATCGATGAATTCCAGGATACGTCGTCGGCTCAATTGAAACTCGTTAAATCGTTAACGGGTGGATGGCAGGAAGGTGATGGGCGCACCTTGTTCGTCGTAGGCGACCCGATGCAGTCCATTTACCGCTTCCGCAAAGCGGAAGTTGGGTTGTTCATGAAATTGCAACGTGGCGGATTACCCAACCTGGATCTGCAAAGCATCATTCTGGAAACGAATTTCCGATCCGATCCGGAAGTGATGAAATGGATAAACCGGATCTTCGCGCAGGTGCTACCCGCTGAAGATGACCTGACGAGCGGGGCGGTCAGTTATGCGCCGGGGACTGCCGCGCGGGTCGAGGACGACGCGGCCAACGTTTTGGAGCATGCGCTCATTAAACCGTCCCGTGTCGACGAAGCGCAGCAGGTCGTCGCGCTGGTTGCCCGAACCCTCGACAAGTGGCCGGACGAAGACATCGGCATACTCGTGCGCAGCCGCCGGCAAGCCGCGCTGATAGTGAACGAGTTACGCAAAGAGAAGATTCCGTTTGCCGGCACCGGGCTTGAGAATTCCATCGAATCGCCGGTCGTGCAGGATTTGCTCTGCCTGACGCGCGCGCTGAGCCACAGGGGCGATCGTACGGCCTGGCTCGGTTTGTTGCGAGCGCCCTGGTGCGGCCTGAATCTGGCCGACCTGGAAGCGCTGGCCGGTAGCGACAAGAAGACCTGCGTCTGGGATTTGCTCAGCGACGATGCCAGCTTCGACGGCATGTCGGCGGACGGGAAGGGTCGGGTCGAACGCCTCAGGTCCGTGCTTGTTCCGGTGTTCGCGCGTCGCGGCTCGTTGCCGTTACGGGACGTGGTGGAGGGCGTGTGGGTAGAGCTCGGTGGCCCCGCGTTCCTGGAAGAGGAGGTTGACCTCGAGCGGGCATTCGCCTATTTCGCGGTTCTCGATCAGTTCGACACTGGCGGCGATTGCGCCGATGCTTTCAGACTGCATGAGCTGGCCAAAGACCGGCTCAAGGTCGAAGAACGGGACGAGCGCGTCAAGCTTCTGACTATCCACAAGGCCAAGGGCCTGCAGTTTCATACCGTGATATTGCCGGCACTGGAGGCCGGCCGGCAGCGCGACAAGAAACCCGTGCTCGCGTGGCAGGAAGTTGTGCAGGACGATGGTTCGCCCGGGCTGGTTATCGCGCCGACGGAGCGTATGGGCGAAGAAAAGGACGGCATTTACGAACTGGCCAGGCGGTTGAACGCGGAGCAGGACGAGAATGAGCAGGCTCGTCTGCTGTACGTGGCGGCTACGCGTGCACGAAAACGCCTGCATCTTTTCTTCGGGCTTAAAGTCGACCCGGAGAAAGGAGTGGCATCGCCCGCCGCCGATTCATTGCTGAAATACCTGTGGCCTGCGATCGGTGCCGGGCACCAGGGTCTTTCCAGCGTGCCGGGTACCGCGGCCAAACCCGATGCATGGCTGGCGCCCCGCATCCGCCGCTATCGGGAGGGTTGGGAAGTGCCGTCGGCCCCAGGGGAATACCGTCCGCGGGCGCCGGTCGCTGTCGACGATGAAATGCGGCCGGTCAGCTATGACTGGGTCAGCCCGGTAGCTCAGCACATCGGCACCGTGGTACATGCCTGGTTGCAGCGCATAGCTAACGAGGGTCTGGGTAAATTCGATACGGAACGCCTGCATTTGCTGCGACCCGTGTTTGCAAACATGCTGCTGTCGGAAAGGGTTCCGGAGTCCGAACTCGACAACAGTGTGGACAGGGTGGAAACGGCCTTACGGCAAATGCTGGATGACGAGCAGGGCCGCTGGATACTTGCGGGCGATCATGAGTCGGCAGCCGCGGAGTTTCCTGTGTCGGTTTTCCGGGAGAACAGGCTGAAGTCTTACGTGATCGACCGGACTTTTGTGGATACGGACGGCATTCGCTGGATCGTCGATTACAAGAGTAGCGCTCACGAAGGCGGCAACCTTGAAGGCTTCATCGACAATGAGATCAAGCGCTACACACCGCAGCTTGCGAACTACAGAAACGCCATGCAGTTACTCGAACCAGAACGCACGGTCCGAACGGTCCTGTATTTTCCGTTGCTGGGCGTATTCCGGGAAGTCGAATTGGCTGACTAAATAGACCCGGCAATCTGAAAGATTCGCATTCCGTCGCTCTCCGGCATGCCCAGGAATTCCAGGTTTTTCTTTAACGCTTCGGGCGCGCTGTCACGGGCTTTTACCCGCGCTTTAAGCGTGTAGCTGCCCGGGGGTTGCAGCAGAATAGTACCCTTGAGCTCGAGCGGGCCGCCCATGTCTGCAAGCTTGCCGGTAATGGCATTGACATCGGTTTCGGTGCCTGTATCGAAATCCAGGGAAACATTGCCGATGATATCGGCTGCTCCCTTACCCATCAGCGGGCTGGAGAAATTACGAATTTCCCCGGTGCCGACCAGGCGATGGGGCCAGTTTTCTTTCACCTGGAGTTCTCGGAGTTGCAGGCTGACCTGGCCGCCGACTCGCGGAATTCCAATAACGGATTCAAGGGAAGCTGCACTAAAGCTCGCGCGAGCGTCTGTCAGCGCAATGGTTCCCAAAACACTTATCGTGCCAAATCCTTCGAGGAAGCCGTCACCCCAGCGGGTTTTGAAATCACCGCCGAGTCGGCCAATAAACAGCCGTGACAATGCGAGATCCCATTCTGTGTTGCGTAACTGCTGGCCGTTCGCGTTAATTATCCGGGCGCTTCCCTGCCACACGGTGCCATTGATCCCGAAACCGGTGACCTCGGCCGGGGTAAGAATCGCGAAAGCGACATGCGCAGGAAACATACGAAGCATAAAAAGAAGCGCCAGGGCCAGGCCCACTCCGGCGAGTTTTTTGTGCTTCTCCATGTTCTAGCTTCCGGTACGACTCAGCAGCAGGGTGCAGTTGACACGCCCCGAACCGGCCAGGTCCACATTCGCCGTCGCCGCAGTCATGCCATAGGTCTGTTGCAACTCGCCAATCCATTCGACGAGCACATCGAACGGGGCGCCTTCGAGCCGCAGGCGCACCGCGGTATCACCTTCGGGTTGATTACGTTTTAAATAGGCTGCCAGCTGGCGGTTACGGGTAGTGCGATCAATGATAACCACGATAGACTCGTTGCGGCCCTGCACCGAGCTGCGCTGAGAAGCCTGCCCGGGCCGCACCTGGCTGGCTATTTCCTGCAGGCTGGTGAGTTGCGCCTGTTTTTCTGCAACCCGTTCTTCGAGTCGTGCACTGCCGGCAAAAATAGGCTGTATGACGGCCAACCAGAGCAGTGCGATCACAACGACCACTCCACAGGCCGCAACCATGATGCGTTCCCGCGGAGCCAGTTGCTCAAACCATTCCAGGATAATCATTGCGTACTCGCCATGATTTGCATCCGGCCCTCGACTGCATCGTCCTTCGGGTTGGCTGACTGGATTTCGGCAGTAAACTTACCCGGTCCGCTAATCAGCGCGCGAAGTTGGTCCAGGGCTTCCACGTTCGGTGCTACCAGTTGCACGTCAACTATGCCGCTGCGAAAACTCAGCGTCTGCATCTTTATTCCGGGTGTTTCCGCAAATGCGATTGATAGCGCTTCGAGCGCCTCAACGAAGCCGGGTCCGCTAACAATTGCTTCCGGACTTGTCGTTCCCAGCCGGGAGCTCAATTCATTCCAGGGATCGCCCACCTCGCCGAGATTGTTAAACGTTGCGCGCAGTACGCTGTCAGCCGCCTGGTCCAGCGCCGCTTCCTGCCGGCTAAGTTGAAAGTAACTGGCGCCCTGGAAGATGAGGACCAGCAGGACAAATGCGGCGAGCAAAGTTGCGGCGGGTTGCCAGTGTTTCCAGTGGGCGCCTAGCTCTACCTTTCTTGCGTATTTGCCCTGGAGCAGGTTGACGCCACGGTTGACAACGACTTCACCCGCCATGCGCGGTAAAGCGCCTTCGGCCAGGATCTTGATGTCCAGGTTTTCGGCGCGCATACGCAGCCGCTCCCACGACTCCTGGTGTCGTTCATGTACGTCCGCTTTGCAATAGATCAGCAAATTGACGGGTGCGACAGAAACATCATCTTCTTCATCTTCTTCTTCATCATCGAGATCAGCGGTCTGCTGCTCGAGCAGCAGGTCAAGCACGATGCTCATGGAGGCGGCATCAGCCACGGTGATTTGGCCCGCGGTGTCGCGGATGATGACGCTGTCGTCATCAACATAGACCGATATCGTCGCGGGTACCGTTGCGATCCCGTCGCTTTCCGCATACACCGCATCGGCCCTGATATCGTTCTCGGCCAGCTTTTCCAGCCAGTCGTCCATGAGGTCGATGGCAACGACTGCGACAGGAATAAGGCCGGAGTCATTGCGCTTGTCGCAGGCAAAGTGCTGTGCCTCGACGTCGCCTGCCAGCTGCTCCTCGAGCGCGAAGGGCAGCGCCTGGCGAATTTTGGCAGCCGACTTCAGCGGTATGTCCGCGCTAAGGCGCAACACGCGGGTCGCCGGGACCAGGACAACGACTTTGCGGTTTTCGGTGAGTACGCTTGCCTGGTTAAGGCTGCCACTGCCCGGATCGCTGATGCGCGCGCCGGTGTTATCCACGACCACCCATTCGGCGGGGCCGGCACTCGCGTCGGGCAGTCGTATTACCAGTGATTCAGCCATTTCTACTCGATACCGAAGGAGCGTATACGGGTGATTACATCATTCGAAGCGGAACGGTCCAGCAAACTGTACATAGACAGCACGGAACTGCCAATCCCGACAAGGACCCGCAGCTCGAAACAACTGCTATTAACGGCCGCATAACCGCCCTGCTGTACATCGGGGGGCAGTCCGCTCACCTCGCCCAGATCTTTGAAACCCGTGTTTTGCGCTTCCTCGACCCAGACTTCTGCCTGCGATTCGGTGATACTCGGGCCCAGCGCCTGGATGACGGGCGCGGACGCAAAATTCAGGTTTACGGCTGTCACGGAGGTGGTGCCGAGGCCTGTGCCGCACCATCCCGGCGGCAACGCCGTCACGTAATCCCTGAGCGTATCGTAAACCTCTTCGTCCACGTCACGCACGGAACGTAATTCGCTCGCACTGACGAAGTAGTCGTTGGCGGGACGGAACGGCACTTCCAGTGACGTGTAGGCACCGTCTTCGGCCCCCGACCGGTAGGGCACCGTGTCGTTGTCGATCCAGTCGATAATGTTGTCGAGGATCCTGCGGTCTAATTGCAGGTCGTTAAACAGCCGGTCGAACTGGTCGATAGCGTTTTGATCAGGACCCTGGCCGCTGCTCGCAGGACTAACGAGGTTATTCAGGTTCAACCGTGAATGGGCATCCTGCAGCCAGCCCTGCATCTGACCGAGCACCAGGTCCTCGATACCGATCGTTACGGGTTGATTGAACGGGGAGTCGGGGGGTGTTGCCCATTCCTCTTCCGCATCTTCTTCTACGTAGTAGTCGGCGTTCGGGTTGCCGTCGTCGAGCAGGACTTCAATGGCCACCGCTTCGGCACCGAGCGCAAACAATCGAGCCTGTTCCTGGGCGAGCAGGGTTTCGGTGCGCCGCATACTGACCCGGCTGTCCCAGGAAAGTTTTGCCGCGATCGCGGTCGCAAGCGCGACCAGCAGGATCGCGGTCACCAGCGCCACGCCACTCTGGCGTTGCTTCGGTACCGTGCTTAGGTGCTTCCTTTGCATCAGCCTGCCATCTCGACGAGGCGAATGACTTCACCAAAGGAATCCAGCAGGAAACGGAAACGTACCGCGCTGGGGAGCAGGGTGACCTTGGAATTGGCCGGCGGCCAGTCCTGTTGCCACTCGCCCTTTTCATCAAGAAATTCGATATCGAATTCCTCTACACCGGTTAGTATTTCCTGCTCGCGTGCTTCCATCCCGAGTACGC
Source organism: Chromatiales bacterium (assembly GCA_002729495.1). Taxonomy (GTDB): domain Bacteria; phylum Pseudomonadota; class Gammaproteobacteria; order Steroidobacterales. The sequence continues at coordinate 12,486 of PBYE01000068.1, forward strand.
GGTCCATCACCGGCCAGTAATCCCGGTACAGAATTCTCTCGTCTTCGTTGTAGCGGTACTGGACTCTCTGCAGAGTGCCACGCTTGAATTCTGCCGGATTTCGCCAGCCATCCCGGCTTAAGCGCATCGCGATATCGTTGCCGGGATCAGTAAACAGGGCGGGCAACCGGTCGCGTCCGAGTTCATCCCGGACATCGCGCGGGAAGATCTGCGTGAGGTCGGTTTGCAGGTAGCGCACAGTCCGCTGCAGTGATTCGAGTTCACCCTGGCGTACCAGCATGATTTCACGCTGCAACATGATGTACTGGGTGCCGCCGTACATGGCGGCGGCCAGGAATACGAATATGGCCATCGCGACCAGCAGTTCGATCAGCGTGAAACCCGGTGCCGTACTTTTAGGGTAAGTCAGCACTATTGCCGCACTCCCTCATCCGCTTGCTCGTCGCCAATATCCACGAAGCTGCCGTCAGTCGCGCCTGACTTCAGCAGGCTTGCGCTGGAATTTTTGCTGCTCTCGCCTGGAATCGGCTGGCTGGGAATAGGCTGGTTATTCTGGGTAGTACCGGGCGGGCGTCGCAGTACGCCGGTTGCGAGGGCGACTTCGCGGTCGGGTTCGTCCTCGGTCGTGACCCGGACAATGACCTGCAGTATGTCGTTACTGCGAGGGTTGAATTCCATGGAGTAGAGCCAGGTAATGCCGGCCATTTCGGCCTCGCCCTGGCTTTTCTCACCCGTCGGAAAATTGCCGCTAATGCGCATCCTGGTGATCTCGTCGAAGGCTACCCAGCTCGCGAAGGTTTTTTCCTGCATCAATATCGCGGCCCCGACCATCTGCTGCAGACTGCCGTACATCGCCATGAACGCAACGACGACGACGGCCAGCGCGACCAGCACCTCGATGAGCGTGAAGCCGTTTGCCTGTCTTTCAGTATTCATCGGGGATGACTTCAATGGTGCCCTCGGTCTCTACATCAAGGACGATGCCCCTGGAAGCGAAGGCCGGCCTTAAGCGCACCTGGAAGGGTGGTTCGACATCGCCGCTGGACAAAAGGAAAATATGTGGCCGGTAGCGCTCGGCTTCATCTGCGTCGGCGTCCTCCTCGTCTTCATCGGCAAAGATGCCCTCGCTGCGCTCAAACTTGAGCAAGACTTCTTTCCCCTCGATTTCGAGTTCGACCCGAATGTCTTCGCCAAGATCCCGCGGTTTCAATAACTGGTCGTTATCCAGTGGCAGCCATGCCCACGCCTGGCCGCCGTTCTTGTCAATATAGCTTTCCTGGGCGGAAAACTCGTAGCCGCTCTGATAGAAGCGGATGCCGAGTTCCCGTCCCTGGATCCCGGCTTCTTCGAAAGCCAGTGTCAGCAGCACTTCCAGGCGACGGGCATGCTCGCCGGTTTCGTCCTCGCTGAATGAGCCAAACGATAGCGTAAAGATGGAAACCAGTACGCCGATGACAACGATCACGACGACCAGTTCAAGCAGGGTAAAACCACCCGAAAGACGACGAATTGCCGGGGAGCGGGGCGGGCGCATGACGGATTTCCGCTGCACCCCCGGGTTATTCGTCGGCCCAGTTACCGAGGTCGGCGTCCAGTCCTTCCCCGCCTTCCTGGCCATCACGGCCATAGGAGTAGAGATCGTAGTCGCCACGCTCGCCGGGCGCGCGGTACTCAAACTCGTTGTTCCATGAGTCGCGTGGAATTGAATCTATATAACCCCGGTTACGGCCCGGCGGTTCGATTAGAATCTCGAGCCCTTGCTCGGTCGTAGGGTAACGCGAGTGATTCATGCGATAGGTGTCCAGCGCAACGCTCAGGTTGCGAATCTGGATACGGGTCGCGGTAACTTCGGCATCATCCAGCACGCCAAATACGTTAGGTGCGATAAGACTGACGAGAATCCCCAGGATAATCACGACAACCATAATCTCGATCAGCGTGAAGCCTCTTTGTAATCCCTTTCTTACTACTTTGAAGCTTTGCATTGTCTTTCCTGTGCTGGAATGCAGGTGGCGTCCTGCCTAGGGCGCGGATACTGCCAGACAACCGGCAACGCGCAACTGGTCAGGCGATAAATTATAAATTATTCACTAGGTATATGGAATAAGCTATTAAAAATTAGGGTAAAAATACCATCAGTTCTGCATCTGTTATGCAGCCGCCTGCCGGGCTTCAGACGCACTTTGCGCAGCAGGAAACAACCGTTCCGTAACGCGGGACAGCAGGTATAATCCGGGCGCGCAGCCACAAGGGCTGACTCTGAAAATATATTTTCAAACAGGGACAGCACATGTCCGGGCAAGCTTTTCTTGATGACCGTTTCTCGCTTGAGGGTCAGGTGGCACTGGTCACCGGCGCTTCGCGTGGCATCGGCGCGGCTATCGCTGACGACCTTGCGGCGGCGGGCGCAATGGTAATAGGTACGGCAACGAGCGAAGCTGGTGCCGGTGCGATCGGCGAGCGGCTGGCACAGGCCGGTTGCAAGGGCCGCGGGGCAGTTCTGGACGTTGCCGACCGGGAAGCATCGGCTGCATTGGTTAAAGGAATTGCCGGCACGGAAGGCGCAGTAACAATACTCGTAAATAACGCGGGTATTGCCCGGGATAACCTGCTGATGCGCATGAAAGATGAGGAATGGGACGACCTGATTGCGACCAACCTGACTAGCGTTTATCAACTATCCAAGTGCTGCCTGCGCGGGATGATGAAAGCGCGGGGCGGGCGGATTATTAGTATTGCGTCCGTCGTTGGCGTTATGGGTAACGCGGGCCAGGCGAACTACGCGGCTGCGAAGGCAGGTATCATCGGGTTCAGCAAGTCCATGGCGCGTGAAGTCGGATCACGTGGTATCACGGTGAATGTTATTGCCCCCGGGTTTGTCCAGACGGACATGACCGAGGCGCTGGGCGATGAACAGCGAGACGAGCTGGTACGGCAGGTACCGCTGAACCGCTTGGGGCGCACGGACGATATTTCCAGTGCGGTGCTGTTTCTTGCCTCTTCCGCCGGGGCGTATATCACCGGAGAAACGCTGCACGTTAATGGCGGAATGTACATGATTTAAGAGTCGGAGGCTGGAAGTCTCCGTGTTGTAAGGGATTGAGCCTTCGGGCACAGATTTGCCATTTAGATAGAAACCGGACTTCCCACAAAATGCCGCGTCCCTTAGAATACGCAGCCATCCATTGTGTTATGACCAGCATGATCCTTGTAGAGGGCACTAGAAGACTATGAGCAACATTGAAGAGCAAGTAAAAAACATCGTCGCCGAGCAACTCGGCGTAAAAGGGGAAGAGGTAAAAAATGCGTCTTCCTTCGTCGATGATCTTGGAGCGGATTCGCTCGATACGGTGGAACTGGTCATGGCGCTCGAAGAGGAATTCGAGACCGAGATTCCGGACGAGGAAGCCGAGAAGATCACCACGGTTCAGCAGGCGATCGATTTCATCAATAAGAACTCCGGCGGTTAGCTTTTAAGCTGGCCACACGGCAGGCAATCTAAGCGGAATTCCAACCATGAGCAGGCGACGCGTCGTCGTTACTGGCATGGGCACGATTGCGCCCGTCGGTAACGATACACAGACCGCGTGGACTAATGCAGTCGAAGGTAAGAGTGGCATTGGCCCGATTACCGGCTTCGATGCGTCCCGGTTCAGTACCCGGTTCGCCGGTTCCATTAAGGACTTCGATATTTCCGATTACATGGCGTCGAAAGAAGCCCGCAAGATAGACACGTTCATGCACTATGGGATTGCGGCCGCGCATGATGCCGTCGAGAACTCCGGGATCGAGATCAGTGACGATAATCGCAACCGTATCGGAATCGCGATGGGTTCCGGGATCGGCGGGATCGGCACCATCGAAGGCAATTACAACAAGTATTCCGAGTCCGACAACAATCCCAAGCGTATATCGCCATTTTTTGTCCCCGGCAGCATCATCAACATGATTTCCGGGCACGTGTCTATCCAGTATGGCCTGGGTGGGCCGAATTTAGCCCTCGTCACCGCCTGTACAACATCAACACACTGTATTGGCATTGCCGGGCGCACCATTGCTTACGGTGATGCCGATATCATGATTGCCGGTGGCGCCGAGCACGCGACGACGGTGCTGGGTATCGGTGGCTTCTGTTCCGCACGTGCACTGTCAACCCGCAACGATGACCCGGAGGCCGCCAGCCGGCCATGGGACAAAGACCGTGATGGGTTTGTGCTGAGCGATGGTGGCGCCTGCCTGCTGCTGGAAGAACTCGAACACGCAAAGGCTCGCGGCGCGACAATCTACGCCGAGCTTTGCGGTTTTGGTATGAGCGGTGATGCACACCATATAACTGCGCCGCCCGAGGACGGCAATGGCGCTGCCCGGTGCATGGAAGCTGCGATTAAGGATGCGGGTGTCGACGCACCGGAAGTCGATTACGTTAACGCGCATGGCACCTCAACGCCGTTGGGCGACGTTGCGGAAACGCGGGCACTGAAGTCGACCTTCGGTGATCACGCGAATAAGCTTGCGGTAAGCTCGACCAAATCGACCACGGGCCATTTGCTGGGTGCAGCAGGTGCGGTCGAAGCTGTATTCTGCGTCATGGCGCTGCACGATCAGGTCATTCCGCCCACCATTAACCTGGAGAGCCCGGGTGAAGAGTGCGATCTGGATTACGTGCCAAATACAGCCAGGGACGCAGAATTGAATGTGGTTATTTCAAACTCATTTGGTTTCGGCGGCACGAACGGCAGCCTGCTTTTCAAACGATTTACCTGACGCCAATGGTGAACACCGCGGCTGACAGATATAGCCAGTCCCGGTCCGGCGCTTACAGTATCAGCCGCCGTGGCGGTTACGCGGATTTAACCGGCCTCAGCCGCCTCAATCCGGACCGTTATCCCTACCTGCTGCAAAGCGTCGCGTCAGCGCCGTCGCTGGCCCGTTTTGACATCCTGTTCGCGTTTCCCGGTGAAACATTAAGCCTGCGCCAGCCGGGTGACCTGAGCGGACCGGAATCATTCATAACCGGCACTTTTCTTGGCTCGCTGGACAGGTGGTGGGCCAGCGAATTGCGTAACTGGGCTGGCCCGGGTGAAGAACTGGCCCATTTGCCGTTTACCGGCGGCTGGTTCGTGTACCTGGGCTACGAGTTGGCGACCGAGGTGGAGCCCGGTTTAAGGCTTAAAACCGATCCATCCTTACCTGTTGCTTTCGCGACCCGGATTGCGGCGGCAATGATTGTTGACCATGAGCGACAGGAAATCGTTGCGGTCGCCGAAGCGTCGCATACCCATTTAATTAGTTCCATGTGGGCCGATCTGGATGCGGTTACCGACGCTGCACCTGCGTCGATGTCAGCCGGTGTTGTACATGAAGATGATCCCGGGCACTTTATCGCCGCGGTTAACAAGGCCCAGGCATATATTCGTGCCGGGGATATTTTTCAGGCCAATCTCTCGCGACGCTGGCGCAGCGAGTTACAGCCGGGCGTCCAGGCTGTTGACATCTATGCGCGGCTGCGTGAAACAAATCCGGCGCCTTTCGCAGGCCTTGTTCAGCATCCTGATTTCGATCTGTTGTCATCGTCACCGGAACGACTGGTCCGGAAAACCGGCAGGCGCATCGATACCCGGCCGATCGCGGGGACCCGCCCGCGTACCGAGGCGCCGGAGCAACTGGAAGCCCGCAAGCTGGAACTGCTGACTCACCCGAAAGAGCGGGCCGAACACATTATGCTGATTGACCTTGAACGCAATGACCTGGGCCGCGTTTGTGTCGGCGGCAGCGTAAATGTTGATGAACATATGGTGGTTGAATCCTACAGCCATGTGCACCATATCGTTTCCAATGTAACCGGAATCGCGCGCCCCGACCTGACACCGGGGCAGCTTATTCGCGCGGTATTTCCCGGCGGGACAATTACCGGTTGCCCCAAGGTGCGTTGCATGGAAATTATTAAGGAACTTGAGGATACGCCCCGTAATGCGTACACCGGGTCGATGGGTTACCTGAACCTGAATGGTGACTGCGACCTGAATATCCTGATTCGTTCGCTGGTTGTCCGCGGTTCGCAAATAGAACTCGCGGCGGGCAGCGGTATCGTCGCCGATTCCGATCCGCAGGCCGAGCTCGAGGAAACCCGTGCCAAGGCGAAAGGAATGTTACTGGCGCTCGACTCTCAGCGGGATCGGGCGTGACCGCCTGGCTCGTAAACGGTAACCGTGCCGATACGGTGGCAGTGGATGACCGGGGCCTGGCCTACGGCGACGGTTTATTCGAGACCATTGCCGTACGCGGCGGACAACCGCGGTTTCCGGATGCACACCTTGAGCGGCTGGCAAAAGGCTGCGCCCGGCTTGGCATTCCGTATCCCGGGGATGAACTGCTGGCAAAAGAAATTCGGCTACTCGGCAACTGTGAGCATGGAACACTGAAAATACTGCTGACACGGGGCGGCGGACCCCGCGGTTATGCACCACCGCAGGTCAGGATGGCTACCCGCATTATCGGGCTTTCGGAAAGCAAGCCTGGCGGCACGGCGGTTGATGCGGTTCGCATACGTTACTGCGAGACGCCCATTGCTGTTAACCGGGCGCTTGCAGGAATCAAGACGCTTAATCGTCTGGAGCAGGTTGTAGCTCGCGCTGAATGGAGCGACCCCGGGATTAAGGAAGGACTCATGCTTAACGACAGGGGCGATGTCGTATGCGGTACGATGACCAACCTGTTCCTGGTAAGTGGTGGTGGTTTGCTGACGCCCGACCTGGGCGAGTGTGGCATCAGGGGTGTGATGCGTGACCGGGTTATGCGCCTTGCCGAACAGAATAATATTTCCGTCGCGGAGGTGCGGGTGAGTAAAGCGGATATCAACGAAGCTGATGACTTGTTCCTGACAAACTCGCTCATTGGTGCGTGGCCTGTTGCCGAGCTCAATGGTCAACAATATGAACGCAGTGCTGTGACATCACGGCTTATGCAGTTATTGGCTGAATCCGGAGTTATGGAGTGCGCGGTATGAGAAGACTGACCCCGGTTGCAGTCGCCCTGGTGGTCGCGGCTGTTATTGCCGGCCTCGCTGCACAGTACTGGCTGAACTCGCCTATCGGTACGCTTGCTGCAGAGGAAATGTACGAAGTTCGAGAAGGCGCATCCCTTAAGAGCGTTGCGGGTGATCTTGCCGAACGCGGGCTGCTGAGCTGGCCGCGGGTGTTCTCTACATGGGGGCGACTGACCGGCCAGGCCCAGAACATCAAGGTGGGCGAATACCTGCTCGAACCCGGCATCAGTCCGAGCGAACTGCTCGCCAGGCTGGTCGCCGGCAAGGTGAAGCTTTATCCCGTCACCATTGTCGAGGGCTGGACCTCGCGGGACCTCTTTGCGGCGCTGGCCGGGAGCCCCGCGGTACACATGACACTGGGTGATCCCATCAATGCAGACAGCGACGGATTGCCGGACGCGCTCCAGGCAGGGCATCCGGAAGGGCAGTACTTTCCCGATACCTACATGGTGCCTCGTGGCATGAGCGATGCAGTTATCCTGCAGCAGGCCAATAAACTGATGCAGGAAAAGCTGGCCGCAGCCTGGGACGACCGTGCCGACGGACTGCCCTTTAAGGACCCATACGAGCTGCTTATCCTGGCCTCAATCGTGGAACGGGAAACCGCGGTGGACAGCGAACGGGCACAGATCGCAGGTGTGTTCATACGCAGGCTTAAAAAAGGTATGCGTTTGCAGACCGACCCTACGGTTATTTACGGGTTGGGTGAAGCTTTTGACGGCAACCTTACACGTGAGCACTTGCTGACCGATAATCCATACAACACATATACGCGCGGCGGACTGCCGCCGACACCCATCGCCTTGCCGGGCGAAAATTCGCTGCAGGCGGCGGCACATCCGGATGACGGCGCCGCGTTGTATTTTGTCGCGTCCGGCGAGCTAGATGGTACCCATGTATTCAGTGCAACCCTGCAGGAGCACAATGCCGCGGTGTCAGCCTACATTGCGCGGTTGCGACAGGCACGCCGGGAAGCGCGGAGTGCCACCCAATGACCGGCCGCTTTATTACCATCGAGGGTATAGAAGGTGTCGGCAAGTCGACCAATGTTGATTTTGTCGCGGAACATTTCAGGGTGCTTGGAGAAACCGTACAGGTCACCCGCGAACCTGGCGGCACACCGATGGCCGAACGCATTCGGGATCTGATACTCAGCGCCAACAGGGATGAATTGTCTGATCTCGGCGAATTGGTGTTGATGTTTGCTGCACGCGCGGAACACCTGGAGTCTTTGATAAAGCCCGCACTGGAGCGGGGCGAAACGGTAATCTGCGATCGCTTCACCGATGCGACTTTTGCCTACCAGGGCGGCGGTCGGGGACTGGATCCCGCTATTATCGACAATCTCCGCCTGGCAGTGCAGGGCGCCTTGCAACCAAATCTCACTGTGTTGCTGGATGCGCCGATTGAAGTCTCGGCAGAACGCATTGCCGGGCGTGCCTGGCAGGATCGGTTTGAACAGGAACAGGCCGAGTTTTTTGGCCGGGTGCGCGCGGTTTACCTTGAAATCGCAGCTCGCGAGCCGGAACGGGTTAAGCTTATTGACGCCAGCCAGCCGCTGAATACCGTGCAGGCGGCAATCAAAGCAGAGCTAGACCGAATATAGATTCTGGAAGATAAGGGTAACTTTCTGTTTGATTTAGAAAAAAAATATGATTCTTTACCGTGGCTGGCCGAAACGCGGGCCCGGCTCGACGATCTTGCCTCAGCGGGGCGTTGTCCGCATGCGCTGTTGCTGCACGGACGGGCCGGCACCGGGCGCAGGCAACTGGCGCTCTGGCTTACTGAAAGCCTGCTTGGCGCGGACCCGTCGCGGCCAAGCTCGTCGGCGGAAGGAGCTCCAGAAGCGGGCCATCCCGATTTTGTCGCGCTCGAATTCGAGGAGAAAAAGAACTCGAAGGAGAAAAAGACTTTGATCGGGATCGACCAGGTCCGCGAGTTGATCGAATTTCTTGAGTTGACCAGCCACGGCCCGGCTGGCCGGGTTGCCGTGATATACCCGGCGGACGCGATGACCCTGAAAGCGGCGAACAGCCTGCTGAAAACACTGGAAGAGCCGCCGGCCGGTGCGGTTATCGTGCTGATCAGTGAATCACTGGCCCGGTTGCCGGCAACCGTCGTGAGCCGCTGTCAGCGAATTCGCGTGCCGTTGCCCCCGGCTACGCAGGCGCTTGACTGGCTCGCGGAGCAGGTACCCGGGGCGGAACTTGGCCCATTGCTGGAATTTACGGGCGGGGCGCCGCTGGCTACCCTGCAACTGCACGAAGCCGACTTTGCCGGGGAAGCCAGCCAGTTTGCTGCAGATATAAAGGATTTGGAGGAAAGCCGGGAAAATCCCGTGGTCATAGCGGCACGCTGGAAAAAACAGCCTGATCTGGCCCTGCGCTGGCTTTACTGGCGGCTCTCACGGCGGGTGCGTGAAGGGCTGGGAGTTACGCCGGACAAGGTCCTGGAAGCCCCGGTGGGGGTCGAATACGGTCCCGGCACGGTGCATGCCTGTTTCGACCAGATGTCGCGGATACGCGAACTGCGTCGCGTTATTAACGGTGGAATCAACGCAGAATTGAACATCGCAGGTCTCCTGATGGACTGGTACGGTGGCTTTGGCCGCCAATAGGTAGACACGATGGCTAAACCCGGGTTATTGACCCTTACAATCAAAGACAAATCCGCACTGTATCTCGCCTATATGCCGTTTGTGCGCAACGGTGGCCTGTTCATACCGACCAACAGCGCTTACAGCCTCGGTGACGAGGTATTTATGCTGCTCAACCTGATGGGTGAAGAAGACAAGATTCCGGTTGCGGGGAAGGTGATCTGGATGACGCCTAAAGGTGCGCAGGGCAAACGTATGGCCGGGATAGGCGTGCAGTTCAGCGACCAGGACAACGGCGAAACGCAGAAAAAGATCGACAATTACCTGGCAGGCGCACTGGGCGGCAACAAGGCAACGCACACAATGTAAACCCGGACGGGTTTATTCAACAATATCCGTAGTATTCAGTCCGCCGCGCAAAACATGCGTGGTGAAACCGCGTTCGTTCAGGATAAATGCACCGGCTGAACTGCGGCGACCGGTATCACAGCAAATGACATAAGTGACGTCTTTATCGAGCTGGCTCAGTTTCAGGCGAATAAAATAAAGCGGCACATTAATAGCATCCGGTTCATGATGGCTTTCGTACTCACTGGGCAAACGCACATCCAGCCACTGGGCGCCGTCGGCGACGATCTGCTTGGCTTCCGCGTATTCAACCCAATCCAGCATTGGTTCGTTCAGGAGTTTCTGAAAGTCCTCTTTGGCAAGCCGCATCACCGAGCCGTCGCTTAGCATGGAGATGGTTGCGTTGCGCTTGCTCTCGGAAATCAGCGCTTCTTCGCCGAAGGTATCTCCCGGGCCCAGCTCCGCGAGCCTGATGCCTTCCTTGTTGAGTGGAGTCTCACGCACGACGTTTACCTGTCCGCGGACGACGGCGTAGAAGAAATCGCCGTCATCACCCTGTTTAATGACTATGTCGCCGGATTTAAAATTAACCTGTTGCATACGCAGGAATATGGCCTGGATGTTCGCTGGCGGAATTTGCTGGAATGCCTTGGTCTGTAAAAGTATGGTCATCCAGTCCCCGCCGCCATCCTCATTTCGCTGATGCAGCTCGGACACTTCGTAACTGCCTGTTTGATCCCAGGTCAGCATGACGTCGAGCAGGTCTGTGTCGATAGACAGATACTCGATTTCATCGACAGCTCGAGCGGTGTTGCCGCGGGGCAGGTGAGGGGATATAGCAGTGTGGGCTTCCTTGGAGCCTGCCTCTATCCTGGTAAGGTCACCGTCATCGGTGCGCAGTTCCAGTATCCCGCTAACGAGGTAGAGCGTGCATTTTTTAGTGTCACCTGCCTTAAAAAGGGTACGGCCGGCATCCAGCGTCCGGATGTTGGTTTTTTTGGTCAGTGCGACCAGGTTTTGGTGCTTGAGCCCATCCATGGGGCTAAAGCGCTGGAGGACTTCATTTGTTAGTTCTGTTGCCATCGGACTAGCAGCGCTCGCTTTCGTCTCTGTTTGATGCCGCATTACGGCGGTGCCTATTGTACGGGCTGTTACCGGACCGGAAAAGGTTATGTGTCACGGGTTTGGGCTCCCCTCTGACTCCAGGGCGCCCCAACCCGCAGATGGCGCAAAGCGGTCCCCGTATTGTCTCTGCAGGCTTTCCAGTGCCGCACGGATCTGGGGCAACCCTTCGGTACGTGCGTACTGGAGCGGGCCGCCCCGAAAGGGCGCGAATCCGGCACCGAATATAGTTCCGGCATCTGCAAGGTCTGCATCGGCTACCACGTGGTCCTCCAGGCAGGCTGCCGCTTCGTTGACAAGTGACAGTATTAGTCGCTGCTGAACTTCCACTCCTGCCGGTGGGGTGTCTGACTGTTTACGTGGCTTCCCGTTTTCCCAATAGTAAAAACCTCGTCCCGATTTTTCCCCGAGACGCTTGTCTGCAACGAGTTGTTTTAATGCCGGAGGCAGTGGGCGATGAATCGTATCTGCCAGGATCGTGGCAACATGTAAAAGAATGTCGAGTCCGACGCTATCGGCGAGCTCGAGCGGTCCGACCGGCATGCCGAAATCCCGTGCCGCCTGATCAATGCTTTCCGGCGCAACACCTTCTTCCTGCAGACGAATGGCCTCATCCAGGTAAGGCGCCAGGATCCGGTTCACGAGAAACCCGGGCAATCCGCGGCAAGGCAGGGGGAGTTTGCCAATCTGTTTAACAAATGCTGTAGCCACATCGATAGCCGCATGCAGTGTTGTTGACGTATGCACTACTTCAACAAGCGGCATCAGGGCCACCGGGTTGAAAAAATGCAGGCCCACGAGCCGCTGCGGCGAGTTCAGAGAACCGGCGATCAGTTTCAGCGGAATGCTGGAAGTGTTGGTGGCAAGCAGTGCGTCAGGTCTTGCGCGTTCCTCAATCTCCTTAAACAACGCCTGCTTCGCCTCAAGGTCTTCAAATATCGCTTCTATTACCAGGTCAGCGCTATGCGCGCCTTCACCCGTCAGGTCGCCCACCAGCCGTTTACTGGCCTCGGCAATTCGATCGGCATCTTTAAGCTTACGTTTAAAGACGGACTGCGCTTTTTCCAGTCCGCCATCAACAAAGCGTTTTTCGCGGTCCTGCAACGTGACCGACATGCCACGGATGGCGCACCAGGCCGCTATATCCGCACCCATCGTGCCTGCACCGACCACATGCACGTGCCGGAATTCAATATCCGCGATCTTTGCCAGCCCCTTGAGTCTGTCCTGCAGAAAAAATACACGTACCAGGTTTTGCGAAGCGGGGGTAAATACGAGCCGGGCAAAGGACAGTGCCTCCGCATCAAAACCAGGAGGGCCGGCACCGTATTTTTGCCACAAATTAATTATTGCCTGGGGAGCAGGGTAGTGGCCTGGATTCGCTTTTACCGCAACCTGCTTGCGCAATATTTTGGCGAGGAGCGGTCTCACAGGCGCGAGGTTGAGCAACAGGTCCGGCAACGGCATGCGACGACTCACAGGCGTACGAAGGGCAAATTCTGCCGCATCGGTTCGCCAGGAGTCCCGGGTGGTGACACGATCAACGAGTTTTTGGCGTAGTGCTTTAGCCGGTTTGATCGGTTTGCCTGTTAGCATTAACTGCATTGCATTGCGCACACCCATGACCTGCACGGCACGGACGGTGCCGCCGAGCCCCGGATGAACACCGAGCTGAACTTCCGGCAGCCCCAGCGTCGAACGTTCCGACTCAATCGCAATGCGCCAGTCACATGCAAGTGCCAGTTCGAGCCCACCGCCGAGAGCAACGCCATCTATTGCGGCTACAGTAGGGAAGGGTAAGGCTGCCAGCCTGTCCAGCACTCTCTGACCCGCACGCACCTGCTCATAGGCCTGGTCTTCCGATTTCAGCTCGGGAAACTCGTTAACGTCAGCGCCCGCTATAAAGCCCGTCTCCTTGGGGGAAAAAATTATGAGGCCGTTTGGTGGCGCCGTATACAGAGCATCCAGGACTGTGTCGAGCTCGAGCAGCACCTGGCGCGACAGTACGTTGGTGCTGCCAGCGGTGCGTAAACCTAACCAGGCAATATCCGACGGATCAGTTTCAAGTGTCCAGTTGCGTACCGGGGAATCTGGTTCGGGTTGCTTGCTGCTCATGATCAGCGGACCTCGAAATCGCAGACCAGCGGCAGATGGTCCGAGTGCGGAACCTTCAGAATTTCGAAATCGATTACCGAAATTCCTTCGCTACAAAGTACAAAGTCGAGCTCCATGCGCGGCGCGCGGGTCGGGTACGAAGGAAGACTTTCCGAATTAGCGCTGTGCAGGCCCGCCGCTTTCATAAAGAGAAAAATCTCATCCTCTCCCCAGAATGTATTGAAGTCTCCGGCGACGATAACCGGCTTGTCGCAGCGTTTGACCAGTTCGTAAAGATGCCGCAACTGAAACTGGCGGTGCCTGTATTTAAGCGAAAGGTGTACCAGGAAAATTGCAACATCATCGAGCTCAAGCTCAATAATCAGCCTCTTAATGCCGGTATCGAAATAGTGGAAGCGCTCGCCGTGTACGCGGGGACTTGCCAGAAATGCGTTTGCCTGTTTACGAACGATGGGCAAGCGCTGATTGACCGAGTCTTCGCTGTATTTGTTTTCATAACAACTGTAATGCCCGAGCGCATCGGCAATGACCTCCGCCTGGTTGACCCGTCCACTGCGCATCGAACCGGTATCAACTTCGATCAGGCCGACGATGTCCGGATCCTGGGAACGGATAAATTCGATTATGCGCGCCAGCTCACCCGCCTCTGCGAACAGGTAACGGGCTCCGGGCAGCGGTACGGCGCTGGTGGCGCCGTTACCCACGCCGTAACGAATGTTGTAAAGCAGGAGGCGCATGACCTGTGGAGTTTAAGCTGTCCGCGCTTGCCGTTTCACCCGTTTTTGAGAAAATAGCGATAATTGCCCCGGTCGGCGGAGCCAGGCCCACCGCTTAAGGATGGAAGAGATGCGATGACTGGAAAAGACCCGATCCGATTGTTCGTTACCCATGAGTTTAGGGACAGTGAAGACTATACGCGCGTATTCGAATACCTGGAGAGTCGTGGTGGATTCTTCTACATTAACTGCGGCAATCCCGAGGCCGAGCAGGGCGCGGGAGGACGGGAGGCGCAACAGGAGGAACTCCGTACCCAGATCAAGTATGCGGAAGTGGTTATTTGTCCGGTCGGGTCCACGGGGCTTTCAGCTCTGGTGACATTCGAGTTAACTGTGGCCCAGGCATTTAAAATCCCCGTAGTCGCGATCAGCAGTTTTGGCGACACCGTGGTGATACCGGACAAACTGGCAGAAGCTGCCGCAAAAACCGTGGATTGGAATGACCGGGTGATTGTTGACGCGATTCGCCAGACTGCGCGTGGAGAAGAAGCCAATACATGGGATGTGGTCGATTTCGATCCTGACGAATTCTCCTGAATGCTTGGCCGACGCCGTATTAGAAGCGTCGGGCATATCCATATGATACAGGGGCTGTTGTTGCTCAAGACCTGCTTCAGTAATATTGCCGCCCTTTGCCGGGAGCGTCACGGAAATGCGGACCCGGTAAACAGCAAAACGGAATACCAGGATGGCCAAACAGACAGACGCGCTCATTGTCGGCGCCGGCCCGTGCGGGTTGTTTCAGGTTTTCGAACTCGGCTTGCTCGGCATTAAAGCCGACATTCTTGATTCTTTACCTACCGTCGGCGGGCAGTGTACGGAGCTGTACCCGGACAAACCGATTTACGATATTCCCGCGGTGCCCGTATGCACGGGTCAGGAGCTAATCGAAAGTTTGCTGGAACAGGTCAAGCCTTTTGACCCGACGTTTCACCTGGGCGAGGAAGTAACCAAGGTGGAACGCCAGGACGGCTATTTCCGCGTCGCCACCTCGAATGACCAGGAATTCCATGCCAAAACCGTGTTCATTGCAGGTGGCGTGGGCTCGTTTCAGCCGCGGCGCTTCCGGATGGAAGGTATTGACGCCCTGGAAGGCACCAGCGTCCACTACCGTATCAGGGAGCCCGGACTGTTTGCCGGCAAGAAAGTAGTGATATGCGGAGGAGGGGACTCGGCACTTGACTGGGCGCTCGCACTTGCGGATTCCGTATCGGAACTGACGCTGGTGCACCGGCGGGAAGAATATCGCGCCGCACCGGCTACGGTCGATGCCCTAAAAAAACTTGCCGGTGACGGCAAAGTACGCGTTCTCGAGAATGCCAAAGCCACGGCCTTTGCAGCCGATGGTGAGCAGATCAAGTCTGTCGAGATCACGGTTAAGGGCGAGGACCCCGTTACGCTGGAGACCGATCACCTGATGGCATTCTTCGGTCTGGCGCCCAAGCTGGGTCCTATAGCGGAGTGGGGCTTTAATATTGCCAAGAAGGCGATTGAAGTCGATACCGCGAAATTTGAAACCAATATCCCCGGCATTTTTGCGGTCGGTGATATCAACACCTACCCGGGTAAAAAGAAACTGATACTCAGCGGTTTCCACGAGGCCGCGCTGGCTGCTTTCGCTGCGAAAGCAGTTATAGAGCCCGGCAAGAAAGTTAATTTGCAGTACACGACGACGAGCCCGGTAATGCACGAGCGGCTCGGTGTCGATGACCCTATGAAAAAAGACTGACCGCTATTCGGCAATCAGTCATCGGTGCGCCAATAGCGCACCATTTCCAGGTAAGTAAACGAAGCCGACCAGGTAATCAACAGTAGCCCGGTTACGCTTTCCATTCCTGCCATGAACCGCAGCGGACCTGTCGGCACCAGGTCGCCGAAGCCCAGCGTCGAATAAACGGTTGCGGAGCCGCGCGCCGATCAGTTCAGGGTAGCGGAACATATATACGGCGTACCGGGCACCAACAGGTCATCCCTGGAATCTGAATTAATGGGTTACCCGCAGGTCAAGTACTACAAGTCCGCGGTCCGGGTGAAGCAGGAATACGACCTGCTCAAACCGGACGATGTGTGCACGGCGTTCGAACAGTCCCTGCGTATCGCCGTAAAGCCTGAACCGGCAGGCCGGGAGGTCAAGGCCCGCTATTCCCTGCAGGCCAAGGGCCTGAAAGAGCCCGTGGAGGGCGTGCTGACCATATCCTTCCGCAAGCCGGAATAATTCGGGCGGGCTGTCGCAGCGGTTGACCTTAAACCGGGGTTAAGGCATTAAAAAGAAATATGTATACTGTTGCGCCCCTAATCCTGACACCTGGGAATGAGTGACTTTCGATGCCCCCGTGGCACCTGTATACGCGTGGCTGCAGCTGCAGCTATTTTTTTGGCCTTGCCTTCGCATGCCGGATCACCCCTAGTGACCGACGACACCGGCATCGTAGAAGAAGGTGTCTACGAACTGACGGTCGCATTCAGCGGTGAAGAGACTGATGCAGGTGACAGCTTTACGGCGCCCAAGTTTGAGACCGAATACGGACTGGGTAATAACATGCATGTCGGATTCGGGTGGTCGCGTGCGGTCGTGAGCCCGGAAGAGGGCGAACGCAAGGCCGGGTTGGGCGAGGGCAAACTGCTGTTTAAATGGCAGTTTTACGAAGGGGACGGCACAGCGTTGGTGCTCGCGCCGGCTTACGGTGTTCCGCTGAGTGGCTCGTCGCAGGACCGCGGCATCATCGAAGACGTGCGCGTGCTGTCTGTACCGGTAGTGGGGTCGGTCGAAAGCGGCGACTGGATTTTCACCGGGCAGGTCGGCTATGACATGACGTCAACAGGGCCAAATGGTGTGTTCTATGGTGCCTGGGTCGGCTACAGCCTCACGGATTCGGTAGAGCTGATGGCCGAGGTGTACCGCGAAGAGGCAGTCGGCGAGTCCGAGGACAACACCAACTGGCGCTTCGCGCTCACTGTCGGTGTGGGTGACAACGGCTCGCTGATGTTTGGCTATGGCGGTAACGTGAGTTCAGACTTGCCAGACGATGAGCAGTTCGATACCGATTTCTACATCGGCTATCTCTACGAAACGGGCTGAATCAGGGCCTAAGGGCGGAAGAGGAGGGGGCGAGAACCCGGGAAGCCAAGAGGACCATCTTCGCAGGCATCACGAGGAAAGCCGCCGCCCGATAAACGCCTGGATCACCGCTCAACCCGAGAACCCCGCGAATGCGGGCCGTTTTTGCGCTTATGGGGCCCATAAGCACGAAATAATATCGGATATTTTGTTTAAATCGCCTCAATTCCTGGTCATTTTGCAGGATGATAAGCAGGTCTTAGCAGCGCCAGAATAAACTTAATACGCGGCACTGCAGCATTGTGCATAAGCCGCATCGCCGCCGATCCGGAATCGGAACCCGGGAGCGTGACTGCTTTTGGCTGGCATGAATACCCGGCAGGTGTGCTTCAGAACTATAACTATCCAGGTGCATAAGCTTTTTTTAAAAGGATTTAGAAAGGGGTGAAATATAATGATTAGAAAGATCTCTGCTTTTTTACTGTTTGTCATCGCGCATGTGCAGGGCTCTGCACAGGCCGCCGTGCTCACGGATTACGGTCAATTCGATCTCTTGGCCCGCCTGGAGTGCAGTCCCGGCGGTTACGTTAATGACAATTTTTATCATCCGGGGAGCGCGGCATTCGACGTGACCGCCTCTGTGACAGATGCCGAATTCTGCAGTGGTGGCGGAAATGCGGAAGCCAACGCCGACGTGACGATCAGCGCTAACCAGTACCACCTTGATCTGCTTTCCTTCGGCAGCACATCCGGTTCGGCTACCTCGAATGCGTACGCCGGGGTGTGGGGGCTGGACCGCATCCGTTTCACCCTGACGGAAACTTCAACTATAAGCGTCGCGGGCAATGTGGACTTTACGCTCCTGAGCGCAATAAACGGGGAACCGGTCGACACCAGTGGCTACTTCTATTTCAAGGTCTACACTAACGAGGATTATTTTTACGAGGCGGCGTCTAGTGCGCCTAAAAACACGGGCACATGGAACTGGATATTCAATGATCAGTTTGCTCTACCGCCCGGGGCCTATATATTGGAGGCTGCCATATCCACGTATAGCAGGTTAGCTGGCTCAACTCATTCCGGGGTGATGGATATGACTCTGACCGTTAATCCTGCACGGCTGGTAGGTATAGACATCAAGCCGTTTGATGCGGCTAACATCGTCGATCCCACCGGAACCAGCTCCGGACAAAATCGCACCCGTGTCGCGATCCTGACGGACAGCGGTTTCGATGCGACCCAGGTTGCGCAGGATAAGGTCCGTTTCGGCCCTGAGCAGGTACCGAACGTCAAGAGCCCGCCCGTAGCGCTGAATGTCGACGGTGACGGAGATGTCGACCTTATACTCGGCTTTGTAACGAGAAAAACAGGTATCTCTTGCGGCGACACTTCCGTCACCCTGGAGGGGGAGACCTACGCCGGCGAGGCCTTCGTCGGTACAGACACGATCGACACCGCGCTGCCGTGCGTCTCGTCATGCCACCCCTGAACGCTAAATAGATCAGTGCCTGGCCGTTTGGGCGGCCACTGCGTCGCCAGAAGCAAACTGGCTTACCCGAAGGCTGGGGAGGAGCCTCCTAGCTGTTCGGGCAGTTTCTGAGAACCGGTATTTGAATATACTTGGCGGGGCAGGCGTCATCGAAGGCTAATTAATGCGCATAATGTATATTATGTTAAATAGACCCTCGATCTCCCCAGGGCCCCCGGATATGGAACCCGCCTAAACGCACCCTTTCCCCGTACTCCGGTTAACCGGTGCAGGCCTCCATTCCCTTAACGGGTCGGTAGCTACTGGCAGTACTTTTCGATGAGCTGCTGCAGATAACGGATGGTTGGCTTTACCTGGTCCAGTTCCAGGTACTCGTCCGGCTGATGTGCCTGGTTGATCGAGCCCGGACCCATCACCAGCGTCTCTATGCCCATTAGGCTCAAAAAAGGCGCTTCGGTGGCGTATGCCACCGCTTCTGCAGATGCGCCCGTAAGCTTTTCCGCCGTTGTCACGATTTCTGCGTTTGCCGGCGTATCCATGGGCTCCGTGCCTTCGTGCAGTGCCGTGAAACTCACTTCCAGCGCGGGATCAGCGCTTTGAGCAGCATTTTCAGCACGTTTATGCAACTCTGTGCGTAATTCATCCCGATTTAGACCCGGTATAAATCGCAGGTCTATCTGCAGTTCGCAGCTGCCGCAGATGCGGTTCGGGTTATCCCCGCCGTGTATATGGCCCAGGTTCAGCGTGCTGTACGGGATTCGGAATGCATCATTAGTGAAGTTCTGCTGTAACTCCTGGCGCCAAGTTATTAATTCAGCGATGATTTTATGCATACCCTCCAGTGCGTTCCTGCCGAGTCCCGGATCGCTGGAATGGCCGCTCTGCCCCTGCACGCGGATGGCTTCCATGAATATGCCCTTGTGCATGCGGATGGGCTTCAAATCTGTGGGCTCGCCGATCACGGCGTACCGTGCTTTCGGTTTGCCCGCGGCCACCAGCGCCCGGGCGCCTGCCATGCTGCTTTCCTCGTCGGCGGTGGCCAGGAGGATCACCGGTTGTTTCAGGTTGGCCGGATCGATGTCGGCACAAGCCGCCATGGCCAGCGCGAGAAAGGACTTCATGTCGGCGGCGCCGAGACCGTAAAAGCGGTTGTCACGCTCGGTCAGCGTAAACGGGTCGCTGGACCACAGTTCCTCGTTGTACGGCACGGTGTCGGTGTGGCCGGACAGGATCAGGCCGCCCTCGCCTCTGCCCAGCGTTGCAATTAAATTCTGCTTACCGGGTTTGCCGGGCAGGTCCTGTATTTCGATCTGCCACCCTGCCCCCTCCAGCCGTGCGGCCAGCGCAGCGATGACCGGCGCGTTCGGCATGTCCCACTCGGCAGATACACTGCTGACCGACGGCGTGCCGATCAGCTCACGGATATGCGCGTGTAATGCGTTCGTATCGATGCTCACAAAACAGGCCGGCGTTATTGCTTAGTCGACTATGGAGTCAATGAGTATATCGGCCTTCAGTTTACCGTTGTCATCTATAGCGGGAATCATTTTGCCATACAGGTCACCGCTGGCAGCAACCGGTTCGCCGCTTTGTGATATGCGGGCGATCACTTCCAGTTGTTCGACGTCCCCCAGGTTGCTGCCGGGCACCATCAGGTTCGCATCGCCGAGTTCAAGGGTCAGCGGAAACCCGGCAACGGGAACGCGCCTGACGGCCAGCGGCGGCCGCGGTCGGTTAACGTCGCGCGCAATGAGAAACAAAAACAGGTTTGCCGTGTCCTGTGCCGCGAGTTCGGGGCTGATATCGATCGTGGCGCTGATAACGGTTCCGGCTGTTACCGTAACGGGTAATCCGGCTGTCCCCATCGTGGCGAGCTGCTGTTGCAGGGCCATCCGTGCATCCGGGGGCAATTGCGGGTCATTGAGCACCAGCGTCCAGCGTTGGATTGCCAGTTCGTTGTTACCGCGAGCCGCTGCGCTTAAGCCCCCGTACCAGTTTGCCTTGGCGTTATCGGGCCGTTCCTGTAACGCGAATTCCAGCAAATCGACCGCACTGGTTTTGAGTGTGCTGCGGTCTGCCAGTACCAGCGCTTCTGCATAGCTTATCGACACGTCGACATCTTTGCCGTCGGTCATTTCCCATGCCTGGTGCCAGGCATCGACTGCTTCCTGGTAACGCTGCAGCCGGAGGTAAGTCGTACCGAGCATCGTCAGGCCTTCCAGCGTGGGCTCCGTACGCATGCGTTTCGCGAGATCGAGCACCAGTTCATCAGCCGGCGCCACCTGGTTCACGGTTTCCACAACCGTTTCGGCGTCCGCCTGGTAAGTCGTAACGGACGAATAAATACTACCGACGGCCAGCGGAAAAACGATGATAAGGATCGGTAACACGATACCGACCGCACCCTCCTTGCGGTATTTCAGAAGCGGCACGACGACGAACAACAACGCGAGCAGCGTCAGGCCGGCCCCGCCTGCATATATCATTCCGTTCAAGGCGCGTCCTCATCGATAGGCAGGCTCTTGCGTCGCCTGATGTTCATTGCCAGTGCGATAAAACCGACTACCATGAGCGCAACCGGCCCAAGCCACAGCACAATATTCCAGGAACGAAAGCGCGGTCTGTACAGGATGAAGTCGCCATAGCGTTCGACCAGGAAATTCTTGATCCTGGTTTCGTCCTGACCCTCTTCGACCATGCGGCGGATTTCACGCCGCAAATCGGCCGCGAGTGGCGCGGTCGAGTCCGCGATGCTCTGGTTCTGACAAACAAGGCAGCGAACCTCCTTGGTAATCGCCAGGTACAGCTCGTTCTGGATCGGGTCCTCGAGTTTGTCCGACGGATCGACTGCGCTCGCCGTGAACGACAGCCCCAGCAGTCCTATCAACAAACCGAATGTGGTTGCACGGATCAACTGTCCGCACCTGCAAGCGTCGCGCGCGCGGTTTCGATGCGCGGCAGGAATTCGGCTGCCCAGATTTCCGGCGTCAGCGGACCGATGTGCTTGTAACGAATGATGCCTTCGCCATCGATCAGGAAGGTTTCCGGCGCGCCGTAAACGCCCCAGTCGATACCGGTAACGTTGTCCCGGTCCACCGCGTTCACCGTGTACGGGTTACCCCGTTCCCGCAGCCACTTCTGTGCGGCCTGGCGCTCGTCCTTCCAGTTGAGCCCGTAAATGGGTATGTCGGTGTCGCGCGCGATCATTAGCAGCATCTCGTGTTCACGCGCACAACCGGGACACCAACTCGCCCAGACGTTGAACAGGCTGATCCTGCCTTTGAATTCTGCCTCGGTGATGTGTTTCTGATCATCGTAAAGGGTGGGTAGGTTAAAAACGGGCGCTGCTTTGTCGATGAACGGCGAACTCACGAGCGTGGGATCGCTGTAAAGGCCTTTGTAAAAAATCGCGACCATACCCGCAAACACAGCGATGGGTATCAGGAATTTTAGTTTGCCGGCCACGGGTTGTTAGCTTATGCGGTTGCAGTCACGCCATCGGCGGCTGCTTTTGCCCGTGCGCGCTGACGGTAGCGCGGGTCACTGATACCCACCAGTCCGCCGATCGCCATCACGATGCAACCGAACCAGATAAACCGGATGAGTGGTTTGTACTGTATGCGCACACTCCAGGCACCCCTGCCGAGTTGTTCGCCGAGCGCGATGAACAGGTCCCGGCCCCACCCGGCCTTGATACCGGCTTCGGTCATCGGGCTGGTCTGCACGCGGTACACGCGTTTCTCGGGCCTGAGTTGAGTTAACTCGGCGCCGTTGCGGGACACGGTAAACACACCCTGTATCGCTTCGTAATTTGGTCCCGACACCGGCAGCGTTTCCTCGAAGCGGAAGGTGTAGCCAGCGATGTCAACCGTTTCGCCGGGTTTCATGCCCTCGTCGGTGACTACCGTGTACGCAGACGTTACCGTGATACCGAGCACGGTCAGCCCCAGCCCCAGGTGCGCCAGTTGCATGGCCACCATGCTGCGCGTAATGCGCGGGCCTTTGCCACGCAGCTTCTTCGCCGGGTCTATCAGTGACGCAATAACTGTCCACAAACCGATGGTTACGCCGAGCGCCGTTAGCAAAGATACGCTGCCGAAGACCAGCCATGGAACAAACATGCCCGCGACGAGCGCGCCGAGCGCGGGCCACCTGAGCCGGCGGAACAACTCCCGCGGGTTGGCGCTGCGCCACGCAGTGTGCATACCTACACCGACCGCGAGTAACAACGGCAACATCGGAAACAGGAATACGAGTTCAAAGTACTGCGGTCCTACCGAGACTGAACCGAGGTCGAGCGCACCAAAAACAAGCGGCCCGAGCGTGCCGAGCAAAACGACACCTGCCGCGATCACCAGCAGGATGCTGTTCAGCAGGATAAAAGTCTCGCGCGAAAAGTGGGTGAAACCGACCTGGGTTTCCAGTGAGCTGGCGCGGTACGCATACAAAGTCAGTGATGTACCGATCACGATGCCGAGGAATATAAGGATAAACAAGCCGCGGGCGGGGTCAGCTGCGAACGCGTGCACCGAGACGAGCACGCCGGAACGCACGAGAAAAGTACCGAGCAGGCTTAGCGAAAAAGCCGCGATGGCCATCAGCAAAGTCCAGCTTTTAAACAAGCCGCGTTTCTCGGTAACCGCGAGCGAATGCATCAACCCGGTACCGACCAGCCACGGCATGAAGGCCGCATTCTCCACAGGATCCCAGAACCACCAGCCGCCCCATCCGAGTTCGTAATAGGCCCACCAGCTACCCAGCGCGATGCCCATGGTCAGGAACAGCCAGGCGGTTGCCGTCCATGGTCTTGTCCAGCGTGCCCACTGCTGGTCCAGGTTACCGGCCAGCATGGCCGCAATGGCAAAACCAAATGGAACCGAGAAACCGACGTAGCCCATGTAGAGCATCGGCGGATGGATGATGAGCGCAGGATCCTGCAGCAGCGGATTCAGGTCAGCGCCGTCGAACGGTGCCGGGAACAGCCGGTCGAACGGGTTGGAGGTCAGCAGGATAAACAGCATAAATCCGACTGCGATCACCCCCATCACGGCGAGCACCCGCGACACCATGGCGTTCGGCAGGCTCTTGCTGAATACGGCGACGCCGCTGGTCCACAGGCCCAGTGTGACCGACCAGAGCAATAATGAACCCTCATGCGCGCCCCACACGGCTGCAACTTTGAACATGGTGGGCAAAGCCGTGTTGGAGTTTTTCGCGACGTACTCAACAGAGAAGTCGTTTTGCAGGAAAGCTGCCATCAGGCAGCCAAAGGAGATCGCCAGGAACAGAAACTGTGCGTGGGCAAGCGGCCGGCCGGTCGCAATCCACGCGACGTTGCCTCGCTGCGCGCCGACCATCGGCAATACTGACTGCAGCACGGCAATGCACAGGGCAATGACAAGGGCAATGTGACCGAATTCAGGGATCATTGCGCTGCTTCAGGTCGGGTCTTCGACCAGCGTGTCCATCGGGCTGCCCGGATGACCTTTCTTGTCGAGCATTTTGGCGATTTCAGGGCTCATGTAATTTTCGTCATGCTTGGCGAGCACTTCAGCTGCAACAAACACCCCGTCTTCACGTAACCTGCCGTTCGCAACCATGCCCTGCCCCTCGGTGAAAAGGTCAGGCAATACGCCGGTGTAGGAAACGGTAACGCGTGCGACGTTGTCAGTGACTTCAAAAGTTGCTTCGAGGCTGCCGGGCTCACGTTTGAAGCTGCCGTTAACGACCAGTCCGCCCAGGCGAAATGGTTTGTCCAGGGGTGCTTTACCGGTGAGCACTTCTTCAGGCCCGAAGAAATACATGGTGTTCATATCGAGCGCACGCAGTAGCAGCGTCGCTGCGATGCTGACGCCGACAAAAATAACTACTACCGCCAGCATGCGTTGTCTGCGTGGAGTCATGGTGTCCGATCCTGTTTGCTAAGCCGTTGCCGTTTCAGGCGCTCCCTCGTGTTGGCCAGGTTGCGCCGTGCGAACCACACGGTTGCAGCCAGCACAACAAAGCTGATGGAGTATGCACTCCATACATAGGTGCCGTAGCCACCCATTGCGAAAAATTCGTTCATGCTTCATGCCCGGTTGTGTCGAGCAGTTCGCCTACCCAGCGGGCATTTTTCTCGCGTTCCAGCACCTGCGCGCGGATTCCGGTCATGAGGAGCGCCAGCATGAGTAACTGGTAGGCAAGAATCATAACCAGTAGCGGCCAGAGCATGTCGCCTGCAATCGCGGGTGTTTCCAGCTTGCTTAAGGAGGCCGGCTGGTGGAGTGAATTCCACCACTCCACCGAAAAATGAATGATCGGAATATTAACGACGCCCACAACCGCGAGCACGCCACTGGCCCGGTCAGCCTGGCGCGTTTCCGCCAGCGCCTGGCGCAGGAACATGTAGCCGAGGTAAAGAAAAAACAAAATCAGCTGCGAAGTAAGCCGCGGGTCCCAGACCCACCAGGTACCCCACATCGGCTGTCCCCAGATTGCGCCGGTAGTAAGCGACATAAAAGTAAATGCCGCACCGATAGGGGCGCAGGCGGCCGCGACACAAAATGCGAGTTTCATGCGCCAGATAAGACCGATAGCGGACGTTACTGCCATGGTGACGTAGGTAAACATCGAGAGATACGAGCTCGGCACATGCACGTAGATAATTCGGTAGCCATCGCCCTGCACGTAGTCCGCGGGTGCCATCACCAGGCCGCCATACAGACCAATGGCCAGCAGCACCAGTGCCGGCCAGAACAACCACGGCTCCAGTACCGTGGCGGTACGGTAGAAGTGTGGCGGCGACGCCAGTTTATAAAACCAGTTCCACATGGAATTTTCTCAGTGCTCTCAGCGCCGCCCGTTTTCGGCGCGCGGCCATATTACTACAGCGAAGCTGCAAGACCAGCGCGGAAACGCCCGGTCCCAGCGCCTTTCGCCGCGTTGCGAGACGCTGTTCAATCGAGGCTGACCCGAACCGCGGCCGCCGTCGCGAACGGCGTCAGCGTCAGCGCCAGCATGCTGATGCCGCCAAGCATATATAAAGGCCCCACAATGGATTCACCGGACGCGGCCATATCGGCTGCCCGGGCTCCGAAAATAAGTACCGGGATGGTGAGCGGTAATAGCAACAGTGCGAGCAGGCCGCTGGCCTGGCGTAAACCCGCCGTGAGCGCGGCGCCCACCGACCCGAGCAGGCTGAGGGCAGGCGTGCCGGCCAGTAACGTGAGCACAACACCGGGTATCGCCGTTACCGGCATACCGAATGCGAGCACGAGAACAGGTGACAGTACGACCAGTGGTAACCCGGTAACCAGCCAGTGCGCCACCGTTTTAGCCAGCAACAAAAACGTCAACGGTTCTTTGTCGAGCACCAGTTGCTCGAGGCTGCCATCCTCGAAGTCGTCCCGGAACAGCGTATTCAGCGACAGCAGGGTCGCAAGCAATGCGGCAACCCAGATAGCGCCGGGGCCGATATCGTTGAGTATTTCTATGTCCTGCCCCACGGCAAGCGGGAACAGCGTGCAGACGATGATGAAAAATACCAGCGGCATGACGAGGTCGGACCACCGTCGCACGGCGACGGTCAGTTCACGCCGCATGACCATGAAGAAGGCGCGAATCATGCGTTGATCCCGGGCAGGTCCAGCACGGTTTCCCGGTCCGGGTCGACCTGGCTGGCCTGGTGTGCAGCCATCAGCAGTAACCCGCCCAGCGACAGGTGGTGATTAAAACGTATACCGAGCCATTCGATGCCGGCTGCATCGAGGTTGGTAAAGGGTTCGTCCAGAATCCATAACTGGGCACCCGAACCGAGGACCCGGGCCAGTGCGGCGCGCCGTCGCTGACCCGCCGACAGGTTACGGGTCGGCAA
This sequence comes from Chromatiales bacterium, assembly GCA_002729495.1. Lineage (GTDB taxonomy): Bacteria > Pseudomonadota > Gammaproteobacteria > Steroidobacterales. Next base: position 38,890 of record PBYE01000068.1, read on the forward strand.
ATCAGCACAGTCGGTCAGCCGCAGCCCGTGCAGGAGTTCGTTCTGGTTGGTATGGCGACCGCGCAGTACCGCGGCGAAGCGCAGGTTTTCGCGGGTACTCAGGTCGCCCTTCAGTCCGTTGCTATGGCCCGCGTAGGCAAGGTTGGCATGGAGATCGGGCCGGTTGCGGTGGATAGCAATGCCCTGCCAGAGAATTTCACCTGTTTCCGGCTGACTCAGCCCGCACAGGGTCCTGATCAGCGTGGTTTTGCCACAGCCGTTCGGGCCCCGCACCGTCAATGCCTGGCCGGCCTCAAGCTGACCGTTGAGTCCTGACTGCAGGCAGCGATCGCCCCGCCACAGGGCCAGTTCCCGCCATTCGAGCCTGTAGCTTGCAGTGTCCATACGCGCGTGAGAGTCCCTGAACCTTCGTGCCCTGTGCTGGCGCAGCGTAGCCCCTTAAGGCCCCGGGACGCAATAGCCAAGTATTACTTTAGATAGTCAGCTTAAAGCGTTGTAAATAAAAACTTTAGCTAAACGCTGATCATTGGTGATTGTACGGGTAAATCCGGGCTGTGATAGCGCGTTAGCAAGGTTATGATTCATGAATTGCTAACCAGTAAGGATTCGTCATGACTCGTCTAGCGAAATTAGCCGGCTTAAGCGTGCTGGCATGCTTTATCACCCTGACCGCCCAGGCGGGCGCCCACAAATCAGGCGCGGATGGTGATTCCGGTGCCCGGCATGGCAGGCATTTTGGCGGTGGCCGCCCCGGCGGACCCGGAGGCATGGGGATGATGCCCGGGATGGGTAAAGATTTTGGTCTGACCGAAGATCAGAAGCAGGAAATGGCGGCACTCATGGGGATTTACGGCCCGCGCCTGAAAGAGCTGCGGGAACGTGGTGACGCGAAGCGTAAAGAGCTTATGGCCCTGGCCCCCGATGATCCCGCCTACGACGACCTGACCGAAGAGGTCAGCAAGGATGTCGGCAAGGCCGCAGCCGAGCTCGTGGTTTTGCTGGCCGAGATGCAGGCCAATGCGTATGGCATCCTTACCGATGAGCAGCAGGCCAAATACCTCGAGCTACGTGCAAGCAGCAAGGAACGCATGCAGGAAATGCGTGGAAAATGGGGCGAACGGCGCAAACACCATCGCGGTAAACACGGCAAGCACGAGCACGGCAATCACGATCACGGTGACGAGGACGACGACTAAGAACCAGCCGGTTTATATTCGTACAGTGTCCAGCGGTACAGGTTGTTTACACACAACTCGTCGCGCACGAGCCTGAATGCCGGGTATTCCCGGAACACCGCTTTAGCCACACCGATAGAAAACAGATACGGGATCAGTATTTTTCTGCCCGGCTCTTCTTCGGCAGCACGCTGAATATGCTCAAGTACCAGTTTCAGCACATCCGGTCCGAACGGATGGTACATGTGCAACACGAGGTTCCCGGAAGGTAATTCGTAGTCGAGGGCGTTGCCACGCCAGAGTTCGATCTCACTGGATGTTTTACCCCTGAACTTTGCCAGGTTTGTTTCCGCGACCCGGTGTAAGGCTTGCGAAATCTCGACACCAATAACCTTTTTAAAAGGAAACTCGGCCGCTACGAACAACGCCCTGCCCTTGCCTGAGCCGTAGTCGATAAAACTGTAGTCGGCGCAGCTAATGTCCAGCGAGCGGACCAGGTGACGGGTTACGCGGGCCGGCGAACCGAGGTAGAGGTTCGACTGCCACTTTGTTGCTTCATCTTCAATATCCAGTTCGCTGGTCGGCACCATACCGCCGGTATCGGTTTCGTGTTGCCGGTCATACGACTTATCGCTAAAAGGCTTGTAGGACAACAGGTAAATCGCTAAGTAACGCAGCGTCATCCGGAAACCGATCAGGCCGATCGATTCGCGTACAACGCGACGCATGTCCTGCCACGAAGACGAGTTTGCCAAGGACTTCCCCCTTCACTGCTCAACCTGGCGCCTGGAGGCGCACTGCGCAACCGGGCACCCGCCCGGGACGGGCTAAAGTGTAAAGCTTTGCGTTCTTTAAGGTGAGCTTGAAGTAACGACGGGATCGGTGCCACCCAGCAGGCGAAAACTGAATATCTCTCGCATGCCGGAGGTCAGAATGGATTCACCGTTTTCCTGTGCGGGCGTATAGCGAAAACGTGAAATGGCATCTATGGCGTTATTTAAGAACACCGGGCTGCTGGAGCTGACGATCTTGATGTTCTGCACCGTGCCCTGCTGGTTAACGGTGAACTCGACTATGACATCACCTTCCACCTGGTTGGTCCACGCATTGCGAGGGTAATTGGGCATGACCTTGACCAGCGCTTTCGCACTACTGTCGTCTTCGTCGGCTGCATCTTCCGGATCGGTCGTATTGCCGGCGACGGGCCGACTGGAATGCCGGTCTGCGCACACCCGGCAGTTTTCCACCACGATCTGTGCATCACGCAGCGGCTGACCCCGCCACACGACGTTTGCTTCACCGCCGACAACCAGTGCGGAGAACGGCTGGCCGTCAATCAGGTAGTCCACGCGGGAACAGGCATCGTTATCGCTCTCGATTTCGACGTCCATGTCGTCCAGGGCGACGCTGGCAGAACAGGCATCGATTACCTCGGTGCAGTCACAGCGAAGTTCGGCGCGTGCGGTGCTCGCCAGCAATGTCATCGCGGCGATGAAAAATACGGCAGGAATGAGGGCTAATGTCCCTGAATTGAGTGTTTTAGTATCCACAGCTTTTTCCCTGGCGCGCTGCGCCTTGTGCTGATTAACTAATCACGATACCGGGAATGATGCGGCCCGGCAATTGAACATAAATGAACTCGCAAGCGCCTAAGCGCGCGGGCTTTTTTTGAGAGGACTCGACTCGTACTTGCCTTCCAAGGCAGACCAGCGGAATTTTTGGGCTCCCAGTGCGAACAGATTCAGCCAAAGGAGTCCTGTCCAGAGCGTTTCGAGCAAAGGGCAAGGTGGTTTTGCCTGCCCAAATACATTACGGTCAGCGCCGGGCGGCCTGGTGTTAACCTTATTAAAATCATTATATTGGGCCGCTATTGATCCATTTTTATACAGCCCGGTCGCTCACATTCATATCTAGAATTGATACACCCCGGGCTATCAAGAAAAAAGGCAGCCGGCAGCACACAAAACCTGGACTTTAAATCTCCGCTCCCGCGAGCGCTGATTCCTTACGCATGAACTCACGAGATTCCACACGCATGGATACTGAAGTAAACCTGACTGACGACCAGAAAACTCAGGAGTATTTCGACAAGTATGTTCCGAAATACGGTCAGTACCGTTTCAAGTTCATGACGGCATTTCTGAACGAGCACGCTAAACCGGGCGAATCATTGATCGATGTTGGCTGCGGTACCGGCAAAACGCTGAAACTGGTAAAGGGGTCCACGCCGATTAAGCATCTGGCCGGCCTGGACGTGTCCGCCTCGAGCCTGAGGGCAACTTCCGAGGCGACGGGGTGCGAGACGGAACATGGTTCCATACTTGACCAGAACTTCGTGGATAGCCGCGATAGTAAATACGACTACGCGGTGCTCGGAGCCGTACTCCACCACGTCATCGAAAAGAATCGTGCCGAATGCAACACGTCCGCAAGACTGACGATTGCCAATTCTTTAAGGCTGGTCCGCCCGGGCGGGTACCTTTTTATTATGGAGCCAACTTTCGAGCCACGCTTTATGATCTGGCTCGTGTTCTGGCTGAAGAAAATGGTCGGGCCGTTCGTCCCCGGCCGGCTGCACGTCGGGCCGGAATGGATCAACATAGGGCATCCGATCGTTAGCTATTACTCCGAACGGCAACTGGCCGATATGGTCAATCCGCAAAATACAGAAATTGTGCAGCACTACGTGCACGGCCGTGGCAGTAAATTAGCATTCCTGAAACTTGCGAATATCGGCTACATACTGAAGCGGCCGGTAAGTTAGCCCTGCGATAAATACGCTTAAGGCGGGGTTTGCATTGAATCAGGCAACTCGCTTTCGTCGCAGCCAGCCCAGGCCGGCCAAGGCAGAGCCAAACAACCAAGCGGCTGCCGGTATGGGAATGTAATGAAATACTATGTAGGTCTCTATAGAGTCTTCCCAGACTTCGACCTGCTCTCCCCGATGATGCCCCAGAATAGTAACGAGCTCAGTAAATAGTGGTGCCCGGGGCGAGACTTGAACTCGCACTCGATTTCTCGAAACGGATTTTAAGTCTGTGGTGTTGCGGGATTTTGCGCAAAGATCCGCGTAAGTAAACCAATCCAAGTAAATTGGCTTCGCACCTATTTGCGCCGTTTCGCGCGCATTGGTGGGAATTACTGCAGCGTGAGTGCAGCAGGCTAAAAGCACAAAAAACCCCGCACTGGGCGGGGCTTTGCGAATACTGTCTGGATTAAATCAGGCGGGCTTTCTGCGGCGTATCCAGCCGAGCAACCCTAGCCCCGACCCAAACAGCCAGACTGCGGCGGGTACGACTGAAGCACCGACATCGCCGGAACGAATAGCCCATTCTCACTTAGAAAATTGCCATTCTGAAAATATGCGGATAAGTTTGGCCGCCCATAATTTGACAGCCGTCTACTTTGAACTGTACATC
>PBYE01000069.1 GCA_002729495.1 Chromatiales bacterium
CGGGTATATCCGGCGCAGCGACAATCCCTGCCAGCAGCGTCTCGAAGTGGTCCAGCATCCGCTCGATTGTTGGCCGGTCGAAGAGGTCGGTGTTGTACTGCAGACCCGCACGCAGGCCTTCTTCAGATTCAGCCATTTCCAGCAGCAGGTCGAACTTGGCAATACCCATTTCGAAACCGACCGGGCGCGCAGCGACTGCGCCAAAGTCGACATTCAGCGGCGGCGTGTTCTGGTAAACGAACATCACCTGGAAGATGGGTGAATGGCTCATCGCGCGTTCGGGTTGCAACTCTTCCACCAGTTTCTCGAACGGCAGCTCCTGGTGCGCGTAGGCACCGAGCGTCGTTTCCTTCACCTGTCGCAACAGTGTTCGAAAGTCGGGGTTGTTCTCCAGGTTTGCAGGGATGGCCAGGGTGTTGCTCAGGAAACCAATCAGCCCTTCGAGCTCGGTACGCTTGCGCCCCGCGATCGGGGTGCCGACGACGACATGTTCCGTCGAACCGTAAGTCGCGAGTAGGGTATCGAAGGCAGCGAGCAGCACCATGTACAAGGTGCAGTTTTCGTCGGCTGCGAGTTTCTTTAACCGGTCGTGCAAATCCGGCCGCAGCCAGGTCAGGGTGCTGTCACCAAGGTAGCTTTGCTCCGGCGGACGGGGCCTGTCGGTCGGCAGTTCGAGTACGGAGGGCGCATCCGCAAGCTGCTCACGCCAGTAGCCGACCTGGCGGCTCAGCTCTTCGCCGTCGAGCCAGTCGCGTTGCCAGGCCGAGTAGTCGGCGTACTGGATGGCCATCGATGCAAGCTGAGAGCCATGCCCACGGTAGCAGGCGGCAAGTTCATTCAACAGGATGTTCAGTGACCAGCCATCCGAAATAATGTGGTGGCAGACCAGCAGCAGGTAGTGCTGGTCGGCGCCGCTCTTAATCAAATGCGCTCGCAGCAGCGGACCGTCCTGCAGATTAAAGGGAAGCTGCGATAAACGCGTGAGTTCCGCAAGCACTTCGTCGCGGCTCGCCGAACTTAAATCTTCCTGGTCGAGGGGTATAGCAATTTTGGATTTTACAAGCTGTACGGCTTCGGTGTCGCCGTCTGCAAATACCGTTCGGAGGGTCTCGTGGCGAGCCACGAGTTCGGCCAAAGAATTGTTGAGCACTTCTATATCCAGTGCGCCATTCAGTTCCACCGCGACGGGAAAATTGTAAGCCGGGTTGCCGGGATCGAGCTGGTCCAGGAACCACAGCCGTTGCTGGGCAAAGGACAATGGTATTGCCGGTTCACGGTTACAGGGACTTATGGCCGCGGCTCTTTCTTTGTCACCGTCCTTATCTATGGCGTGTGCAAACTCGCTGACATTCGGATAATTAAAGAGCGTAATTAGCGGTACTTCGGTATTCAGCGTGTCGCGCACGCGGGAGATGAGCTGTGTCGCCAGCAGTGAATGCCCGCCGAGTGCAAAGAAGTCGTCGTACACCCCCACCTGCTGAACTCCGAGTACCTCGGCCCAGATTTGCACGAGCGCATCTTCGATGGGGGTACGCGGGGCGATGTAGGCATGCGCGGCATCTGCGTAGTCGGGCACCGGCAGGCTCCGGCGCGCAACCTTGCCGCTCGGCGTGAGCGGCAGGGCATCGAGGACGACAATAACCGAGGGCACCATGTAGTCGGGTAAACGTTCCTTAATGTGCAGGCGCAGGGCTTCGGGGTCGGGCTCGTCACCAACGACGTAAGCGACCAGGCGTTTATCCCCCGGCGCGTCTTCACGCAGTAACACCGCTGCCTGCTTAACGCTCGCGTGCAGGCTGAGCGTCGTTTCGATCTCGCCGGGTTCGATCCGAAAACCGCGCCACTTGACCTGGTCATCGGTGCGGCCCAGGTACTCGAGGCTGCCGTCGGCCAGGAAGCGTACGCGGTCACCCGTGCAATAGAGCCTCCCCGGTCCGAAAGGGTTGGGGATGAACTTCTCTGCAGTTAATTCAGGTCGGTTGAGATAACCCTTCGCGAGCTGCACGCCGTTGAGATGCAGCTCGCCCGGCACACCGACGGGTACCGGTTGTTTATTGTTGTCCAGCGCGTACACCCAGGTGTTGGTTACAGGTGCTCCTATCGGGGGCAGGGGTATCCATCCTTCCGGCTTGCCCTTCAGCGTGAAGGCAGTGACAACGTGGGTCTCGGACGGGCCGTACTGGTTGTGCAGCCGGGCATCGCCCAGGGCGCTAAACATTGCCTTCACCCTGGGGGTGATTTGTAATTGCTCGCCGGCGACGATCACGTCGCGCACCTGGAAGTTGAGCTCCGGTTCGTTTACCACGGCGTCTGCAAGCGGTTGCAGTGCTGCAAAGGGTAAATAAACGCGCTCGATACGATCGCGTGCGATGAACTTCGCGAGGCCCGCCAGGTCCCGGCGCGCTTCCTCGGTGACCAGCACCAGGGTGCCGCCCTGGGCCCAGGTCGTGAACAGTTCCTGGAAACTGACGTCAAAACTTAAAGAAGCAAACTGCAGCGTGCGGGCCGGTGTATCCAGGCCCGGCTGTGCGTTCTGCCACTGGACCAGGTTCGAAAGACCCATCTGGGTGAGTTCCACGCCCTTGGGTTTGCCCGTAGAACCCGAGGTGTAGATCGCGTACACCGAATCGCCGGCGATATCGGGGTTCGAGTCATCGCCCGATGACCAGTCGAAAGAGTCGAGTTCGATGGCAGTCGCGCCATGTTCAGGCTGACTTGCAACCAGTGCCGACTGTGTCAGCAGCACGGGTGCCTTGCTGTCGTCCAGCATGGTTGCGACGCGCTCGGCCGGGAAGTTCGGGTCGATCGGTACGTATGCCGCGCCTGCCTTGAGCACGGCCAGCACTGCCACGACCGTCTCGATGGACCGCTCCGCACAGATACCCACCAGCTTGCCCGGTCCGGCGCCGGCTTCACCTAGCGCCCGGGCGAGCCGGTTGGCCCGTTTGTTCAGCGCACCGTATGAAAGTGTCTTGTTGCCAAAACTTATGGCGGCGGCGTCCGGTGTTTGTTCGACCTGGCGCTCTACAAGTTGATTTACGGTCAGCATGTCGATCTGCACTGGCGACCCGTTGAAGTCGCTCATAACATGCTGCTTCTCTGCCTCATCCATCAGCGGCAGGGTCGATACCGGCTCATCCGGTGCAGCAACAATCCCTTCAAGCAGCGTCTCGAAGTGGTCCAGCATCCGCTCGATCGTCGAACGATTGAATAAATCCGTGTTGTACTCGAACAGTATCGAGACACCGTCATGCATTTCAGTAACGAACAACGTCAGGTCGAATTTAGCCGTACCGGAATCCAGCAGCAGCGATTCAGATTCGAGATCGCTGAACGGCTGACTGCTGCCAACCGCGTGATGCAGAACGAACATTACCTGGAAGATGGGCGAATGGCTCATCGCGCGTTCGGGTTGTAACTCTTCCACCAGTTTCTCGAACGGCAGCTCCTGGTGGGCGTAGGCATCCAGCGTGGTTTGCCTGCATTGTTCGAGGAGTTGTTCGAACGCGGGATCACCGGACAGGTCGATGCGCATGCCCAGCGTGTTCACGAAGAAACCGATCAGGCCCTCGAGTTCGGTGCGCTTGCGTCCCGCGATCGGGGTTCCTACGACTAAATCATCTGTCGCCGCATAACGGCCGAGCAAAGCACTGAATGCCGCGAGATAAAAATTGAACAAGGTGCACGACCGGGACTGGGCAAGTTGTTTGACTTGTTCTGCCAGCCCGGTTTGCAGCCGCCTTTCCAGCGTCGCACCGGCATGGGTCTGTATGCGCGGCCGTGTGTTGTCCAGGGGAAGCTCCAGCAACTCCGGCGCATTTACAAGTTGCTCACGCCAGTAACCCAACTGTTTTTCGAGTTCGCCACCGCATAACCAGTCCTTTTGCCATTCCGCGTAATCGGCATACTGGACCGGCAGGCTTGTCAGTTCGGGTGTCTGCCCGGTCCTGGCCGCCTCGTAGGCCGTAACCAACTCCCGGTACAGCACGTCCAGTGACCATGCATCGGCAATAATGTGATGTATCACGATCAGTAACAGGTGTTCACGGGTACCGGTGGCAAGTAAATGAATCCTGAGAAGCGGACCCTGGCGCAGGTCGAATGCCTGCGTGGCCAGCTTCTGCAGAAGTTGCTCATGACTCTCTGAACTGTCGCCTTCACAGTAGTGAATCTGCAGGCCCAGGCTGGCCATTTCCGCGATAACCTGCACAGGCTGTTTGTCGACAGTATCGAAGGTCGTGCGCAGCGACTCGTGTCGCGCGACGAGCGTATTAATCGCAATCTGCAGTGCGTTCCTGTCCAGCTCACCTTTTAAACGCATCGCAAAGCTGATGTTGTAGACCGGGCTGCCGGGTTCGAGCTGATCCAGGAACCACAGACGCTGTTGCGCAAACGAAGCCGTGACTTCGAATACGTAATCGGCATCGCCGTTGGGCGGCGTCATCTGGTTTTCCTGTTTCTCTGTCATGCTGAGTTCGTTCAGTCCTTGTCGCGTCGTCGTGTGCGCCTCGAAGAGCGCTCGATCCGCGTGATTTCCGGCACTTCTTCGCCCTTGTCGCGGGATTCGCTAACCGAATTTGCGAGCCCGGCAATGGTTGGCGACTCGAACACCCGGTCCAGCGGCAGCTCGACACGCATGGACTCCAGAACGCGAGAGACCAGCTTCATCGCGATGAGTGAATGACCGCCAAGCGCAAAAAAGTCATCGTGTATGCCTACCTGTTCGACGCTCAGGATGTCGGCCCAGATAACTGCGAGCTCTTCCTCGACACCGTTCCTGGGCGCCACGTACTCCTGGTCTGCCGACCACTCGGGCGCCGGAAGCTGTTTGCGGTCGACTTTGCCATTCGGCGTCAGCGGTATCTGCTCCAGGCGCACGTAGGTCGCGGGCACCATGTAGTCGGGCAGGGAATTGCGCAGGTAAGTGGACAGCTCCTGCGTATCGGGTTTGTAGCCTTCGACCGTGGTCATGTAGCCGACCAGGCGCTGATCGCCCGGCGTATCTTCGCGCAGCATCACGACAGCCTGTGTAACGGCGTCGAGCTCCGCGAGCTCCGCCTCGATTTCGCCGAGCTCTATGCGGTAGCCCCGCAGTTTCACCTGGAAGTCGGTTCGGCCGAGGACGATGAGTCGGCCATCCGGCAGGTAACGCGCGAGGTCGCCGGTCCTGTACATTCGGGTACCGGGCTGGTCGCTGTAAGGGTCCGGGAGGAACCTCTCGGCTGTGAGTTCGGGGCGTTCATGATAGCCGCGCGCCACGCCTTCGCCGCCTATAAACAGTTCTCCTGCTACGCCGACCGGTACCTGTCGGCCTTCTTCGTCGAGCACGTACATGGTCGTGTTATTGATCGGCCTGCCGACGCTGACACGTTCGGCATCGTGTTCGATTGCTTCACACGACGACCAGATCGTAGTTTCGGTCGGTCCGTACATATTCCATACGGGGAAGCCGGGGATCGCGAGCCTCAGGGCCAGTTCCAGGTCGAGCGCCTCGCCACCGCAGAGCACCTTGATGCTCTCCGTGCGTTTCCAGTTCGCCTCCAGCAACAACCGCCAGGTTGCCGGCGTTGCCTGCATGACGGTGATCCGCGCATCGCTGAGCAATCGCGCGAGGGCAAAACCATCGGCGAGTGCATCCGCGGTCGCAACAACGACAGTCCCGCCGACACTGAGGGGCGTAAAAATTTCGAGTATCGAGATATCGAAACTCAGGGTGGTTACCGCAAGCAACCGGTCTTCGCTGCAGATGCCCGGTGTCCGGGCCATGCTGTGCAGGAAGTTGACAGCATTCTGGTGTTCTATGGTTACGCCCTTGGGCTTGCCCGTGGATCCCGACGTGTAAATCACGTAGGCGAGTTGCTTCGACTGAATATCCACGCCAGGCGCCGTGGCGGGCTGCGCGCCGATACCGTTGTCGGCATCGTCCAGGCACACGCGCGTGACCGGCAGCCCATCGGCCAGTTCAGACTTGTCACGGGTACAGACGAGTAGCGGCGCGCCGGAGTCTTCGAGCATGTAACGCAGGCGATCCGGCGGGAAGTTGGGGTCGAGCGGCAGGTAGGCGCTGCCCGATTTCAAAATACCGAGCAGGGCAACCAGCATGTCGGCCGAACGGTCGATGCACAGGCCTACGGGAATGTCTTTGCCGGCACCGAGTTCCAGTAACCTGTGCGCGAGCTGGTTGGCGCGACGGTCGAGTTCGGCGTAGGTCAGCGTCACGCCGGCGCACTCGACGGCTATAGCGTCGGGCTTATCGGCAGACTGCTGTTCGAAGGCCGTATGCATGGCGTCTGCGCGAGGGTATTCCTGCCCGGTCTGGTTCCAGAGCGCCAGTTCCTCCCGTTCAGTGCTCGTCAGCAGCGAGAGGTCACGCAGGTACTGGTTTGGTTTTGCAGTAATTCCTTCCAGCAGTGCTTCGAAGTGGCCGCAGAGTTTCTGCATACCGATTGTGTCGAACATTCGCGTATCGAAAACTACCCGCAGTTGCAGTTCGTCGAACACGGCAACATTGAGCGTGAGCGGGAAGTTGGTCCGGTCGAAACCGTCGACCTCGCGGATCGTTATGCTTTCGGTATCCGTCCACATGGTTTCCATGTCCGGATAGTTTTCGAACGCAAGTAACGAGCCGAACATGGGCGTGCCTCGCGGCACGTCACTCCAGCCCTGAACTTCGACGAGTGATGCGAACTCGAAATTACGTACATCGAGTTGCACGGCCTGCAGTTCCTGCAACCAGTCGAGCAGTCGCACCTGGGGTTCAATCCGGGCGCGCACGGGCAGGGTATTCAGGAACAGGCCGATCATGGAGCCCACGCCCGGCATGGTTGCCGGCCGGCCCGAGGTGGTCGCGCCGAACACGATGTCGTTTTCGCCGCTGTAGCGGCTGAGTAACAGTGCCCAGACTCCCTGTATAACCGTGTTAAGGGTCAGGCGGGACTCCTGGGCGAGCCGGCGCAGGCTTGCGACAGTTTTGGCCGGCACCCGGGTCAGCATTTCTTCGTATTCAGGCGTGCTGGTTAGCGACAACTGTTGTACGCGCGCGCCAGGCAAGGCCGTTGGCGCGCTGAATCCTGTTAGCAGCCCGCGCCAGAAACTCTCGGCACCGGCGGTGTCCTGGCTGCCGAGCCAGGCGATGTAGTCGCTGAATGGTCGCGGCGGCGCCAGCTCGATCGTTCGCTCGTTACGCTCGGCGTCGTAAACGGCGAATACTTCTTTAAGTACGAGCGGGACCGACCAGCCGTCGATAATGGCATGGTGAAAGCTCCAGATAAAATGATGGTCTTCGGCGTTCAGGCGTATCAGCGCCAGCCGCATGAGCGGCGGTGCCGTGAAATCGAAACGCCGTGCCTGGTCGGCTGCAAGGAAAGCATTCAGTTTCTGTTCGTGGTCGTCGGTTGAATCTTTTTCCCAGTCTTCGGTTTCGATGTGCGCTTTAACGTCGTGATGGACGATCTGTACCGGCTCACCCAGACCTTCCCAGTGGAAGCTCGCACGCAGACTGGTATGGCGATCGATAACCTGCTGCCATGCCCGTTCGAATGCGGTGACGTTGATTGCGCCTTCGAGACGCCAGCGGAAACGCGCAAAGTAGACATCGTGTTCGCCCGTGAACAGGCTGTGGAACAGCATTCCATGCTGCAGGGAAGTAACGCCGCACAGGTCATCGACAGCCGGATCGTCGGCCAGTAACCGGTCGAGTTCGGGCTGCGTAAGCTGCGCCAGCGGGAAGTCCGCGGGCGTCCAGGCCATCGCCGTAGTGCTCAGGCAATGACTGATCAGCCCCCGCAACTCGTCGAGAAGCCGGCATGCCAGCTTTTCGATAGTCTCTGCCCGGTGCCGGTTTTCGCTGTACAGGACCGATAACTGCAAACGGCCACCCGTAACGGCGATGGCGAAATCAACGAGGTGTGGACGCTCATCGGCCGGCCCGAGTTCGGTGCCGCGGGTGTCGAAACAGGGTTGCAAAGGCCCGCTCGTGCCGGCCACCTGGTCCAGTTGGCCGAGGTAGTTGAAGCCGATTTCAGGTACCGGCGCAGCGCCGAGTTCATTGCGTATCTGCGAGGGCCCGAGGTAGCGGAGTATTCCGTAGCCGATACCCTTGTTGGGAACATCCTGCAATTGTTGCCGGATCGCTTTCAGGTTTTCGCCGGGGTTGCCGGTATCCAGGGTCAGCAGTTGCGGGTACAGCGTGGTGAACCAACCAACCGTGCGCGACAGGTTGATATCGTCGAACAGGTCTTCGCGGCCGTGTCCTTCAAGGTTAACCGCGATGGTTGAGCTACCCGACCATTGTTTAACGGCACGCGTCAGCGCGGTCAGTAACACATCGTTTATCTGCGTGCGCCAGAGTCGCGGCACATCCTGCAACAACTGGCTGGTTTCATCCTGTGATAGCCAGACCGTTGCATCCCGGGTGGAGGACTCAACGTTGGCGCCCGTCGGGTCGTCCTGGGGCAGAGCTTTGACATTCGCCCAGGGCAGGTTGACCCAGTAGCCAGCCTCGCCGGTTGCCGCATCGGTGTCAGCGTAGGTCTGCAGGCGTTCCGACCAGGCCTTGTACGAAGTTGTTTTAGCCGGCAACTCAACTGCCTGTCCGGCAAGCAGGTGTTGGTAAGTAGTTTGCAGGTCTTCCAGCAGTATGTTCCAGGAGACCCAGTCGATAGCGACGTGATGCACAACAATTAGCAACCGGTCCGGTACGCCGGGTTCGCGCCGTATGAGCAGCGCTTTTACAAGCGGACCGTTGGCCAGGTCGAAGTTTGCCTGCAGCGCGTTGGAGAGCCGCAGCATGTGCTCCGCCTGTTGCTGCTCATCCAGCGCCTCGATACTGACCGTGCGCAACACTTCGCCCGCGCTGTCCGGCATCTGCTGCAACACCCGGTTACCGGACTCCTGCGTTACGGTCATGCGCAACGCATCGTGGTGCATGAGCAATGCCTGGAAGGCCTGTTCCAGTAGCTCGCCGTCCAGTTCGGATTCGCATTCGAACAGTTGTGATTGGTTGAAGTGCTGCGGCTCGGCGAGTGCCCGTTCCGCGAACCAGCTCTGGATCGGCGTCAGGGGCAGGCTGCCCGTAACGATGCCCTGGTCGGCGCTAATGATACCGCCCGTGCCGGCTGTCGCTGCCAGTTCGGAAATTGTCTGGTGCTCGAACAGTTGTTTCGGGGTTAGACGCAAGTCCTCCTGGCTGGCGCGGGCAATGATCTGAATACTCAGGATCGAGTCCCCGCCGAGCTCGAAGAAGTTGTCATGGATACCGACCTGTTCGACATTGAGCAGGTCTTTCCATATCTTCGCAAGCACACGTTCCGCATGGTCACGCGGCGCGACGTACTCAACCTCGAGCGCCAGGCGCTTGTCGTCGGGTTCGGGCAGGGCATCGCGATCTACTTTGCCGTTTGGTGTTAGCGGGAATTCTTTAAGTACGACGAATGCAGCGGGGATCATGAATTCGGGCAGACTTTCTTTCAGGTGCGCACGCAACTCGCCCAGCGACAGCTGTGAACCTCCCTGCGGAATAATGTAGGCAACCAGTTGCTTATTCTGCAGACTGTCACCACGTGCAATGACGACGGCTTCACGCACATCTCCGCGCGCTGAAAGCGTGGTCTCTATTTCTCCGAGTTCGATACGGAAGCCGCGGACTTTGACTTGGTGGTCGATGCGGCCGAGGAAATCAATATTGCCGTCGGGCAGGAAACGTACCCGGTCGCCGGTACGGTATATCCGGGCATCCGCTTCGTCCCTGAATGGATCGACATGGAATTTTTCAGCGCTCAATTCCTTGCGGTTCAGGTAGCCGCGCGCAAGCCCTTCACCGCCTATGCAGAGTTCGCCGGCGACACCAACGGGTACGGGTTGCAGGTTTTCATCGAGTACATAGAGCCGGGTATTGGTGATCGGTTTACCGATTGTGACCGTATCGCCCGGTTTGCACCGGGCAAAACTTGCCCAGACGGTAGATTCCGTCGGGCCGTACAGGTTAAAGAAACGACGGTTTACACCCCACTGTTCGACAAGTTCCGGCGGGCAGGCCTCACCCGCAACGGTCACCGTCTTCAGTAACGGTAACTCCGCTGCGGGTAACTGGCTAAGCGCCGTTGGCGGCAGCGTGACCGCGGTCACTTTCTTGTCATCGAGCGTCTGCAACAGGGGTTTTCCGGGCAGCAACTCATCCTGTGGCGCCAGCACCATTGCCGCACCAACCTGCAGGCCCATCACGATTTCAAATATTGATGCGTCAAAGCTGATAGACGCGAACTGCAACATGCGGTCTTTGGGGCCGAGGCCAAACGCACGGGCCTGCGCATCAGCAAGGTTGCACACACCTTTGTGCCTGATCATGACGCCCTTGGGTTTACCCGTTGAGCCCGAGGTATAGATAACGTATGCGAGGTCTTCCGGGTCGGCCTGCCGCTCGGGATTTCCGTCGGCGTGCGATGCAATTTCGTGCCAATCCAGGTCCAGGCAAATGGTTTTGGCATTGGTGTGTGGTAACTGGTCCAGTAATGCGGTCTGTGTAATGACTAAAGGCGCCTGGGTGTCTTCCAGCATCCACTCCAGCCGTTCACCCGGGTAATTGGGGTCGAGCGGCACGTAAGCGGCGCCAGCTTTCAGGATACCCAGCAGCCCGGTAACCAGGTTCACGGACCGCTCCACGCAAAGTCCGACTATTTTCTCCGGACCGGCGCCGTGCCCGATCAGGTAATGCGCGACCTGGTTAGCGCGTTGGTTGAGTTCATCAAAACTAATGACTTCATCGCGGAACAGTATTGCCGGCGCATCCGGCTGTTCAGCGGCTCTTTGTTCTATCAGTGTGTGTATGCAGGTGTTGTCGGAAAACGGTACCTGTGTCTCGTTCCAGTCGAACAGCACCTGTTTCCGTTCCGGGGCTGTCAGCAGGGGCAGCTCGGCAACTGGCATGCGCGGGTCGCTTACGATCGCAAGCAGCAGCGTCTCGAAATGTCCGAGCATCTTGTCGATTGTGCGCTTGTCGTACAGGTCGGTGTTGTACTCAAAATGCACGAGTAGTCCTTCACGGCGTTCCGCCATAACCAGGCTCAGGTCAAACTTGGCAACGCCATAATCGAGCTCGATCGGACTAAGATCAATATCGTGCAGGGTCGCACCCTGGTCCCAGGGAGTGTTCTGGAAGATAAATGCAACCTGGAACAGTGGCGCGTGGCTCATGTCACGCACGGGTTGTATTTCATCAACCAGTTTTTCGAATGGAAATTCCTGGTGTGAATAGGCTTCGAGCGCGGTGTTCTTCACGCGCGCAAGAAATTCTGCAAAATCAGGAGCGCCCTCGAGGTCATTGCGCATGACCAGCGTATTGATAAAGAAACCGATCAGGCCTTCCAGTTCGGTGTGGCGCCGGCCGGCAACCGGGGTACCGATGCAGATATCCTTCTGACCGGAATAACGCGCCATGAGAATGTTGAAGGCTGCGAGGCACACCATAAACAGCGTGCTGTTTTCCTGCCGGGCGACATCTTTAAGGCCGGAGTGTATGGCCTTCGGCAGAACGTATTCGATAAACGAACCGTTATAGGTTTGGACAGAGCCACGCGGCCTGTCTGTCGGCAGGTCCAGTATCGCCGGTGCGTCGCCAAGGCGCTGCGTCCAGTAATCGAGCTGGCGTTTCTGTTCGCTACTTCGGAACCAGTCGTGCTGCCAGACCGAGTAATCGGCGTACTGCACGGGCAGGGCCGGCAGCTTCACGGTTTCGCCGAGGCAGTGGCCGGCATACAACCTGACCAGCTCCTGGTAAAGCACGCTGAGCGACCAGCCATCGGAAACAATGTGGTGCAGAACGAGCAGAACAATATTTTTCCGGTTACCGACATGCAGGACATGCACCCGCATCAGCGGTGTCTGGCCGAGACCGAATGGAATGCGGGACAGGGTCCGCAAGCGCGCCTCGATTGCGGCTTCGTCATCTCCGGTTGCGTCGACGCTTTCTACCGATACCGACACTTTATCGAGCACGCATTGCTGTGGTTTACCCATGGTGACCGAGAACAGCGTGCGCAGCATTTCGTGCCGGCTGACCAGGTCATCGATGGCTGCCTGGAAAGCCTGCATATTCAGCGGACCATCGAGTTGCATCGCCCACGGCAGGTTGTAAACGGGGTTGCCAGGTTCGAGCTGATCGAGGAACCAGAGCCGTTGCTGGGCAAAGGAAAGCGGCAGTGGCTGTGACCGGTCACAGGCTTTGATCGCCTCCAGCGGCGTCGCTCCGGAAGCCTGCGCAATGTCGGTAGCCAGCCCCGCGACACTCGGATGATTGAACAGGGCTACGAGCGGCAGTTCGACATCCAGGGCATTACGCACGCGAGACAAGAGCTGGGTTGCGAGCAGCGAATGTCCGCCCAGTTCAAAAAAATCATCGTGTATACCAACCTGGCTGACGTCCAGCACGTCACTCCAGATCTGGACAAGCGCTTCTTCCACAGGCGTGCGCGGTGCGACATATATTTGTGCAGAGTCTGCATAATCCGGAACCGGCAGCTTGCGGCGTGCAACCTTGCCACTCGGCGTCAGTGGCATCGAGTCCAGGCTCACGAAGGCAGAGGGCACCATGTAATCCGGCACCTGTTCACGCAGCCAGTCGCGCACGGCAACGGTGTCGATAGCTTCGTCTTCGGCAGCAACCAGGTACGCGATAAGCCGTTTATCACCCGGTTGGTCTTCGCGCAGCATGACCGCAGCTTGTTGCACGTTTTGATGTTCGTTCAATGTCGCCTCGATCTCACCGGGCTCGATGCGGAATCCGCGCCACTTGACCTGGTCGTCGGTACGGCCGAGGTATTCAATATTGCCGTCGGATAAATAGCGCACGCGGTCACCGGTCCGGTACATGCGTGCCAGCTTTTTGGCGGCCGCATTTTCGACAAACGGATCAGGCAGGAACTTCTCGGCTGTCAGTGCCTTGCGGTGGATATAGCCGCGCCCGACCTGGACGCCGCCCAGGTAAAGTTCTCCCGGTACACCGACTGGCACGGGTTCGAGGTTTGCATCAAGTATGTAGGCCTGCGTGTTAGCGACGGGTTTGCCGATTGGCGGCAGCGGCATCCATTTGTTGATGTCTTCGCCGAGTGTATAGGCTGTTACCACGTGTGCCTCGGATGGCCCGTAGTGATTGTGCAGACGGGCGTTACCCAGTACCTCGAACATCGCGCGTATAGTCGGTGTGATCTGCAACTGTTCGCCTGCGACTATTACGTCACGAACCACGAACTCGAGTCCCGAGTCACCCGTGACGCATTCAGCAAGAGGTTGTAACGCCGCGAAGGGCAGGTAAACGCGTTCGATGCCATCCGTCGCGATAAACCGGGCGAGCGATGACAAGTCACGACGCAGTTCTTCGTCCACGAGTACGACGGTGCCGCCCTGGGCCCAGGTCGTGAACAGTTCCTGGAAACTTACGTCGAAACTTAAACTGGCAAACTGCAGGGTACGTGCAGGAGTGTCGAGTCCTGGTTGTGCGGACTGCCACTGTACAAGGTTGGATAAACCGGCATGGGTCAGTTCGACGCCTTTCGGTTTACCCGTGGAGCCCGAGGTGTAAATCGCGTAAACGGATTCACCGCCCAGGTCGCCCGGGTTGGCAGCATCGCCGGATGCCCAGTCAAACTGGTCGATGAACACGGTCGCAGCTTTGTGCTCGGGCAGCTGTCCGGCCAGCCCTGACTCGGTAAGCAATACCGGCGCCTGTGAATCGTCCAGCATGTATTGCACACGATCGGCCGGGTAGTTCGGGTCAATAGGAACATAGGCTGCCCCGGATTTAAGTACGGCGAGCACGCTGACGGCCGTATCGATGCTGCGACCGGCACATATGCCAACCAGGGTCCCCGGGACAGCGCCGATATTGCCCAGGTGCAGGGCAAGACGATTTGCGCGCGCGTTCAGTTCCGTGTAACTCAGTGACTCCTCACCAAGGTGGAGTGCGCAGGCATCGGGCGTTCGTTCGGCCTGCAGTTCGACCAGTCCGTGCACGGATATCGGTTGCATCACGGATTGCGTGGCATTGAAGTCCGCAAGCACGTGCTCACGTTCGGCCGTTGTGAGCAATCGCAACTGTGTAATGGGCCGGGCCGGGTCTGCAATTATCGCGCGCAGCAGCGTTTCGAAGTGCTGCAACAGGCGCTCGATGGTCGCAGATTCAAAGAGATCGGTGTTGTACTCGATCGATGCGGTCAGGCCTTCGGGAAACTCCACCATGAAGAGCGACAAATCGAATTTTGAACTGCCGAGTTCAAAGTCTAGCGGTGTGACTTCGAGTTCATGGAAGCCGATTTGGTCGGAGAGGTTTTCCTGCAGCACGAACAGGACCTGGAATAACGGCGGGTGACTGGTGTCACGGTCGGGCTGTAGCTCTTCCACCAGTTTCTCGAACGGTATCTCCTGGTGCGCGTAGGCGCCCAGTGCCGTTTTCTTAACCCGCCGAAGCACTTCGATGAAGTCAGGGTCGCCGCTCATGTCGGTGCGCATCGCCAGTGTGTTGACAAAGAAACCGACGAGGCCTTCGATTTCTGTACGGTTGCGCCCCGCAATAGGTGTGCCCACGACAATATCGTCGGTACCTGTATAACGGGCCAGCAGGGTATTGAATGCCGCAAGCAGCGTCATAAACAGTGTTACATCTTCGGCACCTGCCAGTTCGCGGATAGCGTCACCGAGTTCATGGCTCAGGGTCAGGTTTATGTGGGCACCGTTGAATGTCTGCACGGACTGGCGCGGCCGGTCGGTTGGAAGTTGCAAAAGGCCGGGCGCGTCATCGAGTTGTTCTTCCCAGTAACCGAGCTGTCGACGCAGCTCTTCGCCTGCAAGCCAGCCACGCTGCCAGATGGCAAAATCGGCATACTGTATCGGCAGGTCTGCCAGTTCGGCAGCAATGGCACCGCAGTGTTCGGCATAGAGCGCCGCCAGTTCCCGTGCCAGTATTCCCAGCGACCAGCCGTCAGAAACGATGTGGTGCATTACCAGCAGCAGTACTTGCCGGTTCTGACCCGACTGCAGTACATGCACCCGGAGCAGCGCATCCCGCGACAGGTCGAACGGTGTTTGGGCAAGCTCTTCCAGGCGTGCCTGGACCTCGGTTTTGCTCGCATCCTTAAGGTCGACAACATCGACAGGCACATGCAGCGAGTCACTGATCAGCTGTACCGCTACACCCTGTGTAGTTGCGAAGCCTGTACGCAATGATTCGTGACGGGCGACCAGTTTGTCGACCGTCGCCTGCAGCGCGTCGATGTTAAGTGTGCCTTCGAGTGCCAGCGCAAGCGGTACGTTGTAAGTGGAACTGACGCCCTCGAGTTGATCGAGGAACCAGAGGCGTTGCTGGGCAAATGATAACGGTATCGCGTCACCGCGTTCGCCGCGCTGAATCACGGCCGAGGCTACGGCCGCTTCGTCGCCGGTGATTTCGACTGCCAGCCCGGCGACAGTCGGATGGTTAAACAGCGCGAGCAGCGGCAGTTCGGTATTCAGGCTGTCACGGATGCGCGAAATCAGTTGCGTGGCCAATAAGGAATGGCCGCCCAAAGCAAAGAAGTCATCATGCATGCCGATCTGTTTAACACCCAGCACATCGGACCAGATCGTGACTAGTTGTTCTTCCGTCTCTGTACGGGGAGCGACATAAATTTCCTGTTCTCTGCGCTTACGCTCGGGTGCGGGCAGGGCCTTGCGGTTGATCTTGCCGTTCGGGGTCAGCGGGAAGGCATCCAGTATCACGAAAGCTGATGGCACCATGTACTCGGGCACCTCTTCCAAGAGCCGTTCGCACAGTATCGGAACCAGGCTACGCTGCAGGCGGCCCTGCAGGGGGTCGTTACCGTAATCTCGCCATGGTACGGGGCGTGGCGCATGCATCAGCGGGCCGTCAAAACTAATCCCGGCGGGCCTGAACAGCGCGGATATTTCACTGGGCAGGGCGCCGGAAATTTGCACGTCCAGCGTGTATTGTTCGGCGAGTCCGTACAGGTCCTCGGGTTCAACCGTGCCGGCTGTATCAGCAATACGAAGTTCGCCGACGGTACCTTCTTCGGCAAACTCGAGTTTTTCAAGTGCATATTTTTCAGCAGCGAGGCGGGCATCCGGGATGCCCGTAATCAGCAAACCTGCGTTGTCAATATCCGCAAGTCGTTCGGACAGCGTTGCAAGTTGCAGTCCCGCGGTATTCCAGTCGAGGTGCTGTGGTTCTGGCCGAACTTCCGGGTCGGTGTTAACGGCAAGCACAACGTCATACCGGAATCGCGTCAGCTCATTACGGAAGCGGCTACGCTTTATTTCGAACCGTACACCACTGATTGCCGGCATTTCTTTCTGCAGGGCGATGAAAAAGGCCGGATCGATCAGCAGCTCTTCTTCCTGCTCGGTACGCTGGCGGATGTTCTCTGCCAGCTCTCTTAAGGGCAGATCGTCCTCGGCCTGGAATAACTGGACCGACGTATGGTAGGCCTCCAGCAGCAGCGTGCTGCGCAGGTCGCCGAGGAATATATGGCCGCCGTTCGGTAATCGGGTAACAGCCTGTTGCAGGAAATTGCGCAGGTAGTCGATATCCGGGAAGTACTGTGCGACCGAGTTCAGAATAATGGTGTCGTAGTCGCCCTTGCCAAGGGTGGCAACCTCGTCGGCCGCGCCCTTGTTAAGTTGCAGCTTGCCGAGTTCCTGATGGCTGTCACGCAGTTTTTCCAGCGTCGCGATGGATGCATGCGAGAAATCTGTTGCCGTGTAGTCTGCACATGCTGGTGCGATTTGTGCCGCGACAAGACCGCTGCCGCTGCCGATCTCGAGGACCCTGCGTGGTTCGAGCTCGAGGATGCGCTCGCAGGTGTCCCTGAGCCACGCATGCATCTCTTCCTCCGGGATCGCTCCACCCGTGTAGCTGCTGTTCCAGCCCCGGAAGTCGTAGGCCAGGTCCTCGACTTCGCCCGACTGGCTGTACGCGTCCTGCCACAGGTCCTGCCACTGGCCGACCTGTTCGCTCCCCCATTGTTCGAGTTCTTCGCCTTCGAGTCCTTCCGTGCTGGCCACGATGTAAGCAACCAGTCGTTTGTCACCTTCGCGGTCTTCGCGCGCCATGACCACGGTGTTCTCGACGGCCGAGTGGCCTGCAAGTGCGGTTTCGATTTCCCCGAGTTCGATACGGAACCCGCGCAGTTTAACCTGGTGATCTATGCGTCCGAGGAATTCGATGGCGCCGTCATTACGGAATCGGGTCAGGTCGCCGGTGCGATAA
>PBYE01000070.1 GCA_002729495.1 Chromatiales bacterium
ATAAATCGCCTTTCCCCTTTCCAAATTCGGTAGGTCGTTTTTTTTTTTCGCTTGGTGAGTGCGTCAACATGAGTACGAATGTGGACGCCTTCGCGGGCCTTCTTCACATGGGTGGAGAGGGCGCCGTCATTAACGAAAACGACATTGCGGGTGGCGATTTCCAAATGCGGGGAGTCGGGTACGGTTCATCGCCTCGGTAGTGATGGAGTACCCTGCTCCCCGTCTCATCGACGGGCTGACGCTGGAACAGCAAATCCAGATCCCGGTGCTTACCGACGCTGAACTCGAGGTACCGGCGATGTGCGTCGCCTGCCTGACTCTCAAGAAGCGGGAGGAAGGACACGGTTTGGTACTTCGATCCCTGCCTTAGAGTTTGCATTACTTCTATTGGAAATCTGCTTTATCACTCTTTCAGCATCGATTTCGCTTTAGAATCGTGATCGGGGTACCAAATTTCGCGTAAGTTTTGCGCGATTTGCAGAAACGTCACCATCTGCATCGGATGTGTACCCAAGCAAGAAGCAGAGGCCATGTTCGGTACGTTCAAACCCGTTCCGATCTGTCACTCCTGCAATGTACGCGTTGTCAAGGACCGCGAGCTGCGCTTTGTACACGGCCTCTACAGCTCGGGAAGCTTGCTTCCCGGGTCGTTGTGTTATGAGACCGTCCCGAAATACGATCGAAGTTCCTGGCGGAGGAATCCGAGCAGGTGATCATGAAAGTGATCGCTAGGTACGCTTGGGTGCAAGGTATTTTCCTTCCTTCCGCCGTTTGTGATTTCATTTCTGGTACCGGGACCGTGGCGTTTTGATTATTCGTGTCGCTTCTCCGACTGTATCTCCTTTTATGGTTTCCTTTAACCTTGGGCAGGTGTGTACGACATGTCGGCCGAGGCGAGGAAGCAGGCGTACAAGGAGATCAAGCGTCCTCTCTTCAAGGATGCGCAGCTCAAGGACGAAACCCTGGGAAAAATCATGACAGATCGCTGGTAGACCGGGAAACCTAGTTTCCCTCGGTCCTTCCTGGGCGGTCTGTTGCTGCAAGTTGCGCAGTTGAGTACGGCCCTCGGCACCGACCTGGAGAACAGTGACATGCTCAAGGATATCCGGAAGCGCACGTTGTCCAACATCAAGTACAGTGACCGGAAGCCGTTCAAGTGGAAAGACTTGAGTGTCAACCTTCCTCCCGTTTTGTGTTTTCCCTTTAACCTTTTCTTCAACAATCGGGGTTTTCGTTTTTGCTTACACTCCTTTTTCTATCGGGTCTTATTGGCTCGGGAGTTTGTCACTCGTTCAAAAGCACGGCGGAGGTACTCCAGCACCTGCAGGACGTGCGGTTCCGTAATGTCCCGCGCTTCGATGGCGCCGACAAGAAGGACACGGAGTGGCAGCTCATGATCAAACGGTGTACAGTCCACATGTGCGACGAGCGCATCGCGCTGACCGGGTACCTCAAGCGTCGTCTGGCGGCCAAGGATCAGGCCAACGACAAAATCGTCCTCAAGGTACTGGTACACACGTTCAAACAGATGGTATGGATAGTATACTTTAGATGCACTTCGTGTAAGGGGGAGAGCCTTCTTACATTGGGTGTATCTCTAGTATACTTTCCATACCAGGGGCCTGGCGGCGGCTTTCAAGTCGCATTGTACGGCCCGCTCCTGTCGATGATGAGATCTTTCTCTCTCTATCGACAGGAGCGTGTACTCATGTTGACCAATCCAATTTGGTACACGAGAAGCTTCACGGGAAGTACATCACCCACTCTGTGAACTTGGTGGCGCTTGAGGGTACGTCGGGTACGTCGCGTGGTTCGCACCACCAGCCTAGCCAGCCGAGCGGTCAGCAAGACACGACGCTCTCCAAGCGCGCGCGCAAAAAGCTCACTAAGGAGAACAAAGCGGCGCAGCAAGGCGGTTCGGGTACTGGCGAGCCTAACGCCAAGCGTCGCAGAAAAGGCAAGGGCAAGGGCAAGGGCGAGCCCGCTCCGAGTACAGCGTCCAACGGGGAGTCGGCGACTAGAATCGCGGGCTTGTTGCAGCCCAAGGTGGGGAGTACCAACCTGGGCGAATGTTTGGCTGTGTACAGAGGTGCTGTGAAGATCAATCGTCAGGCTACGTACGATTGGTTCAATAACAATAGTATCTGTAATAATTAGAGTACAGGCCAGTGAGTGGGGCGCTGTTTGATCGCCCCGTTTTACACGCAGCCTGTACATTTCTGTTTCATTGGGGGGCAGGGTAACAGTGCCAAGGGCCACGCCAAAAAGGATTGCCCGGGGGCCTGCCACATGTTGTGTGTAGCGTCCGACCAGTGTAAGAAGCAGAAGCTGTCCCACTGGCCCAAAGACTGCCCCCACAAAAAGCAGTGATTTACAGTGTACATTAAACCTTGAAATTGGTTTCCTTCTTACGACCATCGTGGTCGTTTTCTTAAAAATTTCTTTTAGACAGTTGGGTACACACTGTCGTGAAATCAGGTACGACAATGAGTCTCGACGTGAGTGTGTGCGACCTTGAGGAGTGCCTACCTGCCAAATGCTTGAGCTCGTTGAGGTTTATCATCGGTGAGCGTGGCGTTTCGTGATACTTCGAGCGATACAGGTTTCGTGGCCGTCGCTTTCGTGTTGAGAGTTAGTTCTTCGTTTTTCCCTTTAGCCTGAGTTTTTTCTCAGTTGACGAGATGATAAACTGGAACTTGGCAGGGAGAGATGACGCGCTTGTACACGAGATGCAGGCGCTGCGAGCGTCGGCTACGGCGCTCGCAAAGGTGGGTAAGGCCCTCGACAAGTACAAGGTTGAGGAGGTCGAACCTGCAAAGGATCTCCAGGAGTTCGTACAGGTCGTGGCGCCCTTGGAGGACGACGAGGATGTCGCGAAGGAGGGCGGTTTGAGTGTACAAGACTTGGTCCGTAAGTCGGGTTTCAACTTTGGTGATATCATCAAGAAAGTCGATCCGGATAAGGTACAGTTTGTGCGAGAGATGATGCAACGGTCGAACGATCTGAAAGCTAACGCGATCACATCGTCGTCGCATGCTAATTACGCGTCTCTCGTCCTTAACTTGCTACCCAAGGTACAACATATGTTATCTTTCAACGTCATCCCTATGGATGACATCTGCAAGGCTGTTCTATTCTTCAGTACACTTACCGCCCGCCAAGAGTTCGCTCCTCGGTCTTGGGCACCTGTGCCGAACGATCCGACGGGCCGTTTGGCGATGAAGTGGTGTACCGTCTACAGTCTCAAGTCCGCGCTTGTACACTTCCATCGTGCTAACGGCGTCCCGTGCGTACTCGACAAGAACGACCGTGAGTTCGCCGATTTTTGGCGTGGGCTCAAGGTAACGTGCGTACACGTGGCGAAACCGAAGACGCCCGTCATGTACGAGTGGCTCAACCGCAGTTTCGAGCTGTGGGTCTGCTGCTGTGAGGAGTTCAAGGTGTACGCTCGCGAGGCCGCTCTCGAGACGCGCGAGCTTCAGGCTGCGGTGGACATCGGTACGTTTAAGAAAACCAGCGACGTGCGTTGGTACTCGAATTGACGGGGCTATCTTTATATGTGATAGCCCGTTGTTGCTTCGGGTACCAACCTGAGATCGTGGACGTCGGCTTTGTAAGCCCTCCGGGTCGCACGCCGATCGGTTGGCACTGGGACGGTGTGACGGAAATCAACCAGCTGGTACATTTGCGACGCAAGGCTTTCGCGGCGATCGCCTTTTTCGGCGTCAGGCGTCACAGCGAGGTACGAAACAAATTGGTACTTGGAAAGTTTGGTTCGCTTAGATACGAACTTTTCCTTTCCGGTACCAATGGGAAATCTTTCGGTACGACATCTGATTCCGGCTGCGGAAGCGCCGGGTTTTTGGGTGTACATCCCGGTTGCGAAAAACGACAGGTACGGTAAGGGAAACCGCACGTTCATCCCGTCGATTCGCGAGGCGCAGGATGCTGACCCTTTCATCGTCATCTCCACGTACCTGGCGGCTCTGCGCTCCTGGGGGAAATGGGCCAAGCAGAACGGCGTTCCGGCGCTTCGCAATTGGCAGTACCAGGCGCTGTTTCCGATTTTCAAGGGTCCGAGCGCGGGAGCGTGCATGTCGGACCGCTCGGTACGTATGGACATCGAGGTTCTGCTCAAAGAAATTGGCGTGGAAGCGCCTCTGCCGTCGTACCGCAAGGGCGGTGCGGTGTACTACGCGTTGGCTGACCGACAGCTGGCGTTTATCCAAGGTACGTGGCAGCAAAAGGATATGCTGAACCTCGTGTACGCTCCGGTAGGCCCTCGCGAGCAAGCAGAACGGGTACAGCGTGCGGCGTGGCAGTTGCACGTCGACATCGTGCTGGAGTTCATCTTGCGCGAAATGCAGAAATGCATTATCACGGAGGACTGGAGCACGATCAAGGTACAGCTGGTGCCGAAGATGTCTCGCAGCTCCATCCCGCCTACGGTGCAGACCAGCAGGGCGCTGGTACTCTGCCCGGATTTGCGCAGGCTTTTCGAAATCGACGACATTGTACTGCCGGCGTTCGTATGCGCTTGGTTTTGTGGAAAGGTACGTACGGCCACGGGGAACGTGGTGCGTGACACGGCGTCAGTACGCGTTTCGTCGGATTTGAAATCGTTTGTAAAGAAAAATCATGTTCTTATCCCGGCTGTCGGGGGTATTAAGGAGCACGGGGGCATTTGTACCAACCCCGTCGTTCCGCTTTCTTCGCCGGGTACCTGCTTTGGTACGCCGGCCTCAGCGAGTTCGTCTAGTTCTTCTAGTGGTGCGAAACGTACCGAATTGATTTTGAACAGCTCATCTAGTTCCTCTTCCTCGGTGAAACCGGGGAAGAAAATTTCGAGTGCCAAGCCGGTTGGCGAAATTCCGCCGATGAAAAAGCAAAGGCGCTAACTTTCTTGAGTTTTTTCTTTCTTGTGTACATGAATGTGATGACGATTGGGGCGTTCGTGGTCTGAAAACTGAGAGTTTTTGTGTACGGTTCCGCTCATGAAAAACCTCATCATTATCGCTCATTCGTGCTTCATTTTTCTCCAAACTCATAGCAAACGGTCCTCTTTGGGCCAGACCTAGTGCCACGATTAGTGGCAGCGTACATACCGCTTTCTGCGGATTGTTTCTCCCTAGGTACCCTGTGGAAACCCCACACCCGAGAAGATGATCGTCAAGGTACGTTACCTGGACGACTTCGGTAATGAGAAGTGCACCTTCGCAGTGGAAACTCTCCTGGCGCTCGGGATGACGATCTCATCCGGTGGACAGGAGAGTTTTTGCGAGGCTGGTACCCGAGTTGGCAACTGGCACCGACCTGTGGTGCACGAAGCACACACAGCTACCAACACGTTTTGCCTTTGCGGCGGGACCTCGTTGTGCCCTATCTGGGACTGGATACGAGGTCCCGCCTTCAGTGGTACGCCGTGTTACGGGCGGGATCCTGTAGTGTACGCGGCTGACTTGCACGAGGCGGCCGATCTCCCAAGTACAGCTGACGGTCCGGGCGCGGCAGCGGTGGTATGTACGCTCGTACACTGGGATTCGCTCCTCGCGGCGAATTGCCGCACCGAGGTACACCATATGCTCGCGGCAAACCTGCCCAAGAACCACGCGGTACTGCCGATAGCAGTAAGCAGCACCGCCGTGTACCGTTGCGCGAAGCGGCTTGGTGTACGGGGCGCAGAAAAATTCAGCACGGACGTGGCGGTGTACATTTACGCGGCAAGACATCAGCTGCCGGTTTCCACCGTGGAAAATGGGGAAAGATGTACACGCTTCGACACCGTCTTCAATCGGCCGGAGTGTGCAGTATTCTCACTCCTGTCTTGTTAGAGATTTCCTCTCTTGTAGACAGGAGCGTTTAAGCGCTAGAAGGAGTACAAAATTTCGCTGCCCAAGCGGCGAATCTGCACAACGGGTACGTTCTGAGCATGTTCGCCGACGGAATGTACGCCACGATTGGCAGCAACGGAAAGCACATGAGGGGTATACTTTATATATTTTTGTGTGGTCTGCAATCCGGTTTTTCCTTTCACCTTTGTTGTTGCACTTTTTATGCTTCAGGTTTTTTCTTCGTCTTTAAACCTTCCTTACTTCTCTCTCAGGGGAGCTGCGTACGCAGTACCATGTGCCGTTCGGCTGGCCGGGAGCTGATGTGCAGAAAAAAGTACAGAGCGAATACCCCGCGCTGAATTACCTCCAGCGGCAGGCGCTGTACCAGGCCGCGAACGAGACTTGGAAGTACGTGGCACCGTTTTGATACTCTTAGGCGTGTTTCACACGCCTAGTGTTTAGTATCAACACGGTTCATCAAGAGCCAGTCGTGGAAAAAACTCACGAAAAAGAAGGAAGGTACGGTGTGGTTTTCGCCGGATCACGAATTCACGATTGCGAACCAGAGGTACTTCAATTCCTTCGAGGAGATGCGTACGAAAAGGGCTCGCACGGAGGGGACCAGGGTACCGGTCGTTCTGGCGCTCAAGGCGCTCGTTGCCACCACGAATGGGGTACTCGATCCGCGAACCGGCGATCTCATGGGTACGGCGCAGTAGAAACTCTCCTGTCGCATGGGATGACGATCTCATCTCGTGGACAGGAGAGTTTTGCAAGACTGCAAAGTCTTTGACGACGAGGTACTCGACTTCAACGACATCCGTCTGCAGTTTCCGTGGAGTGCGGAAGGAGGGGTACAAATCACTCGAAAATTCGAGTGGGACCGCAAACCGGCCATCGACGATGTACTCTTCGAGCGGATTGCTCACATAAAAACTCTCCTGCCTAAATTAATTTCTCCTTTTCTTGATTTCTCCTTTCCCTTTTTGATTTTCCCTTTCCTCATTCCACATTTGTACGCAGGAGAGTTTGGAAACCTGTTGGGGTACAACCGAGCGCTGGAGCTGCGACACTGTGGTACCGTGATGGATGATCGGCCGGGCCACGCTGGGTACATTCCGCGCGGGGGTACTCTCAGCGACGAGGATTTCATCGTCCCGCTGGCAGAACTGAATACCGACTTCATGAGGTACATCGACAACGACCAGGGTGACGGCGGGGTCAGGGCGTCGTACGAGGAGTACCGGAAGTACGCGCTCGACGTGTACGCGACGGCAGTCCGCTACAAGCCGTTCAATGGTGCCGACGATCCCTACAGCAAGGGAAGCGAAGCTTCCCTCGCTGTTCGCGGTTATTGTCGCGTACGCAGAAGCAAGCGATGGAGGAGAACTTTTTCAAGTACTTCGTCAAGCCCAGCGGCCGCCTCAGTGAGGAAAGGTACTTGTCGTGGTCGCACGGAATTCGCGTACGCGGCAATGTGGACAAGTGGACCAGGTACCCGGAGCTGCGCTCCTACGCCACTCCGATTCAGTTGCAGAGAGCGGTACACGACACCAAAGGCGAACCGGTGTACGACTACGGTGCCAGCAATCAGGATTTGGTACCCACGGATGAGGAGGAGGAAGTCAGCTCGGAATCCGTGTACTCCGGCAGCTCGGTGGCGCCGTCTCCGGCGAAGATCGCGGTTCCGAAAGCGGTACCCAGAATAGTCCCGATGCCGAAGGCC
>PBYE01000071.1 GCA_002729495.1 Chromatiales bacterium
CTGACAACAGACAGAAAAAGCCGAGTTTGGCGGGTACCCGCCAAACTCGTGCAAATCGGTTTCTGCACGAATATTACGCCGGAAACACTGGGAACTGGCAACTCCGGGGCGACTCCGGGGCGGCGCGCGCCGAGCATCGAAAGGCCATCGACACCTCTGCAGGAGGAAGAGTAGTGCAAGACATGGTCGAGGCGCTCGAGAAGGACAATCCTCACCCAGAGATCCTACTGATGAACGGCAGCCAGTCGAGGGGGGGAAGAAGAGTAGACGTTGCAGAAGTCTACTCACCTCCTCGAATGACAGCAATGGCAAGAACGCTCGGTCTACGCCCAGGCTTTGTGGCGGACCTCACGCTCATGACCGACGAGGGAGAGCCGTGGGACCTGTCCATTGAGAAGAACCAGGACAAGGCAATCGAGCTCATTGCGGAGCAAGAGCCGTGGCTGCTGGTCCTGTCGCCGCCGTGCACGGCATTCTCGTCATTACAAAACCTGAACAAGGGAAAGCGTGATGCCGAGACGGTCGACGAGGAGTACCGGCAGGCGATCAAGCATGTGGTCTTTGCGGCCAAATTGTGCCGCATCCAGCTCGATGCGGGGAGAAGGTTCATGATTGAACATCCAGTGGCAGCCACGTCCTGGAGTCTACAGTGCCTGCAAGAGCTGATCAACGAGACGGGCGTGAAGCGCACCAACTTCGACTTCTGCATGGTCGGAATGCAGGCAACCGACCAAGACGGGGAAGGCGCGGCGAAGAAGCGTACCGGAGTCCTCTCGAACTCCGAGGAGATCTCCAAAGCATTGGAAGATAGACAATGCGACAAGAAGCACAGGCATGTTGTGCTTACTGGAGGAAAGGCTAAGGCATGCGAGGTCTACCCGGACGAATTCTGCGAGCTTATCTGCACTGCCGCCATGGAGGACAAGCAGAAGAGTCAAAGATCGCTGTACCGGGTGACGGATGTCACGAGGGAGGTTGACGCGATGCCCACGCCGCATGAGGACGACGAGGACCCCTGGACCGCGCTGTATCGCGACGTTGACTTCTTCGATGACGTCACAGGGTGTATGATGGACAAGGACCGGGCGACCGAGGCGAGGAAGCTGGAGATCAAGTTCTTCAAGGACATGGAGGTGTACAAGAAGGTCCCGCGCAGCGAGGCTCACGCCGGAGGATACAAGGTGATAAGTACCAGATGGCTGGACGTCAACAAAGGTGACAAGTTGAATCCAGACTACCGGGCACGCCTTGTGGGACGCGAACTGAACACCGAGGCCAGGCTGGACTTGTTCGCGGCGACGCCCCCGCTGGAGTCCCTCAAACTCATTTGCTCCATATGTGCCAGTCACCAGGACCAGGCGAATCCGTACGTGCTCCTGAGCGTCGATGTGAAGAGAGCATATTTTTATGCTAAGGCCAGACGGCCAATCTACATCGAGATCCCTGTGGAGGACTACGAGCCAGGAGATGAGCACATGGTCGGTAGGCTGAACTTAAGTCTGTACGGGACCAGAGATGCAGCCCAAAATTGGAGCAAGGAATACACAGAATTCCTGGAGGGCATCGGATTCGTGCGAGGGAAATCCTCGCCGTGCAACTTCGTCAACCCGCAGAGGAACATCTACCTCACTGTACATGGCGATGATTTCACGCTCACGGGCAACCAGCAGCAGATGGAGTGGGTGAGGGATCAAATGAGGGCGAAGTACGAGATCAAGGACAAGATCATCGGCCCCGCCATGCACATGTGCAAGGAGGCGCGCATCTTGAATCGCACGATCAGATGGACCAACGAGGGCATTGAGTACGAACCTGATCGACGCCATGCGGACTTGATCATCAAGGAGGTCATCCCCGAGGGGGCGAAGTCTGTGACGACGCCAGGCACCGACGAAGGCCGTGGACGGCGTGAAGAAAGTCCAGAACTCACCAAGCAGGAGAGCAGCAGGTACCGGGGCATAGCGGCGCGGCTGAACTACTTAGCCCTAGACCGACCTGATCTGCAGAATACTGCCAAGTGCATCTCGAAGCACATGGCACGACCGAGAGAGGCAGATTGGGTCATGGTCAAGCGCGTCGCGAGGTACCTCGTGGGATCGCCCAGAAGCATCCAGATGTTCGAATGGCAGTGCACCCCGTCGACCATCGTGACGTACGGCGACTCCGACTGGACGGGCAAGGAGAGAGACCGAAAGTCCACATCAGGAGGTGTGGTGATCTGGGGGTCGCACACCCTCAAGTCATGGAGCAGTCAACAGAAGGTGATTGCTCTGTCGTCTGGTGAGGCAGAGCTCTATGCAGTCCTGAAGGCTGCCACCCAGACTAAGGGCATCATGTCAATGTTCATGGACTTTGGCCTCGAGGCCGACGGGCTGGTCATGACGGATGCCAATGCCGCAATGGGCATCGTTCATCGACAAGGCCTCGGCAAGATGCGTCATCTGGACGTCCAATACCTCTGGATCCAGCAAGAGGTATCTGAGGGCAGACTTCGAGTTGGCAAGGTACGCACCACTGAGAACGTTGCGGACCTGCTCACGAAGAATCTTCCGGCAGAAGCAATGCACAAGCATCTGCATGCCATGAAGTTCAGGCTGGAGCAACCACACGCCAGAGGGTCTTTGCGCCTAGACTATCTGGCCAAGGATCAGTGGGATGCACAGCAGAGCAATTGGACACGAGTCCATCATCGGCCTCGTGCTACATTGTTCACCCCGTTCAAAGTGGCAAATGGACCAGGTGAAGACCACCACGTGGGACGACTTCGTGTCACGCGAGGCATCTTCGCAGACGGAACGCATTTTGAGGAGGTCGACGAATGGAGGAAGTCTGAAGACGCTCATAGACGACTACGTCAATCGTGGATCGGCTCTACCGAGTTCATGGACGATTACGCGAACATCGATGACGAGTGCAAGCACGGCTATGTCAATCACGTTGATCATCATACCGGGATGAAGGGGAAGATCGAGACGTTGAGTGATTCGCCATTTTCTACTTTTTCGCTATTTTCTACTTTGAGTGCTGACGCGTACAGAACGGCATTGACGCGCGGGGTGCGTCATGCCGAGGGGGGGTGTTCGGGTACGGACCCTAATACCTCCCAATCAGACGTTCACTGTGATTCTAAGAGATCTGTCAGGGGTTTCATGGGAATCGAGAGAGAGATACCTAAGGCCAATCGGACGGGGACTGCCTGTTTGTTTGGCTCAAGTATCTCAATCATCAGTGTTTCGCTAAGTCACAAACGTGGCAGCGGAGCTATCGCTCCAATCCCTTTGTGTTACTGAGCCCAATCGTTAGCCATGCAGAAAGAGACGACCGCAGCCGGCAGTGCAGGAGGACCAGATGCAAGTGGCGAGTCGACGAGGACAGAGTACCATCCGATGACTCCAATCCGGGGACGAGTGACGCCTCAGCAGTCACACGAGAACGATCCAGTCAGCGACTCATCCGTGAGTCCAGATGAGAAGGTGTCCAACGTCAAGACCCAGGATGAGAAGGTGCCCAACGTCATGACCATTGAGTATGTCCAAAAACTCATGGATGACGAGCGCAAACGCACTGCCCAGAAGATTAAAGAACTTCAGGACGCGTGGGAGAAAACCCATCGCGAGTACGTGGCCAAGGAGAACCAGATGAAGGACAAGATCGACGAGCAAGAAAAGTTGATCAACACGCTGCAGTTCCAGAAGAAGGACCACCACGACCTGATGCGCCTGAAGCCCATGGACGCCAAGGACGTCAAGAAGCCAGACGAGTACGACGGCGATAAGGAGTTTCACGTCTGGTACGAGCGTCTCAAGGACCTGCTGGCGAGCCGCAACTCCAACTGGCACGTGTTGCTGAAGAAGTTGGAGCAACTCGAGAACCCCATCAAGGATCACATGGAATTCACCATGAAGATCGGCAGGGAGTTCTCGAAGGAGGGCAGCGACGAGACGGAGCAGGTCAACACAGGCGAGGAGTACGCGCGCCAACTCCGCAGCTACCTTCGTAGCTACACCAAAGGTGCGATCCACCAGCGGGTGTCAAAAGCGGAGACAGATGGCGACTACAAGTTCTCCAACGGCATTTTTGAGGTGGCCAGGGACCTCATCGCCAAGGGCAGGAACAGGAATCCGTATCGCCTGGTGGCGATGAAGGCGGAGATCCTGAGCCCGCCGAGGGCGAAAGACGCCAAAGAGCTAGAAACCGTGCTCTCGGACTGGAAGCACAAGGTCGCCGTAGTGCACCAGTACGACGACAGGTTTGAGCTCACCAACTCGGTCAAGGAAACCATCCTCAAGAAGATGGTCCCTCGCGAATTCCTGCGCATCATCCGCGAACGCTTTGGCTCCATCTCGAACTTCGAGGACCTGGAGCAGGCGCTGATCGAGGAAATGGCGGAGAGGAAGATCGAGGACGAGGAGAACAAGAAGCCCAAGAGCGTCAACAACCTCAACGGCCAGGAGGAGTCCCCGTGGGACTGGGGCTGCAACCCGTGCAGCCCTGGCGCCAATGGCTTCTACGACGCGTACAACGACGACGAATACTACTGGGACCCTATGCTAGGCGCCGTAGCAATGAAGAGCGAGGCCGACGGCCCTAGTGCTGGTAGTATTGACGAAACAATGGGCGGCAAGGGCAAAGATAAAGGAAAAGGGGGCAAGCGAGGCCCGCGCCAAGCAGGCCCATGCTGGCAGTGCGGAGGACCGCATTTCCAGCGTGAATGTCCACAGAAGGGCCAAGGAAAAGGCCCCGCGCCAGCTGCGTGGTCAGCATGGAGGCCAGGCTCATTTCCTGGGCCGTCGCAGCAGCAGTGGCGCGCGTGGATGCCCAGGAGCTCTGTGAAGGGCATGAGTCCCCTCAAGGGCAAGGGCAAAGGGTTCCACAAAGGCAAGGGATTCGCCAACGGCAAGGGCGGCAAGGGTCCAGGACGGTTCAGCCCCTACGGCAAAGGGGGACTGCACGCGACGTACTGGGACCCGTGGAACTACCCATCGCTGGGGCAGGTGACCAACGGCGCGCCGGAGTGGAGCGAGCAGCCGTGGCAGGTCGCGGGGAGTGCCAGCGCGATGAACATGTTCCCTCCGCTCTCACTGCTGACGAGGGTCAAGCCGATCAAGACGGAGAACGCCTACCAGGCCCTGACCAACGACGACGACGAGCCCGAGAACGAGGAGGTCGACGTGCAGAAGGAGCTCAAGGCAGCCAAGGCCGTCAGCAAGTCGAGGACGCCGCCGTACAAGAAGAGGGCATCCCAGGCTAAGCAGAAGGCCGAGAGGAAGGCGAAGGCGAAGCCCCAGGATAGCCGGCACGCTCCGGTGGGCATAGATTTGGGAAAGAAGTTTCAAGAGGCAAAAACTATCCCAATGAGCATTACGTCACTCCAGAATGCGCAGCACGCTGAGGATGAGAATAGCGTGACGAACCCTGAGAATAATACAGAAAATGGTGTGACTCCAGAGATGACGGCCCGAGAACGGCGTGAAGTTGAACGAGAGTGGGAGTGCTACAAAGCGGCATTCCGAGGCAGTACTTGTACTGCGGGGGTACGCTCGCCCGACATCAAAGTAGCGGACGTCAAGTTTCACGACCCCAAGGACGACGACGGCAGTGGCGTCAGGGGTGCTATGGTAGTCCCCTCTGATGAGGTGCCTACCGAAACGCCACTGAGCAGAGACGACGTCGACGAGGACGCGGTCATGGGCCGGTTGCCTGAACATCTGGCCC
The DNA here is from genome assembly GCA_002729495.1 of Chromatiales bacterium. Classification (GTDB taxonomy): domain Bacteria; phylum Pseudomonadota; class Gammaproteobacteria; order Steroidobacterales. The sequence continues at coordinate 5,716 of PBYE01000071.1, forward strand.
AGCGAATCTGGGCATTCATCGACGGAGACGTCAAAGAAACTCTGCAGGAGCAGAGCGAGAATGGCATCACGCCATTGCCCAACTCCCTTGCACAAGCAATTTGGGCATTGCAGGGCCCAAGGCAAGATAAAAAGAGAGGGAGAATTCAGGGCAACCTCTTCGCGTTGACGACGGCTGAAAGAGTCGAGGCCATGAGACAAGCATGCAAGCTCGAGAGGGAAGTCCTGTGCGGAGACGGCGACGACCCCGCGAAGGTCGCGATCAGAGTGAAGCCGCTTCAGCATGAGAAGCCGGTGAACTCGATCTCGCAGGGACACTCCACTGAAGACGGAGAGTGGCAGTTGCTGTCAATGGTGGTGGACTCTGGGGCAGCAGAGACTGTCATCCCTCACACCCTGGTGAGGGATCACCCCATTGCGGAGACGGAAGACTCCAAGGCAGGAGCATGCTTCGCATCGGCGACGGGAGACCCGATCCCGAACCTCGGCGAACAGGTACTGCCACTGTGCACCGCGGAGGGTACCTTACGGTCAATGCGGTTTCAAGCAGCACCAGTATCCAAGGCCCTTGGATCGGTGTACAGGATCTGTGAAGCTGGACATCGAGTCGTGTTCGACTCCGATGGAGCGTACATCGAGAACAAAAGCAGCGGCGAGCTCAACTGGTTGAGGCTTGAAAACGGCAACTACGTGCTGGACACGTGGGTCATGCCGGCGGCTGAGCTTAGGGCGTTAACCCATGACCAGGGTTTTCCCCGGCAGCCATGACCCTCGGAAAGGAGCCTGGCATAAGACCCACACCAACGGGTGAAGGATCTGCCAGCGGCTGGGTGCTCGTAATGGGCGATCAAGGGGCTGAGGAGGACGTGGAGGACATTGCAGGCGCGCTATTTGGTACCACCGACGATGAGGAGGATGTGGACATGGAGTGCAAGCCGTGCAATGGCGACGTCGAGCCCAGGGAGCCCAAGATCAAGAGACCAGCCAATCCAGCAGATCCAACACCCCGTGAGAGGGAACGGCACTATGCGGCCGGGCACCTCCCCTATCGGCCGTGGTGTCCAATTTGTGTGAAGGCCAAGGCACACGAGGATCCGCATTACAAGCACGTGGAGGACGAGATGAAAGCTGGCATCCCGGAAATCGCGATCGACTACGCATCGATCATGGCCCGTGCGGATGGCAAGGACAGGAGAAGGATCCTGGTGGGAAAGGATCGATGGACCAAGGCAGTGTTTTGCCACACGGTGAAGTGCAAGGGAATGGAGGACCCGCACATCGTGCAGAACATCAAGAAATCCATCGATACAATGGGACACGCCAAGATCACGCTCACCACGGATGGCGAGCCGGCGATCATCCAAGTGCAACAAAAGGTCCAGGATGCCAGGGAGCACCCCACGGTGCCCAAGAACCCACCGGCATACGACCCGCAGAGCAACGGCATGGCAGAGAAGGCAGTCGGCGACGTCAAGGCGGAAGTGAGGGCAATCAAACTGGGCCTTGAGTCCCGCATAGGAAAGGAAGTCAGCATGCTACTTCCAGTAATGGAATGGATCATCAGGCACGCCCCGAGCGTGATCAACCGAGTGCAGCTCGGCGTGGACGGACGAACGTCATACTACCGAATCCATCACCGAGACTTCTCAGGAAAGTTCTTCGAGTTCGGCGAGCAGGTGCTCATCAAGCCGAAAAGGAAGATTGCTAAGCAAGAGAAGAGGGTCTCGATGAAGGAAAAGTGGCTCGACGGCACGTGGCTGGGCTGGGATGATCGCACTGGAGAGCACCTGGTTGCGATTCCCAGCGGGCCTGTAGTCCGTGTTCGGAGCGTGCGTCCGGTTGCTGAAGGATCACGTTGGAGTGCAGAGGCAGTCGAGAAAATCATCGCGACGCCCAATGAGCCGAATCCAAAGAACCGCCAACAGGGCGATGCCCCTCCCGCTGCGGACATCGTCGACGGGAAGGCTGGAGACGGAGGGCAGGACCTCCCGGAGCCTGTTGTCCGCGAAGATGACCATCGGGAATTCAGGATCACCTCAACAATGCTGGAGAGATTCGGCTATTCCCGCGATTGCGTCGGTTGCACCAACAAGCGACTTGGGCTCGCACACCGTGGTCACACTGACGCGTGCCGACAGAGGCTCGAAGAGGCCATGAATCGCGACGCGCGCTACAAGGAAGTCCTCACGCGTCGAGACCAACGACTCAGCCGAGAAGATGATCATGAAGGCGATGCGATTGCTAAGGAAGATGGACCGCGTGCGCCGACTACCCCGAGACAAGATGAGTCCGCCAGAGTGGACTCGCAAGTTGAAGCAGGAGACGCTGCCGAGGAGGACGGCGACAATGAGTCCAAGTGCCCAAGAGACAGCGACGATGAGCTGATCGACAATGAGGAAGACAACGACGGTGCCGAGGGGCCAGAGAACCAGGTCACGGACGATGACGGCGATGATGAGCCTCCAACGAAGAGGACCAGACACGTGCAGAGAGTGGCTCTGAGGAGAGCTGAAGATGGCGCTGTGCCGGCCGCTGCAGACGCCCTCGGAGTTCCGCTGGCGAGCCTCCCGTCCACCAGTAATTTAGATACTACTGGTGGGCAGGGCACGAATATTAAGCCGGAAACACAGCCAAAATTGCGAAACGCTGAGTTTGGCGGGTACCCGCCAAACTCGTACAAATCGACTTTTGCATTGAACCCATGCGGAAACACTGACAACAGACAGAAAAAGCCGAGTTTGGCGGGTACCCGCCAAACTCGTGCAAATCGGTTTCTGCACGAATATTACGCCGGAAACACTGCCAAAAATGAGAAACGCTGAGTTTGGCGGGTACCCGCCAAACTCGTACTAGCAAGGCGGGGGGGCCCACCGGAGCCCTTGCTGTGGCCAGTGCTGTAGCCAGTGCAGTAGCCAGTGCAGTAGCCAGTGCAGTAGCCAGTGCAGTAGCCACGTGAGGCTCACGACGGAGGCTCGCGACGGAGGCTCGCGACGGAGGCTCGCGACGGAGGCTCCTAGCTGGCTCCAGGCTGCACGTCCGCCTTTGGAGCCGTCTCGCGAATCTGCGCGCA
>PBYE01000072.1 GCA_002729495.1 Chromatiales bacterium
ATCATCAAACTATTTGATTATATGATCTAAAAATCACAGCGATAACTATCCGATTTGGGCCATAGTGCCAACATATGAGATTTAGGCCATCGTGCCAACATTTTTATCGATCAATGAAAATCATCAATCTACTGTAACGGCGTATCAGGGTTGCGATGCGGTCCGACAGCACCTATACCGATTAAGGCCACAGTGCCAATGTTATTCGATTCACAATCAGTACGCCTATGCATGAGCTTTTAAAATCATCGATATAGTAGAGACGATTCATATCGATCGATTACATATTTGATAAATGAATATCAATCTAGACTCGATCTGCGATGCCTGCATCAGGCTTTCGCGATCATCAACACATGTCATCGAAATTTTCCGAGTTGTCCGATGATAATCATCGGGATGGTGTTCGTCGATGGCGATCTGTGAGAGCGTGCGATGCGGCCTTTCAATCTAATGAATCCTGATTTGACATTTGCGGTGTATAGCGATGTAATTCTCGATCGGTGAGTGACAATCGTTTGCGATGTGAGCTGGTGTGAAATCCGTGTCAATGGCGGTGCGATAGAGAAGTGTGACGATGGGCGAATCACGATGAGGGATCTGAGCGATGCGCGAAGCAATGCGCCACAATCGGAATGTCGGCGAGCGAGAAACTCGAGTGGAATCCACGATGTGTGGTTGAGAGATCCCGAGATCAAGATGAGTGCCGATCCGAGACATTCTTTATCTCTAGATCAGTAATAGCGGTAATCGCCAGGCTTAACATCCTTTCGATTAGAGGGGAGTGTTAGCCAGTAGGATACATCAATAGATCAACCGCGCATATCAGATTGTACCGATTCCTATTGAACCAATGATCGATGAGAATCATCGATGAGCCGCATCAGTGAGACATCGCGACATATCGATGTGTTCATGCACGCCAGCCATCGACGAGAGTTTGAGAGCAATCTATCGATTTGTAGATCTACTCATCTGCACGATGCATGCCTCGATGATAACCATCACCAGCATGCACTGATCGATGACTGACGATTCACCATCTCCTATACGGTAGATTGGTTAATCATACAATTCTGATAAAGAAGAAGATCAAGTGCCGAATCCAGAGGAGTTCTATTGAGATCTATTGATTACGATATCCTGCGGGCTAATAGAGTTATGAGCTTTTTATAACACGTTTCGCCACTACCTTTTTAACTTTACCGCAGTAAGTTTTTAATATCGATCTACGTTTCTAAATCGATTACGGTACATTGCCAATATCGACCGATTCGGGCACTTGCAATGTTTAATCAATTTTCATTCGGATAACTTTTCTATTTTTAACCGATAATGTAGGAAAAGCATGAGTGACGCCAAGAAATCCCGGTCGGGACGCGCAACGTCCCGATCGGCGAGCGGAGAACCGCCACCGCGCAATCGCTCGAAAGGGCAAGACACGCGACCACCTCCATCGGTACCGAAATCCGCGGCTCGAGCCGCGTCATCCAAGGATCAAGGCACTCCAGGGGTAAGCTTGCGATCGATGCTGGCGGGAAAGCACACAATCCCCCAGCCGAAAGCGAGTTCAGCGAGAACGCCACCCGGTTTCGACTACAAGGCGAGCGAGCCGATCGACAAGGGCTTCTTCGTCGATCCGCAGTTCGTCGTCATCGAGGAGAACCTATCGATGATGGTGTCCCACAACTGGAATCTCGCGATGACACCCGAGTACGAGAAGGTCACCGAGGCGATGATCCTCGCCGAGTCCGTGATCGAGGAACGCCTCCGACGCAAGCCGGAGCCGATCATGCTGCCGCACGTCAAGCGGACGCGCGATCCGCCTCCTCCGGCGCGAGCCTGGACAGCTCTTCTCGATCCTCTCGATCGCTCCATCCTGCTTCAAGTTCCGATTCCGACGATCTATCGAAGGGAGAGCACAGATCGACCGTGGGGCGATAGCACCACGATCTGGGTAGTGATGCCGTGGAAGGCGATCGCAAAACACCCGGGAGTGCCGCCCGCGTCGGTCGATCTGTCTCGCGAAGACGAGAACGCGTACAGTCAGCACGACATCGCGACTCCAGATCCCGGCTCGAAATCGTTCGACACCCCCGGCGAAAAGGACGATGATGATGACGACATTCCCGATCGCCAGGATGAACATGATGCTGATGATCCAGATGAGGACCCGCGAGCGGCGATGATGAAGCTTGTTCACAACGCCATTGTCGATCGATCCAACGGATACCTTGAGCTAGCGAGCTTTAGACATCTTCTCGAGTGGAATGCGATTGTCGATAGGATCTGCGCGTGCTTTCATCTCTCGATCGAGAACACATCCGCCTCCGATTTCGTTATCTTCAGCCACGATAAGTTCAATTTCGGCCTGTTCATCACCGATAAGGACAATGATGAACAGTACATCATGCTCGATGATCTCTTCAAGCCGGTATCCGATGGTGGCCTCGTGATCAAATCAGGTATCGACAAGTGGATCCTCGGTCCGAAGCGCAAGCGAGCGTATCTCGATGCCGATCTGAATCTCATTGAGGAGAACCCCGATTGCGAGTCGATCATCACCCCGTCCCCGCGATGCGATCTCACCAACAAGCTGAATGCCTCCATCGATCAGAGCGACTTCATCCTGATGATGATGAAGCAGATGAAGGACCAGGCCGATGCCAGCGCGATCCAACAGCAAACCTTTCTATCGCTGATCAAGGAAATGCAACCTTCCAAATCAGCGGAGAAAGCGAGCGATGGTGCAGATGCGTCGAAATCGCAGTCGATGCCGCATCACAAGCATGCCGAATTGCTTCGCGAGGGTCTCATCAAGCTGAAGGGAGATTGGAGCAATCTCGATGATTGGAAGACCCGATGGCAGCAGTGGCATCTCGCGATGATCGAATCGAATCCGGCACAGCTCGACATGCAGCGGCGATGCATCAATCTGTTCAGCGAGTACATCGATCAAGATCTGCTCGTGAATCGCCTGATCCCCCAGCTCGGCGGCAATGCCAAGTACTATGCGATGAAGTGGAGTTTCGCGATGGAGCGAATCGTTGAAATCGCTAGGGGCACGATCATTACGCGATTGACGATCATGATGAGCGAACTCTCGACGATCGGCAATGCTCCGCCGGGCGATGTCGCCACGAACATCGCGGAGATCGATAAGTATCGCCATCGATTAGTCGGCCTACTCGAGGAATTCGTCGATCGAGTTGATGATGAGAAGGAGCGATCCGAGGAGCGAGAGTTCAGAGCGCGACACGCCATCGATGCCAATGCCACGATTGCTGATGTCCTGCGAGCGCATCAAACTCTTCTCGATGAATCGATCGCCACCGTCCAGCGCATCTCCCGCGATGAACACGCTTATCGTCAACAAGCGCGAATCTGGAATTCGCTCATCTGGGGTGCGATGACGCTCAGCAGGTGCGATCAACAGATGATGGACAGCAAGCTCGAGCTGCTGGAGCAGAAGGGTATCGACGATCCAGCCTCGCGAAAGACCGCCCTCGACATCGAGAAAATCCGGATCATGCTGAACGCTAGCGATTCCGTCCAGGCGCACACGCGTCGATCGCATCAGCTCCGTCGCGCGATTACTCCCGGCCAATCTGGTCCCACGTCCTGCAAGGCGTGCGATGGGAGAAATCACGTACTCGGAGCCCCGATGAAGGATTTCAAAAATCCCGATCGAACGACGACGTGCCTCGGCCCCGATTGGAATTGGGATGCTCCCGATGTCGATGCCGCGACCAAAAAGAGGCTCCTCGATCGCCGATCTCGGTCCACATCCGGAAAACGAGACAGATCCGCTCCGCGATCTTCCTCTCGAAACCGCGATCGTGACCGGGGTCGCAGCGGATCGAGATCCTCGCGCAAGGATCAGCCTCGAACGGATCGCAGTAGCTCCAGGACTCGCGGTGGACCGGCGGTCAAGCTCTCGCGAACGCTGCTCTCCAGCGATGAGAAGTTCAAGATCATGCCGAAGATGTTCGCTCGCGATCTCACGAGCTCTGCGAAATCCAGGATGCTCACCACCAACTGCAATCAGTGGGAAGCTGATCGCGGCCGATCCAGAGAGCGTCGATTCGAGCAAAATCCCGAATGCACCAGATCGCAATCGATCTACGGGAAGCAAGAATCGGAGAATCTGCGTGATCCTGAATATCGCGATGAACATGCAGTCCAGATGACGATGATCGATGAGACGATCGCGGTTCCCGACTCAGTCGCGAAGGCGTTCGATGATCTGCTGATCGAACAGGCGAGTGCTCACCGTCCTGATCTCCCGATGTACGCCAGGCGAACGGTCGAAATCGCGCGAGCTGCCATCGCAGCACCAGCGAAAGCTCTTCGATTTGGGCTCAAGACGATCGGCGTCTTGATCGACGGCGGTGCGACGAATCACAACACGCCGTACCCCGATCGAGTCCGCAATCGAAGAGGCGATCGAGTTTCTGTTGGTACTGCATCGCGAGGCAAGAGCATCCCCGCCGAGTTGGTCGATTTTCTCCGATCACAACCTGCGAAGTGCTACGATCACAAGGGAGTTGCGTGCGATCCGCCCACATTGCGAGCCCAGCGAGCCCTTTTCTCCCCCGAGTTTCCGGAGGAGATTTGGTCTACGAATCGCCTCAACGAGGCGGGGCATGCGATTGTGCATCCAGCGAAGCCCGATCAGAGCTACATCCTCTGGAACACGTCCGATGGGCGGAATCGATGGTCTCCACTTCCTTATCGCGATGGATACTACCTCGATCTCGTCGTCCTCGATGAGAAAGCAGGCGATCAGCCCGAGACTGACCATCCCGAGAGGATCTGCAAGACTACAGGCATCTCCGAGAGCGATAAGCAGCTCATCCTGCATCGTCGATTTGCTCACATGATCCCCATCGCGAACGACGCCTGCGCGGCATGCACAATCAGCCAGCGAAACAAGGCGCACGCGAAGGGCGGATGCGAGGATCGAATCGAGAAGGCAACGCCTGGAGCGATCTGGTGCTACGATACCAGCTCGATCCCGGAGTCGATCGCCGGCAATCGCTACATGCACGTCTTTCGAGATGTCTGTCGCGATAGTCGCCTGATCTTCGTTGCATTCTCCGCGAAGAAATCCCAGGATGCAAGTGCGATCGCGTACAAGGAATTGCTCGAGTACTTCCCGATTCTCGGCGAGAAAATGCGGACGATCGTGTCAGACAGCGATCTCGCGTTCACGGGCGAACGTGCGGAATCCACGATGCGACAGTGCTTCCCAAGCGCGAAACACTGTCCCAATCCCCCGCACGATCAAGGCGAACATGGACTTCAAGAATCCACGATTTCCGTCGCGAAGCGAGCAGCGCAAACGATGATCCACGATTCCGGCCTCCCGATCGGCTTTTTCGAGTACGCCGTGCGATATGCGATCCACGTCAAGAATCTCCTACAAGCCGATGAGAAGCGAGAAGTTTGGCCCGATTTCCAGCGAACGTCGATCCACAATCTGCGACCATTCGGATGCTCCGTGCACTATCACGATGATCTCCAATCTGAATTTCGCAGAGGCCGCAGCGCATCCGAGGAAACGATCGGATCGAATCGCGGCTCGACGAAAACGCGACAGCAATTGGGACGATCCGGCATATTTCTCGGTTTCAGCTTCCGATCCAAATCAGAGAAAACGATCGGCTCCGATTTGCGAACTGTCATCATTCTCGATAAGGAGGAGTATGAGCGATCTGGCAAAAAGACCGCGATCAAGAATCGATCGATTAACACGGTCCTCTTCAGCGAGTTGTCAGACAGCAAGAATGATGATGTTCGCGATCGAACCCCGATCACTGAGGGCGGAAAGGCTGAAATGCGCGATCTCGCCAAGAAGCACATCCCGGCGAAGCAACTCGCGAAACTCCCCAATCTTCAGAAGTATCTCGAGGTCGATACCGACATTGAGATCGACACCGATGAAGATGACGAGTTCGAGATTGTCACCACCGATGCCGAAATCAGCACGGGCGATAGCACTCCCGCGTCCTCCCGATCCAGGAAGCCATCCAAGAAGAAGGAAGGGCGATCCGCCACGCCCGCGCGTCGCATGAAGCGATCCGGGTCGAGAGGTCGATCGCCCAAAGCGCAATTGAAAAGGCTGCATCGGGATCGAAGCATCGGATCCGGTCCGGCTGAGCAGCGATTGACTCGACACCAGATCCGCAAGCGTGCTTCTGAGGCGATTGGTGAAGGAACTGATCCGCGAGCGACCATCTTCAAGATGCGACAGCTCATTGCGATCCTTGCCTACTTCCTCACGATGCTGCTAGCGATGCGCTACGAATCGGCGTCCCGATTTGCCATCTCCCGTCTCGATTCGATCGCTCAAGAATCCAGGCAGCAGATCATCACCGATGAACTGCGGCGATTTGGCATCATCGATCCGACCGGGCTGACCGGAAAATCGCAAGCTACAATCGAGCTCGATATCCCGCACCGCCGCCGCCGCCAGCGACGCTTCAGCGGCCCCGACGCGATTGCCATTCGCAATCAGCAGAAGCTGCGCAAGGCCGTGCAATCCGGCAGGCAATGCGTCGATCTCGCCGGTGACGATCATGATCCTCTGATCGATCCGAACATTCACCATTACGTTGCCGCTGCTAAAGCGGCACATCCCAAGATTTCGATGCAAACGATTTCTTCGGATGAGGAATGGAATCCGGCGATTCAGCGGGAGCAAGAGGTTATCGCGAGATCCGGGCAGTGGATCGATTTCAAGGATCTCCCGATCGGCACCACGACGCTGCGAGCGCAATACGTGCTCAAAATAAAGAGATGCGGCCGTCGCAAGGCGAGAATCGTCGCATGCGGCAATCAGCAGTCGAGATCACCAGGCGAGCGCAATTATTCGCCGGCGACCTCAGGCGCGATCGTCAGGCTGATGATTGCGATCGGGCAGCTCATGCCGGGATCCACGATCGGCACGATCGATTGCGACGAAGCCTTCCTGCAATCCGAGCTCAAGCAGCTGATCGCGGTGCATCTCCCCAAGGAATGGCGACACGATCTCAATCCGATCACGATCAACGGGAAGGTGTACGATCCGGCCAATCCGCACGCGATTCCGATGCTGCTGCTCCGCAAATCGATATATGGACTGCGAGCGGCGCCGCGAGAGTGGCTAAGCCATTTCGATAGCGGTCTCAAGATCGCCGGCGCGATAAAATCGGGCACCGATAGCTGCACCTACGCGATCTTCGATAACGATGGCGCCCACATCGAGAAGCCTGATCAGAAAGAGCGATCGGACCCTCCGCGCAACGGCACTTCTTGCCGCAAAGCCGGTGGCGTCCGATTCACCGAGAAACGGTCGAAGAAACGATCGCTGCATCTCGATGAACTCGTCCGCACTGATCCCCCCATCGCGATCATTACCATCTACGTCGACGATGTGATGATTGTCGCGAGCTCGGCCGCAGCTTTCGATCGGACGGTCCTGATCATCCAGTCGATCGTGAAGACGAAATCTCCCGACATCCTGCTGCCGTCTACCGCCGATAGGCCGTCATCCGCCGTCGATTTTCTCGGCATCAATCACGTGCGATCCGCATCCGGGGATATCACCGCCACGATTGAAGAATGCCGATCCAAGCTCTGCCAATTCCGAGCTGAGGCGAAATCCAAATCCCCCTGTACTGCGAGGGTCATTCCCGAAACCGCGAATAATTCTGCGATCTCGGGGGGAGCGGCGAATGCGTTCAAGCCGTGCGATGGACAGCCGAGCTGGCGAACAGCGGTCGGCATCATCCAATACCTTGCCGATGCCGCGATGCCGCAATTGAAATATTGCGCGTGGCAAATCGGGAAGGTGTCAGCCGACCCGCGAGAATCGAATCGCAAGCCCTTCGAATCCGCGATCGGATACACGCAGCAATTTTCGCCGAAGCTCATCTTCCCGAAGCTGCATGATGATGTTCCGCCCTGCGATGAAGAGATTCGAATCGCGGAGCAGGCCACGCGATTGTGGTATCGATACACCGGCCGCGATGCGAGCGGTTCTCGATACTCGAAGCTCGATTGGAACTCGACGTATCCCAAACGCCCGCGACCGATCCAGTTGCGAGCGTTTTCGGATAGCGATTGGGCTGGTGAACCCAATGGAGCATCGACGAGCGGCTATCTCATCACCATCGATCAAGATGCTTCGATAATGCCCCGAATCGCGTACGATAAACAACAGCGAACGCTCTATGCGAAGCCGATTCTCGAGACCGTCGATCCCTTCCAGCTGCCGGCGAATCGCGGGATGCTGATATCCTGGAGCTCGAAGCGACAATCAGGATTACCGGCCCTCAGCTCGGCCGAAGCCGAGCTGCACGCGATTGTCGCCACGGCGAAGCAATCGATATACCTGATCCAGGCGCTCATCGAATTCCGATGCTTCCACCGACGCGACGTGCTGCCAGCGATTATCCATGGGGATAATTCCAGCGCGAACACCCTCGCGATGCGAAGCAACATATCGCGAACGCGACATAGCAGCTTGCGAGTTTCGTGGTCGCGATCGCTATTCGAGAGCCAACTCGCCTTCATCGCGAAAATTCCGACCAAGATGAATCCCGCCGATCTCCTCACAAAACCTTCCTCATCGAAATTCAACGAGCGATGGGAAGCGGTGAATATCGGTATATCGAAATTCGGCGATGAACCGGTCGAGGATAAGCGAATTTCGCCCGCGATCGCGAGGATCTCCAACTGGATGCGCGAAGAGATCACCGATCCTCCCGCGAAACCGCGTCTCGGTCGATCGGAAAAGCGCGAGCGTCGGCTCGGTATGATTGCGGTGTAGTCATAAAGAAAAATGAGATCTAACGATTGTATCTTGATAAAAATTCACAGTGCCATCGAAATGACAAGAGTGAAATCGTTATGATCATGAGATAACAAAACATCGAATGGATTGTCATCGACATCATGATTCTCGAGTGCAATCTCTAAAAACATATCTTCAATCGACATCGAAATCATGACATCTGAATGTACAATTTGAAATTTGAATCGAGAGGCTGTGCACTGTTGTATCTGAGATTTTCAATCTGATAAAACACAAAACATCCGAATTCAAAATCGAAATCATCAAAATTCACTGAGAGCTATGGAGATTCGGCAATTCTGACCGATATTTAGATACTAGCTCATGCAAGCGCGATAAAACCAGAGGCAATCAGCCAATGGATAATAATCGGCGTATTTGACCGAGAAATCTGCAATTGAAATCGCTTTAAAGTATAATCAAATCGATAATATCATGTCGATCATTTCGTCTTCAATCGCGATTCACAGAACAGGGACTCGATATCAATCGATAAAGAGTTAACGTAATTTTCGATATTAGAATATCAAACCATCGAGATGTCTGACTACATTGCGATCTCCGCCGATGCCTCCAACGCCAGCGCTCTGGACAGCGATGAGCCGATCGCCACCGCCGCCGCCGATGCGATCCGCGAGACGTTTCGTGCCGAGAAGCTGAAGCACGATAAGGCCGTCATCGCGAGCGATAAGCGCACTGAGGTATCTGGATCAGCAACCAAATCGATAACATGTTTCGATCCGCTCTTCATGGCGGTGAACCGATCGATTAGACATCTCCTTCGTCATCGAAATCTTCCGATGGGCTATCCGTCGTCATCGAGATCTTTCGATCATCTCCTTCGATCTTTCGATCATCGCATGGGCTATCCATGGATCACTATCGACATCGATGAGGCGTTTCTTCAGCGAGAAATGCGACCACTTCTTCCAATACCAGTCGATTACACTGAATCTGAATCTGATGATAGCGATCTTTCATCGTGCACTCCATCGACTTGCACTGGCAATCGTACGGATGCATCGAGAACATCTAGAATCACCAGATCGATAACGCCATCATCGATATCATCCGAGACTAGCCAAATCGATAATCACCTCACCGATTTCCCAAAATTCCCGATTTCTCAGCCCGGCGCGATCCCGAAGTTCATCCAGGCCGTCGTCGATAATGTCGACGCTCCGATGCAATTCGCCCCGTCGATCATGATCTTCAAGCAGCTGTTCGGCGATGGCGATAAGTTTCCGACGACGCAGATGGTCATCGAGGAGGCTCCGATGATGCACGCCGAGGAGACGATGGAGGCTCCCAATCCGAAGGCGAAGGAAATCACCGTCCCGATCATCGCGAAGATGGGCAACGCGATGGCCAACATCGATTCCACCGATCTCAAGGTCGAGCTCGAGGACTACATCGAGGCGATCGACAATCCGCTGGTGACTGCGATGGGCGATATCAAGATGGCGGGCCCCGCGATGAATCTCCTGATCGCGAACAGCGAGAGCGCGCAATCCGCGATGATCCGCCGATGGGGCGCGATCAAGATCATTCCGATGGGCGCGAAGACCTGCGAGAGGCCGATCAGCGATATGATCGGTATCAACAATCAGTCGATCATGCTCGAGCTTGCGCGATGCGGCTTCGGGCCGCGCGATATCATCACGATGGACAAGCAATTGCCTGCCGAAATCGGCCCCGATGTGCTCTGCGAGACGAACACGATGGAGGCGATTATTTCGGCGATGACGCCCGATCAGGCGATCGAGTACCAGTGCGATAGGAGGGCGATGTGGTCGAAGCTGCGAGCGATGAATCGCGTTGGGCCGCATCAGCGCGATATGAGTGCGCTGGCGCCGATTTCCGCGATGATCGCGAGCGTCAGCATCACGGCGATGATGTCCTCGTCCCCGATCCGCGTCGATATGGACGCATCCGAGAAGATAATCAAGATCCCGAGGAGCGTGTACCAGCGATTCGAGCTCATCGCGGCCACGAGCATCGGCCGAGCCGTTTTCGATCGCCTCTCCGATAAGGAATGGAACGCCGAATCGCAAATTCTCTTCGAGCCGTACATCGAGATCCACGAGTTGCAGATCACGATGGGCGATGACGAGCCGATGCGATTCACCTGGGCGAGCCAGGCAATCGAGATCGTCTGCGATAAGCAGAAGCGCGATACGAAAATCACGATGCGCCCGACGGCGATCAAGGCGATCTGGCAGCGCATCGCGGGGCGATGCGGCCGCGCGATCCGATCCCGCGAAGAGACGGCGATGCCGAACAATCGCAATCCGCTCGGCGCGAGCGTCGGTTTCAAATCCTGGATGAAGAATCCGCTGGGCGATGGCCGCGATGTTTCCATCAAGCTGATCGCGAAGAGGGCGGTGCCGATCGATGTGACCGTCGCGATGCGGGACTTGGCGAACTACGACATGGCGATGCACTAGGTATATCGAAACTGAAATCCAGAGGCGATCATCATCGACCTCTTGGAGGAGGAGAATAGCAATCTTTATCATCGTCGAGGAGATTCTGATATCGATTCCGAGAAGCATCTGTAATCGCAAACCTCATCTACATCATCTCGATTCTGAACGTCTTGGATAAGTACATATCTCGATTTTCTTCATCATCATCACCAATCGATTTTCC
>PBYE01000073.1 GCA_002729495.1 Chromatiales bacterium
ATCAATATGCTCGGCCATTTCCTCACCATACATGGCGGCATTCAGCTCCTTGCCATTGGCCTTGGCATAATCCCAGATGGCCAGTGAAGCGATACGCAGCCGCGGACCCATGCCATCGAACACCAATTTGAACAGGCCGTCAGGCCGCGGAAGGTTGGTCGTCTGCACACCGCCGCCCGCGCGTCCGGTGTTTGCAGTCAATGCTGACATCAGGAGCCATGCGCGGTTCAGCAGGTCGCCATGTAACCATTTATTCACTCGATAGCCCGCATAAATCATCCCCGGGGGCGATGCTGCAAACTTGCGTGCGACCTGGCGGATTACGTCAGCACTGATTCCAGTCTCGTCGGCAACATTTTCCGGCCGGTAACGATTGGCAGTTTCGCGGGCCAGTTCGAACACGGTGGTGACTTCAACAGGTCCTTCCCTGGTTTCAATCGTCCAGCTGCCTTCAAGCGCGGGTTTCAGATCGCCGAGTTCAAGGTTCTCCTCCACGGGGGAAAACTCGGGATTGTACATATCATCGTACCGGGTCGACGTTGCCGGCGCTTTGGCAACAGAATCCGTCGCTTCATCCCAAACAAAGAAACCATGCTCACCGACACCCATCTCCGTTGCGCGCAGAAAGCGCTGATTGTCCTTGCGCACCAGGAACGGCAGGTCGGTCTGTTCGCGAATGTAATCCCATTCGATTTTGCCGTCTTCAAAAATTACCTGCACCATTGCCATGGCGAGCGCCAGGTCGGTGCCAGGTTTTACATTCAGCCACTTCGAAGCATGGATAGCACTGGCATTGAACTCGGGTGAGATAACGATGACCTCGGTGCCGTTATATTTTGCTTCCCAGAAAAAGTGTGCGTCCGGAATACGTGTCGCAGCCGGGTTACATGCCCAAACGAGACAGGTGCGTGACTTGTAGATTGCCGCCATGCTGTCACCTGGCAATGGGTGGCCGATAGTCTGCTGGGCACCCAGGGGCAAATCGCCGACACCCGCAAAGGTTTCAGGCACGGTTATGCCGGTAATATTGGCAAAGCGGAACAAACCGGAAAAGGTTGCACGCTTCAGGATCATGGCGGTACCCATTGCCATGGTGATCGTCTCCGGCCCGTCTTCGGCCGCGTAATCCACGATTTTACCGGCAACCTCTTCGATAGCCTGGGCCCAGGTAATGCGCTGCCACTTACCTTCGCCACGTTCGCCCGCTCGTTTCATCGGATACAGCGCACGTTGCTGGCCGTACATGTGCTTAGCCTGCCGCAAACCCTTTTGACAACCGCGTGGCCCGTAATCCGGAGTATCCTCGCCGGATGCGCCGTATTCTCCCTGCTGCTCTTCGCGCCAGACGATGCCGTTACGCACGTAAATATTGAAAGCGCAATGGCCGGTACAGTTAATGCCGCGGCTGCCACGCACGACCCGATCCCAGGTCCACTTATTACGGGCGATGTCTTCCCACCGCCGGTAAGTTCCGCCTTCATGGCTTGCAGCGCCCGCTGCGCCGTACTTGAGAGATAGCGCCAACGCGCCGCTACCTGCTAGGAAAGTTCTCCGGTCGGTCGAGAGTGAGCTCATTCAGGGGGTCTCCGCGGGAGTATCCATAATTTCTGATTAGTGCAGAAAATACACCATCCGGGCAGGCAGTGTAAGCATCCGCGCGCAGCGGGCCTCAGAGCAAACCCGCGTCTGTCAGCCGCTGGAGAATATTGTCCTGGCGCTCGCGAAACCAGTCGCGATCCGGCGGTTCCTGCACTTTCCCGTCACGCAGCAAACCGTTGCCGGTGCGGATGGGATAGGTCGAATACATCAGCGCGTAGATATCGGTAGGCTGGCGCGACAACAGGTTGGCCATCCCGATGCGGCGGCGCTGCTCACGCTGCGCATTAATATCGATTACGGCGTGTGCCAGCATACTCTCGCCACCTTCGGCTGCGGCAGCCATCGTGTCGCCATGGTAGTCAACAACTTTTGACATGCCGCTGCAGGTATACGCAGGTATTGGAATGTCATCGATCGACGAGGTGTTGGCCGAAATAATATAGATGGCATTCTCGATGGCGCGCGCCTTACGGCATGCCTCGCGGTCGGTGGTCTTGGGACTGCCGGGTTCGCTCGTCGGGTGGATCAGTACTTCGGCGCCGCGCAGCACATTGGCGCGTACCAGCTCCGGCCACATGATCTCTTCCGAGGCGATGCAGGCCAGATTACCTATTTCGGTCTTCGCAACCGGGAACACACCCTCGATTCCGTAGATATCGAGGTACTTGTCCCAGATATCATGCGGTGTCACTTCAAAGCTGGATGACAGCCGGCGATAACGAAGAATGACGTCGCCATTCGGGCCGATGATGAAACAGGTCTGGAAATACAGTTCCGGAAAATTTGGGTCGATTTCGTAAACATTGCCCGACAGATAGATATTATTTTTCTGGGCGAGTTCCCCGAGGAATTCATACTCCGGGCTGTCATAGTCAATCGCGGCTTTGGCTCGCCATTCTTCATGACTGTTGCCCAGCGGGAACCCGGTGAGAAAGTACTCCGGCAAAACAACCAGCCGCACGGTGCTGCCGTTATGGAAGTGCACAAACTGGACGTTGGTGGTCACGTAGGCAGCGATGCGCTCCAGCGACGCCATGCGCACTTTTGCTGCCGCTTCAGCATCAGGACAGAGATTCACCGTCTTGCAGGCGATCTGCAGTGCGGTGGCCGTGTAGATGGGAACCGTCTCGGTCGTGTCTGACATGCTGCATTCTCTTTGTTTAGCCGGGCGCACAGGAATGGCGCGGCCTTTTAGTCAAGTCTGGCCAATATTGAGAGACCTGCTCAAGCACTAAAGCAGGTGTGCTTTACCAGATGGTCACGCCTGTATAATTCCCCGGTTCTTTGCTACCGGGAAACTCACTTGAGCGGTTTCAGCGACATAAAAACAGCACTGGATGAACGTGAGCAGCGGGGGCTCTACCGCCGCCGCCGGACTGTTGCCTCGGCGCAGGGACGAGAGCTGGTGGTCAACGGCAAGCAACTCCTGAATTTTTGCAGCAACGACTATCTCGGCCTCGCCAACGACGAACGCGTCCGGGCTGCATTCAAACAGGGCATCGATGATTGGGGCGCCGGCAGCGGCGCGGCGCATCTCGTTAGCGGGCACACATCTGCCCATCACGAGCTTGAAGCCGCGTTAGCGGATTTCACCGGCCGACCCTGCGCCCTGCTGTTTACGAGTGGCTATGCGGCCAACCTGGGTACTATAGATGCGCTCGTAGGCAACGGCGATCACGTTCTGGAAGACCGGCTGAACCATGCCTCGCTGCTCGACGGCGGCCTCATCAGCGGCGCACGTTTCCAGCGTTACCGGCATCGCGACACCGAAGACCTGGCGGGCAAACTCGAGCAACTTAAACCTGCTGACAAGCGCGTACTGGTGGTCAGCGACGGAACTTTCAGCATGGACGGCACAACCTGCGATATCACCGCGACGGCAGAGGTCACCCGCAAGCACGGTGCATGGTTCATGGTCGACGAAGCACACAGCCTCGGCGTAACCGGTGACCGGGGCCGTGGCCTGGTCGACCCGCAACAACACGGCACAGATTCCGTACAGATCCTGATCGGAACACTGGGCAAAGCATTTGGCACCCAGGGTGGCTTTGCCGCCGGCAGCGAAGAGTTGATCGAAACCCTGATCCAGCAGGCGCGCACTTATATTTACAGCACTGCACTACCCGCTGCTGTGGCGGTCGCAACGCTTGCAAGTCTGAAGATCGTTGCCGAAGAAGGCTGGCGGCGCGAACGCCTGGCGGAACTCACCGGGCGCTTCCGCAAAGGCGCGCGGGAACTGGGCCTGGAGTTGCCGGACTCTTCTACACCCATTCAACCCGTAATACTCGGCGACGAGCGACATGCACTACAGATGAGCGCGGCACTGGAAGAACTGGGGCTTATGATTACACCGATCCGGCCGCCAACCGTGCCGGCGGGAACGTCGCGGTTACGAATTACCTTTACGGCCGCACATACCGATGACGATCTGCAAAAATTACTGATCGGACTCGCCACGGTTTCAGGCATATGAGCAAGGCATTCTTTGTAACGGGCACAGATACGGCGGTCGGTAAAACACTGATCGCGCGAGCCCTGCTGAAGCTCGCACACGATGCCGGTCGGCATGCGCTAGGGCTGAAACCGGTGTCGGCCGGCTGCGAGTTACGCGACGATATCCTGGCAAACGATGATGCGTGGTATCTCATGCAGGAGTCATCAGGCACCCCCTCGTACGAAGATGTAAACCCGGTGGCCCTTAAGGAAGCCATGGCGCCGCACATCGCAGCCGAACGTGAGGGCCGCACCCTTACGGTTGACAGTCTCGTCGAACACTGCCGACCCCTGATCGACAGCGCTGATTTTACGGTTATCGAGGGCGCGGGGGGCTGGGATGTGCCGCTTAATGAAACCGAAAGCATGGCTGACCTGGCCGCTGCACTCGGTCACCCCGTTATCCTGGTCGTCGGCATCCGGCTGGGTTGTCTGAACCATTCGTTGTTAACCGCCCGCGCGATCCGGGAACACGGGCTGGAACTGGCTGGCTGGGTTGCCAACCGCATCGATCCACATATGCCGGTAGCGGACGAGAACATTGCCGCCCTGGAGGAACGCCTGGCCTGCCCGTTGCTCGGTACCGTTCCCTGGCAGGAAGATGTCAGTATCGCGGGCGTGGCTGAATCGCTCGAGAGCGCGCTGCTGCTGAGCTGAGTGCCATGCCAAAATATAAATAGTAGTTTTCAGGTGTTGTTCCCTTATGATAGGGACATACCAGAACAAACAATCTCAAGCGGAGGGGACAATGGATAGCAACTGGATGGATAAGCCACGCAGCCGGCGCGACGCGCTGCTCGGTATCGGTGGAGTCACGGCAGGCAGCATGCTGCTCGGCGCTTGCGAACCGCCGGCCGAAAAACCATCGGGTGGTGTTGAAAGGGTTCCTGCCGACTTCAATGATCCGAAACAAAGTCTCGATGCCTTTATCAAGCTAACGGGCGACCTCGACCCGAAGAAAGAAACGCCTGGCTGGTTCGGCGGCATGGTTTTTGGCGATACCCGGCGTGACCGTCCACTGAGACCCCTTTTCGGGGTGCAGGGGTTTGGCGTCATCAGAACAGAAGAGCAGTCGGATGGCTCGTTTAGAGTCTTTAACCGTGAACTTGCCTTCTACACTGACCCCAAGACCGGTAAATTTATTGACAAGTGGAAGAATGCATACACCGGTGAGATGTGCGACGTTAAGCCGATTCACAACATGACCGTGAACGCTCACCTGATCGTCAGCGAGAAAGTCGGAACGGCTATCGAGATGGACTTCGACGGCACGTTGATGGAGGTTCCACTGCGGTTGGGCTGGGATACATTCGGGGACAAGGTATTTTCCAACTTCGAAGTGCACACAGCTTTTCCAAATGAACTCAAACCCGAAGTCTGGCCACGGGAATCGGCCGGCAAGGTGTTACGCATCGCCGAAATATTCCAGCGTGTTGCTAGCCTCAGCGATGTCGAGAACCGGAATACGACCAGCGCAGACTATTCCGGCACTTGGACCCGTGTCGGCCCATGGTTACCCTGGATGCGCCAGGGCCAGGCCGACGGCAGCCTGATATTCCGCACCTTCATGACCAAGCTCGAATCAGTCGATCAGATACCGCCCGACCTCAAGGCGATCACCGAGGAACGCCTGCCGGATTATTTCCAGGCGCCGCCTCCGGAAACCTGGGGGGGCAAGAACGACTCAAGCTTCAGCGTCTACGTGCGGGAAAACGATCCGCTGCCGCCGCTGGAAGAGTAGCCGCAGGAGCGGCTCCTGCAAATGCTCCCGCCGGCCTCGCCGGCGGCGCATTCCCAGCAATGCCAGTCCAGATCCGAACAGCCATGCAGCCGTGGGAACGGGCACGACTGCCGGGCCTATACCCGGCATCGGCGCCCCCGCGCTGAAGTCGACTGCATTGTTGTTGGTGTCTGTACCAAACAGATCGCGCGTCAAACTAATATCGCCGGTAACGTCCGCGGCAAACATGCCTTCACCCGCGTTAAACATTCCGGCATCGCCGTACTGAAGCGCATCGACAACCGTATCACCGTCGAACAGCCGGACTGCGTCCGGGCCGTTCTGCCAGTCGACGACCTGTCCTTCCAGTAAGCTGCTTACCTGCCCTACGCTGCCGGGTTTTTCGAGGCAGTCTGCCGGCATCAGGCAGGAAATCAGACCGACTCCCGACATCGCGTAATTATCATACAGGTTGGGGTTAATGCGCTCGATGATCGTGCACTTTTCTTCCGCGGATACCGGGGCCGAACTGGTCACCGGCCCTGAGCCCGAGGCCTGACAGTACATTCGCCCAGCGCTGGTACTCCCGGAACAGTTCGGCGTAGGTAAACCCGGAATCCCCCTCCAGCAGGGCCGGATGGTCGGGCTTCTCTTCCGGGACGGACGCGGAATGTGGATAAAGTTACTCGAAGCAACCGGAAATACTTATGAGACTATTCCGGGAAGGGGTGGTGGATGCTTGCTTGAAGGTGACGATGAAAAGAACTTTGCCGCGATAATACGCGCAGAGTTGGACGCTATTCATGGAAATTAAATCTGGTAGTTGCCGCATGGAGCGCAGGAAATGCTGCATGTGGTGATTTGTTGGCGCAAGTCATCATCCAGCAGGATGCCTTTCTTTGCCAACGTAGGGCAGGGTCGGTCCAGCAACACCCGTTTCATATCAAAATTTTCAGCTATGCGCTTTTTTTCATCTTGCGGCGCGCGCCAATCTACTGGGACAACCGTGATACCAATATGTGCAGCAGCCAGAACTGCCAGCACGTGATCAATATCGTCACGCAAGGCTATCCCGAGGCGATCACCCGGGGACAACCCTATTGCATGATACAAATTTGCCCATCGCTGACACTCGCGAGTGAGATCAGAGTAGCTTAGCTCCCTGTCACCTTCCTTCAACGCGAGATGGTCTGCCTTATTAGTTGCGTGCTTTTGCAGGTAATCACTAATCTTTATACAGTCTTGAGAATAAACTCAGCCATTCACGCTATGCAGAAAACCCTGTAAAGTTTGGCATAAATTTACATAAATCGTCTATTATTGATGGCCATTTGAAATACAGCGGGCCAATCATTCTATTGGAATGAACAGCACTATTTATAGCAAGCCAACAGTGTGCAGGGAGGAATTCGCGGAACCATGACTGGCTTCGATGAAGCCCATATCTGGCATCCCTACACTTCAATAACCGATCCCCTGCCGGCCTATCCCGTCGCAGCGGCCAAGGGTGTACGCATACAGCTGGAGGACGGCCGCGAACTGATCGACGGCATGTCGTCATGGTGGTGTGCGATCCACGGCTATAACCACCCCGTGCTAAATGGCGCGGCCCGCTCCCAACTGGAGAAGATGGCGCATGTAATGTTTGGCGGCCTCACCCATGAACCGGCTGTGCAGCTGGCCGAGCGCTTAATCAAGATCACGCCGGCATCGCTCAGGTACATCTTTTTCAGTGACTCGGGTTCGGTCAGCGTCGAGATCGCCCTGAAAATGGCGATCCAGTACTGGCACAACCTGGGTAAGCCGGCAAAGCAGCGCATGCTCACCGTGCGGGGCGGATATCATGGCGATACATTTGGCGCCATGTCAGTTTGCGACCCGCTTACCGGGATGCACAGCCTGTTCCGGGGAGTTGTGCAGGAACAATTGTTTGCACCACGGCCCGAAACACCTTTCGGCGAAGGGCTGCGTGACGGTGACACAGACCAGTTGCGGGCGCTGCTTGAGCGGTATCATGATGAAATCGCAGCCATCATCCTGGAGCCTATTGTTCAGGGTGCCGGTGGTATGTGGTTTTACTCTGCCGACTACCTGCGGGCTGTTGCCAGTCTCTGTTCTGAATACGATGTGTTGCTGATACTCGATGAGATAGCAACCGGATTCGGGCGCACAGGAAAATTATTTGCGGCAGAATATGCAGGCGTCGAGGCTGACATACTTTGCCTGGGCAAAGCCCTGACGGGGGGCTACCTCAGCCTCGCCGCCACACTTTGCAATGACCGGGTCCGTGACGGAATCTCGGCCCAGGGTGGCGTATTGATGCACGGCCCCACGTTCATGGGGAACCCGCTTGCCTGCAGCATCGCGTCGGCAAACATAGATTTGCTGCTGGAATCGGACTGGCAGGGTCGGGTCAGCGACATAGAAACGCAGCTGCAGGCCGAATTGGGCAATTACCGGGACCGCACGGGCGTGAGCGATGTTCGCGTACTTGGCGCGATTGGCGTAGTAGAGCTTGACAGCGACATCGATGTAGCCAAAGCACAGAAATGCTTTGTAGAAGCCGGTGTATGGATACGGCCCTTCGGAAACCTGGTGTACCTGATGCCACCCTACGTGATTGGTGAAGAGGACCTGAGCAACCTGACAGCCGCGGTAGAACTTGCCCTCGGGCCGGATTAACGCACTCCATGACTAATCCCGTGAAACCGCGTACAACGCCCTTTACAACAGCCACATTTGTACTAAGGTTTGCTCTCACAACACATGACGTGTGATGACCGACTGATGCAGATCAATAATATTGAAATTGCGGTGCTGGTGCCCTGTTACAACGAAGAGGCTGCCATCGCCGGTGTCGTGCATGATTTCCGGAAGGTGCTACCGCAGGCACCTGTTTACGTTTACGACAACAACTCGACAGACGGCACCGTCGAGGCGGCACGTGCTGCAGGTGCTGTCGTTCGTTCCGAGCCGTTGCAGGGAAAAGGTAATGTTGTCCGGCGCATGTTTGCCGATATCGAGGCTGATATTTACGTCATGGTTGACGGGGACAACACCTACGACTCCACTGCCGCCCCGGTACTAATACAAAAACTGCTTGATGAATCACTGGACCTTGTCAACGGCAAGCGTGTCCACACAGAGACCGAGGCTTACCGGGCCGGCCACCAGTTTGGTAACGTACTTCTCACATCCCTGGTAGCAACGATCTTTGGCAAACGCTTCGAGGATATGCTGTCCGGTTACAAAGTTTTTTCGCGACGTTTCGTCAAGTCTTTCCCGAGCCTGTCCAGTGGCTTTGAAATTGAGACCGAACTGACGGTACACGCGCTTGAACTGCGCATGCCGGTGGCAGAAGTTGAAACCCAATACGGTACGCGCCCGGAAGGGTCGGAAAGCAAGTTAAGCACCTTTACGGACGGTTTTCGCATTCTAAAAATGATTGCGATTCTGATAAAGGAAGAACGGCCGCTGCAGTTCTTTTCCGGGTTGTTTGGGCTGTTTGTCGTCACCTCGATAATACTGGCTATACCCGTGGTCAGCACCTACCTGGAAACTGGCCTGGTGCCGCGTTTCCCAACCGCAATACTGGCCACCGGCATGATGTTGCTGGGCTTTCTGTGCCTCGCTTGCGGACTTATTCTTGATACGGTAACTCGGGGACGTCAGGAGCTGAAGCGCCTGCAGTATCTGAATGTAAACCGGTCCGGCTAACCCCCGTGCCTTTCGGGGTCCAGCACCGGATCGCCGATTGGTGCGCCAAAGGACTCGGGTGGCGCATTTTCAGGCATTGCTTCCGGCACATCGGTACGCTCGTCCAGGGGCGCCAGCAACTCTTCGGGTAACGCTTCTTCTACCGACTCGCGTACAAACTCTTCCTCGGGCGCCTCTGTAATTGGTTCAACAATAGGGGTAGCGATAGGTGCGCCGTAGTCCAACTCATCTGCATCGCCGGCCGGGGCGGCTGTGGGAGCTATCGGCAGTGTAACCGGTCGGCTGGGTTTTATTTCACTTCTGCGCGCTGCAGGTTTACTGGCGCCCGGAGACGATAGTTTCTGTTTGACCGGCTCTTCAGGTGCCGCGGCATAAGCTGATGCCAGGAGCCTGTACATGCGGAAGTCGCCAACCGAAGCCGACAACCGGGCATGCTGCTGTAACCATTCATAGACTCCCCGGGTAATCGCCTTATCATCAATACTGGTCAGTACGTGCGTAGCGCCGTACTGTTTTGCGATACCCGACCGGGTTGCGGCAGTAACGCGGTTGTAGAAAAAATATGCAGTCGCGGCGTAACGCTCCGCCTGACTCTCCAGCATCGGATTATCGCGGTAGAGCGAAACAACCTTGCCTTTGACGGTAGGCAATGGCCAGCCTAGTTCCACTGTGGTCAGCACCACGTCCGAGTAATCCATTCGTTCGGTCAGGCGCTTGTATACGTCAACTACATTCATGCCCTCGGGCAGCCGCGACTTGCGTTCAACCACCTTAAGCGTCTGTGGGCTAAACGTCCGATTGTCGAATTCGATAGACAGCATCCAGATGTTGAACCCTGCCAATGCGAGTATAAAAGTAATCACAGATAACAACGTCGGGGTAGCCAGGCTTGATCTCGGCTCCGTCTGCCACGCGTCTATCACGGTCAGGATTCCACAAACGACCGCAAGCTGCAGAAAAACTGTGACAAACAACAGGAATTGATGTGCGCTCGGTATCTCGAACAATAAGTTCACCAGGTACGGGATACTCATCAGTACTGCGCCCCAGACGATAAACTTGCGCTCGTCCCGCCGCCATAGCCAGAAGCACAAAGGCACACCGAGCAAGGCCGGCCCCATGACGGTCAGCAACAGTTTTGGGTCATAAAAACTGTTCTTCCACGCCCCGGAAGTCAGGCGCCCAATGGGATCAAGGGAGGTAAATCCTGCCCAAACCTCGCCGCCTTCTCCGTACAAGCCCAGAAGAATTTTCCAGGCAGAAAAATATGGCCATAGCTCTGCAACTGCTGTTCCCAAAACCAGCGATACGATTACGAGCTCACGCCGCTGGCGCGAATCTGCCGGCTCCGTTAATGCCAGCAAACCGCAACCAACCAACCCAAAAATGGCAGTCAGTGGATGACACAAGAACATCAGCGCCGAAAGTGCCAGCAGCAGTATCGTATGGATAAATAGCGATTCTTCAGTCCGCATCAGCCTGATTACGACTGAGAATGAAACAAGACTCAGGCCAAATACAAAAGTGGATGGATAACCGGCAACATAAAAGAAACTTCTGAGCTGATAAAGATTAGGCCAGGTAACGCTCACGCCCCATAACAGGAAAATAGCGAACAGGCCGACCACCGGTGCCCATGAATCATGAAAGTAATCATTCAGGAACCGGTGAAGCCCGAAAGCTATCAGCACGAAGTTAACGACGGCACTTACACCCATCAACTCGATAGGATCAAGCTGGAACAACAATCCAACATATGTGAGTGCCCAGAAATAGGGCATAAAGCGTGAACTTAAACCGGGATCATCGACATGGGGATTACCCGGTGCCGACAAATTTTGCATCCATTCCACAAATACAGCAGTGTGTTCCCAGTATTCCGTGTAGGGTACGAAACTTGCCAGGTGAAAGAATGCGGCATCCCACAGCAACCAGGTTCCGAATACCACGGCAACAAAGACATACAAAACGTTAGCGAATATGTCATTTGCCAAATTTACCTGTCGTGCGTAATTACTCACTGGTCTTCACCGCGCAGCCAAATACTCCACCACCACGCGTGAGTTTGCCCGATTCGCGGGATTGAATACAGTACACAGGTCACGCCTGATATGGCGCATTTACAGGGTTTCAGGCAATTTCAATAAAAAGCTATGGAGTTAACAGTTTCGGCAGGAACTTCCGACGGCGGCACACTGAGCATGGAAGTTAACGGACTAACAAGGGTACAGTGTAGCTACACGGTGACGAGACCAGTGATTTCGATAATTTCAAAATATCTGCCGTACGGCTTTCCGGCTTTCATCGTTGTCGGTGCAATCGGCTTTGTTGTCGACGCGAGCGTGCTTGCAACGCTGGTACACGGCTACGAATGGGGTGACTATACAGCCCGGGCAGTGTCCTTTGCTGTCGCAGTCACGGTTACCTGGTACCTGAATCGTCGCTATGCATTTTCGGCAGTTCAGACGGCTGACCGCAAGAAGGAATACACTCGCTACCTCGCAGTGCAGGGCTCCGGCATGGCTATTAACTTCCTGGTTTACAGCCTGTGCATCGTATCCAGTGAACTCATGGATACATGGCCTGTACTCGCACTCGCAGTTGGTTCAGCTGTCGCGCTGATTTTTAACTATGCGGGTTCGCGACTCTTTGTCTTTGTCGGAAATACCACTGATTAGCGACCAGTTGAAAATGGCTGCTACAGGCCGAGTGGTGTAAAGATATCTCTTTTTTTGAAATAGGACATGAACTTGCGCTTCATGACCTTCTGTGGCGTAAGCCACCGCACCGCTTCGCCGCCCTCTTTTACATGCAACATGCCTTCAACGAGAAAAGGTGTAACCGTTTCAACCGTATCGGCGAGCAGATTCAGGATTTTCTTTGACTCTTCCCACCCGGGGCCACGCTTTTCCGGGGATGGGACCAGCAAATCGGTTATGACGATACCGGGGCTCAGGTAACAAACTTTGACCTTGCTGCCCTTGAGTTCGAGCGCCATCGACTTGGTGAAGTGGCGTACCGCGCACTTCGTGGAGCCGTAAACGCTAACCCGTGGCCGGACCATGCCGTTGCTGCCAAAGCCTTCCATGTTGAAAATCTTGCCGCCGTGCTCTTGCCGGTACATACCGTTTATTGCGATCTGGTTGCAGTACATGAGCCCTATCAGGTTGGTCGCGACAGTGCGCACGATAGTCTCGCGCTCCTGCTTATAAAACAGGTCTGCGCCGGTTTCGACGCCCGCATTGTTCACCCAGATATCTACAGAACCCAGTATTTCCACTGCTCGGTACCAGAGGTTCTGCACCTGGCCATAGTCAGCGACATCGCAGACCCGTCCGCCGATATTTCTATCGGGCCATTCCTCACGCAATTCTGACACCACCTGGTCTACCGCCTGGGGGCGCCGGCTTGAAATCATCACGTCATGGCCACGGCGCAGGAACTCGTGCGCCAGGCCGCGCCCGATCCCCTGCGTACTGCCCGTGATCACTACGTTCATCTGTTCAACCACGCGATGTTGATATTGGCCAGTTTGAGCGCTTCTGGTGAGTTTGCCAAACCTCCACCCTAGCCCAGCGCCGGAATCAGCCGCGCGCCTATCAGGCGGATTGCCTCGCGCGCATCGCCATGAATTTTCAGCGTCACCTCGTCGAGCCCTGCTGCCGCGAAATCCCGGAGATGGTCCAGGACCCGGTCGATGTCACCGGGACCGCCGGTAAAGGTCAGGTTGTCCACCAGGGTATCTACTATTTCTTCGGGCACACCCTCGATTTTCGGGTTGCGGGTCAGGAAAGCCTGCAGGAATGCATCGCGATTCGCATCGACAAAAGCGGCATCCTCGTCCCCGAGGAAAGGCGCCGTGTGCGAGGGCAGCAAAAGACCACGCCAGATCAGTTCCATACGCGCCTCATCCAACGCTTCCTGCCGGTCCTCCTTGATATGCCAGGCAAAAAAGTTGGCTACCCTGAATGACGGGTCCCCGGCCTGCAACTTGCCTACATTAATCTGCTCAAGCACCTCGCTCATACGAGATAACGGCATATCGCTAAGCATGATGCCATCTGCAACCCTGCCTGCCATTTTCAGCATTGCGGGTCCGTTGGCACCGACATATATTGGGGGTGGCGGAAGGTCCGCTACCCACCCAGCCTGGTAATTCGTGAGCGAATAAATCTCGCCCTGGTAATCGACCGGCTCGCCGCTTGTTGCTGCTTGCAAGATTTCCACGCACTCGCGCACCGCCGTCACTCGCCGTACGGGTTCCAGGTTAGTTACCCGCATCACCGAATGGCCCATGCCGCCAATAGTAATCGTTCCGCGTCCGCCCGAAAGCTCGTGCAGCGTCAGCAGTGAGTCAGCAATCTTCAGCGGATGCTGTTCATATGGACTGACGGGCACGACACCGAGGCGCAGAGGCAACTGCCGTGCCGCAAGCGGCGCCAAGCATATGAACGGCTCCCGGGTGGCTGGAAAGCTGGATGCCCAGAGCGTCTGTATTCCGCAGGCGTGTGCCAGTTCGCCGAGCTTTGCGACTTCCTCCGGGGGGATACCCGCCTGCAGGAAAACCTGTACCTGCATAAACTAGGAACGAGCCGCCAGCGCCCTGAACTGCAGGCCCAGCCAGATTAACCAAGGCAGGCACAGCAGCAGGTAGAAAAATCCAAATATAGGACTGATCAACCCGCCGAGCCCGGGCAGCAGCAGGATAAAACCGTACCAGGCCCCCCACTTCGAAAATATGCCACTCAGCAGTGCAGCCCTGCCGATGAGCGCCGCGAACAGGCCGAGACCTGTAATGGCAATGACATTTACGGTTCCTCTAATCAGCGTACTCGTTAGCAAAATGGCGGTGTTGTAATCCGGGTTCAAGTCCCGCAGTAAGGTCGCATATTTAGTTCCGGGAATGTCTGATATGCCTGTCGCCAGGAAGCCCAGCCCGCTCAGGAACCCGGCCACATATAAAAGCTGCGCAAGAATCGGGTTCGAGCTGCGAAATGCTTCGCGACCGGCGACTGCCAGCAAAAATAGCATCAGGCCGTTTACCATGTGAGCAAACCCGCTGTAGGTAAACGAACACAACTGCAGAGCATCCAGGCCACAGGATTCAAATGCATTCTGAATCTTCGACATATCACCATAGTCCTTGGCCTTGTCAATAAATCCAAGGTAGGTGGGCTCAAGCCACATCGCATTCATGTTATGAATCAGCATGCCAAACAGCACAATAAATGCAGCTGCGCTTGCCGCTTTGTAAAGACTCTTCATCACTACCCCCTATAGAACTCTTCAATAACTCAGCATTGTCAGCAAGCTCATGCGTCAAGCAGCATTAATCTTCAGGAAGCGCAAACGCGAGCAGGTAATCGTCTATTTCCCAGGCATTGATCATCTGGTGTGCGCCAGCGGCGATGACCACATACTGACGCCCGTTGATCTCATAGCTCATGGGTGTCGCATGTGCCGAACTCGGCAAATCCGTTACCCAGATTTCCCTGCCGGTTTCGATCTCGAATGCACGCAATCGCCTGTCAGCGGTACCGCCGATAAATACCAGGCCGGAGGCCGTGATGATCGGGCCGCCTGCCGCCGGGGTACCCCACTTGAGGGGCAGCGGAATGCGCGCCATGTGGTCAATTACGCCGAAGGGCACGCTCCAGGCGATTTCACCTTCCGCCATGTCTACCGCGACGAGCGAGGACCAGGGTGGTTTGGTACAGGGCATCATCAGCGGGCTGAGCAGCACTTTTTGCTGGAGGGAGTAACCGGTTCCCCGTACCGGTGCAGGCGGCCCCATCGGCGCACCGTCGAAGGGATCGAAAGGCTTTGTTTCAGCCGCATCTTCTGGCCCGAATTTGAGCCAGATACCGACTTCCGAAATGCTGGTGACCAACAGGTTACGTTCCTTGTCGAAAGCGCCCCCGCCCCAGTTGGGGCCGCCGCCGGTGCTCGGATACATGATCCATCCATCGGTACTCGGCGGTGTAAACAACGGGCCGTGCCGGGACTCCGCGATCCAGTCGCGGCATGCGCCCGTGTCGAACGGAGTCAGCCCCCAGGCATCGTCGACGCTCAGTTCGGTACGTAATATTGGCGGGGGTTTGACCGGGAAGGGCTGCGTCGGCGATAGCGTGTCACCGGGCACACCGTCGGTTGGTACCGGGCGCTCTTCGATCGGAAAAAAGGGTTCACCGGTTTCGCGGTTGAACGCGAATATCAGTCCTTGCTTGGTAAGTTGTATAACGACAGGAACAGTCTCACCGTCGCGTTCTATATCGACGAGTATCGGTTGCGACGGTAAATCCCAGTCCCACACATCGTGATGAATAGTCTGGAAGTGCCAGACGATTTCGCCTGTCTTGCCGCGCAATGCGACGAGTGAATTGCCGTAACGATTGTCACCGGGCCGAGTGCCGCCATAAAAATTAGGTGACGTGCTCGCGGTTGGCAAAAACACGAGGTCGCGCTCCTGGTCTACCGACAGCAGGCTCCAGACGTTTCCACCACCCGTTGTCTTCAGCGCCTTGGGATCCCAGTTGGCGGCTTCCGGGTCACCAGGGTTGCGCGGCACGGGGTCGAAGTCCCAGAGGAATTCCCCGGTACGCGCGTCAAAACCACGGGTAGAGCCATTCGCGGCATTGGGCCACTGATTTTTCATGTTGTTGATGCTGCCGATCACCAGCACATCATTCACGAGCACGGGCGGTGCTGAATAGACCATGCCCCAGTGACTTTCCGGCACCGGCGGTGTCCGGGCGATGATCGGATTCACATCAACCTGTCCGCCATCGCCGAAACTTTCGCAGGGTTTACCGTCACGGGCGTCGACCGAAATAATCCGGCGGTCGCTCGTACCCACATACACACGGTGCTTACATGCCGCGTCTCGTGATGCTTCCTCGTCTTCCCAGTACGCGACACCCAGACACTTGAGACGCGTCTTGAATGGACCGTAGGTCACTTTCGGGTCGTAGGACCAGCGCTCTTCGCCGGTTTCCGGATCGAGTGCGAATATGCGGTGAAATGGTGTGCAGGCAACCAGCGAATGTCCCGCCGCTTCAGGTAACAGCAAAGGCGTGACCTGGTAGCCGGTAAAACTCTTTCGATCGGGGGTACGTTCCAGGTCGCCGTGCTGATGCGACCAGACCAGTTCGAGGTCGTTAACGTTATCGACATTAATCTGGGTTAAGGGGCTATAGCGGGAGCCGCCGGGATCATAGCCGTAATAGGGCCAGTCCTGCGCGGTAAGTGAAGTGGCGAGCAAGCATGAAAACAGTAATGGAAAACGCATAACACTCCCCAGTTAAGGCTACCCATTTTAGATGGGGACTTCGGGCGGCATAGCTGGCCCTGTGCGCACGTCCGAACGCTGGTCGCACAAGGAGGGACGGCTTATGATCAGCCGCATGCGCACTCTCAGCCGATCACTATTGCTGCCGCTGTTTATCGTACGCGACGGCGATGCCTCGAGGCCGATCGTATCGGCGGAGTTCAAACCCTATCTTGCCATCGACTAATAGCCTGCCGCTTTAAGCCTCGCCGACAGCGGTATAAATATGACCAGTGCGACTGCACAGAACGCGATCGTGGTGTAAGTAACGGCTACCAGGCCGGTACCTTCAAGAAATATTCCAACCACTGCCGGGCCGATAAAAAATCCGCTGGTCTGGGCGGCCGGCATTAATACGCTTACCCTGCCGCCGGAATCTGACGCTGCGATTCCTCCCATAAGAAACGGACCGGTCATGTTCCAGAAAACCTGGAATATGGATGCCTTGATAGCCATTTCGGCCAGGTTCATTTCACCCTGCAGGAACCAGGCCATGATTATCTGCATCACCAGCGCAATCGTTACCGGCAGGAACCGGTTTACACCTTTGCCGGCGAGGGCAGCGGCTCCCAAGGAACCGCTGATTGCAACAGCGGAACTAATAGATAGCGCGCGCAGGGACATCACCGAATCCATACCACCCGCCTCGCCTATGAGTGCTATAAAACTCCACATGGCGCCAAGACCGCAGCACCAGATCAGCATGGCTATCAGCCCTGCCACGGGCAGTGCCAGCGAGCCACCTGCTGAATCACTGGCAGCCACTTCCCGCTTAGCCGGGCCACTGGGCACGAACTTGATGAACAGCAAGCCCACGGCAGAAAGCGCAGCAAGCGGTACGTACATGCCACCGATACTGCCGAAAGAGCCCGTCAGGAGCGGCAGTGTTGCCAGGGCAACTACACCAAACGCAACCTGGGACGAAATTACGAAACCGAAATTTCTGTCAGGATCGCTCGTGTTACCGATGATCGAAATGCCAATCGCGAATGCCGTGCCCTGCCCCAGGAAGCCAACGATAAGGCGTATCCACATTACATTGCCGGGATCCGTCTGCGTCGTCGTCAGCAAGTTGCCCAAAATGACTACAACCAATGCGACCGTTATCGCAATCCGCCAGTTGATTTTATTAATCCAGAAAATCGCAACTATTGAAGCGATTGCACCACCTGCAACTTCGGCAATGAGTATGTTCGCCCCTTGCTGTTCCGTGAAGCCCAGCAGCCCTGCATAGGTAGGGATTATCATCGGCTGAATCATCAGCGCGAAAACGCCGACTACGCAGATAACAATGGCCGTTACGATGGAAATCGGTGCATTTCTGTCCATGCGCCCCCCTTCAAGGCCCGGATACCGAGTGCGTACGGCAGGAAGCGCCGCACAGAACAGCCTTCATATCATGCCGGCAGAGGCTCGGCAACATTAGAAGCTGAAACGAACACCCACGTAAGCTGCGCGGCCCGGAGTGTTATAGGTAAATACCTCTTCGTACTCTTCATCCGTCAGGTTGTTAATACGCCCGTATACGCTGATATCCGGAGATATCTTATAGTCAGCCGTAAAGTCGATAACCCGGTAGCTGTCCAGCTCGACACGGGTCTTAGTAAAGAACGGCGGCACGAAATATTCATCGTCCTGCTTGTCCGTCCAGGTCATATTCAGGTTCAGGTTCAATCGTCCGTCGAGCAGCTCTTCATTCAAATTCATACTCAGAGTATTCCGCGGGCGGCGAACTTCGGACTCACGGCCAACTACCTCATCACCCAAAAGGATGACCGCGTCGCTATCCAGGTAAGTATAGGCCAGCCTTCCCGTCATCGAGTTGGAGAGATTAGCTGTTACCGACACTTCTACGCCTTTGCGTTTCGTTGTGCCGGGTGCATTTGTTACTGTCGTCAGAAAACTTCCAGGATTCATTGGATCTTCGAAGCCAATGCTTACAATTTTATCTTTCAGGTATTCTTTAAAATAGGTCAGCGATATCTCATAGTTACCGTCTGCAAATGCCTTATCTATACCTATTTCCCAGCCTCGCGATTCTTCAGGCTGCAGGCCGGGATTACCCACAAACGAAGCACCAAACCCGTACAGCTCTGTTGACGTCGGCGCCTTTTGCCCCGTGCCGGCAGCACCCCTCAGGCGGATACCCGATTCGGCAAAGTCGTAAGCACTCGTTACACGCCAGGTTGTCTTGTCCTGGTAGTCACTGTTCCGGTCACGCCTGAGTGAGCTGGTCAGACTTAGCGCTTCCCCGATGACGGTACGCCCTTCGACAACCAGTCCCGTCATATACGTACGCTCGTCCACACCGCCGGAGGTCTTGATTTCGCGCTCCTGGTAATCGACCGCAAAAGTGACAACGTCTGTGCCGTCGGCGCGACCATTTCGTGCGAAATCCCAGGTCGTCTGATATTTGAATTCTGACAAATCTCCGTCCGCGGAGAAGGTCTCGGAACCGTCGTCAAAGAATTTGTTATCGGTATCAGTCTGTCCGGCAAATACCTTGTGCTCCCAACGGCCGTCCATGAATGCAGCTTTACCGGTCAGCGCAAAGTAGGACTGCGTAAT
This sequence comes from Chromatiales bacterium, assembly GCA_002729495.1. GTDB lineage: Bacteria > Pseudomonadota > Gammaproteobacteria > Steroidobacterales. Next base: position 19,425 of record PBYE01000073.1, read on the forward strand.
GTCGCTGCGCCGGTCGCCGTCCACGATAAAAGCGGTACCCGTGCAGGGAGGATAGTCGGGCGGGTCCGGCTCAGGACAGACGATATCTTCGGGATCGACCTCGGTTTTTGCGTCGGTATAACGTCCAACGACATCGATACTCATGTTTTCAGCAGGACGAAAGCCGAGGTTGATGGAAGTCGAACGATTCTTGAACTTGTCGTCCTCGTCTCCCTCTTGCGCGGTATTGAATCCGTCCTGCATTACAACGGAATGATTGAGCCCCCAGCTGAAATCCTCATCGGAGCCGCCGACGCGCAGTCCGAATGCGTCGGACTCATAAGAACCGCCTTCGTAGTAAGCGTTCAGGTTGACCGCGCCGGATGGCCGGGTCGTCGTGATATTAATGACTCCTGAGTTGGCATCCGCGCCCCAGAGTGCGCTTTGCGGACCGCGAATAATTTCGATCTGCTCGATATCATGGGTGGTCAGATACTGCCACTGAAACTGGTCACCGGAGGCGGGATCGTTGGCCCGGATTCCGTCAATCATCACGACAACCTGGTTCGTCTCGCCGCCGCGGATGCGGACCTCAGTCAGGCCACCTTTCGAGCCCGAGCGCGTTACTGCCAGCCCGGGGACATCCCGCAGCAGATCACCGACAAATATGGCCTGCCGGTTTTCGATCTCCTGCCGCCCGATGACTGTTACCGAACTGGCCACTTTTGCCAGATCCATTTCGGTACGGGACGCTGAAACGACCATTACTTCGGGTTTCTTATCCTGTTCTGCCAGCGCCACAACCGGTAATGCCAGGCAGGCGCATGCCGGCAGAACAGTAACTATGCCAATAATTTTCCTGTTCATTGATCTTCCCTTGCCGCGCTCGCACCCGAGTACGGGATATGCGGGAATCAGAAGGACAGGCACCTGCCGACAGTCAGAGACTGACGAGAAAGTGTTAACGAAGAGGACCGGCTAAAGTCACAACTCATCTCCCACCGAGACCCGATGTTGTTACAAGAAAAGCTGCAGGCCGGTCTCCGGACTTACGAGGGAGTATTGTTATGTAGCAATCGCCTTCCCATGCTTAAAGCACAGTGGCCAGATTGACTGCCACAAACCTCGATCACCGTTGCGGGGGCAGTGACGGAATTGCCGCTAAAGCAGCGCACCATCTTCCCGATTAACGCCGAGCCAAATGGCTCAGCGGCACCTGTAGCACCGCGGGCAAAATAACCGCTGGTCGAAGCCGGGTCAAGAAAATTGCTCCTTAATGCCGGCTAATAGCCAAGGTGCAACACACATCACACCTTTAGCACAGCGGCTTGCGTAGGGTTAAGGAGTTTAGGGTCCGGAAACGCCTGTACCAATATGTTTGAGCTGCTGCGCAAATTTTCCCTGCTAATGATCCTGTTTGTCGTTGGCATGGGTACCTACCTCTCGATGTCGAACAGCACCGACTGGCGGGAACCGCTGTGGGTACAGGTGTACCCGATTAACGGTGACGGGCGGGAAAGCACCGAAAAATATATGGGACGGCTGGAAAAGGATGACTTCAAGTCCATCGAATTGTTCATGCTCAACGAGGCCGAAAAATTCGGGGTCAGTATCAAGAAGCCCGTTAAGGTTGTTATGGGCCGACCCATTAGTGAATTGCCACCGGAGCCACCGCGAAGCGCAAATCCGTTCAGCATCGGCTACTGGAGTTTGAAACTGCGCTGGTGGGCGAACGACGTAACCGATGATCAGCCTGGTCCGAAGCCCGATATTCGCCTGTTCCTGGTCTACTTCGACCCCGAGGGGGTTACCACGGTCGCCCATTCGCTCGGCCTGCAGAAAGGATTGATTGGCATAGTCAACATATTCGCTTCTCGTCACCAGGCCGCAACGAACAACTTCGTGATCGCCCACGAAATGTTACACACGCTGGGGGCCAGAGATAAATACGCGCCGGACAATATGCCTGCTTTCCCGGACGGATATGCCGATCCGGACAAAACGCCGCTCTACCCGCAGCAAAAAGCCGAAATCATGGGTGGTCGAATTCCTTTGTCGCAAGCCGAAGCGGTAATACCGAGAAGCCTGAGACAAGTCGTAGTGGGCGCCACAACCGCAAAAGAAATCCGCTGGATCGAGTAAAGGACCGCCTGAAACCCCCGGCAAACATTAGCGGCAGCGTGTATCGGCAAGATAAGTTGCCTGCAGAGCCCGCCGGTTATAAAGTCAGCCACGCCAGACAGGCCGCCTACGCACAAAATAAGGCCTGATCAGCTTAACCATATCCCGGAGATTCTGAAATGCCACGTTTTATCGCGCTCCTTGCGTGTGTTGCCTCATTCCTTAGCACCACTGCCTGTGCGGGACTCGACCCGGATAAACCAACTGTGCTGATTACCGGCAGTAACCGCGGCATTGGCCTCGAATTTGTTAAACAGTTTTCCGAGCGCGGCTGGAACATTATTGCCACGGCCCGCAAACCCGGGGAAGCGACCGACCTGCAGGCAATTACAGATGGCTATGACCAGCTTGTAATTGAGCAACTTGATGTTACGGATTTTGAACGGGTCAAAGCGTTACAGGCGGCTTACAAGGATCAGCCTATCGATATTCTGCTGAGTAACGCCGGGATCACACCCAAATACAAGAGCGCATTCAAAACTGTGTCCGGGGTCGACTGGGACATGGCGCGGAAAAGTATGGAAGTTAACGCAATAGCGCCGTTACAAATCGCCCAGGTATTCATGGACAACGTTGCCGCGTCAGAACAGAAGAAAATCGTGGTGATCTCCAGCAAGGGCGGTTCATTTGCCGTCGGACCCGAAATGCCCATGATGTACAGCTACCGTGGCAGCAAGGCCGCACTGAATATGTATATGTACACGCTGTCGTTCGAAACGCCAAAAAAGGATGTCATCCTCACGCTGCTCTCGCCCGGGCAGGTCAACACCGTTCCCGGTATGAAAATACCGAACGCGATTGAAACTGACGAGTCGGTTAAAAAGATGCTGGCTGTGATCGACGGCCTGACGCCGGAACACAACGGCAAGTTCCTCGATTACGAGGATGGCAGTGAAATAGGCTGGTAATTGCCGGGCGGCCAGCTTAAGGCTTAATCCTGCGGCAGTTGCATATTGAACTGGTGGACCTGTGTCTGAACCCGGGGCCGCCGGAAATCGCGTGGCGTAAGCGGTGTCTCGAGCTTCTCTTCAAGCCAGGCAAAAATCGGCTCCCAGCGCTCGGCGTCCTGCTTCGTCCTGGCCGTGCGCATTTCATGGATTGATAATCCCTGCTCGGCAGAATGCACGTAGTTCTGGCTATCTCTGAGCACCCCGATTACCGAAATCGACAGGCTGTTCAGAAAACGCATCAGCTTTCTGTAAGCCAGCGTGTTTTCACGAACCCGGTTTGCGATCACACCGATGCGACCCATGCGGCGGCTGACCTTGGCAATGAGCAACAGGTCTTTCATGAGTTGCGACGCCGCGTAAACATCAATTTCGGATGGCAAAACGGGGATCAGGATCGCATGAGCCCCGCTCGTCAATTCAGCCAGGTTCTCCGGGGGGGCTGACGCGGGCGAATCTACGACCAGGCAACGAACACTGGGCGGCACTCTTAGCTGCCAGCTGCGGGTCACGCTGCTGCGGACATCGAATGCGGAAATCCCGTGGATGGGTGCCGAGTTCCCGGGACGCAGTTTCAGCCAGCGCATCGAGGAGCCCTGCGGGTCGAAATCCATTATGGCGACACTATTACCCTGCGACGCGAGGTAGCCCGCCAGATTGACTGCCAGTGTCGATTTACCACAGCCGCCCTTTGGGTTAAGGACGACTATCTTGTGCAGGTCTTTATGGCCAGGCACACTCAGTCGCATGAACCGCACTCCGTTGGCATTGTCTATCTAGTCCTTTAGATACTTACCGGCAATTTCCCACACAGTATCGCGTAAAAACTCCCACGATTCATCGTTTTTCAGATCCATCCCCATGTAGAGAGGATTGTTGCGTTCCCGTATGGCCATATAGGCCGTCAGGGCATTGACAGCTAGTATCAGGTTCCAGACCCTGTCGACAATATCGGTTTCGGCAGTTTCAAGCTAAATAAAGTCAGCTACACCCTTGCCGGGCACGACCATGCCATCGGCCAGCGCGCGGGTCACATCGTTGGAATTCAGAAGCTCGCCTGCCATCACCTCGATCGTGCGCGGGCGTGCCCGAATGGCGTCAATATAATTGCACAGCACCTTGCGCACCCGGTCCGGTACCGCCAGCTCGGCAAACGCATCCGGGTCATTGCCGATCAATTCCAGTTCGGATGGCCAGAAAGAGCTGTGGCGCGCCCAGTGCCGGGCCAGCCCCGGCAAATCCTGAAAATAGCGGTAAATAAGGACCTTGTTGATGCCCGCTTCCTGCGCAACGGCGTTCACGCCCAGGCCCTGCACACCATCCCGCAGCAAAACACGCTCGAACGCCGCTACGATGGTTTCTTCCGTTGCTTGACGATTACGCCGGAATTTCGGTGCCGGTTTAGAGCTGTCAGCCATAAAGGGTCCCCTGACCAGCCTGTACGCATTGTAAGTCGCTTTCACAGTGCGACAAACAACCGTTCAGAATGCTTCCCGCTTGTTGCAGCAACCTCAGCATCGACCAGCATGAGTGTCACGAATAAGTGACGCCGGTACAGATTCCCGGTTCAATCCCCTTCACCACTTGCCTCTGCAAGGTTGGCAACCACCCGCTCCAGGCTGGCGGCATCCACACCGAAGCCCTGGACCGCCGGTCCGAGTCGCAGAACCACCCGGTGCCAGAGCGGTTTCGGCAGATGCCTCATCGCCCCCGCGCCCTTGCGGCTGAAAAAGCTGCCCCACAAACCGGTCAACGCCATCGGTACGACCGGGACAGGCTTGCGCGCAAGCATTTTCTCTATTCCAGGCCGGAACGGATTGATTTCCCCGGTCCGGGTTATCTCTCCTTCCGGAAAAATGCAGACCACTTCGCCTCTGCCGAGTGCTGCCTCTATGCGCTCAAAAGCCCCGGCAAGAATCTCCGGGTCTTCTTTCTCGCTCGCGATGGGAATGGCACCCGCCGTACGAAAAAGTGATCGCAATACCGGAATATCAAAAATCTTGTAGTACATGACAAACCGAACCGGCCGTCGTATGCAGCCTCCGATGACAAGCGCATCGACATAACTGACGTGATTGCAGGCGAGCAATACAGCGCCCTCGTCTGGAATGTTATGGGCGTCCTCTACGCGAATGCGATAGATGGTGTGAATCAGGATCCAGGTACAGAAACGCAAAACAAACTCGGGAGCCTGGCGGAATATATAGAAAGCCACGCAACCGTTCAGCACCGACACGAGCAGGAACAACCGGCCTATGGTGAATCCGCTTGCCAGCACGCCTATTGCCAGGATCGACGCAATAACCATCAGTAGTGCATTGAGCACGTTGTTGGCAGCTATAACCCTGGAACGATGGCGCGCATCAGTACGTTTCTGGACCGATGCATAAAGCGGCACGATATAAAAACCGCCAAACATGCCCAGCAGCAAAATATCCAGCATGATTCGAAGCGTGCCGGCCTCTCCCATCCATGCAGCAGCGCCCAATAGATATTCTGCAGTGCCCTGTGCTTCGACAAGCGCCAGGTCCAGCCCAAACAGTGTCATTCCTATAGAGCCGAACGGGACCAGGCCTATGTCAATCCGCTGCCCCGACAGACGCTCGCAAAGAAGTGAGCCGGTGCCTACACCGATCGAAAACAAAGCGAGTAGCAGTGTCACAACTTCTTCGTTGCCGCCCAGGTAAAGTATTGAATAATTCGGTAGCTGGGCCAGGTAAATCGCGCCGACAAACCAGAACCAGGAAATCCCGATAATGCAGAGGAAAACGATATGGTTCTGACGCGCGTAACCAAGTATGCGCCAGGTCTCCGTCACGGGATTCCAGTTGATCGTCATATGCGGGTCTACGGGGGGCACCGGCGGGATACTACGAGCGCTGACATAACCCGCGCAGGCAATAGCCACGACGGCGACCGCCACGAGCAAACGACCGATTCCATCTATTCCGATAAGGATGCCGCCCAGGGCCGTTCCCAGCAGAATCGCGAGAAAGGTGCCCATTTCCACAAGGCCGTTACCGCCGAGTAATTCATCGTCTCCAAGGAGTTGCGGAAGAATGCCGTACTTGACAGGCCCGAACATTGTCGACTGCACGCCCATCATGAATAAGAGAGCGATAAGCGCGCCCACGCTGTCGAGCCACAATGCAACAGCAGCAAGCACCATGATGCCGATTTCAAACAACTTTATCAGGCGGATTAAGGAAGATTTTTCGTACTTGTCGGCAAGCTGACCGGCTGTTGCGGAAAACAGAAAGAACGGCAGAATGAATAACCCCGCACTCAGGTTAATCACCGTGTCACTGCTGGCGCTGAACCTGTCTGCCGCATGGAACGCAATAAGCAGGAGCAAGGCGTTCTTAAAAACATTGTCGTTGAAGGCACCAAGAAACTGGGCCATAAAGAAAGGGCCGAAACGCTTCTGGCCCAGCAAACTGTATTGACTACTGCCTGACAAGAGCGTCGCTCCGTGCGATTCGGGTAAGCGGTTAAGCCCTCAGCCATTCTACGCGCTTTAGGGCGCGCGTTAAGTCACTGACCGGCTCTACCGGTATAAGCTACGCCTGTGAAAGTGGATTTGCATACGCACAGCACCGTGTCCGACGGGGAACTCAGTCCGGCAGACCTGCTGGGATGTGCCTGTGACGCAGGTGTAGAGCTGCTCGCAATTACCGACCACGACACACTCGATGGATATGCGCAAGCATCCTCAATAAATTCCGGTTGTGAGCTGTTGGCCGGAATTGAACTATCAACAAACTGGCGCTCGGTCGGAATACACGTTGTCGGGCTTAACATCTCACCGGACAACCCTGTTCTGCTCGAAGGCATCAGACAGCAAAAGAGCGCCCGGGCCGATCGCGCCGCAACTATTGCAGAAAGGCTGGAAAAGGCGGGCTTCCCGGACACCCTGGCAGGAGCACAACTCGTGGCCGGCAAAGCGATCCTGGGCAGGCCGCATTTCGCAACCTATCTTGTAGAGTCCGGCCAGGTAAAAGATATTCAGACCACGTTTCGAAAATACCTGGGCCGCGGGAAAATTGGGGACGTACGCGAAAACTGGGCACCGCTTGGCGATGTTATTGCCTGGATAAGCGCCGCCGGCGGCCACGCGATACTTGCACACCCTGCCAAGTACAAGCTGACCAATCTTAAGCTCGAAGAACTGGTTCGGGATTTTCGTGCAGAGGGAGGTCATGCCCTTGAAGTGATTTCCGGCCGCCAGGACAGCGCACTAACCGGTCGGCTTGCACGCCTTGCCAAGCGGCAGGGCCTTATGGCGTCAGCCGGATCTGATTTTCACCAGCCGAGTCCGCATCATGCCGGACCGGGTGAGATTGATCCCTTGCCGCAGGTGTGCAAACCCGTATGGGAGGCGTGGTAGAAACAGCTTACCGCCAACCACCAGCCGGACATCTGGCAGAATTACCCGGCGGAATAGCACCATTTGAAACTGTCAGCGAGGATAATTCCGGCGCACGCAAAGCATTCGGTGAGCTAAAACCGGGACAAAAAAATGTATATCAATTTCTGGTACCCCATCGCGACGAGCGATAAGGTCACAAACACAGAACCGCTGGAAGTTCAGATCATGGGTCTGAACTATGTCGCGTTCAGGGATACTAAAGGCACGGCACATGTGTTGGCCAATACCTGCGTCCATCGCGGCGGCGCACTGGGCAAAGGCAAGGTTAACGGCGACTGCGTGGCCTGCCCTTACCACGGCTGGGAATTCGCGGGTGACGGCAAATGCACCCTGATACCCACGCAGCCCGAGGACCAGAAAGTCCCGGCCCGCGGCAAGGTCGACTGTTATCCGACCGAGGAAAGGTACGGAATCGTGTTCGCATTTCTCGGTGACCTGCCGGAAGAGGAACGCCCGCCGATTTTCGAGATAACTGAATACGGCACCGAGGGATGGCGGGCCAACGAAGTCGTCGTGTTCGAAGTTAACGCTTATTACCAGCGCTCCGTCGAAAACGGACTCGACGGCGCCCATAACCAATTCGTGCATCCGTTGCAGGGCGCACCCTCCATTATCGAATCTTTGCGTAAAAAACCGATCACGGTCGATGATGTACCGCCGTGGGGCAGCGAGTTTTATTGTGCCGTGAGCGACAGCACCTCGGAAGAGACCAAGGCGATCGGCGCCGGGGAGGGCAACACCTGGGCAGGCTCCGCCCATCACGGGCCGAACACGCTGATAACACGTATCTATTTCACCAACGAGAAGGCCTTCCGGCAGTATTTCTTCGAAGCCCCGCTGGACGACAGCCACACGCGTATCTTTTTCGTGAATATGCGCAGCTTCATGATGGAACCCGAAAATGATCAGAAACTGATCGATATCAACCTGCGCATCGCCCAGGAAGACATCGATATTCTCGAAGCGCTCGACCCGGTGTGCACGCCAGAGGATATCTCAAAGGAAATGCTGACAGAGGTGGATAAGCCGATTTATCGTTACCGTGACTACCTGAAGGAATGGGATGACAAGGGTTGGCGCATAGACTGGCAGGAATTCATAGCCAAACGCGGTAACGTTGCGATGACCGTCGCATGCCCGGCGCGGCGTACCGAGAAGAACTGGATACTCGATACCGTACCGCTGGTAGCCGCCAAGTAAATTTTCTCGAAAAAAAAGCCCCGCTCTGCGGGGCTTTTTTACAGGTTAAAAGAAAGCTTACAACCGGTACTCGACCCTGACGCCGATCTCTTTGCCTCTCTGCATAGGGCCGGCATCGTACATCCCTGCGATCGATGTGATATTGCCGTAGTTCGCTTCGTCCCCGAGGTTCTTGCCCCACAGGGTCACGCCCCAGGTCTCCTCGGGTGAAAACCAGCTGACGCTCGCAGCCAGCCGGGACTGGCGGTCGAAATAGTTCAGGTTACCGTCATCGTAGGCATTGCGGTCCCGGGTGCCGTAGTCCATACGCAGGTTAACGAGCCCGCCCCGTTCCAGCGGGATGTCCCAGCTGCCGCCAAGGCTATAGGACCATTGCGCCAGCCGCGGCAGGTCGTCACCAACGGATGCGCCATACAACACTGCCAGCGGCGGCAAGGGATTTTTGCTGTCGTATTCACCATCGAGGTACCCGACTGTGCCGTAGAAGTTCAGGTAATCAGTCGGTGCAGCCTGGAACTCGGCCTCGACCCCCCTGATAGTGACGTCGCCGGCGTTGACCGTACCCTGCAGCACGATGACGGCCGGATTAGGGATATTCAGTTCACGCTGCATGTCATCTATTTCATCGTGGAAATAGGCAAGGTTCATGCGCAGCTGGTTATCAAAGAACTCCGTTTTCAGGCCGATTTCGAAGTTGCTGTGTTCCTCTTCTTCGGTCGGCCCCGGCGGAATCACTGCTGGCGCCGCATTACGAAAGTTGAAGCCGCCAGTGCGATAACCCTTGGTCCAGAACCCGTAGAGCTGCGAGTCGTCGTTGTAATTCCACTGGAAACCGATTTTTGGTATCCAGTGATCCCAGTCGCCGTCCAGATCATCGAAATCACAGACAAAGGTTACGACATCGGCACAGGAACCACCCCCGCCACCGAAGGGACCGGAGATAATCTCGGCATCCTTTTCCTCGTCGGAATAGCGCAGACCGAAATTCATGACCACTTCTTCGGTAAGCTGAAAGTCATTGTTCCAGAATATGCCGTAGGTGTCCGATTCCATGTCACCGCCCAGGGCAATGGTTAGAAAGCCAGGCGACGGAACGATGTCGGGCAGCGCCGTCAGGTCTACCTGGATGTAGCGGCTCTCACGGTACTCGATGTCCTGGTTCAGGTAGTAAAAGCCGACAGTTGTGTCCCAGGTATCGTTGATCATAGCCGTCCACCGCAGCTCGGTACTGACCTGGTCCTGGTCGGTGTTGCCCGGCGCCGTGAAGATCGGCAGACCGGTGCCATCAACGTCGGCCGTCGCGAACGCCTCGACCTCGCGATAGCCCGTAATACTGGTCAGGGTGCCGCCACCGACGTCCCAGTTGAGCTCAACCGTGGCCTGTTTCCACTCGATATCGGTCTCGCCGTAGTCATCCATCGAAGTCCTGAACTCCTTCAGCGCACCCGTATCGTCGCGCTGGCCAGCAAGGCCGGAACCTCCGTCAACCACGGTCCAGGGCGCGCCGTCACCCTCGAGGCTGCCAAACTCAGTAATTAGTGCCAGTTCGAATGTATCGCTCGGCGTCCAGACCAGGGAAGGCCGCGCAATCTTGGTTTCCAACCTACCGATGTCACGGCATCGTTCAAACAATGGACCGGAACATGGTTTCTCCTGGTTGAAATAGATAAAAGGTGGAGAAGGGAATGCTGGAGCCGGGAACGGGTAGGGATTTCTGTTCTCAAAATAACCGTCATCGTCCTCATAATGCAGCATCAGCTTGCCGGCGAGCACGCCCTTGATAAACGGCGCTTCTATAGCCAGGGACGCCCCGTCACGGTTCTCGTTGGTGGACTGCACGCGTGCCTTGAGTTGAAACTCCCCTTCCGGGTCCGGTCGCGCCGTGCGCAGCAGGACCGCACCACCGGTCACGTTCCGGCCGAACAGCAAGCCCTGCGGCCCGCGCAATATTTCGACGCTCTCAAGGTCCCAGGTGTCCATAACCACGCCGTAAGTCGTGCCGACGTAAATGCCGTCTATAAAAGTACCGACCGTAGGGTCGACGGAGGGAATCGAACTGTTGATACCCTGGCCACGGAATGAGAAATTCTGCACGCCCGGGAAGGTGCCCACCTCTTCGAGTTGCACGTTAGGGACGTAGTAACTCAGGTCGTCGATACGCTGGAAAATAATCGCATCGAGCTGGTCCTCGTTATAAGCCGTTATCGCGGCAGGGACCTCCTGCAGATTTTCTGCACGGCCCTTTTTCTGTGCGATGACGAAGATTTCGCTCAGCGGCCTGCCTGACGCATCGACAGCGTCTGCACTGAAACCCGTGGAATAAGAAAGTGACAGTCCGGCCGCGACGGCAACCAGGAGACTTTGACGGAACAAAGGCACGGTGACTTGCATAACTCCCCCTTTGCCCGGCTTTTATGGTTGCCGGGATGTTTACTCAGCTTAGCAGTTGCAGGCGCTGTTTGCCCGACGATAAGCAGATTTTGAATGAGTTTAAACTGTGGCCAAACCAGCCCCGGGGCCGACTCACGGGCAGGCAGCACGGTTGACCACCAGCCCCCGCGGCCCTGTAGTAGGCTGATTCCTGCCTTACGAAAGCTCTATACAGAGTTACCCTTCAGCGGAGGTTTGGCATATGAGTACTTATGCGAACAAGAAGCAACCGGGTCCGTTTACGCGCCGCGATTTCCTTGCAGCAAGCAGTGCCGGATTAGTCGGCGCAACGGCAACCAGCGCCGATGCATCCGTAACCAGCGCCGCGATCCTGCACAAACAGAATGCCCCCGAAGCCCCTTTCGACACCCTGCGCGATTACGTGGCTGCCATGGAAGCGCACGGCAACGTCATGCGCTTTTCGCGTATCGACCAGGATGCCTTCGAAGGCACGGCATTGATGTACCGGCTGGTTGATCTGTTCGGGCGCTTCCGGGCACCGCTCGTGATCTTCGACGAAGTAAAAATTGCCGGTCAGTGGATGAAAGGTCCGGTAATTGCCAACGAGTTACGGCACGTGGAAGCCGAAGCGCTGTTATTCGGCCTCGAACCCGTGCCCTTCGACGATTCCGGCACCTGGCATAAGGCACGCGCGCGCCATGACGAACTCCTGGAGAAAAATGGCGGTACCTACCCGGAAATTCCGCCTGTTGAAGTTCCCCGCGACGAAGCGTTGTGCAAGCAGGTGGTTATCAGCGACGACGATATCGATATTCGCAACTTTCCGTTCTTCAAAAACAACCCGGGTGACAGCGGCCGTTTTATCAACACAGCCTCGGTATTTACGAGCGACCCCGAGATGGGCCTGAATATCGGTACCTACCGGTGCGAGATTAAAGGACCGCGGCATATTGCGGTCGGGTCGGGTGAAGGCCAGACCGGCTACACGCAACTGATGGCGGCACGCGCGCGCGGCGAAAAGTCGGCGCCGGTGACGCTGATCGTCGGCCAGGAACCGGTGGTCTGGCTGGTCAGCGGCGCCCGCATCCCGGAACGGCGCGGCAAACAACCTGTGGACGAGATAGCGACTGCGGGCGGTTTGCGCGGCAAGGCGATACGGGTCGTTAAGTGCGACACAAACGATTTCCTGGTCCCCGCAGACACGGAACTCGTTATCGAGGGCACCGTCAGCCTCGAGGGCTTCGAACTCAACGGGCCCTACGGGGAAGGCACCGGTTATATAGGTGCGGCGTACGAGTCAGCGTTCACGATGACCGTAACGCGGGTTACTCATCGCAAAGACCCGTGGATTGTGAATGACTTTACGGGCGTAACCAGACCACTGATCGAACAACCCAGCGCTGCCCTCACTGTTGCAGGTTTTAAACAGTTCATGCCCGCGATAGTCGACTACCGTTATCTCGACAGCGTCACCTATTTTGCCGTCAGGAAGACCGAGCCCGGCCAGGCGCTGAAAATCGGCAAACAGCTCGCGGAACTGATTCCGGTATTCAAGATACTGATCATGGTGGACGAGGACATAGACCTGTGGAGTGACATTGATCGCTTCAGGGCGTTCTCAACCCGGTGGCAGGCCTATCCCGCGAGTCATGTATACAACGACTTGGAAGCCAACCCACTGGAGGCCAGCTCGCCAAAGCGTGAACACACCAGCAAGATCGTTATCGACGCAACGAAACAATGGCCGGAAGAAGGCGGGCCGGAAAAGTTCCCGGACTTTAGCCGCGACGTGCTGAAGAAACACTCGCCCGATATATTTGCAGCGGTCGACGAACGCTGGTTAGAGACGATCAATAAGAAACTGCAGGGCTAGCCCAGGCGTTCGACGAAGAACTGGCTCAGGAGCCGGTTCCGCGGGTCGAGTTTTTTGCGGATATCACGAAAGCGCCGTAAGCGGTCACCGTACGCCGTGGTGGCGTAGCGTGGTTTCACTCCCCTGGTCTGGTTAAACAACGGTATGCCCTTAAAGTGAACCGCGAACTCGGCAAACTCAAGGAGGAAATCATCCCAGCCTTCCATATTGGTGCTGCGCATGGTTAACGCAAACAGCGGCCCCTCGAAGCTGGGGGACAACAGCGCATACTGGTCCTGGTCTACACGCCGGGCTTCGGCCGGCAGGTCGCACCGGTATCCGGAGCTGCGGTAATGGCGTTCGCAAAATTTCCGGAATGCCGGAATAACGCTGGCAAGGTTCGCAATCGAGAACAGCCAGGTGCTGCTGCCGGTTTCCTCATTGAGAACCAGCTTTTTAAAGCTACCGGTTTGTTCAATGGAGTTACTACCCGAAGCAACCAGCTTACTCGACAACGCATGCGATGCTTCGGTCAGGGTATCTATCAGCGGATCACGCAGGTTCTTTACCGGGAGTACCCTGTTAACCGAACGGATAACTTTGGGCATGGCCGAATTAGTTGCCCAGTCGCGTAGTTTCCACGGCAGTGCTGCTGCCCTCCGTTCCGCTTCATCCGGATAGCGAATCTCAATGTAGGCACGATCGCGGAATGGCATCAGCGAAACTTTTACTGCCGCATTTACTTCCATAAGATTCGGCAGCAAACGAACAAACTCATCGATATCGACCTTGGTATTGCGGATCGTATACGAACGTATCGGTCGTATACGCAACGTGGCTGAATAGACGATACCAAGCAACCCTTAACTCATGCGGACGAGTAACAACAAATCCGGCAGGTTTTCGCCTATCTCAACCCGTTTACCCAACCCGTTTATCAGGGTGATCTGACAAACAGATGAGGCTAGCTGGCTGCCATCACCGGGCAAGCCGCCGCCTAGTGCGCTGCTGCTAATCGCGCCGCCGACCGTCCGGTTCGGATCCGAACAGTCACCAACCAACTCGAGGTTGTCATGAGCGAGGTGCTCGGCGAGGTCACGCAGCCGTATGCCTGCCTGAACCGTCACGGTAGTAGCGGTCTGACCCAGGACGCGGTCCAGCGCGGTCATATCCACCGTGGTGCCCGTTGCCGTCTCATTGCAACGAGTAATGGAGCTACGGGAGCCTGTCGGCCGCACGGGAGAGGGAAACTTTTCAGGATTCGTCAGTATCGCCGCAATATCGTCGGCCGAACGCGGGCGGGCAGTCGTTACTTTCACCGGAGCTTTGCGCTTGACCGGTCGCGTAACGGATTCGTACAAATCGATAGCTGTACTCTGGGGCATTTCTATGACTCCTGATGCAAAGCAACCGGAAAAAAGGAAACAGTGAAACGCCCGATCGGTTTGAATAACCGATCCTTAACTGGCGACTCCGCTGTCCTAGGATTTCTCCCTTAGACCGGTGGCTTTGTGTCCCCGGCTTTCGCTGGGTTTACCATTTTCAGTTGATGATAGACCATGCCGGAAAATTACAAGGGAAGCAAAGTCACAAACTATGCGAATAAATCATTCCAAAGCTATTTTTTGTATTTTAGTAAATGCCCGACCGGGACGTCAGGCCAAAAAAACAATGCCAAAATTATGTCGCATTGCTTAATTGGAATCTGTACAAATCCAGATAGCGGATTCCATGTCAGGAGCGCGCATCACCAGGGCATGGCCTTGCCGTCAGCATTCAGGAACACGCCGCTTTGCTCCGGCGTTAACCCGTCGATCAACGCCCGCATATCACGGACCGATTCTTCCGGGGTAGTAAGTTTTAGCACGCCGGCACGTATCAACTTGACTATCTGCTTGAAGTCCTCCGGCACCGGGTCATCGGGTCCGATCTTGCCTAACCCCCGAGTGTCGACCAG
>PBYE01000074.1 GCA_002729495.1 Chromatiales bacterium
GCGAACAGGTAGACAAGCCGGCGTTGATCCCGGTCCAGTCCGCCGAAGCGGAGTGTGATAAGAACACCCAGTATCGCGGGCGGCGCATAGAAACGAATACCGTGTATATATTTTCTTACCGTATAGTCTAAGTGTTGTTCGGGTGTCACCGTTTCGATTGCACCAGTCATATCCACATGCAGGGGTAGATAAAGGGTGGCCATTTCCCAGAATGCCTCCAATCCCCCTGTTGACCAAAGCCATAAAAGTGGCAATGAAAGTACCGGCAGAAATCCGGCGGAAGCAGATAATCCGATCCTGAGCAGCGATTTGAGCGCTGAGCCGTAATCGTTCTTCCAGTCTTCGTTTTCACAGACCGTCATGTAAATAAGCACGAAGGGCAGGCCCAGACCGAGATGCGGTTTCAGGGTAACAGCGGCAGCGAACAAGCCACCTACGAGTACTGCACGCGTGCCGCTACCGTAACGCGACCCGGCAGCGACCAGCATGGCGGTAGCTATGGGCAACAGGCCCAGGTAGTCTCGCTGCATGGTCATCCCCGGACCGTAAGCAATGTAAGCGATGGCAAAGCCCAGGGTGGCTGCCCAGGCGACAACCGGGTTAATACGGCGTATCAGTAACCAGCTCACAGCCATCAGACCAGCAAGCCAGGCCAGATCGACCAGGCGGAAGGCCAGGTCACCGTAGCCAAAGAGCCGGCCAATAAGCATGTGAACCAGGAAAGTCCCCGGCATGCTGGTTTCGAATATATCGCGATACACAACGTAGTCGTGCTCGTTAGCCAGCCAGGCAACATAATGGAGAAGCGGCGCATCCTGTAACAGGCGCCACTGCAGCGCCAGTATCACTTCGGAAGCAAGCAAAAGTGCAAATAGAACGATCAGTGCACGGCGCAGAATTGTTACAGGATTCACAAGGAGGAGTTCCCCTGACCGGTGGCCGGTACCGGTGATTTCTTACTGTATCTTTCCGAAGTCATTTCATCTGCTGACAGGTGTTGTTTCCGGTAACTTGGAGCCTGATGCTGACCGAAAGCTAACAGATAAGAGCAGGCCAGAAAAGAATAGACGTAGCCTTATGTCTTATGCCCCGCCTTTGCGCAATATGCTTGCTGCTTCAAAGACTTATTTGTTGGACACCTCCAGCGGTGACCGGTATATTTGCACCCCATCCGCGGTCTGGCCGACTCTGCCGACTGGTCGTCAAAAAAGCACAATTACTGTATGGCAAATTTCCGCTTCTACTCCGGCCTGTTTCTTATAACGGCCTGTACATTGATGCTGCAACTCACGCAGACACGAATTCTTTCTGTTGTCGCCTGGTATTACCTTGCTTTCTTTGCCATCAGCATGGCCATGTTCGGGCTCACAGCAGGGGCAATCTGGGTCTATTCAAAACGGGATCGTTTTACCGAAAAGACACTGACCTATGACCTGGGCTACTTTAGTAGCATTTTTGCAGTTTCTATCGCTGTCTGCTTCGCATTTCAGATGTCGCTTGCGCTGCAGTCACCGGGGTTGCACACGACACTCGGCAATATCTGGGCTTGGCTTGAGCTTTCGATAGCGATTGCGATTCCTTTTTTCTTTTCAGGGATTGTCGTTAGCCTAGCCCTGACCCGCAGCCCCTTTCCTATAGGCCGTGTCTATGGTTTTGATTTGCTCGGCGCAGCTGTCGGCTGCCTGGGTGTTCTGTGGCTACTCAGTACGACTGACGGACCATCTACAATGCTATGGATTGCCGCAATCGCATCACTGGGTGCCTGGCTATTTTCTGGTTCCATGATCGGTGGTGAACCGGCAGCAAAACCGTTCTTGTCGGGCCTGTTTTATCGCCACGGCATAGTCTCTGTAGTGTTGATTATGGTGGCTTTCGGCAATGGCCTGACCGACCGGGGTTTACAGCCGCTGGTCGTCAAAGATCTTCTCGAAACTCCTCGTACCTATATATTTAAGGAGTGGAACTCTTTCTCACGAATATCCCTGATGCATATTGGGTACAAGCTTCCTCCCCTCTGGGGCGCATCGCCGAAGTTTCCTCGTAGTACACGGGTCGATATCCGTTACGCGACGATTGACGGGGCGGCAGGGACACCTTCGTACCGGTTGAAGGATGACATTGAAGAGCTTTCATTCCTCCGTTACGACATTAGCAACCTGGCGTACTATCTTCCCGATCGCGAGTCGGTTGCGATTATCGGGGTCGGCGGAGGCCGCGATGTGCAGTCGGCAGCCTTGTTTGGAATAAAGGACATAACCGGCGTCGAGATCAACCCGATCATTGTAAAGTTGCTGAACGAGCAACCTGGATTCGGCGATTTTACCAACCTGGATGCAATACCCGGTGTTCGACTTATCGTCGATGAGGGCCGAAGCTGGTTTGCGCGCAGTTCTGAAAACTTCGACATCATAGAAATGAGCCTGATAGACACCTGGGCTGCAACTGGCGCAGGCGCGTTTACGCTCAGCGAAAATGGTCTCTATACGGTGGAAGCCTGGAAGACCATCATGTCCCGGCTCTCTTCTGACGGAGTATTTACTGTCAGTCGTTGGTACAGCCCGGATAACCTCGATGAGTCCGGCCGCATGATCAGTCTTGCCGTTGCCGCTTTAATGGAACTAGGTATCACCGAGCCGCGCAAACATATCTTTATGGCAAGTCAGCAAACGGTGGCGACCCTGGTGGTGTCGGTATCCGAGTTTCGTGAACACGATATAGCGGCGCTGGAGAAAGCGTCGGCTGATCTGCAGCATAACGTCTTGTTGAGTCCAAATCGAAGGTCAGAATCTGCAACGCTTGATTCGATTGTCAGCGTGACAAGTCCCGAAGAGCTGCAGCAGGTAACAGACGGCTTTGAACTGGATCTGAGTCCGCCGACGGATGATCGGCCGTTTTTCTTTAATCAGCTGCCGCTCCACAAGCCGGCCCAGGCGCTGAAGATCGCCCTCGAGCGCGGACTCCCTGAAGGTGCTGGTGTCGTCGGCGGTAACCTGGCTGCGACAGTTACGCTGATTATTTTGTTCCTGCTGGCCCTGATGCTTGTGATCGCGACGATTGTCATACCGATGAGGCATGCGCTGGAGGATGTCGGTCGTAAGCTGGTTACCGGCGGAACACTCTACTTCATGTTGATCGGCATCGGATTCATGGTTGTTGAAATTGCTTTGTTGCAGCGACTGAGCGTGTTCTTAGGCCACCCGTTTTATTCGCTGAGCGTTCTGCTGTTCTCGCTGATCCTGACCACCGGCCTGGGCAGTCTTCTTAGTGACTGGTTTATGCTGAATACCCGGGTCCGTTTCGCCACCTGGGCGTTGCTGACCGGTGTCTATATCGCCAGTCTGCCTGTCTGGACACCGGACATCTTTATTGCCTACGACGGTGCGGCGTTGGTGGAGCGCGCGACCATTGCTGTTGCACTTATAGCTCCCGCCGGTTTGCTGATGGGTTACGGCTTTCCAACCGGCATGCGGATTATTTCCAGCCTGGACAGGCGTCCGACACCCTGGTTCTGGGGAATAAACGGGGCTACCGGGGTCGTAGCATCAATCGCCGCCGTTGCTCTGAATATCGCAGGCGGTATATCGACGACACTAACTATCGGTGCCGTTTGCTATATCGCCCTGATCCCGGCCACACTGGTTTTTCTTGGGGTAGGGGATTCCACGGCCGCTACCGAGTAGGGCGAACGCTTAGCCTCTGTCGCTCCGATACTGTTCGACGTACTCCTCGGCGGCCATGCCGAGCGGTACGCTCTCCGGGCGCGTCTTAAGCAGTTCCTTATAGAGTTCTTTTTCTTTTACAAAATATTCTTCATCTATATCCGCAATATCGATCCAGTCGGATTCATCAAATAGTCTTCGCGCAATGTCGGTACTCGGCGCATGGTGCCCCATCCGGTTGTGGATGTAATCGACGTAAGCGTGACTCGTTTCCTCATAATCAGCAATAGTTTCATCATCATTTTGGTTGGACGCCAGGGCTGCCCTGCAGGCCAGAAATTTTTTCAGATGCTCACGATTACCATCGAGCCGCCGGTGTACTTCGGCAATGATTTCCTCCTCCTCCGGGGTAGCGTTGCCAAGTTTCTCTCTAAGCCGGCCGAGCATTTTTATATCCTGCTCATTAAGCCGGCCCATAGATGCTTCCATGTAGTTGGCGACAGCAACATAGAAGGGGACAAACGAATAGTCGCGCGTGTCGGTATCCAATGCTGCTTTCAGCATTTCGTGAGCAGTGCGCAACCGGCCTCGCTCGCCCATGAGGCTTTCGATTGCAGATTTAGTATCGGGCATTTTATTCTCCGCTTATTCCGGCGGCGTTATGCTGCCGCGTTTCGTGGCATTTTTCAGGCTGCCTTTTAACAGGTCAACCGATGCCTTGCGTGAAGGCATGCGATTCTCAAGGTAGGCGTTGGGCGCAATAAACTGTGCAGCGTCGTAAACCCCCCTGTAAATATCGTGGCGCTGGCTTAGTATCCGGTTGTAGGCCATGCAGTCGGTCCGTTCTCGTCTCAACTCCTCGATATCAATCGTTGCCGACGGAAGCACGGTTTCGCCGGGGCCGCCTGATTCCCCGAGCAGGCGGCCATTAAAATCAAAAATTTTCGAGTGACCCATGTTGAAATTACCCGGGATCGCTCCGCCCACGGAACCGCCGGCGTTGCAGGACACCAGGAATAGCATATTCTCGGCGGCCCGGACTTTCTTGGCAGATTCCCACGCCCACAGGTCCATCGCGCCGCTGTCACTGGTCGGGTGCAGGATGACTTCGGCACCGCGCATCATGAACGCGCGCGCGGCTTCCGGATACATGATTTCGGCGCAGGGCATCATCGCGATCTTACCCAGTTCGCAGTCGGCAACCGGGAAGGTGCCTTCAATGCCGTACATATCGAGGTACTTGTCCATCAGGTCGTGCGGCGATACCGAGTGCAGCGTATTAATGCGGCGATACTTCAGGATAATCTCGCCTGACGGGTCGATCAGGTACGAACAGTTGAAATAGATACCTGGCCAGGCTTCGTCACGTTCGTAAGAGTTGGCCGCGATGAACAGCTTATATTTCTGTGCCATCGACTGCAGTCGCTCGGTTTGCGGGCCTGGAATATCGAAACAGGCTTTTTCTATCCACTCATCCGTGCTTTCCAGAATCGGAAAACCGGTCAAGGCAAACTCAGGGAAAAGCAGCAGGTTGTTCGGGTTGTTGGGACGCGCCTGTCCCGGCGCGATCCCCCCGAGGATCAGTATCTCCCAACGGTCGAGACTGCGGTTCACTATCTCCATCGCTTCCTCACGTGTCTGCACGTGATTAACGGTATGGTTCAAAACCTGTACACAGGTTGCCGTCCACGGTTGAATCATTGCTTTCCTCGATAGATAGTGTTCTTGAGTTCTATTTCTTTGCCGGTAAATCTTCGCCGCGTTGTAAGGGCGCCGGTTGTTTAATTTCCAGATCAACGGTGTGATAGGTCTGGCCGATCGTGTCGTCATCATCCAGGCATTCGACAACCAGGCGGGCGAGATCTGCCGCGGTGATTACGCCCATCACTCCGTGATCGAGTGTTTTCTCACCCGTACCGGTGGCCGCATCACCGGATAATCCGCCTGGTCGGAGTATCGTGTAATCGAGACCGCTGTCTTTCAACAATGCTTCGGCTGCTGTTTTGGCTTCGATTGCGTCCCCGAGGAATTCGATGACCTTGTCAGAGACCGCGCCAATGCTGTCCCCGGTACCGATCATCGTGACCATGAGCATTCTGGTAACGCCATACTGCACGGCCGCATCGACAATCAGTTCGGTACCCGCCAGGTCCGCGCGCGGCCCCGGCTCGCCCTGCCGGTGACCCAGCGTGCTGATGACGGCTTTATAAGTATCGGATCCGAAAGCTTGTTGCACCGGGCCCTGTTCCAGTGGGTTGCCAGTAAGCAGGCTTACGCCAACCGTTTCGAGCTCCGCAGAATCGGAGCCGGGCCTCACAACTGCGGTCACACGGTCGCCGCGCGCGGCGAGCAGCTTCGCGATCTCCAGTCCCGTTCTTCCGGTACCACCGAACAGTAGTATGTTGTCAGGCATGACGAGTTACCAGCCAATAACGTTCCCATCATAGTTGATTAACTCACCACCTTTCTCGGGTGTGAGCTGAGCAATCTGTTCAATGACGTACCCGGCGCTGTCTTTAGCGCTAAGCTTTTTGAAATGTGCCGGCCATCCTGAGTCCGCGAGCATCCGTGTGTCAACCTTACCCGGTGAAATAATCCCGATGATTATGCCCTGCTTCTTGTTCTCTCTCTGCACTATCGCCATCGAAATCAGGTTTGCCGCGCGGGACATACGATACCAGTAGTGACCGCCAGGCGCCTGCTCAACCGTGCGGCGCGTGCCCATCCCGCCACCGAGCGTAATTACCTTTTTCTGTTCGCTGGCTTTGACATTCTCGATCAGCGCTTCGGTCACTCTAAGCGGTCCGAGTGCATTGACCTCGTAGATCCATTGGTAGGCATCGTAGTCCAGCGTGCCGAAGGTTTGCGCCTGCAGGTCGCCCCAGATGCCGGCGCTGTTTATCAATACATCGATCGGTTGGCCGCTGAACCGTGCGGCAACGCGTTCTACATCTGCCTGCTTCGTGACATCCATGATATCGAGGACGACATTCGGATGTTCTGTGACCAGCGCCTGCAAACCTTCAGATGCTTCGGGCCGGCGCGCGGTGGCAATGACGTTCCAGCCCCTGGCTGCGTACTGGCGGGCAAACTCCAGCCCGAGGCCACGGCTGGAACCCGCGATAAACACCGTGGGCGCAGTGGTATCGAAATTCGCCTGGCCTACTTCGGTTGTTGTTGCACAGCCGGATATACCAAAAATGGCAAGGGCCAGAACGATAACGACCGGACTACAGCTTCTTCGCATTACTCTACCTACGTATCGCAGAAAGATTCTCAGGCGAGAGCCGGCAAAAAAGTCCACTCCCGCACATCCTTGTGCTCGTCGCTCATTTCTGGCCTACGGCCTATCTGAGTCGCTACGCGACGTATTAATAGCGTGCCCGAATACACGCAAATTCCATCCCTGCGCGGATACTCGCGCTGTGCCGCCTGGGGATTTTTCTACCAGGACACGTTCCCTTTACCGAAAACAACCCCAAACTCCTTCTCACAGTGCTCGAATACTTCCGGGCCGGGAGGTCCTTTCAGATCCAGGTTCTGCATATAGCGAATGAAATTTTCTGCTGGTCCTGCGGGCGAATTAATAACAATTATCCACGCATCATCAGTAATCGCTTCGAACATGCGTGGCACATCGATGCCCGCAATCGCCATCTCGCCGACTCCCAGTTCGAATTCTTCGTCCGCAACGCCGATCTTGTATTTTCCCGAGGTAACAAAAAATAATTCCTCATCTATTTTGTGTATATGCCAGGGGACGCCGCTGCCTTTGGGAAAGTACGCGTCAAATACGGTGATCTTGCCATCTGTTTCCGCCGCGGTGGAAAGAAAATAGGTTATTTCACCGCTCGGTACCTTGTAAGTTTCCGCAGTCTCGCGGGTGATTTTGTGATATCGCCAGTCGTCGCTCATGTAGTTTCCCCTTCGTTATTCCTGTTCTCGTCCGGGTTCAAGCCCGGTTTTAGTTGGCACTCGCTATCTTTACTTCAGCGCCACCGGTTGTTGCCGATATAAGAGGCACCGGGTCCAGCGTCCAGTTCTTCGAGTTGCGCCGGTCAGGGCAGGGTATAGCATAGGCAACCTGATGTTCGTTGCGTTCAACCTCGTCCTGGTCGATACGCCAGCCCATTGCTTCCCATTCCCTAATGTTCTCGCGGTAGTGAGCAATATGCTTGTCGGCAGGAACAAAATTTTCCTTGATATTGTTGAGCGGCTGTAACACCGGCCGGACATCGAGTAGCACGTCACCATCCTCGTTAGCCACAAGTGTGTCCATGTAAATCATGCGTTTGTCGTCGTCAGGATCCAGCATGGCATTGCGCATGTCTATGGCGAAAATCCGGGTCTTGCCCCGTTCAATCGGCGTTTCATAGAAATGTTGCCTGCGGATGAACTTGGGTGTCGGCTCGATGTACGTCCAGAAGCTCGATACCCCATGGTAACCCGCACGTATATGAAAAATGCTTGGCTCATGAAGGTTGGCCGTGTCAGCCATTTTCTCCTCATACATGGCCGGTGCCGGCATTTCAATATGAAAACCCGTGCCCCAGTCGGTGTTAATCAGTTCAAGATCCGGGACCTGGAACGGCTTGTCTTTCTTCCTGTCTATATGCGTCGAATGCGTAAATTCGTTATGCGCCGGATCGAGCGCGTTTTCGACAGAACGCTTGTAATCGTAATCCCAGTCAAAAACCAAAGACGTGGCGCGCCAGCCTTCCTGGCCCCACTCCTTGCATTCCATGATCGGCGGCCGTTCTTCTTCCGGCAGGTCGCCCAAAAATGCAAAGACCAGGCCGTAACGTTCCTGTGTGGGGTATGAATCCACCCGCGTACGCTTGGGGATTTTTCCGTTGACGCCGAGCGACGGGATACGTGTGCAGTTGCCATCCCCGTCGAACTGCCAGCCGTGATAGGGACACTCCACACAGTCATCGACCATCTGACCGCCCGCCAGTGCGCCGCCGCGATGTGTGCAAATGTTGCTCAGGCAATGCACCTCGCCTGCCGAATCCCGGAACAGAACAAAGTCCTGGCCCAGCATGCGTACGGCTACCGGTTTGTCGGTAACGCTCTCACTCCGCTCCGCTACATACCAGAAATTAATAAACATGATCGTATCTCCTCTGTCAGGCGTCCGCAGCCTTGTCGATCGCCTGGTCGACGCTGTCCGCGCTCTGGTTAAACAAATGCTTGCGGCTTTCCTTGTCCGGCATACCCTTATTTCGGAACCAATCCAGGCCGATCTCGTAGGCCTTCGTCAGCGCCGGTCTTTTACCGATCGCGTCAACCCAGCGTTTCACGTTGGGGAACGGAGTTATATCAACGCCCAGCCGGTCGTAGGAGCGTGTCCACGGAATCGTGGCCATGTCCGCGATCGAATAATCGCCGGCGAGATACTCCCGGTCTTCCAGTCGATGGTTCATAACGCCCAGGCAGCGATCGTATTCCTTCGCATAACGTTGAATTGCATGTTCAATTTTTTCTTCCGAGTAGTTGCGGAAGTAACCGAACTGGCCCGCCATTGGTCCGATGTTGCCGACCTGCCAGAACAACCACTGCAAAACTTCGTTGCGACCCTTCGGATCACTTGGCATGAACTGGCCCGATTTTTCCGCCAGGTAGATAAGGATCGCACCTGATTCAAATATTGATATCGGCCCGTCGGGACCGTCGTGATCGACAATCACCGGGATCTTGTTGTTCGGACCTATTTCGATGAACTCGGGCGTGAACTGGTCGCCACGTCCGATATCGGTTTTCACAACGTTATACGGCAGGCCGCACTCCTCGAGCATGATGGAAATTTTCCATCCGTTTGGCGTGGGCCAGAAATACAGGTCTATCATGATGGCATCTCGTTTTTGTTGTTAACTCTTAGCGGGCAGGTTTGCGGTCCTTCGCATAGTGCTGCAGGTCTGAAAGGCTCGGTCCGTCGACACTCTCGGGGGCATCGAAATACCGACCGTAGTGCTTTTCCGCGTAATCCATAACCGGTTTACTCAGCACGTCCGCGGGATGACCGCAGGTACCCATGAAAGCGACGTAGCTGCAGTGCCCTGCTTGCTGACCCATTAACATCCACGGTAACCAGGGGGTAACCCGCGACCAGCTTCCCACGTAGTCGAGCGAGGTGATATCCGGGTTTTGCATGTCATCTGCCCTGACATGGTGTGTAAATAACTCCGAAGCGATCGCGGTTTCCCCCGCTGACTCGCGGGGCCATTCGTCCGGCTGCAGGGGATTCGGGTAAGCCATGTGCAGGTTCAGCTGCATGTCCAGCCAGTCACCGTGTTGGTACCACGGCAGAACAAAGGGAATTTTGGGCGGCGGCTCGCCGTTCACGGTGCCGTAGGTGGGTGGCGTGGGGAAAAACTCCTCGATCTTGTAGTGCACGGGCTCCATCGCTACATGCACGACCTCGACCGTTTCATCGATATAGGGGTTGTGCCACTCGTTCAGTATTTCCCTCGATCGCAGGTCGGTTATAAGACCGATCTGGCGGGCCATCCTTTGTATACCGCCGTCCTCGAATTCCTTAAGCCGGATAACGCCGAATCCTTCGGCGCCGAACAGGTCCTGTACCTTCTCTCCCGGACGGTTCGCCATGACCGATCCTTTGAACCAGTAATACTTCTGTGCGCCAAAATTGATATTGCCCTGGATGCGCGCATACGCGAGCTGGTTACCCCGGCCCGTGCGGAGGTCGAGGTACGGACCTTCGATAGCCGGCCCGTAACCGTAAGCAAATTGCTTACCATTGCCTTGGCTATTGCCCTGGTCCGCGTTCATTATCCTGTTCCCAGTTGCTGGTTTACGGATGATTCAGCATTGAGCTGAGCCTCCAGTTCTGCCAGCTTGGCATCGAGCCATTCGAGTTCTACTTCGGTTATGCGCAGCTTCAGGCCGAGTGCCGGTAAAAATGCCTTGACGTCATCCGGTAGCCCGGCGAGTACAGAGTGCCGCGTGGCCACGTGTGCCCGCCGCATCGCTAAATGTTCGGCGGCAACAACGGGAGCAAGAGAGTCTACAAATTCCAGTACCGAAATACCGGGCTGGTCGGAGGTCGTGTCCGTTGCCAGCGTCTTCCGGAGATTGTCGAGAAAATACTCGTCACCCTTTGCCGTTACTTCGTATACGTGCCGCTCGGGTCTGTTGCCTTCTTTTTCGGCGGAGCTCTTTATCAGCCCCTCGTCTTCCATCACGCGCAGCAGGCGATAGGCATTCGACTTGCCGATAGCAGAACCGCTGGTTTCATGCAGCTTAAGGTAGCCCATCAGGCCGTAGCCATGCATACGCTGGTCTCTGAGCAGGCCGAGGAGTAGAAGCTTTTTTAGCATTAGTCTAATTATGACTATTTATTTTATGAATACTAAGAGGGTTTGTCGGGCCAATGCAAGCTGGCCATCCGGGCGCGGCTGTAGCAATCTGGATTCGGTTCGCCTGGCGGCACCAAGGGGGGCGAAATGCAGCAGCAAACTGACAATGTGGATGACCCGCAGCTAACAAGCGAAATAGAGGCGCTCCTGCGGGAGACGGAGGCTGCCTGGAATTCGCAGGATTACTACCGCTGGCTGGCACTTTGGGACGCCGACGACGCGCGGCCCTTCTACCTCGCGGCGGAAGAGAAAGACTTTTTCAGGCGCCGCGAACAACTCGAGAAATACCTGGATCCCGAGGGTGCTGCACAGGTGACCGAAGCCATCCGGGTGACATTCTCCGATGTCAGCACCCGCTGGCTCGCAGACGATATCGCCTATGCGGCCTACCACATGAGCTCGGAGATGAAGCTCGTGTTTGCACCCAAACCGTTCATCAGCAGGTTGCGTGCGACTTCGGTCCTGCGACGCAAGCCCGAAGGGTGGCGCTATATTTGTTATGCCGAGGGCTTCCAGTCGCCGACGATGTATTTTCAGAGTTTGATAGAAAACGCTGTACCCGATGACTATGCCGATTTCTACAGGGACGTGACTGGCAAGGAAGGTTTTTAACGTGATTACGAATAGAAAAATTTATAGAAGATTTTTTTGCATGTGCCTGCTGGCGGCATTGTTTACCAGTCCGGTGGTTGCAGATGAGGAAACCGGTGTCACCGCATTCGTGAACGTAAACGTGGTGCGCCCGGAGACCAACAGCATCGATGAATCCCGTACCGTCATCGTGACCGGCACAAAGATCACCCGGATCGGTGCTGCGAATAAGGTTTCGGTGCCCTCGGATGCGCTGGTTGTCGAGGGAGAGGGTCGCTACCTGCTGCCGGGACTCGCCGAAATGCATGCGCACGTTCCTCCCGCCAAACTGGGCCGGGAGTATGCTGAGGACATATTGTTCCTGTGGGTCACCAACGGCATAACCACCATCCGCAACATGAGCGGCGAGCCATCACACCTGGAACTGCGTGAACAGATTGCGAGCCGGCAAATACTGGGGCCGCGCATGTATACATCCGGCCCTCGCTTTATGGGCAGAAGGATCAAGACCCCTGAGGAGGCGGGTGGGATCGTCGATGAGCAGGTTGCGGCCGGTTACGATTTTCTGAAAGTGCACATGGGATTGACGCGAGTCGCCTACGACGGTGTTGTGGCAGCCGCGGAGAGGCATGATATTCCGGTGGCGGGCCATGTCGCACCGGATATCGGTCTGTGGCGTGCGCTGGAGGCTCGCCAGGCCACCATCGATCATCTTGATTCTTATCTGCGCGCGCTGGTGAGTGACGCTGCCGACGTTTCTGATCTTGAAGATGGTTTGCTCGGCGCGCCTTACACGCCCCATGTCGATGAATCCAAAATTGCGGTCGTGGCGCGCGCAACAAGGGATGCTGGAACCTGGAATGCGCCCACGCTGACGCTGGCAGAAAATTTTGTGGGGCCCTATGACGAATCCCGGCCCCTGACCGGCGCCGAGTACATGCCGCCAAAAATAGTGCGCAGCTGGGTCGGTCTCGCAACCGTTTACCAGAAAAGTATTACCGATCCGGAGGATGCGCAACGCTTTCTAAGTTATAGAAAGCGCCTCGTGAAGGCGTTGCATGACGAGGATGCCGGCTTGCTGCTCGGGTCGGATGCACCTCAGGTTTTTAATGTGCCAGGTTTTTCCCTGCACAATGAGCTCGACCTGATGGTAGAAGCCGGGCTGACACGAGCTGAAGCACTGACAACGGGTACGCTAAACCCGGCCGTCTTTTTCGATGCAGAAGACACCTTCGGGCGGGTAAAAGAAGGCCTCGACGCCGATCTTGTGTTGGTTGCGGAAAATCCCTTGCAGGATCACGCCACGTTACGGAATCCGTCCGGGGTGATGTTGCGGGGCTTCTGGATGACCAGTGAAGAGTTGCAGACCGGGCTCGAATTAATCGCAGCGCGGTATGTGACCGGCGACTGAACCAGTGTGACAGGCTACCAGGTAGGGAGTTGTGAAGCGCATTGCGGAACTGATACAGGCCAACCTTAACCTGCGGGTATTCCTGCCGTTGCTGGTCCTCGCTCTCGCAACAACCTGGTACGGGTTGTTTTACTCCGTCGACAAGTTTGCCGAAATGACGGGTGGCCTGACCTTTATGGACATGCAGCGCCGGTTGATACCCGAGGAGATGTTCGCCCAGGCTGCTTCTTTTTCGCCCGAAACCGTCTCTTTTTATATAGGTTGGTCGATTTTCGATTATGCCTGGCCCCTGGTTTCCTTCACCACCAGTCTGTTCATCTGTGCCTGGCTGCTGACCTTTCTTGCCGAAAAGTGGCAACAGAGGTTCTGGTGGCTGGTGGCGGCCGCCTACACAACTGTCCTGTTCGACTGGTTGGAGAATATCGGCTTCGTCGCAGTAGTGCTCAGTGTACCCGACGAGCCGTTGTGGATTGCACAAACGGCCTCTGTCATGCATGACTGCAAAATGCTGTTTATGATGACATTCAACCTGGGCTGGTGGATATTGCTTCCCACAGTTATCGTTATAGAAATAAGAAGACGCTTCAGCCGATAAACCGAATGGATTTTCCATGCTTCCTGTAAAGAGCAACCTGCCGATACTGCTGGTTATTTGCCTGGTCATATTTCCGGGGGCAGCTCTTGCGCAG
Organism: Chromatiales bacterium; assembly: GCA_002729495.1. Lineage (GTDB taxonomy): Bacteria > Pseudomonadota > Gammaproteobacteria > Steroidobacterales. Next base: position 13,730 of record PBYE01000074.1, read on the forward strand.
GGTTTCGACGCAAGCACGGTTGATTGGGAAAAGATTGGCAAAATACCGATGAGCGACAGTTTCATAAAGCATTTCAATGAAAACTGCGGCGCCTGCCACGGTGAGGACCTGCAGGGCGCCCCGCTTGGCGGGCCGCTGGTCGGCGTAGATCTGCAGCACGGCGACAGTGTTAAGGAAATTGCGAACAGTATCGCCACCGGCTTTCCTGAGAGCGGCATGCCGGCCTGGTCCGAGACGCTGAGCGAAAGCCGGATATGGAACCTCGCTCTCTATGTTGCCGAGCAGAGGCAGGGCACGACGATTCTTGAAAAGAATGATGATATCGCGGTGCTGATTCCGGAAGGAACCGTTAAAAGTGAGCGGCACAATTTCCGTATAGAAATTATTGCCGACGGCCTCGACCCGATGCCTTTTTCTATCGAGCCGTTGCCCGACGGCCGCATACTCCTGTCGGAGCGGATGCGGGGCTTAAGCATTATTTCGGCCGACGGAAAACAGTCGGAGCCGATTAAAGGCACACCAGCCGTGTATGCAGACTCCGGTATGTTCCTGGGCCAGGTGAGGGGTAATGGCTGGATGCTGGATGTTGCCATCCATCCGGATTATGAGGAAAACGGCTGGGTCTATATCCACCACACCGATCGCTGCACGGGTTGCAACGAATTCAGCCGTCGTGGCGGCCAGCCGGTGTCGATGAACCATGTCGTCCGGGGCCGCATTAAAGATGGCCAGTGGGTCGATGAAGAGGTCATCTGGAAAGCAGATATCGAAACCTATACAAATACTTCAGACCTGGCTGCCGCGGGCCGCCTGAGTTTCGATGCCGACAACCACCTCTACTTCAGCGTCGGCATGAAAGATGTGCTGGACACCATGGGTATGCAGGACCTCAGCCTTCCGTACGGCAAGATTCATCGCGTGAATGACGACGGCAGTATCCCGGACGACAATCCTTTCATCGATGACCCGAATACCCTGGATACCATCTGGACTTTAGGCCACCGCAGCAGCCAGGGGCTCGAATACAATCCGAAGACCGGAGATCACTGGGAAACCGAGATGGGGCCGCGCGGCGGCGACGAACTCAACCGGCTCGTTAAGGGCGGCAACTTCGGCTGGCCGGTATTTACCTCCGGCGTGAACTACGACGGCAGACCGGTAGATGTCGCAGACAAGCTTGGCCTTGAGCTGGACTCTGAAGATGCCGAGTTCCCGGTCGTCGATTGGACGCCGGCGGTCGCAATTTCAAGTTTTATTTTCTACGACAGCCCGGAGTTCCCGAAGTGGAACGGCAACATCATTGCCGGCACATTGCGCGCGACCGATTTGTTACGCATGGAAGTTGTCGACAACGAGGTTGTGCATACCGAAATGCTGCTGGAAAATCTTGCCCGCTTCAGGGATATAGAACTTGGTCCCAACGGCGAACTGTACGTGTTGCTCGAGAACAAGGCGGGCAGCCAGGTAATCCGGATTACTCCGGCTGGCCAGGATTGATCTCTATTCGGCTCGCCAGGTTTGTCGGGCGCCATAACCCTCACGCCACAGGTACGTATCGGTATACATGATTCGCTGCGGCCGGACTTTCACCAGCGTCTGTTCCGGCGGCTTGTCGAGGTCCTGCCCGAGTTCCTCCGCCCAGACGCGCCAGCGAAAAACTTCCATCCCGCGCTTCCATCCGGGGCTCCGGGGCGGCAGCACTTCTGCCTTGCCGAAATACTGGACGCCACGCGCATGTGCCCACGTATTGTGGTTCTTGTGGACGGCCAGCGATACGTCGGCATTCTTTTCCATGTACGTAAGCTTGGGGGAACCCGCGTCCGGCAGCATGTACACGTCGAAGCCGTCGTTGTAGTACTCCACCGGGCTGGCGACCGGCATACCTTTTTTGCTGAGTGTTGCAAGCACGCAGGTGTTGGCCATCATCAGGGTTTCCTGGATGCGTCGCTCAAGTTCGCCGCGGGGCAGTTCCTTGTCCGGATAGGGTGGACGAATCCAGGGGTAGGGATAGCTCATTTCATTCTTCCCACAATTCAATTTCCTTCAGGAATTCAATATCGATACAGGTCACACTCATGCGTTTGGCATCACGGATCAGGCCTTCTATCATGCGGTTGAACTGGTAGGGCGCAGCCCGGGTCATGAATTCCGCCGCATCGTCAGAAATGCTCATGGAGTCGTCGAGCCGGGTAACGGCTTTGTGCACGTCGGCAGCAGTGGCCATTCCTTATCCTTATGTAACGCCCGCCGCTTCTCGCTGTCTTGTGGCAAACCCTGCAGCGGGCGCGGTATCTGACACTTGGTCAGGCCGGTCCGGCGGCTATTCAAGGCGAATCTCAGGTTATAGGATAAATGGGTTACTTGCATCTGCTGCCGAGCCGGGGAATTCATCGCCATGCTGCTGCCTGACCACAGTTACGTCAAAGCCGAGAGCTTGGAGGAGTGTCTGAAGACACTTCGGGAGACGGGTGAGAAGGCGAAGGTCATCGCGGGCGGCACCGATGTCATTTTCAACATGCGGCTGAAGCTCTTTCAGCCGGAAGTAGCGGTCAGTATCCGCGGACTTAAAGACCTGCTGCAGGTCGAAGAACTCGATGACGGCAGTGTACGCATCGGTGCCGCATGCCGGTTAGCCGACCTGATCGATCATCCCCTTGCCGGCGGGCGCTACCCGGCCTTTAGACAGTCGCTCGAAGCCGTTGCATCGACGCATATACGCAACATGGGCACGCTCGGCGGTAACATCTGCCTCGAAACACGCTGCTGGTACACGAACAACTCGGACCAGTGGCGCGAAGGTTTGCAAGGTTGTTACAAGACTGACAGCGAACTCTGTCATGTCATCAAGAGTTCGACCAAGTGTCATGCCATTAACAACTCCGATACCCCGCCTGCATTGATCGCGTTGGGCGCGACGCTCACGCTGCAAAAAGAAGGCGCGAAGCGCGAAGTGCCGATCGCAGAGTTTTACCGGGCAGACGGCGTCGACTTCAGCGTGCTGGGACCGGGTGAGATCGTCACGCACGTTACCATTCCGCCCGTCAGCGACCGGCAGGTCTTTATCAAGATCACACCGCGTAAAGGCATGGACTTTTCCCTCGGCGCAGTCGCGGCCCGCTGCGACGGCGAAGGCGAGCAGATCAGTAACATTATCATCGTGCTGGGCTCGCTCGTGACCGCACCGGTCGTACTCGACAAGCCTGCACAAGTGGTCCTCGAGGCCGGCCTCACCGATGACGCCATCGAGAAGGCGGCTGATCTGGTACGCGACGAGCTCGGCGAGGTTAGCAACCTGTACGGTCGCTCGATTTACAAACGGCAGATCGCGATCGTACTGGTCAAACGCGCGCTCACACAGTTGCGGGAGCAATAAGCATGGCAAAGCACCTGGTGACATTGACGGTTAACGGCGACACCTATGATCTCGTCGTGTCCGATAACCAGACGCTGCTCGACGTGATCCGCGACGAGGTAAACCTGAAGGGCACCAAGCGTGGCTGCACGACAGGTTCGTGCGGTGTCTGCTGCATAAACAACGCGAAGGGCGAGGCGGTGCTTTCCTGCCTGACCCACGCACTGGAATGGGATGGCGAAGAGATCACCACCATCGAAGGACTTGAGGCCGACGGCGAACTCGATGCCATGCAGAAGGCCTTTATCGAATACGGGGCTGTTCAATGCGGTTTCTGCACGCCGGGTGTGATCATGTCGGCCAAGGCCATAATCAACGCCCACCCCGAGCCGACCAAAGAACAGATCAATGCCGGTCTGGCAGGCGTGAACTGCCGCTGCACCGGGCATATCAAGGTGAAAGAGGCGATACGCAACGATCATCGAATTCGGGAGTTAGGGCGTGGCACGAGAGACTAAAACGGTACGAGAGACCAAGGTCGGTACGCCCGATCGCAGCCGTCGCCGGCCCAGGTTCGAAGGTGAGCTGGGCAGCCGCGAAAAGACAGACCTGGACGTCATCGGTAAACGCCAGCCCCGCCTGGACGGGCCGGAGAAAGTGTCCGGACGATCCATTTTTGCGGATGACGTGCAACTGCCCGGTATGTTGTGCGGCAAAATTCTGCGCAGCCGTTACGCGCATGCGCGGATTCTCAGCTTAGACACATCCAAGGCCGAGGCACTGCCGGGTGTTAAGGCCGTAATTACGGCTAAAGACATAGGTGAAATCGATGTAAACGGTCGTGAGCCGGTATTTGCCTCTGATGCGGTCACCTACATCGGTGAAGAAATTGCTGCGGTCGCCGCGCTTGATGAACTGACGGCCGAGAAAGCATTGGAACTGATTGAAATAGAATACGAGGAGTTGCCGGCGGTCATGAACATGCGCCGTGCACTCAAGGAAGGCGCACCGCTGGTCGACGGTAAGACCGAGGGCAATCTCTGGTCGGACGATATCGATAACTACGGCGAAGTCGAGCCCGCTTTCGAGACGGCCGATTACATCTTCGAAGAAAAGTACGAGGCAGGCGTCACGCACAACCTGTTCGCCGAGTTTCATGTCGCAGTCGTGGACTTTTCCCTTCCCGACAAACTTACCCTTTACACACCGACGCAAACCAGTTACCTGATGCAACATGCGCTTGCCCCTGCGTTCGGCTTAACACTGAGCCAGGTACAGATCATCCACCTGAATACCGGTGGTGCATTTTCCGGTCGCGGCTCTGTGCGCCCGCATCACTACATTGCGATACTCCTGTCGCGTGAGACGCGGCGCCCGGTGAAAATATTTGCGACGGGCGACGAGGAGTTCCTGGTATGCCGCGCACTGGGCGAGAACAAATACAAGATGCGCATGGCGCTGAAGAAGGACGGCACGATCACGGCTTTCGACATGGAAGCCGAGATGGATGGCGGTGCCGTCGGCACCGAGGTCGGTTACTTCGGCTGGATGGCCGGGTTGTGCAATAGCTGGGTGTTCCCGCTGGAAGGCCTGCGCATGCGCCGCCGCTGCGTGCTGACCAATAACCGGCCCAACTTCCTCGGGCACGGCGGCCTGATGCTGTCAACCAACGCGGCGATCATGCAGCTCATCAATACGACAGCGAAGAAAATCGACCGCGACCCGATAGATCTCCTGTACCAGAACGCCATCGAGGAAGGCCACACAGGATTGTCGGGCGAATGGTTTGCGAGCTGCGGTCTCAGGGAGTGCATAGAAACGGTCCGCAAGGCTTCTGACTGGGACAACCGCTACGGCAAGCTCGAGTCTTACCACGGGCTGGGCGTCGGTATCGGTTCGATGGCGGCGGGCGCGAAAGGCGCATTCCGGCACGACACATCCGCGGTCATGGTCCGCGTCGGCGAAGACGGCATCGTAACGGTTTACACCGGCATACCGGACATGGGGCAGGGCACGCACACTACGATGGCGGTGATCGTCGCCGAGGTGCTCGGCATCGATCCGAATGATATGAAAGTAATCGCCGGGGATACGGACCTGACGCCGATCGATGTCGGCGCATTCGCGCAGCGCGGCACGATACAGACGGGTAACGCGGCGCGTAACGCGGCGCTCGATGCCCGCGAGCAACTCACGGTTTACGCAGCCGGGAAACTCGAAGTCGACAAGGACGACCTCGTGTTCCGGGGCGGCAAGGTTTATGCGCAGAACGCGCCCGACAAGTCGATGGGTTTCGAAGACCTGGTTTACAAGACCCTGCACGGCAAGGAAGGCCGTTCGGTCATGGGGCGTGGTTTCTATAATTCGCCGCTGCAGTTCGGCACAACTTCGTGGTCCTTCGGCGCACAGATTGCCGAAGTAAAAGTTGATCCCGATACCGGCGAGGTGCAGGTCCTAAAAGTGTGGGTGGCGCATGACCTTGGGCGAGCTATTAATCCGCTTGCGTGCGAAGGCCAGATCGATGGCCAGGTCTATTCCGCGATGAGCCAGATACTTTACGAAGAAGTACAGACCGATGCGGGTTTGTATCTGAACCCGTCGCGGCTGGAATACAAGGTGCCGCGTTCTTACGAGATGCCGGAAATCGATTACCACCTGATCGAGACCATCGATCCCTTCGGCCCCTTCGGCGCCAAGGAAATCGGCGAGGGAATTATTGTCGTCTCCGGCGGAGCAATCGCTGCCGCGGTTTCGGATGCGTTGGGCGGCGAGTTCATCGGCGAAATGCCCATGGCGCCGTGGCGCGTGCTCAAGCACGTCAAGAGGGTTCAGCGGCAGGAAGCCGCAGGTCGCAGCGCAGCCTGAGAGTCCGCAGTTTAGGCATTTCACCATTTTCGCGCCGCACAGTGGTGCGGCCGCTGCCCATTGTGCGAACATGCTTGTTTAACCTTACAGGGTTGCTTAAATTCATTGTGAAGAAGCTGGCTCCTTAAAGAAAGCAGCCCGGCGTAGCCTGGGTCGAACCAGGGGGCCGGCATCACATCAACATTTACTGAGACTCAGGTATGTCTGAAAAAAAGGTAGATCTGTCCCAGATTCGCGGGGACTGGGATTTCCATTCGCGCTACGTGGCCCACGCGATGGACCAAACACTGAAGCGCGCGAACAAGCTCTGGCGTGAAATGAAAGCATCGTCGCGCAAGAAAGGGCAGGTACCCGTCGACGGCGAAACCACCGAAGCATTCATCGAGGCAATTTACCAGGCCAAGGGAATGACCGACGATATATTTATCCTCGCCGAGTGCAGGCCGGCTGCCAGAAAGAAAGCTAAGAAAAAGGCAAAGAAGAAATCTAAAAAGAAAGCCAGGAAAAAGGCAAAGAAGAAGGCGAAGAAAAAGGCCAAGAAGAGGGGTAAACGCAAGTGAGACCGCACGTAGAAGCAATCCAGGACGACGATCTCGTCTGGCATCGGGTCGAGCTGCCGAAGGGCTCCGGCAATCAACATGTCGTGCAGCGTAACCTCTCGTTTGACGAAGAAGACGGTTCGGCATCTACCCGGCTGCACTTCAGGAAAGCGTGGAGCCGCCCGGGCGGTTTTCACGATGCCGACACGGAGTGGTACATCATGGGTGGCCGGGTCAAACTCGGCAACCGAATCCTGACGAAGGGCTGCTATTGGCGTGCACCGGCAGGGCTTGCAGTTCCTCCCATCCAGGTCGATGCCGGTACCGACATCCTGCTGTTCCGCGAGTACGGCGACTGGGGCTTCAGCGTTTCGAAGAAAGACCGTGCCAAGTTCATTTCCCGTGGCCAGAATACGGTGTCCAAAGCGCGCGGCGAACTGACCATCGTAGACTCGAACCGGATGGAGTGGATGCCGAACGCCTACGAAGGCGATACGCAACGCTTCCTGAAACTGAAACCGCTGTTCCACGATCCGGCCTCGCCGAAAAACAACAACACCGGCTTTATCACGATGCTGGCGTGGGCGCCGCCGGGCTGGTCAGACAACCGCCTGGTGCATCACCCGGTATTCGAAGAGGCCTATAGCCTCGAAGGCAGCCTGGATTACAACTTCGGTCATGCCGAAGCCGGAACTTATTTCTTCCGTCCCGCGATGGTCAAGCACGGCCATTTCGTTGCAGGCGAAGAAAAAGGCTGGTGGGGCGTATTCCGGCTGGATGGTGACCTGATTAACTGGATTACCATCAACTCAAAAGTGATTATCGAGGGCGATGCCATTAATTATGATCCGGCCGTGAACCCGCCCGTGATATCGGGTATTCCGGTACGGTCGCGTTCGGTGGGTCCGTGGGACCTCGAGGGTCAGTAGCCGCTAAATCGGGTGGGGCGCGCTAAGCGGCCCTGCCCCAGGTACAGGAAAGGGAAGCTATGCCAGGCGTTATTGATATCGTCTGCAATTTGTTTACGCCCGATACCGTCAGCAAGGGCCAGACCGGCCTCGACGACGAGTTCAAGGCGCAGATACGCATGCCCGAAGACATGCGCGGCGGCATATCCATCGAGGATTACCTGCCGAAGATGGATGCAGCCGGCATCGAGCGGTCGCTGCTGATCGCGGTCCGCGCCGGTGATATCCGCATGCAGGGCGGTTTTGAAATTCCCTATGCCGACGTGCACGCGATCTGTGAGCAATACCCCGACCGCTTTTCCGGCCTGGCGGGCGTGGACCCGTTCCGTGGCATGCAGGGTCTGCGTGACCTGGAAGAGGCAGTGAAGGAATACGGTTTCGTCGGCGCACACCTGTATCCGCACTGGTGCGGACTCGCGCCTGACGCGGCCCAGTATTATCCCTATTACGCAAAATGCTGCGAACTCGATATTCCGATCATGATGCAGGTCGGGCACAACCTCATTTATTCACGTGAGCGCCGGCTACCGAGTGTGGCGCGCCCGATCACACTTGACCAGGTCGCTATCGATTTTCCGGAGCTGAGGTTGATTGGCATCCACATCGGTATCCCGTGGACGGACGAAATGATCTCGATGTGCTGGAAACACGAGAATATCTACACAGCGGGTGATGCCTACGCACCGAAGTACTGGCCGGAACCCTATGTGCATTACGCAAACAGCTACGGCAAGCACAAGGTCATGTTCGGTACCGACTGGCCGGTAATCGACCCTGGGCGTGCCGTTAAGGAAGTTGACGAGCTGGGCCTGAAAGAAGACTCAAAAAAAATGCTGATGCGTGAAAATGCATTGCGGGTTTTCAACCTGCCCGGGTAGGACTATGGGTCAGAAAGCCGAGCTGCCGTTTTCCTTTCAGCACCTGTCATTGCCCGGCGGCGTACGGGCCGCGATGAAACGCAATCCCACGAAGATTGCTGCGAGCTGCAACGAGACACAACGCACCTATACCGAACTCGTCGGGCGTTTCGACCGGGTGACGAGCGGTATCCTGAACGATCTCGGGGTCGCTTCCGGTCAGCACGCGGCGATCATCTCGAAAAACTGTATCGAGTTTGTAGAAATCGTACTCGGTTCGTCGCAGGCCGGTGTCGGAATCGCGACGATCAACCCCAAGCTCGCACCGCCGGAACTGGTGGCGATCTGTGACGATGCGGAGGCACGGGTCGTATTCGCGGATTCCGATGTAGCACCGGTGCTCCGCGACCAGAAGTTTGCGACTGTTAAAACGATCATAGAAATCGGTAGCGAATACGAGGATTGGCTGGCCAAGCAAACACCGATTGCCGAGCTGCCTGCGGTCGATGAGTGGGATACCTTCACCATCCCCTATACCTCGGGCACGACGGGCAAGCCGAAGGGCGTACTGGTCACGCACCGTTCGCGCGTGATCGCGCTCTACCAGATATCGGTTGAGTACGGTTGCTTCGGGCCTGATGACCGTTTCCTGGCCATCGCGCCGATCTGTCACGGCGCAGGCATGGCCTTTGTGCTGGCACCGATCTTCTTCGGCGGCTATGTCGAGATCACCGACAAGTTCGATCCCGAAGACGTGGTGCGCCGGTTCAGGGAATCTGAAATCACCGGTTTCTTCGGCGTGCCGACGCACTTCAACGTGATATTTACGCTGGAGCAGGAAGTACTCGACAAGTACCGCAGCGAGACCCTGCACACCATCATTTCGAACGCGGCCCCGCTGGCGCAGAAGATGAAAGAAAAAATTATCGGGCATTTTGGCCAGATCCTGCACGAAACTTACGGCTCGACCGAGTGCGGTTTTGTCGCAAATCTGCGGACGGTCGACCAGTTACGCAAGGTCGCGTGCGTCGGTCAGCCATTTCCGGGCACGCTGGTGGAGATTCGCAACCCGGACGGCAGCGAGTGCGGCCCGGAGGAAGTCGGCGAACTGTTCGTCACCGGCCCGAGCCTGTTCAATGGTTACTGGAATCGGCCCGAGGAAACGGCGGAGTCTTATAAAGACGGCTGGGTCACGGTGGGCGATCTGGCCAAGAAAGATGATGAGGGCCACATTTATATCGTCGATCGCATCAAGGACATGGTGATTACGGGCGGCATCAATGTCTATCCGCGCGAAGTCGAGGAAGCGCTGATCAGGCATCCGGAAATCATCGACATTGCCGTCGTCGGCATCCCGGATGAGAAATGGGGTGAAAAGCTCAAGGCTTTCGTCGTGCGTGCACCCGGGTCAGAATTGCAGGATGAGGGGGTTATCGAATATTGCGACGGTAAGATTTCCAGTGTGAAAACGCCTAAAGAAGTAGCGTTCATCGATGTGATGCCGAGGAATGCGAGCGGCAAGATACTGAAAACAGAATTACGCGAGATGTGAGACCGCTGCATGACGGATACCTTGGCTGAAGCTCACGAACTTGACTATTTTTTTGATTACTCATGTCCCTGGAGTTTTATAGGCTTCATCAGGCTGCTTGATGTGGCCACGCGCAACCAGTTTCAGATAAATTACAGGCCGGTTTCGGTTACGAAGATTCTGGCAACCGAGAATCCGGAACTGCTGGCGACCCGGCTTTCGGCGAACCCTGCCAAGGCCGCGTGGCAGCTCAGGGACCTGGGTAAGTGGGCAAGGTTCTGGGGGCTCCCCATGAACCTTCCCGCAAACTGGCCGTTCGACCCGAAACCCGCCCTGCAGGGCGGGGTAGTGGCCGCGGCTCAGGGCGTGGCGAGGGAGTACACCCACGCGGTGTTTAATGCCTGTTTCGGCGATGGCGCAGACATTTGTAATGCGCAGGTGGTTGCCGGGCTTGCGGAAGCGGCGGGTATGGATAGGGAGCTGTTCGAAGAGCAGTTGAACGTACCTGAAACGGTTGCTGCTGTGGGGAAGAACGCCGACGATTTGCTGCAGATGGGCGGTTTCGGCACGCCTTCGATGCTGGTCGATAATGAGCTGCTGTTTGGCAACGATCGACTGCCCCTGGTGGAGCTGATGCTGGGGCCTGTCGGCCAGGAAGATTTTGTTGTGCCCGGCCAGCACGGTAAGTATAGATAATAAAGTCTTACGCGGAGATTTCTTTGATGGCAAGTCTTGGTACCAGCAGACGCAATTTTCTGGCAGGCAGCGGCGGTACGCTGCTGACGCTCAGGTACGGGAGTCTGAGTGCCGCGGGACATGCTGGTGGCACTTACCGGCGCTGGGAAGACATCATGCGCAACAAGTGGACCTGGGATCGGGTCGTGCGTGGCAGTCATGGTACCAACTGCACCGGCAACTGTGCTTTTAATGTTTATGTCCGCAACGGCATCGTCTGGCGGGAAGAGCAGCAAGGCGAGTACGCGTCTTCCACACCTGACACTCCGGATTACAGTCCGCGCGGCTGCCAGAAAGGTCTGCGCCATGCGAAATACATGTACGGCAAACAGCGCATACTCTATCCACTGAAACGGGTAGGTGAACGCGGCGAAGGTAAGTGGGAACGCATCGGCTGGGACCAGGCGGCCAGCGAGATCGCTGACCGTTACATCGATCATGTCGTAGAAGCGGGTCCGCGTTCGGTTACATTCGGGCTGGGTACGCAAATGCTCCTGAAGCGTGCAACCTTTGCGGCTTTCGCGCGTTTCCAGTGCATAACGGGAGCCGAGCTGCCGGAAAGTTTTGCGGGCGTGGGCGATTTACCCACCGGCATATACATGACGGTCGGCGAACCGCTGCTCGGCGACACTATAGCCGCCGTATTCAAGTCCAAATGTTGCCTGATCTGGTACTGCAATCCTGCCGTGACGCGTATTCCTGATGCCCACTTTTTCTGGGAGGCTAAGTACAACGGAACGGAAGTCATCACCATTGTGCCGGAATTCAACCCGACGGCACTGCACTCGAGTAAATGGGTGAACCCGAAGCCTGGTACCGATGCGGCCCTGGCGATGTCGATGGTGCAGGTCATCCTGTCGGAGGGCCTGCACGATACCGGCTTTATTCAGGAACAATCTGATCTGCCATTCCTGGTGCGCATGGACAACGGGAAATTCCTGCGGGGTATAGATCTCGGGCTGACCGAGGACAGCGCCGATCAGTTCTTTTATATACACGATAAAAATACGAACGCGATACAACTGGCACCCGGTACCGGATTCCAGATGCCCATCCCGGGCGCACCACCGGTTCTCGAAACCCGCTCGCTTGACCTCGGCGACCTTGATCCTGCGCTTGAAGGTACATGGACGATCGATACACCGAGTGGTCCTGTAGAAGTTACGACCGTGTTCCAGGCGCTGAAGGCCGAATGCGACGGGCGCTATACACCGGAAATAGTATCTGAAATTACGGGTGTTGCACCGAGCGTTATTCGCGGGGTTGCACGTACCTTTGCCGAATCCGAGGCATCAATGATTTTTTCGGGCTATCGCGTCTGCAAGTGGTTGCATGGCGACCTGATGCAACGCTCGTTCATGTTGCTGCTCTCGGTAACCGGTAACCTGGGCCGTCCGGGTACCGGCTTACAACTCTGGAATATGCCCAGGGACGATGACATTGCCGCCTTTGCATTCGACGGAATTCCGCCGACGCTGCGGGTTGCGACGATGGTGCGCTGGGATTACAGCCAGACCAACGCGATCGAAATGAACCGCGAGTTTTACGGTAACGAACTGGCCGAGCACTACGACAAGTACAACCGGATAGCCCAGACCGAGGGTAACTACCCGAATTACGACGACATCGATTGGAAGATGGGCGTATTCATGGGGCTCAACCCGGCCAACTGGCGCGGTTCCTCGGAGCGCTGGCGTAAAGACGCACTCGAAAATCTGGAAACGATAGTTGTGGCGGCACCGGACATGGGCACCACACCTATGTATGCCGACTATGTGTTGCCTGTGGCAGCTCATTACGAGCGCAAGGATATGTTGCTGGAACCCCGCACGCCCTACGTGCAGGCGATGGATGCAGCCGTGCTACCGCTCGGTGAAGCGAAAGATGATTTCGATGTGCTCGAAACATTTGCGCGCGCAATCAGCGAAAGGGCAACCGAACGCAATATCGCGCCGGTGCAGGACAACTACCAGATACCGGTCAGCCGTGATTTCAAGCAGTTCCATGCGCTGTATACGAAAAATGGCACGGTTACATCGACCGAAGATATCCTCAATTTCATGATTCCCCTGAACGAAGGACTGCCGCAGGTACCGTTCAGTGAAATGGCACGCCATGGAATCATGAAGACCAATGATGCCGAAGATGTAGTTTATGGTGAGCACTCCGCATATCACGACACGATGATTCGCAGTACCCGCGACAAGAAACCATACAAAACTCTAACGGGCCGGCAACAGTTTTATATAGACCATGACTGGTTCCTGGATGAAGGTGAGGCCCTGCCGGGTTATCGTGAACCGCTGGAAGTCGAAGGTTACCCGATGCGCCTGCTGATGGGGCATGCGCGTCATGGCATACACAGTATGTGGCGTGACGATCCCTTGCTGGTCAGCCTGCAGCGCGGCGAGCCCGATATTTACGTCAATCCCGTGGATGCGGGCGGCCGTGATGTTGAGGATGGTGACCTGATTCGGGTGTTCAATTCCTTCGGCTCATTTGTCGCGATGGCTCATGTCACCTCGGCAATGCAACCCGGGATGACATTTATGTACCATGGCTGGGATCCGATGATGTTCCGCGGCCGCAAGAATTTTGGTGCGGTGATCCCGACATCCGGACTGATTAAACCGACATCAGTTGCTTTTGGCTACGGACACATTACTTATCGGTCACTGGCCTTTGAGCCCAACTTAACACTTGCGGATTTCACCTGCGACTACGAAAAATATGATTCCTGAAACCAACACTGACGGCGCATTACTTTGTTGCGAACCAGCGCAAGATGCTCATGTATTCATCTATACATTGCGCTCTTTCGCTGGCCCGCGCCTCGTACTGCATCCGTCAGCGGGCTTCAGGCAACATATTTTGAGGTTTGTAGAAAATTTATTTTTGCGGCTTTGCTGGGCAGGATGCCCGAATGTCGCGGAGGCCATGGATGGCCGAGAGCGACGAGCAGCGAAACCACCGAGGTAGGAAGGTATGACAGATAAACAGGTAGCAATGGTCATTGATTTGAATAAGTGCATCGGCTGCCAGGCCTGCACGGCAGCCTGCAAAAGCCTGTGGACCGATGAGCCGGGCCAGGAATACATGCTGTGGAACAACGTGGAGACCAAGCCCGGACCCGGCTATCCCAGGTACTGGGAAGATGGCGGCGGCGGCTGGAACGAGACCGGCACGGGACTCAAACCCGGGGTATTGCCACCGAAGGAAGACCATGGCGAGGAGATTGCCCTAAACCACCAGGCAGTGTACTTCGACGGCACCGAGACGCGGTTACAGCAGGAACGACCCATGGGCAAGGGGGCCAACTGGGACGAAGATACTTCCAGTGGCGATTACCCGAACAACTACCACTTCTATGTACCGCGCCTGTGTAATCACTGCACCAAGCCTGCCTGCCTGGAGGCCTGCCCGGTCAGGGCCATCTATAAGCGCGAGGCCGACGGGATCGTGCTGGTGGACCAGGATACCTGCCAGGGCTTCAGGGAGTGCAACAAGGCCTGTCCCTATGACAAGGTCTATTTTAACTATATGTCGGGCAAGAGCCAGAAGTGCATTTTCTGCTTCCCCCGGCTCGAAGAAGGCGTGGCACCGGCCTGTGCCAGGCAATGCCCGGGACGGCTTCGCTTCGTGGGCTTTTTAGAGGACGCCAACGGCCCCATCGACAAGCTGGTAAACCAGTGGCGGGTGGCCTTACCCTTGCACCCCGAGTATGGCACCGAGCCCAATATCTTTTATGTGCCACCCATCCTGCCGCCGAAGTTCGACGATAAAGGCAACTTCGTTGCTGACGATGACCCCCGGGTGCCGATGGAGTACTTACGTTCCCTGTTCGGTCCGAAGGTGGATGCCGCGCTGATCACCCTGCACGAGGAGATGGAGAAGAAGCAGACGGGGCAGAATTCTGAGCTGATGGATCTGCTCATTGCGAAAGAGTGGAAGTCGTTATTTGGTATTCCTGATGTGAAGGTGGCGTAATCAGTTTCGATACTGAAACGACGGTGGGTTCGCGCCTAAAGGCGCTCCTACAGGTTGGCATAGCGATGGTGCAAATTGAATTGCTGTAGGAGCGCCTTTGCTGGGCAGGACGCTCGAATGTCGCGGAGGCCATGGATGGCCGAGAGTGACGAGGCGCGAACCCGCTGAAGGTTAGATGAACTGCTTATTGCAACTGAACTTTGGTCGAGCATTTGTAGAATTCCAATTACGTTTCGCCCTGAGGGGGACGCGAGATTGAATAACAAACAAAGAAAAGCATTTTTTGCCTTTGTATTTACCGGGCTGCTGCTGTGGTTCGGGTATGCGCAGGCGTTGACGCTTTCGATCGAATCCGATTACGTCATTACCAGCTACGAAGTCGTGCTGGTGTTGCACGAGTTACTGCTGGTTTTCTGGCTGGGTCCGGATATCGGGGTCTTTATCTGGAGCAACAAGGTTGCGAATGCGGAGCTCAGCGATGAGGTCCGGACAACCGCTGCAGGAATGATGCATACCATCGACCTGTTCCCGCGCATCTGCATCAGCCTGATGCTGACAGTTGGCGGTATCCTGACAGAGGTAGTCGGGCTTGAACACGCGTGGTGGCAATGGATCGCGATCCTTCCCCTCGGGCCAGTATGGCTCACCCTGGTGCTGATCGCCTATTTTAAAGAGGGCACATCGGTTGGTGAGACCGTCGCGAAGCTGGACAAGTGGCTGCGCTGGATCGTAGTCATTTCCGTGCCCATATCCGTGACCTATGCCACCAGCATCGGACGCATGGATAGCGCGCCGTGGGTTTCAGCCAAGCTTCTGATCTTTGCGGCGATAGTTCTGCTCGGATTGCTGGCAAGGCGGCACCTGGATGCCATGCAAGACGATATCAAGAAACTGGGTAGTACCGGATCTTCGGACGCGCTGAACGAGAAGCTGATCGGCAGTGTGAAAAGTGCGCGCCCCTATATTTTTGCAATCTGGGCAGGGCTCGCGATTGCATCTTGGTTAGGTATCGAACAGCCGGGTTCGGCTCAATCGGAGATGAGGAGTGCGGCGGTTACCGTGACCGGCGACCTGGCCGAGGGAGGTAAACAGTCATGGAAATGACCGAAAGTTTCGTGTTCTGGAAATACCTCCACCTGATGATGTTTGTCGGTTGGGTAGGCGCAGACATGGGTGTATTTCTCTCGTGCAAGAAAGCCTGCGATTCAACTTTGTCCTTTGACGCGCGTATGACCCTGCTACATGTCGCGCTGCGGATCGAACTAATTCCGCGTACCATGTGGAAAGCTGCGTTGCCTTTGGGCGTAATGCTATCCAGGGAAATGGGCTTGCTGGATATCACCAACACCGAGCTTGCTCTCGTATGGGCGTTTTCGATTGTCTGGTGGGCGATCAGCATGACGGGCGCTATCTATTACGATAAACCGTGGGGTCAGAAGGTTGCCCATTTCGCAAACTGGATTATCGGCGCTGTAGGGATAGGCCTGATCGCCATCGCCATTACTTCAGCCATGGGTCAAGGGCCTTTCGACGTATCCGGAACATGGTTGATCTGGAAAGTGGGGCTTTATGGCCTGATCAACCTGACCTGCCTGGGCATAGTCGTCGCGTTCGACCCGATGGCCGGCGCATTCATGCGGCTCGCCATGGAGGGTTCGACACCGGAAATCGAGGGGCTGGTCAAGCGAATTTTCAATATTTCGGTTTATCCAATCTGGAGTACTTACTTTTTGGTTGTAGTTGTGGCATTTATCGCAACCACCAAGTTTATTTAGTCGCCTTGCCCTAATGATGGAGATAGTAATGAGTTGTTTTAGTCGCCTGCCGCATACTATTCGACCGCTGGTGCTGGTATTCGCCATTCTTTTGGTAACGGCCTGCGAACAGAAGGAACCCGAGCAGCCGGTCGAGCAGGCGGACCCCGGGGCTTCAACCGCACACGAATCAACACCGGAGGTAACGTCCATCGACGCCGACGGAAACGTCGCACCGTTCGGCATGGTATCCAGGCAAGCCGTAAGGGTCGAAGAGCCCCTGCCTGCCGCACCGCCGGTGCCAACCGCGGCTACCTCGGGTTTGTACGGCATACACTGCGTTGCCTGTCACGGCGCCGATGCGAACGGTGTGGAAGGATTGGGGGTAAGCCTTTTGGCCTCAGAGCTGGTCGCGCGATCCGACGAAGACGGCATCGTTGCGTTCCTGCAGGTCGGACGTTTACCGCAGGCGGAAGACAGCATCACGGGCGTACCTATGCCGGCATTCTCCTGGATGGAACCCGAACAACTGGACGAACTGGCTGCCTATCTGAAGAGCCTGCAGCAGCCCTAACTTATTGAATTAGAATGAAAAAAAGGCACCAAATGGCGCCTTTTTTTGCTTATCTTAACTTGGCAGGTTCGTGGCTCATCGCTCTCGGCCATCCATGGCCTCCGCGACATTAGGGCGTCCTGCCCGGCAAAGCGGTCCCACAACCAATTTGTTGGCGGTTGCTATTCCCTGTAGGAGCGGCTTTAGCCGCGAACCAACAGACTCTGAAACACTGGCGCTATAAATTTGCCTGCAAAAATTCCTTAAACGACGTTGGCGGGTGCCCGACGATCTTTTCGAAGGTGTCGTTGACATGGCCCGGCGTAGTCTTGTCGGCAATTTCCTTAAACAGAACCATAACTGCATCTGAATGCCAGTCACTGGTCTGGAACGGGCGTAGGATTTCCTTGTAGGCTTTGGGGTCCGCGTCGACATAAACGACCTCCTTACCCAGTACATCACCGAACACTGCGGCAATCTGGTTAAAGTCCAGCAATTCCGGTCCGGAGATATCATAGGACTGGCCATAATGTTTCTCGCCGCCTGCAATGATTTCGGCGATAAACTCACCGGTGTCCTTGCAGTCGGTCGGCGCTACGTTGCCGGCACCCATGGGCAGTGAAATCTGGCCAGTCTCTTTTGCAGCAGCACCGTAGTTAATCAGGTTCTGCATGAAGAAGTGCGGGCGCACCAGTGTGTAGTTCATACCTGATGCACGGATCGTATCTTCAACCGCGATATGCACCAGCGGAATCGGACTCGTCGTGCCTTTCACCGCTTCCGGTGACGATAGCTTGACGAAATGCCTGATTCCCGATTTGACTGCCGAATCGACGAACGCCAGCTCCAACGCTTCTTGCTCCAGGCCGTTGGGCAGTATCAGCACGGCCTGGTCGCAGCCCTCCATCGCGCTTTCGACCAACGCTGAATCGGACAGGTCGCCTTCGACAATCTCCACGCCCCTGGCCGCCCAGGGGGCTGCTTTTTCCTTGTCCCGCGCGATCGCCCTGATCGGCATATTTCTGTTAAGGAGCGCCTCGGCTGTTGCACCACCGGTCTTGCCGGTAATTCCGGTAAGCAAAATCATGGCCTTTCCTCTGTTCTTATCTTTAGGGAGCGGCGCAGATTAGCATGTCCCGCCCGTTTTCACTGTCTGACCAGTGGACGGCGCTAATGTTTGTCGGCAGTAGCTGCATCCACACGGTCGAGCCAGCCCGCAAGGGTTACGCGTTCGTTTATCCGGTCCCTGTGCCACGGCGTTGTCGGTATACGCAGTTCCTGTATACAGGAGAACAAGCCGATGTCGGCAACGGTCAGGGCATCGCCCATCCAGAACCCGGTCGCCGGCACGCGTGCCTCGAGGTTATCGAGATGGCGTTCAAACTCTGCCCACGCAGCATCCATACCCTGCTTGAGCACATCGCGTTTTGCGTATGCTTTGCCAACGTTCTTGCGCACCAGGTTTTCGATAAAGCTTTTTAAGGGTTTTGGCACACCTTGCGAGTAATAGTGTTTATTCAGCGGCCAGTGCCGTTCGTCCAGCCATCGAGCCACGGGAATGTACTGGGCGATGACAGAATCCCCGAACTCTTCCCAGGTCCAGGCTTCACCGCACTCGGCGGGGTCCGCGGGTAACAGGGTTTTGTCGGATAGCTCTTCGAGCCTGATAAGTATGGCCGTCGAGTCCGGCACGGGCTGGCCGTCTATCAACAGTACCGGTACCTGCCCTGCGGGATTGTACTGCTTGTGTCCACTTGGTCGCCCGGTATGGTTGCGGATGTAATCAAGCTTGTGAAAATACAGCGCACGATGCGCCTTCTCACAAAACGGTGACAGGCTTTTCAGGCCATATTCCCCGTCCGCCACTTCGCACAGTTCCAATTTCAAGAAGGAATCCCCGGTTGCATCAGCTTGTCACGTTATCGTCGCCGATGATCGAGGGCAAGCACGGAGAGCGATCGGGTCACTAATCGGTTAGGCTATAGCCACCCAAGAACAACAACATGAGAACATACATGACACCCACCCGCGCTTACACCGACGGTAAATATGGGCAGGTACATTACGCCATCTGCGGAGAAGGTAACCCGCTTGTCCTGATGCACCAGTCACCGACGCACATGATCCAGTTCCAGAATGTCTGGGGACCGCTTAGCGACAGGGGCATCCAGGCAATCGGTATCGATCTGCCGGGTTACGGGTGTTCCGACGGGCCCAACGAGGTGCCGTCCATGGAGGACTATGCGGATGTAGTGCCAACGGTGCTGGATGCGCTTGGTATCGACAAGGCCGACATACTCGGCCACCACACCGGTTCGATGGTGGCGACCGAAGTTGCACTACAGTTCCCGGACCGTATTAACCGGATTATTCTCAATGGCCCGTGTCCGTTTAGCGATGATGAGCGTGAGTTTTTCCGGCCCATCATGGCGAATGAAAAGAATTACGGGCCGCGCGAAGACGGCAGCCATTTAACGGAGCAGTGGAATTCACGCATTGGCGCGCAACCCGGTTGGACCGATCTCGATGCCATACACCGGAATGTTGTCGCGGGGGCTGCCGCCTGGCCCAATGCATGGTTCGCACACGATGCGGTAATCAACTACGACCACGCCGAGGCGATGAAGAAAATTACACAGCCTTGCCTGATCATGAGCAATAATGGCGATACCATTCACGCAATTGCCGCCCGTGCCAAAGAGATTTGTCCGCACTTTGACTACAGCGAACAGGAAGGTGGTACTTTCGATTTTATAGATGAGCAGCCGGTGGTCTGGGCGGATGCCGTGGCGGAGTGGTTGAACCGGTAGCTATTTCAGCGCAGGAATTACCTTCTCACCCAGCAGCTTGATGCCGTGGGCCTGGTGTTTCTTGAGTTCGATGCACATCTCGGTCACGCCGATTTCCTTGTACTCGTGCAGGTGCTCGATGATACGGTCCAGGTCATTCTCGGGAGTCCCGGTCAGTGTTAACTCGTCAACACAGCGGTCCAGCAGTTCGTCGTCCAGTCCTTCGACCGAATCCGTGTCCGCTGGACCCATCGCGTAGATCTCGGGAATAAATTTCAGGATCTCTTCAAACTCTTCCTGGCTCATGAACTCCAGCATCATGTAATCGCGAAATAGTGCGCGGAAGCCGATCCAGCGCCGCGCTTCGTGGCGTGCCTCTGCCAGGTCATCATAGATGTACCAGGCAATGAAATTGTTGAAGCGGAAATCGTCGGTGGGCTTGCCGGCCTTGGCGCGCGTGTTAAGACTCCGTTCAATAATGTCTTTACTCAATGTAATCGACAGGTCGCTCAGGAAAATCCCGTCGGCTACCTTGGGCGCCATTTCGATCATTTGCGGCCGGTTGGCACCCGCCCAGACAAAGGGCGGCGGTTCTGCAGTCGGCCACTGCGGGTCATAGTTGTCGACCTTGAACAGTTCGCCGTCGTAACTGAAAGGGCGGTTGCGCGTCGCGCCGATGACGAACTCCAGCGCCTCACGTACGTAGCGCACGCGCTTCTCGGTCGGGATCTGCAATGCCATTACGACTTCACCACCCCCGCCGATCATGGCTTCCGCACGACCCTGTGCAAGTTCATTCAGCGTCAGCAGGTTCATGGCCATACGGAACGGGTGCATCTCGTAGCCGTTCAGCGCCATCGGCGCAACCTTGATCGTTTTAGATTCGCGGGCGAGCTGTGCGAGGTTGCAAAAGGGGTCGCGACCATCGAGGTAGCTTGCGTTCCACAGGCAGCGGATGCCATATTTTTCGGCAAGCAGGCCAAGTTCCGTCAGCTCGGACGAAGTCAGGTGGGAATCCAGAACAATATCTATATTCATTTGAGGGTCTTACCGGCCATATGCAGCGACGACCTGCGATTCATTGGTGTTGTTTTCGATAAAGGCCTTTTCACGGGTAAAGCGCAAAATTCCTTCGGTGCCGTGGCGTGCGCGCCCCAGGCCGGAATGGCCGTAAGGGTCGTATTCGTATTCGAACACCAGCGCGTTCAGCGCGGCGTCGTTAATGCTTATGGCGCCGGCTTTCAGGCGTGCCCCGACTTCCCTGGCCTCTTCGTTCGTGCCTGCAAACACACCTGCGGAAAGACCATATTTTGAATCATTGGCAAGTTCGATAGCTTCATCCACCGTGGAGAAGGTCATGATCGGCGCCACCGGGCCAAAAGTTTCTTCCTGCATGACTTTCATGTCGTGATTGACGTTTGTCAGTACGGTTGACTCAAGCCACTTGCCGCCGTGATCGATTATCTTGCCACCGGTCTCGATGACCGCGCCTTTTTCTACCGCATCCCGTATATGTTCCGCGACGATGTCCGCCTGTTTATCGAAAATAAAGGGGCCAATGGGATCGGTACTCTTGTCGGGATAGTTGATCGGGATATTGCGTGCCGTTTCGATAATCTTTTCCCGAAATTCCGGATAAATATTTTCATGCACGTAGATGCGTTCAATCGACTGGCAGGCCTGCCCGGTACTTTGCGAGGAACAGATCGCCGCCGCCCGCGCCGCAACGTCGACGTCAGCTGATTCGAGTACGATAAGCGGATCTTTACCCCCAAGTTCCAGAAAGACCGGGATGAAATTGTCGGCAGCCGCTTTATAGACAATTTTGCCGGTCTTTACGCTGCCCGTAAAAGCGACCGCATCCGCATGCCTGATGAGTTCCGCACCGGCCGCGCCTGTGCCCGCAACGATGTCAAGCACAGGGCCGATTTCAGGACAATCCCGGATCGCGGCATTCATCGGTTCGACCCAGCGCGGTGTGACTTCGCTTGCCTTGATGATCACGGCATTACCCGCCAGCAGCGCCGGGATTGCATCCATAAAAGACAGGATGATTGGAAAATTCCATGGCGTGATGTTGGCGACCAGTCCAAAGGGTTCGCGCCGTTCCCAGCCGTCCACGCCGGGTATCATCGATTGCCGGCGCGCAGAATCTGCCAGCGCCTTGGCAGCGAGCGATATCTTGTGTTCGATGACGGTGTCGACTACCTGTGGTTCCAGTTTTGGTATGAACACCCGTCCCGTGTCGATGGTTAAGGCCTCGACTATCGGGTCGTTGTGTCTGCGCAGGGCCTCCCGGAATTTTCCAATAGCGGCGATGCGTGCATCGACGCCTGAGCTCTGCCACGCCGCCTGGTTGTCCTTGAGCCTCGCTACCCGCTGCGCGAGTTCTTCCGCGGTGGGCTCCGCAAACGAGTAATCGAGCTCCCCGGTATAGGGATTTCTTACCTGGTACTCGCTACTCACGCCCGTTCTCCGTTCAGATGTACTGATCGAGGTTGAACTGACTGACATCCGGGAAAGCGGGTCTCGCGCTGCTTTCACTCAGGCTGACGGGTACAGTGGCGTCCACACTCAACCGTATGCTTTTTCCATCGCGAATCATGCCGTTGGTTTCAACAGCCTCGATACGGTCCGCGCCTGACAACCGGCTCGCCATCGCCCATTCAACGTCGTAAGCATTCGTTACATCGACGTCGTTGTCGACGATGACTACCCGTTGCAAAACGTTGGCCATCGGGAAACGGCCGCTTTTATAACCGTAAACCGTGTCGATGACCTGCTGCGGCTGGGTGTCATCACTTTTGTTAATTGCGATGGTAGCGCGCGAGCGTGCGCCACCGTGCGGTGGGTAGGAATGGATATGCACGTCCTCGACAAAATCAAAACTCGTACGCAGATGATCGAGCAGTTCCTGCCGCAGGTGGCTGAACAGGATTACGCCCAGGTTGTTATGCTCCGGCGTCATACCCCCATTGATGACCTGGAAGATCGGGTCCTCCCTGTGGGTAATCGCTGTGACACGAGCGATAGGCGAAGTATTGTTGCCATAGGAATCGCCGTATTCGCCCATCACGTGGGACACGTCCTCGGTGAAATCTACTTCGGCTTCAATGACGAACTCGGCATGTGCCGGCACCATCAGGTCGCTCGTCTGACATTTGACGAGTTCAATTGCTTTCTGCTGGATCGCTCCCGCTGTTTGCAGGTCTGAGACACCTTCATGTACGAGTGATGCCGCCGTTATATACATCGCAGGCGGCGCGCCTATAGCTATTGCAATCGGCATACGATCACTTTTTGCACGCACCAGGCCGTAAATACGTTTCAGGTTGCTGATACCCGATGCACCGACAGAAATAGTTTTTGCATCAATAATAGGCGTGCGATAGAAACCAAGGTTCTGGAAACCGGTATCGGGATCATCGGCAAGGCCAAGGCCTGCCGTAATAAATGAATGTGTGTCGCCATCAAAAAACCAGGGGGCGGGCAGCCGTGTAACATCGATATCGTCACCCGTCAGGACAACTTCATTTACCGGCCCCTTATCAACATGTACGGGTTCCAGCGGCGAGTCCCAGGCATCCTGCAGCAATCTGCGGTAGGCGTCGCGGCCATCCAGGTAGTCCTCCGGACGGCCCATGCCCAGCGCATGCCGCTCGCATGTCAGCAGCGCACCGCCGCATGCCGGGTAATCAGCGCCCCTGACCTTTTCGAACAGGATGGCCTTGCCACGCTTCTCAGCCTGCGCCAACAGTGCGGCAAGCTCAAATTTGGGATCGACTTCCTTAACAATCCGAAGGAGTTCCCCCCGTTTATCGAGGAGTTCGAGCAAGCTGCGGAAATCCATATGCCTCCTTATTCCAGGCGTCCTTTAGCAATATTTTTTTGGACGACGGGCCCGTGTTTGCCGGTAGTATATGCAAAGCCTGCGCAGCGATGTGACCACGTAAGGGTTAGCCGGTTGAATGCAGCGTGGTTTAGAAAAATTGGCCACGCAGTGGCGGCGCCTGAACAAAAATGGCAGAACCAAAAGGATATTTGCAGACTAATAAAATCCTGTTGTCGTGCTGTTTACATTTGTTGCCGTAATGCCGGATGCGTGTGCGTCAAAGTTCATCGATCCCTACGCGGCAGGAGGCGCTGGCTGTTGATGAATACTGCCTGGCCGCACAGGTAGTGATTACCAAAACCATTATTCCCATGCAGCTCGTGGTGCACGAAGATTTCGATACCTTCGTGAAATCCAGGGCACTTATCGAAGGGTCGGTCATCCGGCAGTACAACTGGCATGCCGAGGACGGCAACATCAGGGGGATTTCCTGCAAACTGAAAAGTGCCGACCCCGACGGGCTGTGCCAGGACATGAACCGGCAGGTCTACAAGAATCTGCAGAAGCTGGTCGATGATCCGGTCTATGACTTGGTCGTATTTGATTCGAATGAGACGGTTTCCAAAGACGAACAACCCGGCATGACGGGTCCCGACTGGCTGGCACCTTTCGAGATGACTTACCTGGATGAGGCGGGCAACCTGCACATTGCGACCAAGGGCTTTACCGTTGACTTCACCGATGAGCGTTTTCTGAAAGCGCCACCCCGATTTCGGGGTGTGCACTACTGTCACCTGGTTGCGCCGGAGTACCTGGCGGGGCTGATGCGTGGCACCGCAGACGCCGGCATGTCTGTGGGGCGGGTGGTCGATACGAGCGGGCCGAATCCGGCGCTCAGCGAGTAAGCAAGCAAACCCCTATTGAACTTAAGCCACGACCGGCGGCAACAAACCAGCCGGCAGCGGCCGCCGGGGCCGCCCAAGCCTTATCGCACAGACGCAGCCGGCAGCAGCCCTCCTTGGCTGATTGGGGCCCGTCATATTTACCAAGCCCAGCCGGCAGCGGCCGCCAGGCCCGCGTGCACGGCGGTACTATCCTGAAGAAATATGTAACTACATGTACGTTCGGTCAGTGGCCAGATTAACTAAATACAGGGCTTCTTCATTGACCCCCCGGTGTACGCGGGTTCAGACTGTTCTCATCAAACGATTTTAAAGAAGGAGCATTCCCATGAGTACAGCGGAAGAGGACATTCGGAAATCCATGGCCGATAGCATGACCCCGGAAGAAAAAGCCCGGGCGGATGCGATCATGAAAGGCTGGTTTGCGTTTAACGCCAATGCGAAAGCCATTGAAGATAAATTCATGGCGCAGGCCGAGGAACTCGCGGGCGATGTCGACGAACTGATCTGTAAAAAACTGGGCCTCGACGAAAGTCCGGTTGCCGATCGCAAACCTGAATTCGGCCGGCTGCTCAGCGATATCTATCGTACCTACCAGATGCGTTTGCCTTATGCACACCAGGCCAACGATGCGCTTATCAAGGAACAACTCAAGACTTTCTCCTTCGCCCTGGAAAAGGGCATCATGCAGGAGATCGTGCAGCACGATGCGGATTCGATGTACGAGATTCTGCATGAACGCGTGTACTGGGTCGAAAAGACCGGAGACATCAGTCTCATGCTTGATGCGGTGACGACGCCCACCTGTTTCCGCAACCTGACCATCGGTGAAGGGTTCCAGTGGCACGGTGACAAGAAAGTAAGCTGGATCTCGCCTTACAAGCGAATACTGGAGAAAGGCTGGAAACGCAACATCTGGACGGACGTCACGGAAGAGAAAATTCACCAGATGTGGACCAAGCCTCGTTTTGAGGCTTACGCGCAGCATCTCGAGTGTCATTTCGACATCTCTGACTGGGATGAAGAGACTCGCCTGATTACTATAGAGGTCTCACCTCTTTAAAATACGGGCATTACCTGATTTAGGAAGTAGTTAAGCGCCGGGGTATCTGCCCCGGCGTTTTCTTTGAACCGGAGAAATACGCGCGTGTCCGAAAGTTTGCCGGAGCCGGATCGCAAAGGGATACGAATGCGCCTGGCCTGGGTATTTCCGGTCTGGTTGATGCCCGGCGTCAGCAGGCTGAACGCATCTACCTATTTTTTCTGCGCCTTCATTTTTGTCACGCTGGTGACGTTCCTGAATATTGTTCAACCGTACATCCTGAAGGAAATTTTGCATGTACCGCTAGATACACTGGGTAGTGTCACCGGCTATCTGAACTTTCTGCAAGAAGGTACCGCGCTCATCGTCATGGGCATAGTCGGTGCAATATCGGACCGCACTGGTCGGCGCACCCTGTTGATAACAGGTTTCCTGATCTGGACGGCCGCTTTCATCCTGTTTCCGCTTGCAGGTTCGCTGGGTGAACTGTACATGTACCGCTTGGTGTTCGCGGTTGGCGTTGCGACCGCATCGGTCATGGTCATTGCCATAATGCAGGACTTTCCACAGAACATGTCACGCGGCAAGTGGGGCGGCTTTAACAGCTTCCTGACCAGCTTCTCGATTCTGTTCGTCCTCATCGGGCTGGCGACCCTGCCCGGAATCTTTACATCTATGGGATACACGCCTGTGCAGGCGGGGCGTTACACCTTCTGGGTTGGTGCGGGATTAACTTTGTTTGCCGCGGTTGTTTTTCGGCTGGGTTTCTCGGGTGCGCGCGCGGTTCAAAAAAATGTTCCGAAGTCGCCACTCGAAGGCTTTGCCACCGGGCTGCGTGCGGCCAGAACCAGGCCAGGGCTGGCGCTTGCTTATATCTCGGCGTTTGCGGCGCGCGGTGACATGGTAGTCCTTACGGCTTTTTATTCGCTGTGGTTTGTGCATGCGGCCCCGGAGCAGGGCATAGATACGGCAACTGCGCTGCGCATAGGCGGCCAGACCATGGCCACGCTTATCCTCGCAAACCTGCTATGGGCGCCGACCTTTGGGTTCATCCTGGATCGCATCAACCGCGTGATCGGTTTGTGCGTTGCGATGATGCTCGCCGCGCTCGGCTATTTCGTTCTGGGTAGCGTCAGTGACCCGTACAACATGCCCGTGATGATGGGCGCTACTTTTGTGCTGGGTATCGGCGAGATCAGCGTGATTGTTGTTTGCAATGCACTGCTGGGGCAGGAGGCGCCCCCTAAAGTTCGTGGCGCCGCGAGCGGTGTATTCGGTCTGCTGGGTACCGTTGGAATCCTTACCGCGACCCTCGCCGGCGGGCTGGTGTTCGATGCTTTCGGCCCCGGCGCGCCGTTTAAGATGATGGCCGTAGTCAACGGTGTGGTCGCAGTTTTCGCGCTGTGCTTAATTTTGTCCGGTGGCCACCGGTACCGGCCGCACACTGACTGACCATGGCCCCGCAGTGTTGCGGGGGCTAGAATTGCCCGGCAGGCAACCAAGGGTGTCCGGGTTCATGTTGCGACAGAAGTCTTATCATGCGTAGTTCTCGCCTGCAGCTTGCTGCGCTGCTGTTCGTAACCCTGCTTGTCTACGCGGCCTCTTTGCAAAACGGCTACGTTCATCTTGACGACACCCTGTACCTCGTTAATAACGATCTTGTCACTGATTTTTCCCTACGGCGCTTCGGTGAACTGTTTACAAGCATACGCGGTAACTTCACACCACTTACCTGGTTGACGCATATCGTTGCGTGGCGTTTGTCAGGTGAAAACCCCTTTGGCCACCATGTAATCAGCTTGCTGTTCCACCTTGGCAACGTCGCATTGGTTTTTATTGTCATTGGAAAGTTGTACAGGATCGGACTGCTTGAACGTCTGGCCGGTGGTGCAGAATCGGCAAGCTTTATTCCGTTCTTTGCGACGCTGTTGTTTGCTTTACACCCACAGAATGCAGAAGCCGTGTGCTGGCTGGCCGCGCGCAAAGACCTGGTCATGACCAGTTTTGTGTTGTTGTCGGCGGGATTCTATATCCGTTATCTCCGGACAGAATCAGCAGGTTTATATGTTGTGGCCGCAGTCGCATTCTGCCTTGCCTGCCTCTCCAAGCCGACTGCGGCCATGTGGGTCATGGTTCTGCTGGTGCTGGACGCCGCGGCATGCAGGCGATCTTTTGTTCTGCGCCAGGCAACCCTGCGAGTGCTGCCGTTCCTGGCCATTGCGGTCATCATTAGTTACCTGGCCTACAGCGCGCAACAGTCGGCGGGCGCGATGGGCGGCAGCGATCCATTCAGCTCGTTCGACCGCATGGTTATCGTGCTGAAAAATCTGTATAGCTATTTCGCACGCTATTTTTTGGCTGGCAAATTCTTTGTTAACTACCCGCTGAATAAAGATATTGGCTGGCAGGCATTTGCTGGTGGTGCAGGGCTTATGGCACTTTGCGCTTCACTTGCCAGCGAACGCTTCAGGGCGTCCGGCCTGGCCGGGCTCTGCACGGTTGTTCTGTTGCTACCCAGCGTCGGCATTGTTCAGTATGGCGTGCAGGCTACCGCCGATCGCTTTGCTTACATGGCGTTTCTGCCAATGCATTTGTGGATTACGGTGCTGGCAGCAATAGGGCTACGGTTTGTGCAGGAGCGCAGGATGGTGCTGGTCATTCGCGGGGCGATAGTGCTTGTTTTTCTATTGCTCGCGCAAATGACTTTCCTGCAGGCATCTGTCTGGCGTACTGATTTGAGTTTGTGGGCGCATGGCGTGCGCGCTGAGCCGGATAATCCGCTGGCTTACCAGTATCTCGGTGACGCATTCCTTCGGCATGGGAATGCCGAAACGGCAATAGAGAGTTACCAGCAGAGCATTGCCCTGATCGGTCCGGGTGTCTACATGGATACACGATCACTATATTTTGGGCTCGGTCGCGCGTACTTCGAGCTGGGTGACTATGATGCCGCCCATGAATGGTTCAGTCGCCTGTTCGACGACAACTCTGAAACTTTCAGCCGGATTGGCTATGCATATTATTTTGTCGCCGATATTCTTATGCGGAAAGGCCGGACTAAAGAGGCGCTGCATTACGTGAGGGAAAGCCTCAAGCGGGTCCCGGGTTTTCTCCGGGCGAGGGAACTGGAAGCGGAGCTTCTAGAGCTCCGGTAGTGCACTCACCTGAGGCTTTTTCAAAAAGCTGCTAGGGTAGCTTGGCTGCCGTACCTTCGGGTAACAGATCGTTAGCGAACAACTCTTCGAGTATTGCCTTTGCCATCAGTTTGTGCCCGAGTGCATTGGGATGCGAATCCCAGACAGAAACACTGAGTTTGCCTGGCGAGTAGCCGCTGTCTTTGACCCGGTCAGTCACATCTATATAGCGAAAAACTGGATTGGACGACAAAATTTCTGCGCCCCCACTTTTTCCCTTCTGAACCCAGCTTGGCTGGTAGGCAAGTTTTACGAACGCAATAGGGATGTGGTTATCGGTACTGATGGTTTGCAGCCGGTCGCCTGCTTTGTGCAGCTGACTTTTAAACAGCTCCTCATCACCCTCTACCCGGTTTCTGCCCGGATGGCCGGTACCCATCAGGCCGAGCTGCAGCCGAAAATCGATGAAGCGTGCCGAATGTAAATCAAAGAGCGGATGACGCCGGTCAGCTTCCACGTAAGGCACTGGCGGGTCCTGCCAGAGAACAGTCGGCGTAAAGTATGTAAGCGCAATTAGAATCAGATCCGGTTCATAGGCCAGCGCTTTATCTTCCAGCGTGGCAATTATTTCGCCAAAACCGTACTGATCAACGCCAAAATTTATAAGTTCAACTCGTTTGGCTGCATTATCTGCGTTAAGCCACTGCTCCAGCTTTGAGTGCCATATCTCATCGAGATCCACACCCGAACCCATAGTCCATGAACTGCCCAGAACCACGATACGAAAAGTGTTGGCCGGTTTTTCCAGCGAATACTCGCTGTCGCGGAGTCCGGCCGAATTTGTTCTGAACTTCACACCCTTGTACCAGACATCCAGATCCTGGCGCAGCTCGTAGTGAACCGCCGGGTTCCCGGCGGCACGCACCAGCCCGGAATCATGTACCTGGGTAAAGGAATCCATTTTCCCCGGATGGAGCGCTCCAGGTCCGTACAGGTAGATACGAAAGCTCAGCTCCACCACCAGGATGACGGCCAGAATAAACAGGAGGGATTTCAGGATGTGCATAAAAAATGAAATAGGCCCGGGTTGGTGGGCAAACTAAATTTAATGTACGGCAATTGCAAATACCTTGCCGGCGCGCGTTTAACAATATCGGATTGGGCCGATAAATTAGCCCCGAAAGCGGAATTTCCGGCATTTAATCGACTCTAAAGTGGCAGAATAGGGCCTGGCGGTGCTTTTCAGGTTGCCGGTTGTCTGTCTACGAGAGTGTTACCGTGCGTCGACTGTTGAAGACTGTTTCTCCGCTGTGCCTTGGCGCGCTCCTGGGGGCGTGTGGCGGTGGCGGTTCCGATGATCCTGATATCCTCATCCGCAATGCCGGAACGGCAGAAGGCGATGCCGGTCAGAAAATCCTGCAGTTACTTATCGAACTCAGTGAGACTTCGACAGATGACGTGACCGGGAGCTATGCATCTGCCAATAACATCCCTGTCTCTGCAGCCGCCGGGAGCGACTATACCGCTGTCAATGGTAACTTCACGATTGATGCGGGTGAAATCTCTACGGCTGTTAGTGTCAACATCCTCGGCGATCTTATACCCGAAGCAGACGAGACCTTTACGGTTGATATAAGTAATGTCGTTAACGCAACCGTAACCGACAGTTCCGGTACCGGTACTATTTTCAATGATGATGCGGGTACTGCTGATCCTGATATCCTCATCCGCAATGCCGGAATCACTGAAGGCGATGCAGGTACCAAGGTACTCAATTTTGATATCGATATTACCGACACTACGACCGTTGATGTTACCGGGAATTTCGCAACCAACAACGGTTCGGCAATTGCAGGCAGCGATTACACGGCTGTTAACGGCAATTTTACGATTATCGCGGGTCAGACAAATACGACAGTTGGCGTCGATATACTTGGTGATACCGTACCCGAACCTGACGAGACCTTTACGGTTGATATCAGCAATGTATCGAACGCGAACATAGTCGACTCATCCGGTCGCGGCACGATCTTCGATAATGACGGCGCCGGGGGCGGCAGCGGGCTTGATGCCCGACCCGACAATACAAGCTGCATAGCGCCTGCACGCCCAACCGGCAGTACCACGGTCAATGTGGAAATAGCCTTTGGCGCAACGGTAAGTAATGTCACTAAGATTTTGCAGGCGCCGGGTGATGCCAGCCGGTGGTATGTGCTGGAGCAGTCCGGCCTCATTCGCGTGATCGATGTAGCGACGCCAAACGTTGCCTCGACGTGGCTGGACTTCACCGGCACCGTAAACGACAACTTTGAAGGTGGCATGCTGGGCATGGCCTTCCATCCGGATTTCCCGAATACACTTGAAGTGTATGTCTCGTATACGGCGGGTAGTCCGATGGTGTCGCGTCTTTCCAGGCTGACACTCGACGAGGCTGATGATCCTACAATCCTTAACGAGGAAATTCTGCTTACCGTCAATCAGCCGGCAGATAATCACAACG
Organism: Chromatiales bacterium; assembly: GCA_002729495.1. Taxonomy (GTDB): domain Bacteria; phylum Pseudomonadota; class Gammaproteobacteria; order Steroidobacterales. The sequence goes on from PBYE01000074.1 coordinate 45,070, forward strand.
GCGGTGACATCGCCTTCGGCCCGCCCGAACCGAATCGCTACCTCTACTTCGGCCTGGGCGATGGCGGCGGCGCGCCCGGAACACGTCCGCAGGATACGACGCAGTTGCTGGGTTCGATGCTGCGTATCGACGTACTTGGCGTCGGCGTGGGGTACAACATTCCGCCCACTAACCCGTTTAGCGGCAATGCCCGGTGCGGGCCAGGCGATAATGGAGATGACTGCCCGGAAATCTACGCCTGGGGTTTTCGTAATCCCTATCGCTGGAGTTTCGATGACACAGGTTTGTGGGTTGGTGATGTTGGCGAAGATGATTGGGAGGAGGTTGATCAGGTCGAACTCGGCGGAAACTATGGCTGGCAATGTCGCGAGGGCACGCACGTTGTTGGTTACAACATCGACTGCCCGGCCGGTGCAACGCTGACCGATCCGGTTATCGAGTATCCCCATGCCAATGGCGACCAGTCAGTGACCGGTGGGGTCGTCTACCGCGGCTCTGCTATTCCGTCGTTGTTTGGGCGTTACGTGTACGGCGATTTCTGGTCGGGCCGCATCTGGGCGCTGGAGAGTGATGGTGGGGGCGGTTATACCAATGAAGAGATCAACTCTTCGGGGCTGAGCATTACGACCTTTGCGCTTGGTGTAGATGGCGAAATTTACCTTGCGGAATGGTCGGGATCAGGTCGTATACGCAAGTTGACCGCGAACACCAGTGGTAACAACACGATTCCGGACGATCTTGATAACACGGGCTGTCTCGACATGGATTCGCTTATTCCCTACGGTATACAGGCGCCTTTCTGGTCGGATGGTGCTGTCAAGACCCGTTATATTGGCCTGCCGAACGGCACCGATATCGATCCAAATGAAAACGGTGACGATGACTGGGATTTCCCGAACGGCACCGTGCTCGTAGAACACTTCGAGCTGGACGGCCAGTTAATCGAGACACGTTTATTCATGCGCCATCCTGATGGTATCTGGGCTGGTTACACTTATGAATGGAACGACGCCGAGACGGCCGCAACCCGGGTGATCGGCGGTAAGACCCGCACGGTCGGCGGGCAGCAGTGGATCTACCCGGGCGAGGCGCTGTGCCTGGTATGTCATCGTGATTCCTCCGGCAGAAGCCTCGGGCCGGAAACCGCACAGCTGAACGGTGATTTCACGTATCTGTCGACAGGACGAACGGCTAATCAGCTTACGACACTCGATGACATTGATGTGTTTGACCCGGCATTGGTGGGGGCCCCGGCCACGCAACCGCAGTTGACGAATCCTAACGATGTTGGTGCATCGCTGAATGACCGTGCCCGCGCTTATCTGCACACGAACTGCTCGCACTGTCACCGTACGGGTGCAGGCATACCTTCCGATATGGACCTTAGGTACACCACCGCGTTGGGCGCAACGAATACCTGCAATGTGGCGCCGAGTTCCGGCGACATGGGTATTAACAACCCGCTCCTGATCGCACCTGGTGAGCCTGCTCGTTCGGCATTGCTTAACCGCATGGATCGCCGTGACGTGAACGGCATGCCGCCGCTTGGCTCCAACGTAGTAGATGATGCCGGGGTCGCTCTTATTGACGCCTGGATCCGCAGTTTGGGTGGTTGTTAAAGAGTCAGCCGGTGAATTCAATCAGTTCGACTACATTACCGTCGGGGTCGCGCCCGTAAACCATTGAACTGCCTTCCTGCGCCTGCGGTTCGCAGTTGAAAGGCATGCCGGCAGCACTCAGGCGTTCGTATTCTGCATGTATATCCTCTACCTCCAGGCAGATATGTGTAATGCCGTGGTTGTTAACCGGCCGTAATTTGACCTGTTGCCCGGGCTCGGGTGACGTAAATTCAAATACTTCCAGAAAAGTTTCACCGATTTTCAACATAGCCGCGCTGGCTTCAGAGTTTTGCAGGCCGGTTACCTCGTCGGCTTCCGGCGTGCCGGCCGGCCAACCGAATGTCCAGGCTACCTTGCCGCCGATGACTTCCGTATAAAAGCGGACACATTGCTCGAGATCAGGCGTCGAAATGGCAGCATGGTGAAATCCCTTTATCATGGTATCGGTGCCTCACCTAAACCGGCTTGATAGCAGCCAGGCCGCAGTTTTCCCGGCCATCCATGCGGCCCTTGCTGCCAAAATCGTCACGCCGTACCCAGACCGCTCTTTCCACCTCGAAGCCGGCTTCTTTGCAGGTCCTTTCCAAAAGGTCAGGACTCATCAGGTTCATGAATTCCGGGCCAGCATCTTCCCGGCTGGGCGTAAACGGTAGAAAATCGAGTAGCCTTTCCATGAGGCCTGGCCAGCGTTCGCCTTTTTCGATATTGGCGTCCCAGGTAGGAATGAAATTACGCCAGATACCGTAGGGGGTGTCGGCTACAAGAAAAAAGCGACCACCCGGTTTAAGCCAGCGAAATACGTTGCGCACCGTCGCATCGATATCATCCCCGCGTAGAAAATGAATTACACGCGAACACAACACGGCGCCAAAATGGTTCTCCGGCAGGTCGATGTCCGGCAGCGTGCCTGCTTTCAGGGTCAGCCGGTCCCGGCATTCGTCCGGGACGCGCGACAGCAGGACTTCGAGGTGTCGCTCGTCCATATCGCAGGCGGTAACGCGCCCGCCTGCCTCCAGCGCCTTGATGGTGGCCACGCCGTAAGCACAACCGAGTTCCAGGACTTCGTCCTCGGATGCGCCCGATAGCTGGATAAACTCATTGGCAAATTCGTCAAGGATTGCGAACATGAAACCCTTGTCGTTCATCGTGGGTTCCATGCCCTTGATCCACTGTTTGGGCATATCAGGGTGTGGTTCAGACATAAATATAACCTTCCGAATTAGCGGGCGACAATCCTACCGCAGCTAATAGCGCCGTGCGCCCATATTCAAAGAGTCAATCCAGTACGTGGGATAGTAAGCCGTCAGCCAGCTTGGGCTCGAACCACGTCGATTTCGGCGGCATGACTTCATTGATGTCGGCGACCGCCATCAGCGCTTCCATGGTGGTGGGGTAGAGCGCGAACGCCACTGCCATCTCGCCGCTGTCCACGCGCTTCTCCAGTTCCGCCAGGCCGCGGATACCGCCAACGAAATCGATACGGTCATCCGTGCGCGGATCGTTAATGCCGAGTAGCGAGCTGATCACATTAGCCTGCAGCAGGCTAATGTCGAGGCGGGCAACCGGGTCGTCATCGGGCACCCTGTCGGGATCGATACTGAGTACATACCACTGACCGTCGAGGTACATACCGAACCGGCCGGGCTTCGCCGGTTTGGCCGGCTCCGCACTTGCGGTAACGGTGAACGCTTCGCCCAGCTTATCCAGCAGGCTTTGCACCGTGTGTCCGTTCAGGTCGCGGACAACACGGTTGTAATCGAGTATCTGCGTTTCGTTGTGGGGGAAGGCGACGCATAAAAAGTAATCCCAGGAATTATTACCTGCACTCGTACCTTCCTGTTCGTTGTGCGCGTGCGCGACCCTGGATGCGGACGCGGACCGGTGGTGGCCGTCCGCGATATACAACGCATCCATAGCCTCGAATAAAATGGTTAACCGGGCGATCTTGTCTTTGTCATCCAGAACCCAGATGGTATGGCCCACGCCGTCGTCTGCAACCAGATCGTAGACAGGGGCGGCGCTGGCGGCCTCGTTGACGATATTTGCTACGTCGGTGGAACTGCGATAGGCCAGCAGCACCGGGCCCGTTTGTGCATTCAGCGCTGTAATCTGCCGAACACGATCATCTTCTTTTTTCGGCCGCGTGAATTCATGTTTGCGAATACGGTTTTTGTCATAGGCTTTGACCGAACCCGTAAATACCAGCCCGGTCTGAATGTGATCGTCCATGCGCAGCCGGTAAACGTAAAAGCAGGGTTCGGTTTCACGCACCAGGATGCCTTCATCGACCTGCTTTTGCAGATTTTCGGCGCCTTTTGCATAGACTTCTGCCGCGTAGGGATCCATACGTTCGGGCAGATCGATTTCCGGTTTGGATATATGCAGGAAACTCCATGGTCGCCCGACTGCCCGTTCACGCGCCTCCGCGGTATTCAATACGTCATAGGGCGGTGCTGCAACATCGGCGGCGCGGTCCGGCACCGGCCGCAGGCCGCGAAATGTTCTGATCAGGGGCATCGTGACTCCTGCAAAGCGTACATCCGGCGGATCGTGGCACCGGATGCTTCAAGAAAGGGTGGGCATTTTCTACGAGGCACTGTAGTGAGTCCAGTCTACGGCTAAAGCATGAGCCTGCCTGGCCCTTTGCTGAAGGTTTCAGGCGAGCTCGAGGCAAGGCAAGGGTCGGCGAACAAGCGGAGTGTACACGCCAGTACATGAGCATTGTGAGCCGATGCTTAACACCGCATCGTGTCGCCTGAAATCTTCAGGAGAGAGCCAGGACTTCGAGGGCGGCTCTCTCACCCGACTCCATCGCACCTTCCATGCCGCGATTAGTGAGGGCGGTGTGGACGCCGGCGAAATGGATTCGTCCGTGCGGCGGGCTTATCGCGCTGGCGAAAGCCGATATTTCACCGGGCTTGTAGACCTCCCAGTCGCCCAGTGCGAAGGGGTCATGCCACCAGGACTTGTAACCCATGACTTCGAGCTGACCCTTGGCTGCCGGCCTCAAACGCTCCAGGTCTGCCACCACCGCACTGATGGCCTCTTCTTCAGGCACCGAGTCCGCCCAGACAGCGCGTTCGCCGCGCAGCCATAGCGTAATGCTGGTGATATCTTCCGGGGTCTCGCCCTTGTGCTCAGAGAGGACCATGCCCGCCAGGCTGTCGGTAAACATGTTCGGATTCATGCCGTCTTCTTCCCAGTAGGGCTTTTTGGCTACGAGGTGTAACTGGTTGATTTGCTGGTATTCCAGGGTGCGCACCGCGAGCTCCTGGTCGCCGGTCAGCACCGGGTCGATCTTGACGTTGCGCAGAGTTGATATCGGCATCGATGAGATGACCCGTGACGCCCGATGGACGGTACCGTCTTCGCAATGCACTTCGACGCCGCCGCCGTTCGAACGGATTCCGGTAACGCGTGTATTGAACCGCACTTCAGTCTTCAAGCCATTGGCCATACCCTCCGGTATCGACATGTTGCCGTTTTTCGCCGTGTGGGCCTTGATCGGGTTATTGGCGACCAGTGTGCGCTGCATGCTGCCGAAGAAGCCGGCATTCATCGACATCAGGGCGGAAATATCCTTTGCAGTTACGGCATGAGTCGGGTTGGTGTTATAAGCCAGCTGGATCGTCTCTTCCGACTGACCCATTTGCAGCAACCAGTCGTGCAGGGAAATATCCAGGTGCGCATTTTCCGGCTTGATCCAGGCATCCGCGGTTTTTAGCGGATTGATTGCACCCATCAGTATATTGAAATAGGCATAGGGCGGTATTTTGCGGAACTGTTCCGGGAACGGGTTGTGCTCGCTTTCCGGCCATTCTTCTTTCGTAATGATCTGGTCCTTCAGTATGACCTGGCGGTCGAAGAAGTAGGGAATTACGGGCGTAATGTCGAGCAACTCGACACCGTACTTGTCGGCTGCATCGACGAGCCGCGCATAACCCGGGGAGAAGGCTGTGCCACCGACCTCCGGGCTGCCGGGAATATTTCGCAGTGACTGCACGCGTCCGCCGACACGATCGCGGCCTTCGAGCACCGTTACCGACAGACCTGCCGATTCAAGTGTCAGTGCTGCGTTGAGGCCCGAAAGACCGGCACCTATGACGATCACATCGGACTGATTTAATGCGCGCTGGCAGCCTGCAGCTGCTGCAAGCAGGGGTACGCTGCCGATCGCCTGAACAACGGTACGGCGACTAATTCCGGTTCTTTGGTTCCGCATGTTTGTTATCCGTTTTTGTTAGGGGCGTTTGACAAGTGTTATGCCCCACACGGCGGTAGCAGTCAAACCGGGCCGCGCGCCCCGCAACCACTCATTTCGCCGCGCTGTTTGCCAGGTAATCAACCACATGCTTTGCGAGCAGCCGGCCCACACGGGGGTCGTCGTTGGGCGGGTTCCAGGTGGCCCAGGTGCCGCGATATTGCGACTGCACCGGCTGATCAGGATCGGGAGGGCCGTCGCTCGCGTCGAAACCCAGGTGGCCGAACTCGGAAATGTCGTAAGCGAGCGACGGATCCAGGTCATTGCGTGCCCGGCCCAGCGTTGCAAGCCGTGGCGGCGGATATGGCCGGCCATCTGAACAGCCCCCCCCATCTCGAAACAGCAGTCGACCATCTCGCCCGACCCGACTCCTGCCGGACAGGATGTTTCGACCCAGATGCCCCAGTAGTCGGCGAAGGGGTGGCCCGCCTCCGCGTAGGTATCGAAGTCCGGTCTTTCGTTTGGACCTCTTGTCCGTTTGGCTGTCACAGCTGCCGAGCCCACCGGCCAGGGCGGCAATGGTAATCAAACAGCAGAAACTCCTTATCGAACGAGTTATCGTCATGGTTGTCTACTAATCGGCGGATGCCAGGGTTTGCTGCTGATTGCGCGTGGTCCCCGTCCTTAGCCGCACGGAAACTGCCCAAAGCAGCATGCTACAGTTCAGTAATGCCATAAATATAAACGGCCCCTGGTAGCTCCAGTTGTCGAACAGGTAACCGGCGGCCTTGTTGGTCAGGATTATTCCGACTGCACCGAAACTGGCCGCGACGCCGATAATCGAGCCGCGAAACCGCCCCGGCGCTTCCTGCCCGACAAGCGAGGGAACCGAAACAAGAATGGCCGCCTCACCGAAGCCAGCCAGGACCGCGACGACGTAAATCAGATTTGATTCGAAGGGGTTGGGCGCAAACCCCAGTGCAAAATAGCCCACGGCTGCGAACGATATCGCAATGCCCAGCGCTGTTACACGGTCCAGCCGGTCAACAATAATTGCGATAACGGGCATAAACAGCAGCATCGCCATTTGCATCAGTCCGAATAGTTTGCCACCGGTTGCCGATGCAGAGACCGCTTCGATACCTTGTTCGGTGCCGACTTTTTGCACCCACAGTGCAAAAAATGTCGCGAGTACGGTCAGGTCGCCACGCGACAATGCGGTGGCGCCACAGCCCAGCATCAGCCTGGGATTTTTGCTTATCTCCCGAAAACCAACCCGCATGTTCTCAAGATAAGGTAATTTTTCTTCGTGGCTCGCGACGCGGCCTTTCTTGATGCCCGCAAAGGTAATTACGGCTGTTGCGATAGCCAGCGCACCGCCGATCCAGAGCGTGTAGGCGATCGAATCTGCGATCGAGTAGTTCATTGACGTGAACAATTTTGGCAGCTGGGTCAGTCCACTACCGACAGCAACAACCCCCAGCGCCGAGAAGATCCCGTTGGCGCCGATAAATTTTCCACGCGAAGCATTCTGCGGGTAGTCGGCCGCGAGGGACGCAATCATCGTGGTGCAGCAGGCAACGCCGACGGATGTAAATATCCGGTACAGCATCAGTTCCAGACCGGTCGTGGCTGTTGGAATGATGAGCAGACCCAGGCAAATGATCAGAAATCCGCTGGTGAATATCGGCCGCCGGCCGATGATGTCCGAGAGATTGGCCAGGGGAATGACAACGATCAGCGAGGTTAATTCAAGCGCAATGTAAACGTTGGCCGTAAAATCACCTTCACCCGTGGTCATGCCGAGCTGCTCCTGCAACAGCAGGGGCTGTATAAGGTTAAGCAGGTTGATAAAACCGATAGCCATGGCCGCTGAGATAAACAGCGTAAGAACGTTACGGGGGGCAACTCCCGGGCTTAGCCATATTGGGCCTATATGGCGTTGGGTCTTGTCTATGCTGAATGTTCTGTGGTCGGACATTCGGTTTGCTGGCCTGTATGCTCCGTGGTTCCGGCATTGTGCATGAATTGTCAGTAATCGTGAAAATGGACAGGATCTGAATCAGCGGCATATCCGCGTATCAGGCGAATAAACTATTGAAAATCGATATAAAGGCGGCACCGTCGGCAAGGCGCGTGTACAGGGGAGAAATAATGATTATACGGAAACTGGCATCCGGGCTTTGCGGCATCTTGCTGCTCGCGGCATATTTTGGGCCGCTAACGCTGGCTGCAGCGGAAGGCGAGGAAGGCTATACGCCGACAGTCCTGATTACCGGGTCGAACCGGGGGCTGGGCTTCGAATTCGTCAAGCAATATACCGCGCTGGGCTGGAAGGTTATTGCGACTGCCCGTAAGCCCGAGAAAGCGGAAGATCTGCAGACATTCGCGGCAGAGAACAGCAACGTGATCATAGAGCAGCTTGATATCACGGACCTTGCGCGCGTCGATGAGCTGGCCGAGCAGTACAAGGGTCAGCCCATAGACGTCTTGCTTAATAACGGGGCAATATCCGGGTCGCCGGACCCCAAACAGTTGTTCGGTAAGGTTAACTACGACCGCTTCGACCAGTTTATGGATGTAAACCTGCGTGGCCCGCTGAAAGTGTCGGAAGCCTTTCTGCCGAACCTTAAGGCCGGCAAGAAAAAGCGCCTGGTTGCGGTGAGTTCCAAGGGCGGCTCATTTGCTAACATTGATGCCATGCCGTCGCAGGGCACGATGCTTTATCGCACAAGTAAAGCAGCACTGAACATGATGATGGTAAATGTGGCTGATTCTGTGAAAGGGGATGATATCGTTGTCGTATTGCTTAATCCTGGCCTTGTAGATACGCAGGGTATGCTGACCAAGATGAATGAAAAAATGAACCTGGGTCTCGATCTTACGCTGAAAGAAGACAGCATCGCGGGCATGATCAACGTTATCGAAACGACGACCATGGAAGATTCTGGCAAGATTTTTCAGTACACCGGCAAAGTCATCGGTTACTGATCCATCCAGAATTTACCAGGGCTGGCCATTGACTGAAATACCTGACGCCGTTTTGCAGGAGTTCGGCGTTACCACCATCACATCTGCCGAACGCTTCGGTACAGGCTTGATCAACGATACGTTCCTGGTTGCTACCGCGGACGGTGAGCGGTACGTGCTACAGGCGCTAAACCCGGTTTTTGATCCACAGATCAATGTCGATATCGATACACTGACCCGGCACCTGGAAAAAAAGGGCCTTGCAACCCAGCGAATACGCCCGACACAGGATGACAAACTGTGGATAGAGCTCGATGAGCGCTCCTGGCGCATGACAAGCTTCGTTCCCGGCGTTTGTCACGACATGCTGACTTCCGGGCGACAGGCGTATGAGGCGGGAGCCTTGCTGGCGAAATTCCACCTGGCTGTCGACGACCTGGAGATCGAGCTGCACACCACGCGACTCGGCGTTCACGATACCGAGCGGCACCTGGCAGCCCTACGTGAAGCACTCGAAGTACACCGAGATCACGAAGCGTTTGCGGCCATTGAAACGCTGGCCGAGGCTGTACTTGAAGCGGCAGAAGAGTTGCCCGCTTTGCCCGAGCTGCCCGACCGGCTGGTACACGGCGATCCAAAAATATCCAACCTGGTTTTTGATGCAGACACCGGTAACGCAATTTGTATGATCGACCTTGATACGCTGGCGCACATGCCTTTGCCGCTGGAACTCGGCGACGCATTTCGTTCGTGGTGTAACCCATGCGGTGAAGACACCGAGGGAACCATGTTTCGCCTGGATCTTTTTACAGCGGCTATAGAGGGTTACGCATCGCAGGCGCGTGATTTCCTGACAACGCAGGAATCAACGTCATTGATCCCTGCAACACGCACGATCATGGTGGAACTGGCGGCACGGTTAACAACCGATGCGCTTAACGAAAGCTATTTTGGCTGGAACCCCGATATGTTTGCCAACCGAAGCACGCACAACCAGGTCAGGGCGGCAGGACAACTGGAACTGCATCGTTCGCTTTGCGAGCAGCTTTCGGAAGTAGAAGCTGCCGTCGAACGCGCCTTTAACTAAACAACTAACGGCCAGTTGAAGCTTTTCAATTGCTCCAGGCATCGGCTTCGATAACAGAAGCACGGTAGTGTTTGATATTTGCGACCAGGAATCCCAGCGCAGCAACGCCCGCGCAACCTGATACGATAGAGATCGAATAGCGCAACATGCTTTCGTCCTGGAAGGCATAGTCGGTCATCAGGGCGATTGCGAGCGGTCCGATAGTCAACCCAAGTACATTTATAACGAAGTAGTAAATTGCGGTTGTCTGTGCGCGCATCTGGTTGGGCACAATCATCATCAGGGCGGCCCCCGCAGTCGCAGTCGGGATGGCGCCGCCTATGGTTGATGGCGCGAGCATCAAAACTGCCAGTTCTGGCGTTGGCATCAGCGGTGCGAGTATGGACGAAGGTACCATGATCAGCGCACCGATCAGGGTGACGCGCATGTGCGCTGCACGGCGTCCCTTTTTATACCAGCGGTCGGCAAGCCAACCGCCGAGGTTAACCCCGAGCGGCCCGAATATCAGGATCACCACACCGTAAGCGAACGCTATCTGTGAGATAGACCAGCCCCAGGTACGGATAAACATCGCCGGAATCCACGAGAAGTAGCCGTAGCCAATAATTGTGACGACCGACATGCCGACAAACAGCGTGAGATAAGTAGAACGTCGTTCCCACAAAAACTGGACGACTTTGCGTATCGGTATTACGTCCTCGATAGTGCCATCGAGCGATATCTTGTCCTGCCGCTTCGGTTCTCGCACCGTGATCATGAGTACGGCGACGAACAGGCCCGGCAAACCTACTAACAGGAACACGATTTGCCACTGAAATAATTTGCCGACGAAAGGCAGTGTTAGGGGCGGCTGACTGAATGCCCAGGCAATGATCTGCCCGCCCAGCACCATCGCGATACCGGCGCCGAGTGAGACGCCCATGTTGTAGAAACTCAGTGGTCTTGCACGGCTTTTACGCGGGAAGTAGTCGCTGATAAGTGAATAAGCGCTGGGGTTCAGCGTGGCTTCGCCGACCCCGATGCCCACGCGGGCGATGAATAACTGCACGAAGTTTTTTGCAAGGCCGCAGGCTGCCGTCATCAGGCACCAGATAGTAATTCCAACAGCGATAATTCCGCACCGGCTGCGTTTGTCTGCAAGCCGGCCTATCGGTATACCCAGGAGCGTATAGAAAATTGCAAACGCCAGGCCCTGCAACAGGCTCATCTGCGTATCGCTTATACCAAGATCCGCGCGTATGGGTTCAACCAGCAAACTAAGTATTTGCCGGTCGAGAAAAGAAAAGACGTAAGCGATCGTCAGTATGACAACGACATACCAAGCGTAACCGGGATCCGGATACTTTGCCTGCGTAGTTTCGGTTGCCTGCTCGCTAGTCACAATTTATTCCTGTGTTAGTGGCACTGCGTACAGGTGTCTAATCGTGCCAGCATTTCTTTCCGGTTGTCAGCCATTCGCATGGGTGCCGATTCGTTGTGGCAGGCATTGCAGCTATAGCGGCGCTCGCTTACCAGTCGGTGTGACACATCGAAATGCCAGTAGCCCGGCCGTTTCCCGTCTGCAACTGCTTGCTCGATTAATGCGTTCGTACCTTCCGCCAGCACCAGCGCCGGACTCTTTCTCGCTGATGACTCGAGTGCGGCGGTCTTGCCTGCGATGCGGCCCGTGAATACGGACGGCCCGAGGAAGGTGCCCGCGCCGCCGTGACTGCCATTGATTCCGGCTACACCGGTCAGTTCGCCGGCTGCGAACAATCCGGGTACCGGGTGTTCGGCTGCATTGACCACGCGGCCCAGCTTATCTATTGCTGGTCCGCCCATACTTTTTCGGGTAAGTGGGTAAATCTTTATCGCGTAGTAGGGCGCTTTTGACAGGCTTTGTATGCCACGAGGCTGATGTTCTTCGCTAAAGCGATTGAACTGAAAGTCGGTGCCGACATCGACCATCCGGTTCCAGGTTTCAACCGTGGTGCGTAAGCTATGCTCAGGCAAACCGGTTTTGAGGGCCAGTTCCCGCAGCGTCACGCCCTTGGCGGTAATTACCGGATTATCGAGTATGTAACGCTTTACCGAGTCGCGATCGATCCAGGGCGCTCCCCGCAGGCCCAGTCGGCGCGCCCCGTTTGCATCGAACAGCATCCAGAAGCTTACAGGTTTCAGCTTGTCTACCGCGGCCGCCATCACTTTACTGTCCGCAGATTCGTCCATGAAGCGGCGGCCGTTGGAGGCAACCCATATCGCGGCAGGGTTCTCTGCTACCAGCGCCGACGTACCTGATTTATCACGGGGATCCGGCACGCCGTTATAGAAAGTGACCTGCCTGTCCATGCGCTGCATGTCAGCTCCCGCCCATTCCGCCAGTACATAGCCATCCCCGGTGGCAAACTGACCGGCGCCTTTCAGTAGTTTCTTTGGCAGGTTCCGCTCCGCCGGCCAATTGGCGCGCACCATGTTCAGGTTATTCTGAAAACCGCCGGTCGCGAGTACGATGCTCTCAGCACTGAAATAAGCCCGGGAGCCTGTTCGTTCGTTTACACCGACAACGCCCCTTATGGCTCCCCTGTTTTTTGCCAGCGCCGTTACGCGTGTGTTCCAGGCGAAATCAATATTTATATCTTTTAGGGCTTTACTCATTAACGGGACAACTACGTTCACCCCTGCACCACGCGTAAAATGAAAACGCGGTACCGTATCTTCCGGCGTATCGATAATGACAACGAACTCCGCTCCGGCGGCAGTCAGCCAGTCATAAACATCCGTTCCTGACTCCTCTGCATAGCGCCGTACCCAGTAAGGGTCCGCTGTTTCCCCCCACGCCATCAGGTCCCGGTATGCGATATCGGGGCTGTCTTTGTAGCCTTTCTTTCGTTGCAGGGCGGTGTCGACCATCGCAAAGCCGCCGGCAATAACGGCATGACCGCCGCCGACCGAGTTGGCCTCGATAACCAGCACCTTTGCGCCGTGTGCCGACGCTTCAAGTGCGGCAGACAGGCCTGCAATGCCTGCGCCGACAACAATGACATCGTGATGCGATTTCGGAGTTGGTTGAGTGCAGCCGAACAGTGCTGCCAGCAAAACTGCGGACAATGCATTTCGAATGCAGGAATTTGGCTGTTTGTTCATGGGCTCAAGAAAAACGGGGCCCGAAAGCCCCGTTTTAGGTTTGTAGCAAATGGAACTAGTCCACAAGCTCGAGTGTTACGGTACCGTCTTCATTCCAGTCCGATACCTTAATCTCAACTCCCATCGCTTTCGCGTAGCCTTTCACGCGCGGGATATACCAGGTTTCATGAATTTCCTGTTCGGTCAGGTCAAACATACCCAGGCGCAGGCAGGGCTTAAGAACGTTACCCCAGGGGGACTTCCATGTGCGTTTGCCGGGCTCGGTTTCAGTTTCCAGCACAAGGTGATAGTGGCAGGCGGTTCGCTCGCACAGACCGACCAGTGCAGCTTCCTTGTCGCCGGTCTTGGCAATAATTTGCCCGACACGTTCGTTGATGGGTGCCATGGTCTTGATGTCGTGCTCGACATACTTGTCCATGATTCCCATATCCTTTGCGAACTGTATGGCGTGCAGGCGGGCTTTTACCAGTGCGTCATTCATTTCGTGCTGGTAACCGGCGCTGTTTGCCATGGTCTTGAGAGCCATTTGAACGGCTTTGCCGATCTCGTCTTCGCGGCCTTCAAAACCGGTTTTGACACCTTTAAAGGAAGAACTGCTGGGGTGTTTGGCGACTTCCGCAACCTGGTCGGAGTCATCCAGATGAACTGCTTTAACCATGGGGCACCTCGATGAACGGTATGGGTCTTAGTGATTCGCAAGTATATAGGAGGCCTGCAGGGGGGCAATAAGGCGACCGGCCTAACCGACCGGCCATCCGCCGGGCGGGCGTTTGCGCGGGCACCTACGAGGTTTATGTCAGGTCGCCGCTGTTGGCATAACATCCCGGAAGGCCCTATGGTGCGCCAGCTAACCACTGCCCGGTGAGTCTATCCGCGGCGGGTTCTACAGAGAAAGACCTCATGTAAAATATCGCTTTAGTCAGGCTTGGATGCCGACACGATAAAGGCAGCCCGGAGGCGGGCTGCATATGCCATACCATCGCCCGCCCGGTAAGAACAGCTGGTTGCTGGATGTTGTACCACTGCTGCCGGGTTTCGAACTTGAAAAGAAAAAGGCTGTCTAGTCTCAGTGCATAAGGATTTGCGAAGGAGCGAGGAACCTGGCCCGTTGTCGGCTGTTTGTTCTCCCTGTATCGTCAAATAACACACGGGCCGCGCTGCGCGCGCAGGGGCCCGCAAGAACAAGGATAAAGAGGATTAACATCCGTGGATTTCATCCGCAAAGTTTCGATTGCAGCAACGACCGCACTGCTTTCCGCCTGTGGAGGCGGTGGTGGTGGAGGCGGTGGCGGTGGAGGCGGTCCCGATCCCCTGGCCCAAATCCCGCTGGGCGATTACGATCTGGCCGGCACGATTTCCGTTTCTGCAGCCGTTGCTGCGGACGTTGATACCAACGATTCTTCCGTGGGTATTGCCGGCGACAACGATTCCTTTGCAAGTGCACAACTCATCCCTAACCCCGGCACCGTGGGTGGCTATGTCAACGTGCCTGGTGAAGGGCCTGCCGGTCCGGCGCGTTCGGCTGGTGGTGACAGCAGCGACTTCTACCGGGTGAACTTGCTCGCGGGTCAGACCATCAGCCTGCAGATTGCCGATTATGTCCCGGGCAGTCCGCGTATAACCGATATCGACCTTTTACTCATAGACTTAGATGAAGAAGTTGTTCGGGATGCCACTGGCAGTATTTATGCTGGGGCTACTGATGGCCCGGTTGAAACACTTGTCGTAAAGGATTCAGGCGAGTTCGTCATCGTCGTAAGCGCATGCTACAAACTTGCATATCCTGACCATAGTGTTTGCGGGTTTGGGGGCACAAATTATGTGCTGACGGTAGGGCAAGCATCTCCCGCCGAGGCAACCGCAAGTTTCCAGTTGTCGGATGATTTCATTCCAGGTCAGGCTGTTGCCCGTCTGACTCCCCCGCAGCAACTTGTCGCGGCCAGTGCGCTGAGTGAGGCGCAGGAAGACCCGGGCCTGCAGTTAGTACAGTTCTCGAATGCAGCGGGAATCGCGGCTGCCCCGGAAAAGGAGGCGCTGCCAGACAACATTCCGACGTTCAGGGTTCACGAAGATCTCATCGACAAGATGCAGACGATGATCGATATTGAGAATCTTCTTACCAGCGGGCAGGCCGATTTTGCCGAACCGAACTTTATTCGCTACCCGCAGTTTGAGCCTGACGACCCGGGCTACGAGTTCCAGTGGCATTATCCGCTGATCAA
>PBYE01000075.1 GCA_002729495.1 Chromatiales bacterium
AGCCGAAAGCTGCGGCCGACGTGGAACCTGAGGCGGAAGCAGGAGTCACCCCGGAGCCTGCAGAAGAAGCTCCGGAGCAAGCAGCAGCAGAAGCGGCTCCCGAACCCGTTGCCGAAGAGGTGACGGCAAGCGAGGAACCGCCTAAAGCGGCGGCAGCCAAGAAAAAGACCAAGAAAAAGACGACAAAGAAAGCGGCAGCCAAGAAAAAGACCAAGAAAAAGGTTACAAAAAAGGCAGCTACCAAGAAAGCCTCGTCCGAAGATTAAAGCACTAAAGCACGTCAGGATTATCTGGAATGACTATTACAGCAAGTCTGGTTAAAGAGCTTCGGGAGCGTACCGGTGCCGGAATGATGGAGTGTAAAAAGGCGTTGGTGGAGACTGATGGTGACCTTGAAGCTGCGGCCGAGTTGCTGCGCAAAAAAGGCCAGGCTAAGGCGGAGAAGAAAGCCGGCCGAATTGCCGCCGAGGGCCGTGTGGAAATTGCTGCAAATGGCAGCGAGGTTGTCGTTATGGAGGTCAACTCTGAAACTGATTTCGTAGCGAAAGATGAAAACTTTGCTGCCTTTGCCCGGTCTGCAGCGTCGCTCGCACTGTCTGAGTCACCAGCGGACGTTACAACACTTATGCAGGCATCTGTTGCTGGCGGCGGCACGCTTGAAGAAACGCGCACCACGCTTATTGCAAAAATTGGCGAAAATATAAGTGTGCGACGATTTGAAACAATCAGCGCGATAGGTTCTATCGGCCAGTATCGGCATGGCGAACGTATTGGTGTTGTTGTTGATATCAGCGGCGGCGATGATGAATTGAGGAAGGACATAGCCATGCATATTGCGGCATCCGCACCTGCATGTATTGCCGAAGACAATGTGCCGGCCGAACAGCTTGAGCGGGAGCGGCGTATTCTGACTGAACAGGCCGAGCAGGAAGGTAAGCCGGCTGAAATCGTTGGCAAGATGGTTGAAGGTCGCCTGCGCAAGTATCTCGGCGAGATTACCCTCGTCGGTCAGTCCTTTGTAAAGGATCCGGATATCACGGTCGGTAAATTGCTGAAACAAAAAGGCGCGAGCGTGAATGCCTTCGCACGCCTGGAAGTAGGTGAGGGCATTGAGAAGAAGCAGGAAGACTTTGCTGCCGAAGTCGAGGCCCAGGTTCGCGCCAGCCAGAACGAAGACGAAAAAGAATAGAGCCTGTCGGTTCCGGGATATCGGGCGAACGACAGGATGGCAGCCAAGGAATATTTTGGCTATACGGCCATGTTCGCTAAGAAGTTGGATTTGATTGTGTTACTGCCTTGGAGCCTGGATCGTCAATGACAGCCACGAATTTGCCTTACAACCGCATACTCCTGAAACTTAGCGGCGAAGCCCTGCTTGGTAAAGAGGATTACGGCATCGATCCCGAAGTCCTGGCCCGCATGGCAAGCGAAATCGGTGATGTAGTGCAACTGGGCGTGCAGATCGGCGTGGTAGTCGGCGGCGGCAATATTTTCAGGGGCCAGGGACTCGCCCGGGCCGGAATGGATCGGGTCACCGGCGATCACATGGGCATGCTGGCAACCCTGATAAATTCGCTGGCCTTCCAGGACGCTCTCGAACGTGTAGATGTGATGGCGAGGGTAATGTCCGGTCTGCAGATCAATGAAGTTTGCGAGGACTATATACGCAGGCGTGCGATCCGGCACCTGGAAAAGGGCCGGGTCACAATATTTGGCGCTGGCATGGGCAATCCCTTTTTTACGACGGATACGGCGGCCAGCCTGAGGGCAATCGAGATCGGTGCCGATATCCTGGTAAAGGCAACCAAGGTAGACGGCGTTTATACGGCTGATCCGGAAAAAGATCCGAACGCCAGCCGTTTTGACGAGTTGTCTTTTGACAAGGTAATCAGTGACAGGCTGGACGTAATGGATACTACTGCAGTGGTCATGTGTCGCGATAACAACCTTCCTATACGTATATTCGACCTGAGCACACCCGGAAATCTGTTGCGGCTGATCAGGGGCGAGGCCGTGGGAACATTGGTTACACCTGGCTGAAGACAGCCCGGGGCGAGGTGAGACGTGATTGAAGACCTGAAAAAAGATGCTGATCAAAGAATGCAGAAAAGCGTAGGTGCGTTTAGCCATATGCTGACTAAGCTGCGTACCGGCAGAGCCCAGACGAGCCTGCTGGAACAGATCATGGTGGACTATTATGGCGCTGAGACACCGCTGAGCCAGGTTGCCAATATCGCAGTAGAAGACTCGCGTACGCTGTCGGTAACGCCGTGGGAGCAATCGATGATTCCGGGAATTGAAAAGGCCATTCAGAACTGTGAACTCGGATTAAACCCGGTAACGGCCGGTAAGGTGATCAGGGTGCCGTTGCCTGATCTGACCGAGGAGCGTCGCCAGGGCCTGGCTCGAATGGTCAAGCAGGAAGCTGAACAGGGCAAGGTTGCTGTGCGTAATGTGAGGCGTGATGTGATGGGCGATATCAAGACCCTGCTAAAGGAAAAAGAAATCAGCGAGGACGAGGAGCGCCGCGCCGAGCAGGATATCCAACAGATTACTGATAAATATATACATGAAGTTGAAAAAGTTTCTGAGCAAAAACAGAAAGAAATAATGGATTTTTAATCTGATCTTTTGAATTCAGAGTATTTTCATGGCCGCGCCAGATTCCAACAGCCCCCAGCCCCTGCCCGGGCACATCGCCATTATCATGGATGGCAATGGCCGCTGGGCCGAGGCGAACGGGTATCCGCGTCACCAGGGGCACCGCGCCGGCGTCAAGAGCACCCGCGCGGTCGTGGAGGCTGTTGCAGAAAAGGGGATAAAGGCGCTTACGCTGTTTGCATTCAGCAGCGAAAACTGGAGTCGACCTTCCGAGGAAGTCAGCAGCCTGATGAGCCTGTTTTTCGAAGTGCTGCAGCGTGAGGTCGACGCGCTGCACGAGAATGGAATACAGGTTCGATTTGTCGGCGCGCGTAACGAATTGTCCAACCGTTTGCAAAAACGCCTGCAGGCAGCCGAAGAATTGACGGCAAATAACGATGGTATGCAGCTGGTCCTGGCTGTGGCCTTTGGCGGACGCTGGGACATTGTTCAGGCTGCCTGCAAACTGGCTAAGCGTGTGGAAGCAGGCCAGTTAACAGCAGGCGACATAGATGAACAACTCCTGGCGGACGAACTGTCGCTGGCAGGCATGCCGGCGCCCGATTTGCTGATTCGTACGGGCGGCGAGCGGCGAATCAGCAATTTTCTGCTGTGGGATATGGCATACAGCGAGTTGTACTTTACCGACCGGCTCTGGCCTGATTTTAATTCTGACGACCTCGACCTGGCAATTAATTTTTTTGCGGGAAGGGAACGACGTTTTGGACAAACCGGCGACCAGGTTGCCGGTCGTACTGAAGCCACCGCAGGAGACTAGTTCTCTGGAGCATGGCTTACCTTGCTCCAGCGCCTGGTATGGACGAATTCATGAGTTCACTTACGAAGCGAATTATTACCGCGGTCGTGTTGCTGATTGGTGTTGGCTCAGCACTCTATGCTTTGCCGGCGAGTACCGCCCGCTACGTGCTCGGTGCATTTGTATTCATTGGCGTATGGGAGTGGTCCGGATTTTTTGCCCGGCACAGTCCGTCCATTCGTGCGCTCTACACCCTGATGATGTTTGGCGCAGGTCTGCTGCCCCTGGTGACGGGAGCTTCGCCAGGTGCCGGCGATCCAATTATTTACATCGCAGTGGGATGGTGGTTAGTTGTGCTGTGCTGGCTGGTTTTCAACTCCGTGGCAATTAATAGTTGGGGTTGCGCCCTCGCGGGGCTTTTATGCCTGCAACCGGCCTGGCTGTCGCTTGCGCGGCTTATGAATATGGGTGAAGGTGTGCCCTTGCTGCTCTGGTTTATAGGGATAGTGGCTGCGGCCGATATAGGCGCATATTTCACCGGCCGGCGTTTCGGTCAACGTAAACTGGCTCCGCGCGTTAGTCCCGGTAAAACATGGGAAGGACTGGGCGGAGGTTTGCTATGTGCGATTCTGGTTGCTGTGCTGGGCGCAAGTTGGCTGAATATTTCGCTAGTGGTTTTCGCCGCAGTCGGAGCTGCCGTTGCCGGATTTTCGATTGTCGGCGATCTTACAGTCAGCGCGTTTAAGCGCTACGCGGGGCTTAAGGACAGCGGCAGGTTATTACCCGGACACGGTGGCGTAATGGATCGCATAGACGGCATGGTTGCAGCTTTACCGGTATTCGTAGTAACACTTCTGCTGACCGGTGTGCTGGATGCCTGACCGGCAAAGCATATAGTTGTGTACTGCCTCGGCACGGAAGCTTAAAATGAGCGCTTATATATGGGCATGATCATCCTTGATATTTTCGCGTTTCTTGCCGCCATCGGTATCCTGGTGGCGGTTCATGAGTGGGGACATTACGTTGCCGCCCGGCTGGCCGGCGTAAAAGTGCTCCGCTTCTCTATAGGTTTTGGCCGTCCGCTATGGATCCGGCGCGGCGGTCCCGACCAGACAGAGTACCGCCTGTCTTCAATTCCTTTGGGGGGCTACGTCAAGTTGCTCGACGAGAGGGAAGGCGAGGTTCCGGAGCAGGATCTCCACAGGGCTTTCAATCGGCAGCCGGTTCGACAGCGGATAGGGATCCTGGTCGCCGGACCGGCAATGAATTTCGTATTTGCGGTCTTTGCTTACTGGCTGATGTTCGTTATAGGTGTTCCCGGGCTTAAGCCTATAGTCGGGGAAGTTGAACCACAAAGCATCGCGAGTGACGCCGGCCTTGAATACAAGGATCGGATTGTCGGTATAGGCGAGCATACGGTGGCGACATGGGAAGGTGCCGTACTTGCGATTATCGATACCATGCTCGACAACAAGCGTATCCGCATGGAACTTGCCACGGATAGCGGGCGCAGCAAGATCATTGATCTGAATATCGAGGGCCGGGTTAAGGAGCTTACCGAACCCGGCATGCTGTTTAGCGGTTTGGGATTTGCGCCGTGGGTACCGTCGATAGATCCGGTCATGGGTGAGATCAGTCCCGGTGGCGCGGCAGAGGCTGCCGACCTGCGATCCGGTGATCGGATTGTCGCTGCTGCCGACACGGAATTTACAAGCTGGCTGGAGTGGGTGCAGTTTGTCCAGGCCCACCCCAACGAAACAGTCGATCTGGCTATAGAGCGAAACGGCAGGCCTCAGCAGCTGCCGCTCACTATCGGGCAGGCTCAAAATGAAGACGGTGCCACCATCGGGCGTATAGGTGCCGGACCCGATATACCAGAAAACTTTAACGAGCAGTACAGCGGCGATCAGCGATACGGACCGTGGGACGCTGTTGGGGTAGCGGTCGACAAGACCTGGTCCATGTCGGTGCTGACCATCAGGATGGTTGCCCGCATGGTTACCGGTGAGGTCTCGGTAAAAAATATCAGTGGGCCAATTAATATTGCCCAGTATGCAGGCTATTCGATAATGATTGGCCTTGCATCGTTTTTGAATTTTCTTGCAGTCGTAAGCCTCAGTCTCGGTATTCTGAACCTGCTACCGATTCCAATTCTCGATGGTGGCCAGGCGGTATACCAGCTATGTGAGGCAATTAAGGGTCGGCCATTGTCAACTCGTGCGCAGCTTATTGGCCAGCAGCTGGGGATTGTTTTCCTCGTGCTGGTGATGAGCTTTGCTTTTTATAATGACCTGACCCGGGTCTTCAGCTGATATTCCCGTGTTGAAGGGTCTCCCAGGCAATCGGTATTGTCACTCACTTCTGTGTGCGCTTCTGCTCCTTTGCATTGCGGGCCCGGCAGGAGCCCAGCAGCCATCCTTCGTCCTTGAAGACATACGCATCGAGGGGCTGCAACGTATTTCAGAAGGAACAGTTTTTAATTACCTCCCACTAAATATCGGTGATGACCTAACCCGCGAGAAAATTCAGGAAGCGCTGCGCGCAGTATATGCGACAGAATTTTTTACTGATGTTGAGTTCAGGCGGGAGGGCGATGCTTTAATCATCGCAGTTGCCGAACGTCCGTCAATTTCTGATTTTACGATCACGGGTAATAAAGACATTAAGACAGAAGACCTCATGGAATCCCTCGGGCGCGTGGGGTTGAAACGTGGCCGGATTCTCAACCGGTCTGTCCTGGACGATGTCGAACGCTCCCTGACAGATGAGTATTTTGCGCAGGGCAAGTATGCGGCATCGGTCAAGACAGAGGTTAAGGAGCTGCCGGACAACCTGGTCGACATTAATATCAACATTAAGGAAGGTGAGCGCGCACGAATACGGCAAATAAATATCGTTGGAAATGCGGTCTTTGAAGATGAAGACCTGCTTGATATTTTTAAGTTGCGGACACCGCACTGGCTGTCCTTTATGCGTAGTGATGATCGCTACTCACGCGAGGCTCTGCAGGGCGATATTGAGACCCTGCGGTCCTATTACATGGATCGCGGCTATGCGGATTTTGGAATTGATTCAACCCAGGTCGCGGTTTCTCCCGACAAGCAGGACATATTCATTACCATCAATATCGTCGAGGGTGAGCAGTACACGGTTTCAGACGTAAAGCTTGCCGGAGAACTTATACTGCCGGAGGATTCTTTTACACCTTATATACAGGTGCGGCCGGGGCAGATGTTTTCACAGCAGCTGCTTACACGCAGTGAAGAGCTTATACAGTTGCGGCTTGGTGAAGAGGGGTATGCGTTTACCCAGGTAGAACCCATTACCGAGCTCGATGAGGAATCCCGCGAGGTACAGGTAACCTTTTACGTAGATCCTAAGAATCGTGTCTATGTCAGGCGCATCAATTTTAATGGTGCGGATTCAGTAGATGATGAAGTTTTCAGGCGCGAAATGCGCCAGTTTGAAGGCGGCTACTTGTCGAAGAGCAGGGTTGACCGATCCAAGGTGCGCCTGCAGCGCTTGCCCTACATTGAAGAGGTCAAGGTGGATACAAAACCCGTACCGGGAACACCTGACATGGTAGATGTTGAGTTTGATATTACGGAAGGTTTGCCGGGGCAGTTCGGCGGCGGGCTCGGTTACTCGGATTCTCAGGGCGTATTGTTGAATGCCAATTTTGTACACACCAACTTCATGGGGACCGGAAACAGAGTACAGTCGGATCTGAATGTCGGTGACTTCAGCAAGATTTTTGCAGCTTCATACACCCAACCCTATGTAAGCCTGAATGAAGTAAGCCGTACTATCCGGGCGGCCTATCGTAAAACCACGAACTTTACATCGGATGCATCCGATCTTGATTCCAAAACACTTTCAGCTGGGGTTAACTGGGGTTATCCGCTCACAGAGTACCAACGCATCAACCTTGGTATCAATTATCAGGATTCTGAAATAGCCGCTAACTCGGCGAGTAGCTCCAAGCAAGCCATTGAGTGGATAAACGCGAACGGAAAGCAGAGTGATACTTGCCTCCCGATTGACTGTATCGCAATGGGAAGCGAGTTTCTTACGAGTGAATTTAATGTTCTGGAGCTCACGGGCGGCTGGAGTTATGACACCCGGAATCGGGCGATATTTGCAAACAGGGGTTTTCGGCATTCACTTGGCGTTGCCGCGACGGTGCCCGGTAGTGAAGTCGAGTACATGACTTTAAACTATCGATATGTACAGTATGTTCCCTTGAACCGCTATTTCACGCTGGCGCTTAATGGCGAGATAGGCTATGGATTCGCTTTCGGTGACACTACATCTGTTCCGCCATACAAGAATTTTTATGCCGGGGGGCCGGACACGGTGCGCGGCTACAAGGAAAATTCACTTGGACCACTGGATACGCGGAATAATCCATATGGCGGTAATGTACTGGTCGCGGGTCAGCTTGAGCTGATTCTGCCTCTACCAGCCAGTTGGCAGGCCCGCTCACGCTTTGTTCTGTTTTATGATGTAGCCAATGTGTTTTCGACGGAAGATACGATTGAGTGGTATGACGGAAACGGAGGTCAGGGCGGTGGCGGCCAGCTCCCCAATGATTTCTATGATTTTGACACGGATCAGCTGCGAACCTCGATCGGGATTGCGGCTGAGTGGCTGGCACCATTGGGGCTATTCCGCTTCAGCTACGGTGTGCCGCTTAATGAGTATGGAGGCGGCCAGGAAGGTGGCTTCAACTTGATGGGTGACGAAACCGAGAATTTTCAGTTTTCTATTGGCGGTGCATTTTAGCGGCCGCTCGGCAAAGAAAGGTTGATACATGAGATACAAAACAAGAAATATTCTGTTGCTTGCAGTGATCGGCTGCGTAATGCCATCAATTGCCATTGCGCAAACCACCGATGGGCTAAAGATCGGAGTTGTTAACGTCGGACGCCTTCTGCAGGAATCTCCGCAGGCGCAGACGGCCCGCGAGGCTCTCGAGGATGAATTTGCGCCACGGCGTCGCGAAATTGTCGCGATGCAGACCGCCCTGGAAGAAAAGAATGCAGTGATTCAAAAAAATCTCGAGGTCATGGGGGCGGAAGAGCGCGAGAACGCGCAGCGTGACTTGCGCAACGATGAGCGGGCAATCGCACGGGCCCAGAATGAATTCCGGGAAGATCTCGATCTGCGTAATAATGAAGCAATCGGCGGAGTTCAGCAGGGAGTATTTCGCGAGATTGCGGCCTATGCCGACGGCGCAGGATTTGACCTCATCCTGGCGGACGGCATCGTCTATGCCAGCAATCGAATCGATATTACGCAGGCTGTACTGGACCGGTTGAAAGCTACCAATCCGGACGGTGGCAATGCCAGCCAGTAACGGCTCAGGCAGCTGAAAAACCGGGCAGCGGCACACGCGGGAGATGACTTGTGGCAGCTATCACACTGGCTGAGTTGGCGGTTCGATACGGGTGCGAGCTGCGTGGTGACCCGGATCTTGTTGTGAGTTCAGTTGCGACGTTGGATGCGGCTGAACCCGGCGCTATTTGCTTCCTGGCAAATTCTGCCTATCGCTCGCTACTGGGTTCAGCGAAGGCCACCGCCGTTATCCTCACGGAAGAAGATGCGGATGAGTGCCCGGTCGCCTGTCTCGTAACCCCCAATCCGTATGCGGCCTACGCCGCTGTCGCGGCCGAGCTCTATCCTGCGCGAAAGCTCAATCCCGGTGTACACCCAAGCGTCGTTTGCGACCCGGAAACACTTGTCCCGGCCAGCGCCGAAGTAGGCCCGGGCGCCGTCCTGGGCGCTAATGTTCAACTGGGCGAGCGAATATACATAGGCGCTAACACGGTAATTGGCGACGACGTAACTATCGGTGATGATGGTTGGCTGGCAGCCAACGTTAGTCTCTATTCCGGCACCCGGCTCGGTAAGCGCTGCAGGCTGCATTCAGGCTCTGTTATCGGGTCTGATGGCTTCGGTATCGCGCAAAGTGAATCAGGGTGGGTAAAGGTGCCGCAGGTGGGCGGAGTGGAGATAGGCGATGATTTCGAAATGGGGGCCAATACAACCATAGATCGTGGCGCCATCGATGACACGCACATTGGCAACGATGTCAAATTAGATAACCTGGTGCAGGTTGCTCACAATGCAAGCATCGGGGATCACACAGCCATTGCTGCAATGTCGGGAATTGCCGGCAGCGCGACCATAGGCGCCCGTTGCCAGATTGGTGGTAATTCAGCAGTGCTCGGGCATTTTGAAGTCTGTGACGATGTTTCTATACATGCGCAGTCGCTGGTTACCAGGGCTATTCGGAAGCCGGGGGCATATTCCTCGGCATTCGGCGTGGAGGAAGTCGGCAAATGGCGACGCCTGGTTGGCCGTGTAAAGAGACTGGAGGTTGTCGCAGGGCAAATTAAGGAGCTACAGAAGAAGGTGAAAGGATTGATTAAGTGAAGGCACAGGAATCCCAATGTCGTTGATTCATCCCACCGCTGTCATTTCGCCAGAGGCGTCGCTGGATTCGTCCGTCCGGGTTGGCCCGTACAGTGTCATCGAGGCAGGCGTCGAGATAGGAGCAGATACTGAAATACGCAGCCACTGCTTTATTAGGGGGAAAACAACGATAGGTGAACGTAATCGCATTTTTCAGTTTGCCTCGATTGGAGATGATCCACAGGACAAAAAGTATGCGGGTGAAGACACTCAACTCGTCATGGGAAATGGGAATACTATTCGCGAGTACTGCAACTTCAATCGTGGAACGGCGCAGGACACCGGCGTAACGAAGATTGGCGATAACAACTGGTTCATGGCTAACGTGCATTTAGCCCACGATTGCGAGGTTGGTAACGAGACTATCTTTGCTAACTGCGCCACGCTGGGGGGCCACGTTTTGGTTGATGACTATGCAATTCTCGGAGGCTTCGTGGCTGTGCATCAGTATTGCCGCGTCGGTGCCCATGCATTTATCGGAGTAAATTCCTGCATTACACGTGACGTTCCCCCCTACGTGATGGCCGCCGGACATACAGCAGTGCCGCGCGGTATTAATGCGGAAGGGCTAAAGCGGCGTGGTTTTGATGGTCGCCAGCTTCGCAATATCAAAGAAGCCTACCGATGTCTTTACCGAAGCGGCCTGAGTTTGGATGAAGCACGCGCAAAGATAGAAGCACTGACCGACGAGCAACCCGAGCTGGAAATATTTGCAGCATTCTTGAAGTCGTCCGAACGTCGTTTTATCCGCTGAGTTAAGCGAAAGTGCTGAAAATTGTCATCATAGCTGGCGAAGCATCCGGCGATGCACTGGCAGGAGGCCTGATACGTGAGTTGCGCCGAATCTACCCGGAAGCAAGTTTTGCCGGGGTCACGGGATCCAGCATGCGCCGCGAGGGTTGTGAATCCTGGGGCGATATAGAACAGCTGGCGGTCATGGGACTGCTCGAAGTTATTCGCCACCTGCCTCGCATCCGCCGCTTAAAAAGGGCTATAGAAGATCGGTTGCGTGCCGATCCACCGGATATCCTGATCGGCGTCGATGCGCCGGATTTCAACCTGCGGATCGAAAAGCATGCGCGTTCTCTTGGTATCCGCACGGTTCAATACGTTTGCCCATCTGTATGGGCCTGGAGGAGCGGCAGGGTCAAAACGATTCGCGAGGCATGCGACCATGTGCTCTGCCTGTTACCGATAGAGCCTGGCTTTCTGGAAGAACACGGCATCGAGGCGACGTTCGTGGGGCACCCGCTTGCAGACCAGATTGCAGGCGATAATGACAAGAGCGCATCGAGGCACGCCCTGGGCCTGCAGGATGGGCCTATAGTTGCCTTGTTGCCGGGAAGCCGGCGAGCCGAAATCGAGAGGCTTGGGCGGGTTTTCCTGCAGGCTGCCGAGCAGGTTAGGGAGAACGACGCTTCTGTCAGCTTTGTTGTTGCGGCAGCATCCCCGAAGATTGCCAGGCTGATCGAAGCACAGTGTGAGGGCAGCAAGTTGGGTGACTCGCTTCGGGTAGTTACCAGCCGCACACGCGAGGTGATCAGCGCTGCTGATACGGTGCTGGTTACGTCCGGTACTGCGACACTGGAGACTATGCTGTTACACAGACCAATGGTTGTGGCCTATCGCTTCGCGCCCTTTACCGCCTGGTTCCTCAAGTCCTTCATGCTCAACATCGAGCGTTTCTCCCTCCCGAACATTCTTGCGAACGATGACCTGGTACCGGAGTACCTTCAGGGAGAGGCAAGCGCACCAGCGCTCGGGGCGGCCGTGCTCGAGCAACTGCGGGACGAGACAGGGTGCAACAGGATGGTTGCGCGTTTTCGCGAGCTTGCCGACCAAATGAGATGCTCGGCAGATGAGCGGGCAGCTGCAGCCATCGCCAATGTACTGACCGATAAAGCTGAATAATATTCAATATGTTATGGCTACTTCCTAAACTGCTATCCAGGTGGTGAAGGCCTGGGTTCGGTTCCCGACCAGCCGGTTTGGCTGCAGATAGCGATTGCCGACCATGCCTTTATAAACATCGGCTGGAATATCACGGTCTATTCCACGTAATCTATCCGGTCAGGCGGCCTTTTGGCCGCGAGGCCAAAAGGCCGGGTAAATGCGACGGGTCGGTGTGGCGCGGACCCAAAAGGGTTGAGGTTGTTAGCGGTAGGCGGCGTTGACGAAGCGGGCCGGGGCCCACTTGCGGGACCGGTTGTGGCGTGTGCCGTGGTGCTTGAGGCTGGTCAGAGTATCAGTGGCGTGCGTGATTCAAAAAAATTATCAGCAAATCGTAGAGAAGCGCTGGCAATATCTATTACCCGTGAATCACTTGCCTGGTCACTTGGATCGGCGAGTGTTAGTGAAATAGATGAGCTGAATATACTCGGCGCAACGATGCTGGCGATGCGTCGCGCCATTGATGGCTTAAGTACACAACCGGGGTTACTGCAAATAGATGGTAATCGTTGCCCCGATCTGCCGGATGCCTATGCCGCAATTACGGAAACGGTGGTGGGTGGAGATGATCTCTGTCCGGCAATTGCGGCCGCATCGATACTGGCCAAAGTGGAACGTGACAGACAAATGGATGAACTGCACACGATGTACCCCGAATACGGCTTTGACCGGCATCGCGGCTATCCGACCCGGGCACATCGTGAGGCATTGCTGCGGTTTGGAGTAACGCCCGTCCACAGGCGAAGCTTTCGTCCTGTCAGGGAGGCGGCGGAACTAAAAGGGGAGGCCTGTCCTTGAATACAGAGTTTGTACACCTGCATGTGCATTCCGAGTATTCGCTCGTTGATAGCATTGTTCGTCTGCCCGCCCTGGTGGAAGGCGCAGCCTCCACCGGGCAGGCTGCGATAGCGGTTACAGATCAGGGCAACATGTTCGGGTTAGTGAAGTTTTTTAAAGCAGCGCTGGCAGCCGGGGTTAAACCTGTAGTCGGCGCCGACGTAATGGTCTCGACACCGCATACCAAGGCGGGCTATGCGCGGCTGGTATTACTGTGCAAAGACGCCGCCGGTTACCTGAATCTCAAGCAACTTATCACGCGATCATATGTAGAGGGACAGCATAATGGCATTCCGGTGATAGCTGAAAGCTGGCTGGAAGGGCCAGAAGTTGCAGGGTTAATCGCGTTGTCCGGCGGAAGAGAGGGCGCCCTGGCCGGCTTGTTAGGCGCGCGCAGGTTCGACGAGGCGGCAGCGTGGCTTGCGCATTACCGTAATATTTTTTCCGGCGACTTCTATATTGAGTTGCAGCGTACGGGCCGGCCGGGTGATGAAGACTACGTAGGCCGTGCGGTCAATCTTGCCAGTTCTGCTGCTTGTCCGGTTGTCGCCACAAATGATGTGCGCTTCCTGGCGCCTGCAGAATTTGAAGCACATGAAGCTAAGACCTGCATCCAGGGAGGTTACACGCTCGACGATTCCTCCCGGCCGCGCAACTATAGCGACCAGCAATATCTTCGCAGCACCGACGAAATGAGCACGCTGTTTGCTGATTTGCCGGAGGCGTTGCAGAACACGGTCGAGATTGCAAAACGCTGCAACGTCAGCCTGGAGTTTGGCAAAAGTTTTCTGCCGGAGTACGAAATCCCGGGCGGTGCCACTCCTGATCAGCAGCTTAAGCAACTCGCACGGGATGGTCTCGATGCCAAACTGGCCGGAAAAGGACAAACGCCGGAGGAACGGCTGGTTTATGAGCAACGGCTGGCGCGTGAACTCGACGTAATCAGCGAGATGGGATATCCCGGGTATTTTCTGATAGTCGCGGATTTTATCAGCTGGGCGCGTAACAACGGCGTGCCGGTCGGGCCGGGACGGGGCTCGGGTGCTGGATCTCTTGTCGCGTGGGTGATCGGGATTACGGATCTCGATCCACTGCAGTTCAATTTACTTTTCGAGCGCTTCCTGAATCCCGAACGAATTTCTATGCCGGATTTCGATATAGATTTCTGTATGGAGGGGCGGGATCGTGTAATTGATTACGTGGCCAGCCGCTACGGGCGAGACCGGGTTTCCCAGATCATTACTTTCGGCACCATGGGTGCCAAGGCCGTAATACGTGATGTCGGGCGGGTAATGGGGCACCCATATGGTTTTGCGGACAAAATCGCCAAGCTTATTCCACTGACCCCCGGGATGACCCTGGAACAGGCCTTTGAAGAAGAGCCGGAGCTCGGTCAGATGTACACGGCGGATGATGAAGTGCGTGTCGTTATCGACATGGCGCGACAGCTTGAAGGCCTGGCAAGAAATGCCGGCACCCACGCCGGGGGAGTGGTTATTGCTCCATCCGAACTTACTAAGTTTGCCCCTCTGTACCGGGCCGACGGGGAAACCACAACAGTAACGCAGTTCGACATGAAGGATGTTGAAGCAGTCGGCCTGGTCAAGTTCGATTTTCTCGGGCTGCGCACACTGACAGTAGTTGATCATGCGTTAAATACGGTCAACAAAAAACGCAAGGCCGATGGGCTTGAACCCGTCAGCCTCGACAAAATCCCCATGGATGATGACGCGACCTTCAGGCTGTTGCGATCCAGTCGGACCCACGCGGTGTTTCAGCTTGAATCGCGCGGAATGCGCGACCTGATCAAGCGGCTGAAGCCGGATTGTTTCGATGACATCGTTGCGCTCGTCGCCCTGTTTCGCCCAGGGCCATTGCAGTCGGGGATGGTTGATACTTTCATTGAGCGCAAGCACGGCGGCAGCAGTGCGCCGGTCGATTATCTGCACCCGGCGCTGGAACCAGTGTTGGCGAATACATATGGAGTCATTCTTTACCAGGAGCAGGTGATGCAAACGGCCCAGATACTGGCCGGTTATTCACTAGGTCAGGCTGATCTGCTCCGCCGTGCAATGGGCAAGAAAATAGCCTCCGAGATGCGTAAGCAAAGGAATGTTTTTGTCGAAGGTGCTGTTAAGAACAATGTGGATGAAAAAATTGCGGCACATATTTTTGGCCTCATGGAGAAGTTTGCGGAATACGGCTTTAACAAGTCGCACTCGGCTGCGTATGCCTTGCTGGCTTACCAAACGGCCTGGTTAAAAGCGCACTATCCGGCCGCATTTATGGCCTCGGCCCTCTCCGCTGACATGGAGCAGACCGACAAGCTGAAGTTGCACCAGCGGGAACTCAGGGCCATGGAGCTCGAACTATTGCGGCCTGACGTTAACAACTCGGGCACGACTTTTACCGTGATCGACGACCGGCGCATATCCTATGGCCTGGGAGCGCTCAAGGGGCTGGGCCGTATGGCCGCCGATTCCATCGTTGCAGAACGTAGCAATAACGGTAATTTTAGTGACCTGCATGACTTTTGTCGGCGCATAGACTCGCAAAAAGTAAACAAGCGTGCCATTGAAGCCCTGATAAAGGCAGGCGCGCTCGACGCGCAGGGGGCGAATCGTCCCAGCCTGCTGGCGGACTTACCAGTGGCGATGGAAAGTGCCGAACAGAATGCGCGGGCAATGGAGGCGGGGCAAAATGACATGTTTGGCACTGATGCGCCACCAACGCCGGCGGTTCGAGGTTCGAACCTGGCCCGATGGAGCCCGCTCAAGTTATACCGTTACGAATATGAAAGCCTGGGCCTGTACCTCAGCGGCCATCCCTTCGACCAGTATCGTGACGACTGCCCGCATATTTGTACGGGGCTGATTGGTTCGGTTGTGAAATCCACGCCAAAACCGGCAGCAAGCAGCGGACCCCGGCGGGCGGGACTGGAAGTGACGCTGGCCGGACTGATATCTGACATACGTAAACGTGGAAACAGGGTAACCATGTTCCTGGACGATGGAGAAGATCGTGTCGAACTGACCCTGTACAACGATGCATATCAGAACTACCGGCACCTTATCGAGGAGCATGCGATAAGAGTTGTACGCGGACGCATTCGCTTCGATGGCTTTATCGATGGATGGCGTGTCACGGTCAGTGCGGTCAAAGACATCGACCGGGTCGTCGAGCAGCAGGCCTCGCAGTTGGTAATCCAGTGGCTGGCGCGGGAAAGTGAGGGGCTGGATCCGGAGGCGCTGAAAAATATTCTGGAGCCCCACCGACCGGGTCGGTGCAGGGTATCTCTGAATTACCAGAATGCTGATGCCCGGGTATCGGTTCCGCTATCGGATGACTGGCGGGTGCGGCCGAGCGGTGAGTTGCGGGACAAGCTGGCGGAGATTGTAGGCCTGCAAGCCTTCAAATTTGACTACGAAAAAGAACATACGAACCACTGACGGCCAATTTCTGGCCCGGCTGGTGACCTGCTCAGGTATCATCCGGATATCTGGACTTAAGGAAAGCAAAAACGAACATGGACCTTAATTTTCTGGATTTCGAGCAGCCAATAGCCGAACTGGAGGCAAAAATTGATGAGCTGCGGTTCGTTGGCGACGACTCGAATCTGAATATCAGCGAAGAAATCGACCGGCTTAAATCAAAAAGCGAGTCGCTGACGCGTAGCATTTTTGCAAATTTGTCGCCCTGGCAAGTTACGCAGCTGGCGAGGCATCCGCAGCGGCCGTACATGCTTGATTACCTGGAAGCTATGTGCCCCGATTTCCAGGAGCTGCACGGAGATCGCATGTATTCGGATGACGCGGCGATAGTCGGCGGCCTGGCCCGCCTTGCAGGTAAGTCGGTGATGCTGATCGGGCATCAGAAGGGCCGTAATACCAAGAGCCGGGTAAGGCGAAATTATGGCATGCCCAAGCCGGAAGGATATCGCAAAGCTTTGCGACTGATGCAGATGGCGGAGCGATTCAGTATTCCGATTATCACGCTTATAGATACGCCCGGGGCTTACCCGGGTGTCGGTGCTGAAGAACGCGGGCAGAGTGAGGCAATTGCACGCAACCTGTTTGCAATGGCAAGCCTTCGTACGCCGATCATCAGCGTGGTGATTGGCGAGGGGGGTTCCGGAGGCGCGCTGGCTATCGGCGTAAGCGACCATCTGATCATGTTGGAGTACAGTATTTATTCGGTAATTTCACCGGAAGGCTGCGCAAGTATCCTCTGGAAAAATGCCGAGAAGGCCGAAGCTGCGGCAACTGCAATGGGCATTACCGCGGAACGGCTCCGCGGGCTTGGGCTGGTAGACGAAGTGATTCCTGAACCGCTGGGCGGGGCGCACCGGGCGCCACAGGCTATGGCGGAAACCCTGCAGAACGCTATTGTTGCTACCCTGGGTAACCTGGACAGTGTCGATATGGATGAAGTGCTGGCGCGCCGCAAGCAACGCGTGGAGTCAGTCGGGCGATTCCGTGAAGGCTGACGCGCAGCTTTTGTAGTCCGACGAAGCATTGCGTGCTGGTCTGCTTTTTATGTCCCAACGGAAATTCGAACCTGAGAGTGTCGAGGCAGCAGTCGCCGACTGTCTGCAGCGCTATACGCTTGAAGCCAGGGCGGTATGCGTAGCATTTAGCGGCGGCATGGATTCAACCGTACTGCTGCATGCCCTGCGAAATTCATCGGTTCGCTTCTTAAGGGCGGTGCATATAAACCATCGATTACACGCAGAATCGGGTGACTGGGCCCGGCACTGCGAAAAAACCTGCGGTGAACTGGGTGTGCCCCTCACGGTGATTTCCGTTGATGTAGACACGGCAAGCGGAGCAGGGCTTGAGGCAGCGGCGAGAGAGGCGCGTTACGGCGCGCTTGAGGCCGAGTTAAAAGAAGAGGAGCTACTGGTTATGGCCCATCATCGTGCCGACCAGCTGGAAACTTTCCTGATGCAGCTCTTTCGTGGTGCGGGGGTACAGGGCCTCGCAGCCATGGCAACCCGCGGCCAGATCGGCCGGCTGGAATTAATTCGGCCCATGTTGAATGTGTCAGCCGAAGAAGTCCGGCGTTACGCAGATGCAGCGGGCCTCGAGTGGATAGACGATCCAAGTAATTTGGATACGGATCTCGACAGGAATTTCGTCCGTCACAATATTGTGCCACGCATTCTGGAACGCTGGCCGTCGGCCGACCGTGCGGTTGCGCGGTCGGCGCGACTGGCCGGTGAGGCAGCTGAAATACTGGAAATGACCGCCGCGGCAGATATTCAGGCCGGGCTTCACGGCAACCGTTTGCAACTCGATGTCCTACGGGCATTGCCGGGGCCGCGCCAGCGCAATGCATTGCGCTGGATGTTGCGTACGCTTGGGTTGGCAACACCTTCCGAGAAGCAGGTGTCCGACTGCATCACCGCCATGCTTGAGTCCCGCCCCGACAGCAATCCCGAGGCAGCGTGGCCGGGTGTGCGAATCCATCGATTCAGGGACTGCCTGTGGTGTTACTCGGAGGATCAGGATCCGGCTAACTGTATTGTTCCGGTCGATGGCTATCCGTGGGATCCGGAGCGGCCGCTGAACATGGGCCCGGTGCGGGGCACACTTTCAATGGCCACCGAGACGGGCGCGGGAATCGCGCCTGAATTCATCAGCAAAAATCTGGAGGTGCGTTTCCGGCAGGGCGGAGAAAAGCTGCGCGCGCGTGGCAGGGGGCGTACCCGGCCGCTGAAGAATCTGCTGCAGGAGTCCGATATTCCGCCATGGATGCGTCGCCATATCCCCCTGGTCTACAGCGGCGAGACCTTGCTGGCGGCCGGTGATCTCTGGGTTAACGCAGATTGCGCAGCCGGACCCGGCCAGGTGGGTCGAACGATACACTGGAGCGACTATTCACCTATCCGCTAGCGCCTGCGCATTGTGGCTGGGCAGGCTATCTGGTAATTTGCAACACCAACCTGGGTATACGTTTTGGGTGTTCCTTTGGCCGGAGCGCGCTTTTTCCCCGGGCCCCGTAGCAGGTGGTTCAGGAGTTAAGTGCCTCCGGCTTGTGTATTTGTAGGCCCGCCAGCGTTAAATCATGACCGGGCTTTGATTGGGTTGAGACGAAAAATATGCCGCAATTCGTGTTTGTAACTGGCGGCGTGGTGTCTTCCCTGGGGAAGGGGATCACGGCTGCGTCATTGGGCGCCATTCTTGAAGCGCGCGGGTTGTCCGTCAGCATGATGAAGCTGGACCCGTACCTGAACGTCGACCCCGGTACGATGAGTCCGTTCCAGCACGGGGAAGTATTTGTAACCGATGACGGTACCGAAACCGACCTGGACCTGGGTCACTACGAACGTTTCGTCAATACCACGACCGGTCGCAACAGCAACTTCACCACGGGGCGCATCTACGGCAGTGTCATTGCAAAAGAGCGACGCGGTGACTACCTTGGCGCAACGGTCCAGGTCATTCCGCATGTCACCGATGAGATCAAGATGGGCGTCGAAAAGGGCGCCGGCGATGCGGACGTCTGTATCGTCGAAATCGGAGGAACGGTTGGCGATATCGAATCATTACCGTTTCTGGAGGCAATACGTCAACTCGGGGTGGACCTGGGTCCTGGTAACGTCGTTTACGTTCACCTGACACTGGTTCCCTATATCGCAACGTCGGCAGAAATCAAAACCAAGCCAACGCAGCACTCGGTAAAGGAGCTGCGTTCAATCGGTATACAGCCCGACATTCTTGTCTGCCGCTCAGAGCACACCATACCTGACGAACAACGGCGCAAGATCGCGCTGTTTACCAACGTTGCCTTGCCTGCTGTTATTTCTGCATTTGATGTGGACGATATATATCGTTTGCCAATGGTTTTTAGTGAACAAGGGTTCGATGAGATCGCGGTCAACAAGCTTGGCCTTGACGTGCCACCGGCTGACCTCGGCAAGTGGGAAGCAGTAGTAGCCGCCAAACAGGCGCCCGACGGAGAAGTCGTCGTCGCAATGGTAGGCAAGTACATCGATCTGAAAGATTCTTACATCTCGCTTAACGAGGCGCTCAAGCATGCAGGAATCCGGAACCGCACCCATGTAACGATTCGCTATTTCGATTCCGAGACTTTTGATGCAGGTGACCTCGACGCACTGGAGGGTGTGGACGCAATCCTCGTTCCCGGCGGCTTTGGTGACCGGGGAATAGAAGGCAAGGTAAACGCAGTGCGTTACGCGCGTGAGCGCGGCATTCCTTTCCTGGGTATATGCCTGGGCCTGCAGGTTGCGGTTATCGAGTTTGCACGATCGGTGGCCGGGCTGGAGGGGGCGCACAGCACCGAATTTGAAGCGGGCACGGCGCATCCGGTAATAGCACTTATAACCGAATGGCGGGACCTGGATGGAACCGTACAGGAGCGCGGCACCGAATCCGACCTGGGCGGTTCAATGCGGTTGGGCGCCCAGGCATGCAATCTTGTCGCCGCAACGCGTGCACACGATATGTACGGCACCGAGAGTATCCGCGAACGGCACCGGCACCGCTATGAGTTCAATAACCGCTACCTCGAGCAATTGCAGGCGGCAGGCCTCATCATTGCGGGCTTTTCTAACGAGCAGCTTGTGGAGATGATCGAGTTGCCGCTGGGGATGCATCCCTGGTTTGTCGCGTGCCAGTTCCATCCCGAGTTTACCTCTACGCCACGGGACGGGCATCCGCTCTTTACCGGTTTTATCAGGGCTGCCCGCGAGTATCACGCTCACGAGGCGCCTAAAGCTGCCAGCGCATAGGCCGGCATGAAACTACTGGATTTCAATGTAGGTGCGGATCAGCCTTTCTTCCTGATCGCCGGTCCCTGTGTAATAGAGAGTGAAGGGCTGGCACTCGAGACCGCCGGTTTTCTCAAGGAGTTGACTGCAAAACTCGGGGTTCCGTTTATTTACAAGTCATCTTTCGACAAGGCGAACCGTTCGTCTGCAGCAAGCTATCGTGGCCCGGGCCTGGAAGAGGGCCTGCGAATTCTGGCCGAAGTAAAAAGCCAGGTCGGTGTGCCGGTTTTGACTGACATTCATGAAGACACGCCGCTGGACGAAGTTGCTGAAGTGGTTGATGTGCTGCAGACGCCGGCATTTTTGTGCCGACAAACTAATTTCATCGTTAATGTGGCGAGCCTGGGTAAGCCGGTCAATATAAAAAAGGGCCAGTTTTTATCCCCGTGGGAAATGACAAATGTGGCCGACAAGGCGCGCTCGACGGGAAACCAGCAGATCATGGTCTGCGAACGCGGCACTTCCTTTGGTTACAACAACCTGGTCTCCGATATGCGCTCGCTCGCGATCATGCGGGCGACGAATTGCCCGGTGGTGTTTGACGCTACCCATTCGGTGCAGCTGCCCGGCCAGCAGGGCAACGCATCCGGCGGGCAACGAGAGTTCATCCCGGTACTTGCCCGAGCCGCAATCGCGGCCGGTGTCGCCGGCGTATTCATGGAAACCCATCCGGATCCGGATAAAGCACTGAGTGACGGCCCGAACGCTTGGCCGATGAGTGAGCTTGAACCTTTGCTTGCAATTATGCAGAGTATAGATTCAGTAGTAAAAAGTCATAAATATCAATAGGAAATAATACTTTCCTAAATGTAATCCTAAGAAGGAGCCTTTAAAAAAGATGAGCAGGATTGTGGAGCTGCGCGGCAGGGAAATAATCGATTCGCGTGGCAACCCGACCGTCGAGGCGGACGTGCGGCTCGAAAGTGGCGCATTCGGCCGTGCGGCCGTGCCCTCAGGTGCGTCTACCGGCAGTCGGGAAGCGGTTGAATTACGTGATGGCGGTGATCGTTACCTGGGCAAAGGTGTACGGCAGGCGGTAGCAAACCTCAATGGTGAAATCGGCACCGCGCTGGCCGGGCTGGGGGATAGCGATCAGCAGGCTATCGATCAGTGCATGATTGACTTGGACGGTACCGACAACAAGGGGCGACTGGGCGCTAACGCGACACTGGCTGCGTCCCTGGCATATGCGCAGGCAAATGCAGCGGAGCAGGAGCAGCCCTTGTTTCGCGTCCTCGGAGAAAGCGCTAATGAAATGCCCGTACCCATGATGAATATCATCAATGGCGGTGCCCATGCCGACAATAGCGTCGATATCCAGGAGTTCATGATTCTGCCGGTCGCAGCACCGGATTTTTCCGAGGCCTTACGCTATGGTGCGGAGATATTCCATGCGCTGCGCTCGGTGCTCGGTAAAGCGGGCCTTAACACGGCTGTCGGTGACGAAGGGGGCTTTGCCCCGGACCTGCCGTCCAATACGGCGGCGCTCGAAACGATAATGCAGGCGATTGAACAAGCTGGTTTCAAGGCAGGCCAGGATATTTATCTCGGGCTTGATGTCGCGAGTTCCGAGTTCTACGCGAATGGCACCTATAGCCTCGAATCCGAAGGCAAGAGTTTTGACGCTGCCGGTTTTACTGACTTCCTGGCGGGAATAGTAGATGCGTTTCCGGTGATCTCCATCGAAGACGGCATGGATGAAAGCGACTGGGACGGATGGGCCGAGCTCAGCGCCAGGCTGGGTGAGCGAGTACAGCTGGTTGGCGATGATCTTTTTGTGACGAATACGAGCATTCTGTCTGAAGGGATCAGAAGGAAAATCGCAAATTCGATACTCATAAAGCCCAACCAGATAGGTACCCTGACCGAGACGCTGAACGCTATAAGCATGGCCGTGGATGCAGGTTATTCGGCCGTGGTGTCGCATCGCTCCGGCGAAACCGAAGATACGACTATCGCTGATATAGTGGTTGGAACGGCGGCGACCCAGATTAAAACAGGCTCACTCTGCCGGTCCGATCGCATGGCAAAATATAACCAGTTACTGCGTATTGAAGAAATGCTCGGTGAAGATGCCGTATACGCGGGACGGAAAGGATTTCCGGTGGATGTCTAAAGTTGCTCAAAACCTTCAGCTGCGTGTACGGGTGATTGTGATTGCCCTTGCCGGACTGCTGCTGGTTTTGCAGGGACGCCTCTGGTTGTCTGATGAAGGCTGGTCGGAGGTTGTCCGCCTGCGTTCCGGCGTGGCCGACCAGCAGGCTGAAAATGAGCGCATGGCCGAACGCAATGCACGTCTCCAGGCAGAAGTCAGCGATCTGAAGGATGGATTCGCGGCGCTGGAAGAACGCGCGCGCGCCGATCTGGGCATGGTTGGCGAGGATGAGAGTTTTTACCTGTTTATTCCCGAAGCAAGCGATGTGGAAGCGGACGAATAGCAATTTGTCGTTACGCAATCACTTAATCGCCTGAAGCCATTTCGGCGCTTGCCCTAATGACAATCTCTTCCAAAGAGCGCACAGCGCTCGAAAGCTGCGCTGACCTGCCGGCTTTACCGCGTGCATATGGCCGTCCCTGCGGTAGTGGAGTTATACGCAGCTTGCCGGGGGATTTTCGCGTCACGGAGTTTAGCGGTATCGAGCCTGCCGGGACGGGCGAGCACCTGTGGATACGAGTACGCAAGACCGGGCAGAACACCCGGTGGGTCGCCCGTGCTTTAGCTGAATATCTTGATCTGCCCTATAAAGCCGTCAGCTTTGCAGGGATGAAAGACCGGCACGCCGTTACCGAACAGTGGCTGAGTGCTCATATGCCGGGTAAACCGGACCCCGACATGGGCGCTCACGGTATAGATGGTGTTGAGGTGCTGGAAAGCGCCCGGCATAACCACAAGCTCCGGCCCGGGCAGCTTAGTTACAACCGTTTCAGGATCGTGCTGCGAAATTGCGAGGTGCCGGATCTGGCTGTCCTGGAAAAACGTGTAGCGTGTATCGCGGAGCATGGCATACCGAACTATTTTGGTGCACAGCGTTTTGGCCGTCAGGGTGCGAACCTGTTAATGGCCCGCGACATTGAGGGCTTCCGAAGTCTCGGCAGGGAAGGCAGGGGGTTTTTCCTGTCGTCGGTTCGTGGCGCACTGTTTAACGGTTTCCTTGCAGAGAGAATCAATGACGGTTGCTGGAATACATTTATTAAAGGAGAGGTAGAGCTTTCCGACCGTCCCCGGGGAGCAGCCGAGGGCGATCAAACTGTGTTCCGGTCGACTCGCCAGCCCAATGGGCTGCTGTGGGGTAAGGGCAATAATGCGGCCCTTGCTGCCGCGCTCGAGCGCGAGAACCGCTTCTTTGCCGCTTTCCCCGGCACCACCGCGTTGCTCGAGGCAGCCGGTTCACGTTTATCTCGCCGCGTATTGCGCGCACAGGTTGCCGAATTGAGGTTTGAACAGCATGATGACGGCGTTGAACTGGAATTCGCGCTCGGTCCCGGGGTATTTGCTACCGTTGTATTGCGCGAATTGTTCGAATTCGATGATCGGACACAGGGCAAGAAGCCGGAGTGACGGGGGCGCGACACCATGCTTGATGTAAAAGAACACGAAAACGTTATCGAGATATCGATGCAACGGCCGCCGGTTAATGCGATGAACCAGGAATTTGTCGACGCAATAGCCGACAGCATCAATCATTACGTCAGGGAAGGGGCCGATGCGCTGATCCTGTCGGGAAGGGAAGGGCTGTTCAGTGCCGGGATTGACGTTCCGGAGCTGCTGGAACTGGATCACGACGACGTCAACGAGTTCTGGACGCGGTTTTTTGTGTTGATGAATACCGTTGCGGGTTGTCAGGTACCGGTCGTCGCTGCAATAACCGGGCATTCCCCGGCCGGCGGCGCCGTGCTCGCGTTGCACTGCGATTATCGGGTCGCAACCCGCGGCAAGTTCAACATCGGGATGAACGAGGTACAGGTGGGGCTGCCGGTGCCGCGCAATCTCATTGCTGCGCTCGAGTATGTAGTGGGCAACCGCCAGGCAGCCCTGCTGTCGTCATCCGGCGCCCTTATTCGCCCGGACAAGGCTCTGGAGATTGGTCTCGTTGACGAACTGGCCGATCCCGGGGAAGTCGTCACCTGTGCGCTGGGGTGGCTGAAGGAGATGCTCGCGCTGCCGCCGATAGCGATGAACAAGACCCGGTTGGCGGCTAAATCGGCCTTGCTTGAGCGTGCAGCGGAGAACACAGCCTATGCGCGCGTGGCAACGGACCACTGGTTCAGCGATGAAACGCAGACCACGATGAAGCAACTGGTCGCAAGCCTGTCCAAGAAAAGCTAGGTTGTTTTAAGCAGTACGTTTACTGCTCCGGTGCCGCCGTCGGACTGCCGGGCTGAACAAAATGCACGGACCTCGGCATGGGCCCGCAAATAATCGTTTACCAGTGCTTTCAGTACCGGGCCACGTGAACCCGACCGCAGCCCCTTGCCGTGCACGATACGCACGCATTCGAGGTTTCGGGCTATACACTCAGTAACAAATTCGTCGAGGATGCTTTTGGCCTCCGCACCGGTCAGGCCGTGCAGATCGAGCTCTTCGCGGATGCGCAGCTTGCCGCGGCGAAGATCGCGCAGCATGCTGCGCTTCAGGGAGCCCCTCACGAAGGAAAGTTCTTCACCGGCTTCGATGCTCTCCGTAGCAGGGGTGTCATCAGGTGTGTTACGTGCACCCGGTCGCACGGCAGCCCGCGAGCCAGCTTTCCTGCTTTGGAGCGGGTGACGGTCTGGTGAATTCAAAGGCCGGACATCGCCGGCCGCTTTCCGGAATAGCGCGCCGTCGTCCGAATTGTTATGTTTGCTCTCTTTTTTGCCCATTTGAACCCGAATGATAATCCTGCTTAGTAACGATGACGGCTATCATGCTGACGGTCTGGCGGCGCTTGCAGCCGCCACCAGCGAGTTCGCCGATATCATTATCGTTGCGCCCGACCGGAACCAGAGCGGTGCGAGCCATTCTCTCACACTAGATGCGCCGCTAAGGGCGGAGCAAATCAGTGAGAAATCTTATTACGTTAACGGCACCCCCACCGACTGCGTGCACCTGGCCATTACCGGCTTGCTGGATGTGGAACCGGACATGGTTATTGCCGGAATAAACCACGGCTCCAATCTCGGCGATGACGTGCTGTATTCCGGGACCGTCGCGGCGGCGATAGAAGGGAGATTTCTCGGCCTGCCGGCCATTGCGGTTTCGTTATGCGCGGAGGACCCGGATCATTTTGCGACGGCCGCCAAAGCTGTCTGCAAACTCCTGGGAAGGCTGACGTTGAAGCCCTTATCTACCGACACCATCCTGAACGTCAATGTGCCCGATTTGCCCTGGGAAGAAGTGAAAGGCTTTGCCGCGACCCGGCTCGGTTTTCGACATCGCTCGGAGTCCGTCGTAAAAACCACTGACCCGAAGGGGCAGCCAATATATTGGGTCGGGCCGGCTGGCCACGGACAGGATGCCGGTACGGGGACCGATTTCCACGCTGTCGAACAGGGCTTCGTTTCGGTGACCCCGCTGCAGATCGACCTTACCCGCCACGAGTCGATGGCGGACCTCGAAGAATGGGTGCACTTTTGACGGGCGGCCAGGAAAATATACGGGGGATCGGGATGACCTCCGCACGCACCCGCGACCGTTTGGCCGAAAGGCTGCGGCAGGAGGGAATCCACGAGGAGAAAATTCTCGAGCGTATCCGCAATGTTCCCCGCCACCTGTTCGTCGACGAAGCGCTCTCCAGTCGCGCCTACGAAGACTCCGCCCTGCCCATAGGGCAGGGTCAGACCATCTCTCAACCCTACGTAGTTGCGCTGATGACCCAGGCCCTGCTCGAGGACGAGAATGGCCTGCGAAAATTATCGAAGGTGCTGGAGATAGGCACCGGTTGCGGCTACCAGACCGCGGTCCTCGCTCCGTTCGTGCGCCAACTGTATACGATCGAAAGGGTAGCTCCGTTGCTCAGCGACACACGGGACAGGTTGCGGTCGCTCGGCATCGGCAATGTCCGGTTTAGGCATGACGATGGTTTCCGCGGCTGGCCGGGCCAGGCACCTTTTGACAGCATCATAGTGACTGCAGCGCCGGCCAATATACCGGAGAAGCTCCTGGAGCAACTGGGCCCCGGGGGGCGTTTGGTAGTTCCGGTAGGCCCGACCGGCGGTATCCAGCGCCTTTACAGGATTACACGAACTTCATCCGGCTTTAACAAGGAAAAACTCGGTAGTGTCTCCTTTGTGCCGATGCTGGAGGGCAAGGAGAAAGGGCAGGGCAGATGAATTTATTTTCACGTTTATTTGAACTGGTACTCCGGTGGTCACGGCATCCGAAAGCGCCCTGGTATCTGGGTGGGTTGAGTTTCGCCGAGTCATCATTTTTTCCCATCCCACCGGACGTCATGCTTATGCCTATGGTTGTGGCACAGCCGGATAAGGCCTGGCGTTTCGCAACCATAACGACGGTAACGTCCGTCCTCGGCGGGCTGGCCGGCTTCCTGATCGGCATGCTGGCGATTGACGCGATTATGCCGCTTCTTCAGGAGCTCGGTTACTGGGATGCCTACGAACGTTCCCAGTTATGGTTTAAGGAGTGGGGTTTCTGGGCGGTGCTGGCCGCCGGATTTTCGCCCATCCCCTACAAAATATTTACGATCGCCGCGGGTGCGATGGGAATGCCGGTTATACCGTTCTTTTTCGCGTCCCTGGCAGGGCGCGCATCGCGCTTCTATCTGGTTGCCGGGCTGCTTTCCTGGGGCGGGCCCAGGGTTGAGGTGACTTTGCGTCGGTACGTAGACGCTGTCGGTTGGATGGTTGTAGTACTGATTATTGTTGGCTATTTCGTCGTACGCAGTTGAGAGGTCTTCCAGTCGATCCGTTGCGCTATCTCCCGCGCAGGTGAGTTCAGTTGACCAGGAGAGCCGCAACCGCGGCCCGGTGCTCGCTGATCAGCACGTTGAATGTCCTGCAGGCCGCGTGGGTTTCCATGACCTCGATCGCAACCCCCCTTCGCATGATTTCCGTCAGTACGGAAATGTCCGGGAAATGCTGATTGATACCTGTACCAAACAGAATAATATCGGGGTTGAGCTCAAGGGCGGGACTAAAGTCCTCCAGGCTGATTTTTGCTATAGCGGGCGGGTTCCAGTCCGCGATAACCTGGTCGCGTGAGATGATCGCGTCAGTTCCGATTATTTTATCGCGCAGGCGAATCTCGCCCGGAGAGTAAGAGCGTATAACATTCCCATCGGCGGAATCGGCAGTGAATTTCATGTTATTTCATGCTGAAGACTAAAGACTTAATTGAGCAAGTAATTGTATGACACAAGTATCGGCCAAACTGATTGAGCGGCGTAAAGTTTCTGCCGGGTTGCTCGATAGTCTTCCGGATGATTTGCATCCCGTTTTGCGGCGGGTGTATGCCGCCCGCGAGGTCGACCCGGGCGCGCTGGACACGTCGCTGGCCGCGATGATCCCCGTCAGCCGGCTCGACGGCTGTAA
Source organism: Chromatiales bacterium (assembly GCA_002729495.1). Taxonomy (GTDB): domain Bacteria; phylum Pseudomonadota; class Gammaproteobacteria; order Steroidobacterales. Next base: position 27,981 of record PBYE01000075.1, read on the forward strand.
AGCTGCTGCTGACAGACTGGCGCTGGCGAGAGAAGCTGGACAACGCGTACTCGTGCTGGGCGATTTCGATGCAGATGGCGCGACCGCGACGTCACTGGTTATTACTTGTCTGCGTGCCTTCGGTTTCAAAGACCCGGTTTACCTGGTTCCCGACCGGTTTCGCTTCGGCTACGGGCTGTCACCCGCCCTGGTGGTCGAGGCCGCTGAACTGGCCCCCGATATCATTCTTACGGTTGATAACGGGATTAGCAGCAATGCGGGCGTGGCCGCGGCAAATGAGCGGGGTATCGATGTAATCGTGACCGATCATCATCTGCCCGGCGAGACGTTGCCGGAAGCGTGTGTCATCGTGAACCCGAACGTACCGGATAACACCTTTCCAAGTAAAAATCTGGCTGGCGTAGGTGTGGCTTTTTATGTCATGGCCGCGCTGGGCCAGCGACTGGCTGCCGAGGACTGCCTCGATGCCGGGACAGCCCGTTCGATCGTTGCAGATTGCCTTGATCTTGTCGCGCTTGGAACGGTGGCTGACCTGGTTCCGCTGGATCAGAACAACCGGATTCTCATATCTCAGGGCCTCGGGCGGATACGTGCCGGGCGGGCCCGCCCGGGTTTGCAGGCACTGTTCGCGGCTGCCGATCGAAGCTGCAGCGACGCCGCGGCCGGCGACCTCGGTTTTGCAATAGCGCCGCGCCTGAATGCTGCAGGCCGGCTGACCGACATGATGCTGGGCATCGATTGTTTATTGTCGGATAGTTTTCCGGATGCACGTAAGCGAGCCGCCCATTTGTCCGACCTTAACGTCGAGCGACGTGAACTGCAGGCTGCGATGCAGGCGGAGGCCGAACAAATACTGTGCGGCCTTGAAAATCAGCAGGCGGGACCGGGAGACAGTGCCGTTTGTCTTTACGATGCAGGCTGGCACCAGGGAATTGTCGGCCTGGTTGCGACACGAATTCGCGAGCAACTGGGGCGGCCGGTTATAGCCTTTGCACCGGGCGAGAACGATAAAATGCTGAAAGGATCGGGCCGGTCGGTCCAGGGGGTTCATCTTCGCGATGTCCTGGCGGGTATTGATGCTCGCTACCCCGAATTACTCGGGCGCTATGGCGGGCACGCGATGGCGGCAGGCCTGAGCCTGGATGCGGACAAACTGAAGCCTTTCAGGCAGGCATTTATCGAAGAAGTTGACCTTTATGCAGATCGTATCGAGGAATCGGACCGGTTGCTCAGTGACGGTGCGTTGGAGGCCGCTGATCTCAACCTCGGGCTTGCAGAGACACTAAGGTTTTCCGGGCCATGGGGGCAGGGGTTTCCCGAGCCTGTGTTCGACGGCAGGTTTCAGCTCATTTCTCAACGCGTGGTCGGCAAGCGACACCTCAAACTAAAACTGAAGCCCGCAAACAGCAGTGCGACTGTTAGTGGAATAGCGTTCAACCAGCCAGAGCTGGATATCCGGTCGGGTGATCCTGAACTTAACGTGGCCTATCGACTTGATGTCAATGAGTTCAGGGGCGTGCGTGAACATCAATTGCTTGTCGTTCACATTGAATGCGTCTAGCATACCGGCCACGTATAAAAGCCGCGCACGCGGCTCCCCCTCTACCAGGCGCATGGAACTTAACCAGTTACAGTCCGTTATTGATGACCTTAAAGAGCGTAGCGTCGCTCTAAGGGGGTACCTTTGACTTCGACGACCAACTCGATCGCCTGAATCAGATTAAGCAGGACCTGGAAGACCCGGAAGTCTGGAACGATCAGCAAAGAGCAGAATCACTGGGCCGCGAGCGTGCCCGGCTCGAAGCGGTGCTGATACCGCTGGAGCAGGTCGGCACCGGTATCGTTGACGCGAACGACTTGCTGGCGCTGGCGCTTGAAGAGAAAGACACCGCCACCCAGCAGGAAATTGCGGCTGATTTACAGCGCATGCTGGAGCAGGTAGAGAAACTGGAATTCCAGCGCATGTTCAGCGGCCGAGCCGATGCGGCCAACGCCTTTCTGGATATTCAGTCCGGTGCAGGTGGCACCGAAGCCCAGGACTGGGCCGAGATGCTCCTCAGGATGTACCTGCGCTGGTGCGAGTCGAATGGTTTCGCGGCCGAGTTGATTGAAGCGTCGGCGGGGGAAGTTGCTGGCATAAAGAGTGCAACCGTGCACGTAAAGGGTGAGTATGCCTACGGCTGGTTAAGGACCGAGTCGGGAGTCCACCGCCTCGTGCGCAAGTCACCCTTCGATTCCGGGAACCGTCGTCATACCTCCTTCGCAGCAGTTTACGTTTCACCCGAAGTCGACGACGATATAGAAATACAGATCGACCCGGCAGACCTGCGGGTGGATGTTTACCGGGCCAGCGGGGCCGGCGGACAGCATGTCAACAAAACGGAATCCGCTGTAAGAATTACCCACAATCCCAGCGGGATCGTGGTGCAATGCCAGAATGACCGGTCTCAGCATAAAAACCGGGCCACTGCGATGAAGCAGCTCAAGGCGCGCTTGTACGAGTTTGAAGAACAAAAGCGGCTGGAAGAGGTTAAGGCGGAAGAGGAATCGAAATCGGATGTGGGTTGGGGCAGCCAGATACGTTCCTACGTACTTGACCAGTCGCGAGTTAAAGACGAGAGGACCGGGGTACAGTCCGGCGATCCTGATTCGATATTGAACGGGAGCCTGAATAAGTTTATAGAGGCAAGTCTCAAGCAGGGGCTGTAAGACCCAGGCAGGAATCACGATGACCGCTACACCTAAAGATGAGAACAAGCTGATCGCGGAAAGGCGGCGCAAACTGGAGGAGTTGCGTGCCGAAGGCTTTGCCTTCCCAAATGATTATCGGCGTTCGGCCCTCACCGGCCAGTTGCAGGACATCTATGCCGATTACAGCAATGAGACGCTGGAAGAAAAAGATATAGTCGTAGAAGTAGCCGGGCGCCTGATGACCAAGCGGGTTATGGGCAAGGTGAGTTTCGTTACCATTCAGGACAGAAGTGGCCGGTTACAACTCTTCGTTCAGCGTGATGCGCTCACTGACGGGCATTACAAGGCTTTCAAGCGCTGGGATCTGGGAGACATCATCTGGGCGACCGGCAGGATGTTCCGGACAAAGACGGGCGAACTGTCAGTGCGCGCGGACGATATTCAGCTGTTGACCAAATCGCTGCGTCCGCTACCCGAGAAATACCATGGCCTGAGTGACCAGGAGTCCCGTTACCGGCGGCGCTATGTCGACCTCATTGTCAACGAAGACTCGCGGCAGGTTTTTCTCACGCGCTCCAGCATCATTCAGTTCCTCAGGTCGTACCTCGACACCATGGATTTTCTCGAAGTAGAAACTCCGATGATGCAACCGATCCCGGGCGGCGCGGTGGCGCGTCCCTTTGTTACCCGTCACAACGCTCTGGATCGGCAGTTGTATTTGCGTATCGCTCCGGAGCTTTACCTGAAGCGCCTCGTTGTCGGAGGCTTTGAGCGTGTATATGAGATTAACCGTAGTTTCCGCAACGAAGGCTTGTCGACACAGCACAATCCCGAGTTCACCATGCTTGAGCTGTATATGGCCTATGCGGATCAGAATACGCTGATCGACCTCCTTGAGAACCTGCTCAGGAGCGTTACCGAAACCATTCATGGTTCAGGTGTGATCGTTTACCAGGGGAAGGAATATGACCTTTCGGGCTCCTGCGAACGCCTGACAGTGGAGGAGTCGGTTGCCCGGTTCAATCCCGATCTCGATATTGCCCGGCTGCGTGACCTGGAATACCTGCGCGAAGCCTGTGCACGGATGGATATTCCGGTGTCAGATAATTCGGGTAGCGGGAAGTTACTTATCGAGATTTTCGAGAAAACGGTAGAAGATAAACTTGATCAGCCCACCTTCATTACTGCCTATCCTGCCGAAGTTTCACCCCTCGCGCGGCGCAACAGCGAAGATCCGTGGCTAACGGATCGTTTCGAATTTTTTGTCGCAGGACGTGAAATTGCAAACGGTTTCGCCGAACTTAACGATCCCGAGGATCAGTCCGAGCGCTTCAAAACCCAGGCAGAGCGCAAGACCTCGGGCGATGAAGAGGCGATGTTTTACGATGCAGATTACATCGCCGCACTTGAGTACGGGATGCCACCGACAGCCGGTTTGGGAGTCGGGATAGACCGGCTGGTAATGCTGCTTACGGATGCGCCTTCAATCCGTGATGTGCTGTTATTCCCGCAGTTGCGTGATCAGCAGGAGCAGTGAAACCGGGTATGGAACAGTCGCGCTTGCCCATTGGCATATTTGATTCCGGGGTGGGCGGGCTTACAGTGCTGCACGCAGTAAACGATTTGCTGCCCGACGAACAGCTCCTTTACCTCGGTGACACCGCGAGGTTGCCTTACGGCACCAAGAGCCCGGCTTCCGTGCAACGCTATGCCACCCATGCGGCCGATTATCTCGTCGGGCAGGGCATCAAGCTCCTGGTTATTGCCTGCAACACCGCGTCGGCCCTGGCGCTCGATGAATTGCGGCACAGACTTGCGCCGATACCCGTAATTGGCGTCGTAGAGCCGGGCGCGACCGCCGCGGTCAACCGCAGCAGCGCCCACCGACATCTTGTTTTGGCGACCGAATCCACAACCAGCCAGCTTGCTTATACGCGTGCCATCCTGCGGCTTGACCCTGACGCAATTATCGAAGAGTTGCCTTGCTCGCTTTTTGTAGCGCTGGCCGAAGAAGGTTGGAACACCGGCTCGATTGCGGAAGCCGTGGCAGGCCAGTATCTCGACAGTATTCGCGAACGCTCCAGGGCCGAGCGACCCGATGTAGCAATCCTCGGGTGCACACATTTTCCCTTGTTGCAGGGGGCTATCAGTAATGCCCTGGGCCCCGGTATAGAAATTGTCGATTCTGCGACGACCACGGCACGCGCCGTGTGGCAGGAGCTCGCCGCGAGTAACCTGGCTGCGCCCGATGATGCGAACGGCGGGATACGTTTAATCGCGACCGACGGGGCAGCCCGGTTCGCACGTATTGGCAGTGCATTTCTCGGTCGCAAGTTTGCCGCAGAAGATATCGAATTGACCGATATACACCCGGCCGATAAGGGTAACTGAAAGGCCTAATCGAGCTGTTCGGGTACGGGGTAGGGCAGCGTAACGCGTTCGAGTGGTACGGTGCTTTCAGAATCCAGGCAGAGAGGCTCGTCCAGCTTGTCTATCGGCACGACGGCGAGCAATTCTGTACTTCCTTCGCCGCAGACTGCATCGACCAGTTCACCGGCTTTTTTACCACTGCTGTACAGGGCGTCCCCGGGTCCAGGGAGGTGCTGACCTTTTGTGCGGAAACCATACATACGCCGTTTTATGCGCCCAAGGTTCTGCGTGCGGGCAATTATTTCCTGGCCTACGTAACAGCCTTTACTAAAACTGATGGCATCCAGTAAATCCAGGTTCAGCATTTGCGGGACAAACATTTCACCCGACTGCAGCCAGACCGACGGCAGCCCGGCACGTACACAGGCCCTGCGCCAGTCCTGCCAGCTAAGCACGCCGACAGACGGCGCTGCAGTCGAGCTATCGGTCAGCAGGAGACCGGTTTGCTGCAACTGTTCGATCCCCAGAAAGAGTAATTTATCACTATAAATACAATGACTAACACCTGATTTATCAGAGGGAACCTTAAGGGAATCGAGGCTCTGGAGTCCGGCCTTGTTCAGGGCGTTTACCTCGACCTCCGGTATGCCGATCTGCACATCGGCCCGCAATACAAACATTGCCAGCTGTCGTGCTACCGGCTCAAGCAGTGACTTCGGCAAAATCAGCCATACAGCGTCACGCCAGTCGACCACCCACAGCAGGCACCGGAGCCGTCCTTTCGCCGATGTCCAGCCCGCAAACAAGGGGTTTTCCGCCGTCAGTTTATCCACGTCCTGGGTAAGCTGACCCTGCAAAAAATCTTGCCGGTCGTTGCCGCTGATTCTTAGAACGCCAAGCCCGTCAGAAGGGCCATTATCGGCGCCTGGTTGTTTCATCATGAAATTATCTGAAAGCCTTTGGGGGCAGGTCTGTGATGCAAAATCAGGCGCATTCTGGCACACTTCGCGCCATGCCGGAGCACGCCCCCGAAAAAGAACCCAAGACAAAACCAATACCTGCAGCAGATAAGGCCGGACATCAGCCTGATCCGCAGGTGGTTGAGTCCGACCTGCAGCCGGAAACCGATGGTCCGGCGGGGCCTGAGCCAACCCGTTTTGGGGACTGGGAGCGTAACGGTCGCTGCATAGATTTCTGAGTAAATCGCAGCTTCGGTAGTCGCATCGATTAATAGCCGGGAGCATCCGGATTGTCGCGGACGAGGCAACGGACGTGGCGGGATGTTGCCTGTTTTTGTGTGTGCATTCAGGGTGAATGGAGATGCCAGAAACCAAGAGACCGCTTTCGCCGCACCTGGGCATTTACAGCTGGGCGGTGAGTAATACCCTGTCGATATTGCATCGCATGACCGGTGTTGCGCTGTCGGTTGGCACACTGGCGCTTTTGAGCTGGATCGTTGCGGCCGCAGCCGGTGAAACGGCATACAACAGCGTGCTGTACGTGCTTAGCGGCCCGCTTGGTTTGCTGATCCTGCTCGGTTTTTCAGCGAGTTTGTTCTATCACCTGGGGAACGGCATACGGCATTTGTGCTGGGATGCAGGCCTGGGGTTTGCGAAAAATTTTGCACGCCTGTCCGGGTTGTTCACATTGCTGGCTGCGATTATCGCAACGGCGCTTTATTGGTTGGGGTTCTTCGCATGAGTGTGCAGACACCGGATTCCTTCGATACCGGCACCGGACACTGGTGGGCCCAGCGGCTGACCGCTATCGCCCTCGTACCACTGACCCTCTGGTTTGCGCTGGCTCTTCTGGGCATGAATGACTTTGGCCATGCAACCGTCGTGAGCTGGATGGCCGAAACTTTTAATACCGTTTTATTGATCCTGCTGCTAATTGCGGCCTTATATCACTCGCATCTGGGCGTACAGGTCATCCTCGAAGACTATGTGCACGTTGCCGGGACCAGGGCTAGCAGCCTGCTGCTGTCTAAACTGGTGCATTCAGCGCTGGGAATTGCAGGCATCGTTTCAATCATTGTGATATCCGGCGGCGCATCATGAGCAGCGACTACACTTTTATAGATCACACTTATGATGTCGTTGTCGTCGGCGCCGGCGGCGCCGGGTTAAGGGCAACCTTTGGCCTGGTAGAATCCGGTTTATCGGCTGCCTGTATCAGCAAGGTATTCCCCACTCGCAGCCATACGGTTGCAGCGCAGGGAGGGATCAGCGCCGCGCTCGGAAATATGGGTGAGGATGACTGGCGCTGGCACATGTACGACACCGTTAAAGGTTCTGACTGGCTTGGCGATCAGGATGCAATCGAATACATGTGCAAGGAGGCGCCTGCCGCGATTATTGAACTGGAACACTACGGTGTCCCCTTCTCGCGAACCGGGGACGGCAAAATCTATCAGCGCCCGTTCGGCGGTATGACCACGCGCTTCGGCGAAGGTATTGCGCAGCGTACCTGTGCAGCTGCCGACCGCACCGGCCACGCCATGTTGCATACCCTGTATCAGCAATCCTTAAAACACGATGCAAACTTTTACATCGAATACTTTGCCATCGATCTGATCATGGAAGAAGGCGCCTGCCGCGGCGTCATAGCTATCGATATGGCCACGGGTGAACTGCATCGTTTTCAGGCCCACAAGGTAATTCTTGCTACCGGCGGCTATGGCAGAGCTTACTTTTCCTGCACCTCCGCACATATCTGCACCGGAGACGGCAACGCGATGGTATTGCGCGCCGGTTTGCCTCTGCAGGATATGGAGTTTGTGCAGTTCCATCCTACCGGAATCTACGGTTCAGGCTGCCTGATAACAGAAGGGTCGCGAGGCGAGGGCGGTTATTTGACCAACTCCGATGGTGAACGGTTTATGGAGCGCTATGCGCCCAATGCAAAAGATCTTGCGTCACGTGATGTCGTCAGCCGTTCCATGACGATGGAAATCCAGGGCGGGCGAGGGGTCGGGCCCGACAAAGACCATATCTATCTGCACCTCGAGCACCTCGGGTCGGAAGTGATCCAGGAAAGGTTGCCCGGTATTGCTGAAACAGCGCGCATTTTTGCCGGCGTTGACGTAAGCCGTGAACCCATCCCGGTGTTGCCGACTGTCCACTACAACATGGGCGGTATACCTACCAATTATCACGGCGAGGCGCTGGACGGTAAGGGTGGCGAAGTCGACGGGCTGATGGCCGTTGGCGAGGCAGCCTGTGTTTCGGTGCACGGCGCCAACCGGCTCGGATCCAATTCACTGCTGGACCTGGTCGTCTTCGGCCGGTCGGCGGCCAAGCGCTGTGCGGCGACGGTAAAGCAGAACACGGAGCAGCCGACACTCGTCGCAGATGCCGGGCAGAATGCGATAGTCAGGCTGGACAAGTTGCGCAATGCAAACGGAAGCCGACCGACCGCGGAATTGCGCCTGGAAATGCAGAAAATCATGCAGACGCACGCTTCTGTATTCCGTACGGGAGAATCACTGCAACAGGGCATACAAAAACTCGGCGATACTTACGCCGGGTTTGGTGACGTCAACGTAAGTGACCGGTCCCTTGTCTGGAATACCGACCTGATAGAGACGCTGGAACTGGAAAATCTCCTGATGCAGGCAACTGCGACTATCAAGGCTGCGAACAACCGCAAGGAAAGTCGCGGCGCCCAGGCCCGGGAAGACTATCCTGATCGCGATGACGAAAACTGGATGAAGCACACGCTGTGCTGGGTGGATCAGTCGGGTGAAGTGCGGTTGGACTACCGAACTGTCAACCTGGAAACGCTAACGGACGAAGTAGAGACCGTGCCGCCCAAGGCACGAGTTTACTGACAGGTTTAGGAGAGATTCGAATATGGCCGAGTTTACGCTCCCGCCAAACTCCCGGGTCAAAAAGGGCCGGTTGTTCAGCGCGCAGCCTGGTGCTGAGAACGTGCGGCGCTTCGTAATTTATCGCTATGATCCCGACAGTGGTGAAAATCCGCGCATGGACACCTATGAAGTGGATACCAGTAGCTGCGGGCCGATGGTTCTTGATGCCTTAATCAAGATAAAAAATGAAATTGACCCGACACTGACGTTTCGCCGTTCTTGCCGCGAGGGCATTTGCGGTTCCTGTGCAATGAATATCGGCGGCACAAACACACTTGCCTGTACGCAGGCCACCACGGACCTGAGGGGTGACGTAAAAATCTATCCGCTGCCGCACATGCCGGTGGTGAAAGATCTGGTTCCTGACCTTACACATTTTTATACACAATATGCGTCCATCAAGCCCTGGCTGCAGACTCGCACCCCGGCACCAACGGATCACGAGCGACTGCAATCAAAGCATGATCAGGAAAAAATTAACTCACCCTCCGCTTGTATATTGTGTGCCTGCTGCTCGACCAGTTGTCCAAGCTACTGGTGGAACAGCGACCGCTTTCTCGGTCCGGCAGCTTTGCTCGCGGCCTATCGCTGGCTCGTTGATACCCGGGACGATGCAAAAGCTGAGCGGCTGGATAACCTTGAAGGTACATTCCGGCTTTATCGCTGCCACACTATAATGAACTGCACCAATGCCTGTCCTAAAGACCTGAACCCGGCCAAGGCAATCGCAGAAATCAAGAAAACGCTGGCAGTCAGGTGAAACCAGCCGCCGGCAAACGGCCGGATTGAGCCGGAAAAGTGACTGACCCCGAACTCGCAAAACTTCGCTGGCGCTGCCGGCGGGGTATGCGCGAATTGGACATGCTGTTGCTTGATTATCTCGACCGGCATTACGGCGATGCTGACGCGACGGAGCAGGGCGCCTTTCAGAAACTGTTAACTGTGCCCGATCCCGAGATACTGGCCTTGCTCACGGGTCGGGCGGAAGCTGATGATGAGGCTTTGCGCGATGTCATCGAACGGCTTCTTAACCGGGGCAAGCCTGCATAGTTTGCCCGTCGTGTCCTGGCGGGGGCGCATCTTTATGGCAACGATACACATCCATGCAGGCGTACCGGGGGAGTGGACTGCAGGGATAAAACGCAAGCGTCAGCCCGTGCTATTGTTGCGCCACAGAAGTTGCTGGGGTGACCGGGTAGCCGGACTCACTTTGCGTACGGCTGACAATCGGACAATTACCGCCTGGTTTTTGCTCAGCAGAAACGACCGCAGGCACTGGCGTCGTATGCGCGTTCGGTACCTGTTTCCTTGATTGGCATTTACCCTGGATGATGCAACGCAATAAAGAAGACCGTGACCTGTTTCTCGGCCCGACCCCCGGGCGCGAACTTTCGCCTCACGCCGGGGTCTATGCGGGTGCAGTATAAAGAGGCTGGCGGAGCGTTATGAGCCAAACAGGTAACCGCGCCAGCGATCAGTTGCTAGTTGAACGCGTTAAGGCGGGGGACAAGCATGCCTTTGATCTCCTGGTCCTTAAGTATCAGCACAGGATCATCAAGCTGATTTTGCGTTATGTAAAGGATCCGGCTGAGGCAATGGATGTGTCACAGGAGGCGTTTTTGAAAGCCTATCGCGCGCTACCCAAATTTCGCGGCGAATCCGCGTTTTATACCTGGATGTATCGCATCGCAATCAATACGGCAAAAAACCACCTGGTTGCGGCCCGGCGAAGGCCCCTCGACCATGCCGCGGAAATTTCCGAGCCGGAAGAATTTGAGTGGCATTCAAGTCTGCAGGATTCCGATTCGCCCGAAGGCAAGGCTATGGGCGAAGAGCTGCGTGAGACGGTCGAGCGCACCATCGCGGAGTTGCCGGATGAGCTGCGTACCGCGATAGTGCTGCGTGAAATTGACGGCCTGAGCTACGAGCAAATTGCCCAGGTAATGGAATGTCCGCTCGGCACCGTGAGATCGCGTATATTCAGGGCGCGCGAAGCGCTGGACAAGAGCATACGGCCCATAATGGATGAGGGTTGAGGTGAGCCGATGGAAAAAGATGTAACCCGGAATATTGAAGAACAATTGTCTGCTTTTCTGGACGGCGAATTGCCGGAGGAAGAGTTGCAGTTGCTCGTGCGTCGTCTCGAGAGAGATCCGGAGTACCGTGCCACACTCGCCCGTTATGCAACGATCGGAAGCGTTCTGCGTCGCGATCCGGTGCAGGTGACCGGTGATGACCTCCGGCAGCGCCTGATGATCGCCATGCAGGATGATAATTCGGATAGCCAGGATTCGACACCGTCGGGCAATTCCGTATTCCTTCAAAAACGTGGGCTGCTGGTTGCAGGTATTGCTGCCTTGGTTGTTGCAGGTTTGTATACCGGTAATTTTTATAGGGATGAACAGCTATCCTTCGATAGGCCAAAATCTGCAGAACTGGCCCGGACTTCTCCTGCCGAAGTTTTCGAACCTGCCGGTAACGCAAGTGAACAGCCATCCCGCGCTGTGTCAGTATCCGCAGGTGTCCGGCGAGCGGCACTGCACCCGGATCGCATGACCAGTTACCTTGTATCGCATGGTGAGTTCTCCAGGTCGTTCCAGGGGGCTATCGTTGATTCGCGGATATTCGTGCAGCAAGCAAGTTATGAGGAATAGCGGCATACGAACAATCATGCGGTTTTTGACCGCGCCTGCGCTTCTAAGCGTGTTGATGCAGGGTGCAGTGTACGCGGATGAGCCGGAAGCGCCCGAGAGCTGGCTGGACCGCATGGATGAGGCTGTTGAGTACCTTAATTATGAGGGTACGCTCGTTTATATGCGTCCGGGCAAAGCGGATATATTTCGTGTTTATCATCGCGTCTCGGACCGGGATGTTACGGAACGGGTTATTGAAATGGACGGTGTTGGTTCCGAGATCATCCGGAGCAGCAAAGAACTTATATGCATTTTTCCTGCGCAGCGGTCGGTCGTCATCGACAAACGTATAGCAGAACATCGTAAACAGAATCCCCTCAGGGCGAATCTCCCGGAGTATTCAGCCTCACTTGCGAGTCACTACCAGCTCAAACTGCTGGAATCAGAGCGCCTGTTAGACCGACCGGTTGCAGTAGTTTCGATACAGCCGCGTGATCGGTTTCGTTATGGCTACAGACTGTGGCTTGATTACGAAACCGCGATGCCCCTGAAATCACAGATGATTGGCGAAGACAAAATTATGCCCATCGAGGAAATTCGCTTTTCTGCCATATCCATGCCGGCCATCGTCAGCGAAGATATGGTTCGCTCGTCCCGGGATACCACGGGCTATACCCTGACCCGGCATGGCAGCGTGCCGGAACGGACTGAGGCAAAAGTTGAGATTCTGTGGCAAGCGAGAGAATTGCCGCCGGGGTTTATGCAGACCGTGGCGATGCAGGAGTATGTGGAAGGGGTACGGGTACCCCGTATGCACCTTGTTTATTCCGATGGCCTGGCGTCCGTTTCTGTATTTATTGATGTTGGAGTAGCCGCATCTGAGCAGGTGGAGGGCTTGTCGATGATCGGTGCGGCAAATGCCTATTCGGTTATGAAGGAGGGGATGCTGGTCACTGCAATGGGCGAAGTGCCGGCCCCTACGGCCCGACAGATAGCGCTTTCCATGACGATGACGAGCGGCTCAGACTGAGGCCCATCGCTAAAGTCTTTACTTAACCCGTTCGCCGCATTGCGCGAGGCCATGTCCCGACGTGCTGCAGTCTTTGCAAAGCCCATATATTTTGCAACTTGTGGGGACGTTGCGACTTTCGTAAACTCCCCCTCCATTTAGTCGGTCTGCCGGATACACCCGCTTCGGTGGACGCAAAAAAATGAGTATTTGTGCATGCCAAGAAAGCTAGGTATACCTCTGGCGTTCGTCATACTGCTGCTGTTAGTGATCGAATTCTCTTTTCGAGTCTATTCGGCCGGATTCGCTACGGCGATCAACCCATACAGGTTTAACAGTATGAATATTCTTCCGAGAAGCGGACTCGTCCAGTTATCGGAGCACCCGGAGATTTACTACGAATTAAAGCCCAACCTGGATACCTGGTTCCAGGGTGAGCGAATTCAGACCAACTCGTACGGACTGCCGGACAAGGAATATCCGCTCGAGAAACCGGAAGGGACTTTTCGGGTAGTTGTGCTAGGGAGCTCATGGACGATGGCAACCGGGGTCGATCAGGCCCACATATATCATTCCGTAATGGAAGACCGGTTGAATAAGGCCTATCCCGACAAGAACTTCGAGTTTATAAATTTTGGTGTCGAGATGTATGGTTTACGAGAACTTGTCGGCACGCTCAAGCACAAGGCGCTGGCCTGGAACCCGGACCTGATCATTGTGGCCATTACCAGCTTTACTGCCTATGTCATTTGGAATGAACCG
>PBYE01000076.1 GCA_002729495.1 Chromatiales bacterium
AACGCAACGCACACGCACAACTAAGACGGAGAAAACGGGGCACGAGCCGCACCTCGATTCCTTCTTTCTGCACGGCCTTCATCTTCCAGACGAAGAAGTCGTCGAGAAGCATCAGGAAATTTGTCACTGCTCCGTCGACCCCTGCCACGTAGAAGCCCGCACGCCATTGTATGAAGCCAGCTCCTTCCGGGTCGTTCCTGTCCGATAAGACGTATTTAACCCCTCCCTGATTGAGGAGTTCGTCCATGCTGTTTGGGTAGCCCTGTTTGTTGCCAGACTCCTCTCGTAGGAAATCGGCGAAGGCGTTGCCCATTTGGAACAAGACACTCTGCTGCGCATTGTGGTCAAGCTGGATCTGCCAAAGCGATGCCGAGGGAGATTCCTCGAAGTTCGACCAGACGTCGCCCGCCCTGTCCGTGACCTTGTAAATGCACACGTTGAGCGCAGCAGTGGCGGGGCGTTTCTGTGGCCGATTCGGCTTCGGCGCGGACTCCATCATGACCTGAGCGACACGCCAGAGCTTCAGAACGGAACACGCAAAAACAGAAAAGCCATAGGCGGGACCAAAGAACTCGCAGCAGGAGCTTTCTTCGCTTTCTTCGGTGTGGATCCATCCTCGATCTCCTTGCCACGTTTCTCGCCGACTTTGGCGTTTGCATATGGGTTCTTCAAAGCAAAAGGCATGGCTTAGATGGAGCTCGCGCAATACGGGGGGGGACTTGTCGAAGCTTGGCTTGGGGGCTGCGACAAAAAAGCATCCGAGAAACAACAGCGAACCAGAAGCACGACATGGACATCGCACACGTGCACGAGGACACCCGGGTTCATTTTCATGGTAACGCTTGCCGCGCCGACGCAATTCAGTTACTTACTCACGCTTGCCGCGCCAGAAGGTGACGTGTTCGTATTTGGTGATGACGAGCCTCAGCAATCGGTCCAGAATCGCCCTGGCGGTGTGGAAACGCATCTTGTCACTCAAAGCCCACGGCCCGTTGGCGCATTGGATTATCGCAACCCCCTGCTTCTCGCTCACTTCGGCCGACAAAATGAAGCCGATCGTATCGTCCTGGTAGTTGCGCAAGTAATGGATTGCGGATCGCAGTCGGCACCTTTCGACGTGGCGATTCATGTTCACATGGAAGCACATACGCCGCGCCAAGTTGATCACAACGAAACCTGGACACTAGCCTTTCAGTTGGCACGAAGATGGTCGCTCCGATCCCAAATTACAGAACATTAGCGTTCGTAAAGCTGGGCTGATGATGATGTCAGCGGTGGAGGGGAAGACGGATTGATCATCCGGTCGCCACAGGAAACGTACCCAGTGGGGCGTCCCAAGCGAAGTATCGAGAGAGAAAGCGGATCTCCGGGAAGCCGAACTTAACCAAATCGCCGTCCCAATCTACCCAGCACCGCGACAGAGCTCGAGCGTGGATAAGGCAAGCCCATGTGTCGTCCTCCAGAGGTAGCGCTCTCCGGTCCAAGTGCCACACGTCTGCAATCTTCTCGTACATGATGCAAATTGTCCTGGCGCGCTCCGTCTCCCAATCGTCCGTGCCACCGGTGCCAGCTTCCTTGACTGAATCGCTGTCACGAGTGCTGTCGCCATCCGAAACGACCGCTCCGACAGCATTGTATTCAGAATCCTCGTAATCGTTGTTGACCACCACAGTTTCCACATCAGGCTCGTGCCAAAAGTTCACCGGCAGGAGCCGGTCCGAAAAAATCATCCCGCAGTCGACGCACAACATGTCCGCGTCTGATTTGACGATGAACTTCTCGCACCAATGACATTGCGCGAGCTCGCCCACTTGCACTGGGCAAATCATTTCGACGAACCGCGCAGCTGGGGTCTCGAGCAGAAATTCCACATAGCGACTGCCAGACAACCAACCTACTGCAACATAGCACACACTCACATACAGGCGCTCTTTTCATCATGTGTGGGGCTGGGTCTCTCGACACGCCATTGCTGCGGCCAACGCCTCATCAATCCTCACACAGATCCGCGCTTGACGCCGACCATTCGCAGCATGCCGGGAGGACCCGTCCTCGCTTTCCTCGGGAGGAGTGATCCCATACAGCGCGCGGAAGTCTTCGGGAATCAATGCACAGTGCGTGCGGAATCGCGTGGAATCGACGCCGCGCCTCGTCTTCCGGGCCAGGTCTGACTTAAGCTCCTCGTGCCGCACGTAGAAATCCAAGACGCTCGTGAGGTTCCACGCCCGCACCTCCAAGAGTGGTGGTAGCGGGTCGAACTCTGGCAAGATGGGGTCGCGAGCTGGCGAGCGGCGAGGAACCGAGGGTGGTGGCATCTCGATTCAACGAGGCGCTGCAAACGCTGTGGGATCTCGAGCCAAATATGCCGCGCGAAGGGTGCACAAAGCAAACGCCCCGAGCACACGAGCACCACTCTGCACAGGCGCACGCAGTTACTCAACATTTTACTTGGAGTTCGCCCCCGGTGTCAGTCGCGTGTCGCACGGTTGCGTCAATACACGCCGCGGAGCCAGTCAATCTCAATAGGCTGCCGTGGTGGCGCCGCCGTGATCGACTCCGTCAACAATTTTGGAACACCGCACGTCTTCTGCCACTCACCAGACGCCGCCAGAGTCGGTATCTTGCTCGCGTCGAGGATCCCGGCCAGGGACTCAAAATTCGCGTGGCAACTCACGAGATCCCAAACGAATTGCACGCGGCGTTTACAAGCCAATGCTCGATCATAATGTCGGCGGCACGTGGCTGCACACACCTCGCCGTTTTGCTGAGCGACGCGCGCCGAGAACCTCGAGGCCACGCCCGATTTGAGATGCCCGTCTGGATTTTCCAGCAGCTGTTGGTCGAGCAAGTGCGAAAGTAAATCGTAGGCCCTTGCCAGCGGCGTGCAAGTGTAGCCGGCCAGGTCTTCACAACCATCCTCGTCCGAATCGCAATCCAGTTCCGGCCAACCATCTTCAGGGAGCGCGACCGCCCAAATGAGATGGTATGTTTTCGGCACGCCACTGTGGAGCAAAACGGGCGAACCACTCTGCGCGGTCATGTCTGCCGTGACCACATTGCACTTCTCGCAGCTCTCAAGTTTGGGCAGTCGTGCCGAGCGCATCTCACCACGATCCGCCACCACGAGCTGAGCAAGACCGTCCACGACTTTAGCTTCATCACACCTCTCATACCGAATCCGAGCACTTCGGTCAGCGAAGTGCACGGTCGATTCCTTAGCTTCAGGTCGACCCACCGAGGTGATCTGCAAGAGCAGTTCGTGGTCCTCAATGTAGACATAACTTCCTTCGAGCAGCTGCGGAGACACGAGGGTGCGGTCGAACCCAGGCACCACAACTGCGAAACCGCGACGGGCGTATTTGTGCAAGCGAGTAGCGTAAGAAGAGCTGTTGAACCTGCTGTCCAAGATGTTCGCCCCGTACTCGTAAGCCCGCCGGGCCCTGGGTGTCATGTAGACTCGACGTGTGCGGGGGTCGAACGCGACAGCGCAACAGTCAACATCAAATTCTAAGAGGAGATGCTCCACGCTCTCGACGGTGCGAAGTACCACCTGCCACGCGAGCTGCGCACAACGGTTAAACTAAAAGACCTACTGGAGCCAAGCGAGCCGCGAATGGCACCTGAATCGGAGGACAGGCCTTTTCAGAGATGAAGAAAGTGACACTACAGCACGTCCTCGTCACCAGCATGTTCTTGAGGGAGCCATTCCGCGAGAGCGTCAGCCCCACTGCTCGGCACGCATCGTACACGGCTCGCACCTTGGACATCCCCTCCGACGGATCGCACTTGAGGAATATGTCAACATCCGAGCAAGGGCTGCGGCCGCCAGAAAGCGCATGCACGACACAGCCGCCAGCAAGCAACAGCCCATCCACGCCAGCAAGTTTGGTGACCAAACCTTTCGTCAAAGCATCCAATCGTTCCTTCAACACCGCCACGCTGTCGCAATCGAAACGAGCACGGTTGTCGTCACGCAACAGCAGTGCAGGTCCCAATTCGGTAGCAGGCCTCGAGGGGAATTGCATTTGGAAAGGGTCCAGGAACTCCACGTCTTTTGTCCTTTCTAGGAAGCGTACCTCCCGGTCCTCTCTGCGAAGCAGGAAGAAGCCGCCAATCTCGCCGTTGATGCACTCGGAAAGCCAAGGGCCAGCACACCAGAAAGCACACTCGGCCAACAAATCTTGCTTCCTCGCATTGATTTCTTTTTGCGGTGGCCGCGAATAATTGCCATGGCCGCCGAATCCGTCGGGACGATCAAAGCAACGTTTCTGAGACCCAGGGTTTCATGAAGCACCTGGCGGCCATTGTCACGGACACACTGGAGCACCGTTTCAAAAATCGACGGGTCACGGTCGATAAACATGTAGCCCTTGTCATCGGTCTCCCGCGAGAAGCCTGCATTCAGACGAGCCCGCAGGTACCCGAACGCATTCGCAGTCTGCAAGCTGAGCTCGAAACGACGACCACCCACGTTTAACTTAATGGGCTCGTCTTTGTCGCCCTCAGCACGGAGACGTTTCGAGGCCATGGCGTGTGGACTCGGGAGAGGGCTCGAGCACTGGATATGGCGACTTCTGGACGTGAAATCGCCAATCCGCGGAGCCGTGTGGGAAAACCCGATGCAACTAATGCACGCACATGTTTTCCAACGACACGAAGCAAGCAACAAACCAACCGTCAACCCAACAGCACAGCGCCCTCATAGCGAGGACAGGTGCGCAGTCTTTCGGCGTTTTCCGGCGCGCTTAGCAGCATCCATCGCCTCTCTGAGCTGGCCAACTTCGAGGTGCTCCACCTCACCGTCAGCATAGCGAATGAAGTACAACTTGTCACCAGACGGCGATCGGTGAACCTGCTCCACCACGCCGAAGAAGCGAACACCGCCAATCACCATCATGACCCGGGCCCCGAAGTACGGGTCTTTCCTCATCTCTTCAGTTGGCAGCACGAAGACCATCTCATCGTTGTCTGCCCCGCCGTCGTCCTTCTTGGGCCCTTCATTTGCGGCCCGTTGGCGCAGCAGCTCGTACGCCTCCGTAATTTGTCTGAAGCGCTCTGCGCAGCCGCCTTTGTCCGGGTGTGCACTGCGGGCTGCCTTGAGGTATGCCGCCTTGACGTCCGCAAGCACCAAAGGGCCGTCGTCCAGGCCCAAGAGCAGGAGAGCGGCAAGCTGCTGCAAAGCCATGGTCTGTTGTGCGTAGCGGGAGGATGCGAACTCGAGATAACGCTGCGGCAGTCGGA
Source organism: Chromatiales bacterium (assembly GCA_002729495.1). GTDB lineage: Bacteria > Pseudomonadota > Gammaproteobacteria > Steroidobacterales. Next base: position 5,242 of record PBYE01000076.1, read on the forward strand.
CCGCAACAGGAGCAATCAACCAACCCAACATGGACATTCACACATATTCACGTCATGTGCAAAACACCGACATGTCACATCAAAAACACTGCCAATAGCGCCACACACATTTTGGAATCATTTGTGAAACTAAGGCTGTCGATGCAACATTGAGCGCCGGCGCTCAGAGCGCACCAGGAGCAGCGCTTCGAATGGTTGGCGAGAGCGGGGAAGGAACAAGCGGCCCGCCGGCCGAGTGGCCCTCCTCGGTCGGGACACCCGGCGGCGTCTCACGCGCCGGCGCGGGAAGCTCGACGCCAAGCAGCGGCTGTGTTGGAACTGGCGGGCCACCCGGCTCGTTGCCCCCATTGCTGGCAGGAGCGCCGGTGTCCGGCGAACCCTTGCGGAGCGCACCGCAGCGAGCTGCATCCTCTGCGCCCGAGGTTGAGGAAGAGTCTTCGTCAGCAGCTTCACCGGGTGAGCGTCGGTTCCGCTTGGCTTCGGATTTGGACCTCTCAACGCTCGCGCCGCGCTTCCAATCAGAACGTGCGCTGCCTCCCTCGCCTGAGCGCTCCTCTGGATCCATGTGGCAAGAAACCGTGTTCACGACAGCTTCGAGAGCGCTTTTCTTGGAACGGCGAAGTTCCGAGTTCGTTTGCTTCTCTCGCTCCACCTCTTCTTGCAGCAGTGCATTCTGCCGGGTCAACTTCCTCTCAGTAGCCGCCAGATCGTCGATCTTGTCGTCGGCAGTCTGCTGGGCCTGCTTGGAGGCGAGGAGCTCAGCTGACAGCTCGTCCAATTCACGAACCATGCGGCGGTTGGAGCCTTGAAGACGGCGATTCGAGGATTCCAGCTCTTTCTTGTCGCCGCGAAGCTGTCGGTTCTCGTTTGTGAGCTCGCGATTGTCTTTGTTGAGGTTCGAGACGTGGGCGCTGGTGGAGAACCGCCCGCGACTTCGGGATGGCGCGCGGCGAACGTCACGGCGACGATCCGACATGTTTGGCCGGGTGCGGGAGGCAATGAGGGCCGACGAACGGAATTTCAAACCAGTCGAGCTCGAGCCAAAGGCTTCCGACAAAACTCACAAGTCGCAATGCGAATTACCACACGACGACACACAGGCACAACAAAAACAACATGAACAATTAACATGCAATTTCGAATGTTGCGACACAACTCATTTTCTTATTGTTTGCCTGCATCGCTCGTCGCTAGGCTCCCCTCACTTGCATCGCGACCACACAAACCTCATCAGTCCACACATGATCGTTTATTGACAGCGGTCGGTTGCTGCCGTCCACCACCACCTTACGAAACGACACCGCGCCGCTTTGCTCTCCTTCTGCTGCAGCAGGGCCTGCCGCGAGGGCCGTGCGGAGTAACCTCGAGGTCGAGAACTCATCGTTTGCATTAATGGTCGCCACAACGTCGCCGGCCATGTTGCGAATTCGCACCTCGCCGAGAACTTCACCATAACCTCGACGAGCCATTGGCGCTGGTGGTGGCCGTGAACTTGTTCGAGCTCTCGGCGGTGGCGATTCGAAGCGCTCACCCCGCGCCTCAGCACCTGCATCCAGCTCGTCACAAGGAGACGGTGGCGGCATCGACATGGAGCACTGGCTGCGAGTGGGGACACACCTGCCTCTCGAGCCAATGAGCTACACGACACGCATCTAAACATGGACGCTTGGCATACCAGACTCGTCAGACAGGAACACACATGCGTATATGCACCACATGGTCATGCTCTAGGAAAGCGTGGTCGTTTTTTTGAGCGCCAAAGACGCGGATGAAACGAATCAGGTGAAACATGGCTGGGGGGGCAAGCAAGAAGCCGAATCTCTCAATCACGGCGACAACTGGGGCAGAGATCCTTCAGGTGTATGTGCTGTGCGTGTACGGTGCCCCGATGCTTCATTTTTCCACGCTCATCGACCGTCAGGTTGTAGAGGCAACCGTCCCTCGAGCCAAAGAAGCGCTTGATGAAGCCCCCCCGGCGATCGCGGATGTAGACGGCGTCGCCAGGACTGAGCATGTCACTGCGGCGCATGCGGGTCGGTGCTGGACAACGGCAACGCTCTCGCCGTCGTGAACGGGACCTCTTGCGACGAAGCATGTCGATTTCGTGCTGCATGACGGTCTGCGTCTCCCGGAGTGCCTTGATGTCGCCCGACTGCCGCTGCATCTCCTGTTGGAGCTCGGTCTGCGCCGCCCGGAACATCCGGACATCGTCTTTAACCACTTCGTGCTTCTTGGCCAAGATGACATTCGATGAAGACACCCTCCCGAGATCCACGTGCACACGCGCGAGCTCCTGGTGGAAGGACGCCTCCATCTCCTTCAGCGACGTCGCTGATGCAGCCTTGGCCTGCTCCAACGTGCCGGCCGCTTCACAGACCACCGCAGTCTTCACCTTTGTGTCGAGGAGCTCCAGGTCCTGAGCCTCCTTGATTTTGGCATACTCGTTTTCGTGGACTCTGTCGGTGGAGATTTTGCAATCCGCACCCTCAACGTAATCCCACTGCAGCCGCTCGCCAGGGCCGTCGAGGAACGAATCGTGCCTGGCAATTACTTTCCACCAGGGCTCTCCAGATACAGACGGACTCTTCACTTCAAGTAGCCACCAAGCCCTGTTTAAGTCCCAAGCTGAGGCAGGCAAGTTCCCATAGTACAAGTGGACCAGGGTCTTCCCATTGTCGTCCGACCACTGCGGGGTGTTCTCGCGCAGCATGGGCTGTAACCAGCGACCATCGTGGCTGCCGCCGCAGATCCTCACGGCGTAGTACTGCCAATGCGTCTCCATGTAGCGACGCAAGTGCACCGTCATCGCGGCGCAGGCGATGCAAAAGCTTGAGTCGGACCGGCTTGAAGCTTCAACACTGCAAAGGCAAGCTGCCACGTTCCAATGCACACATGCGCTTACAATGGCACGCGCGACAGTCGATGAAGTTCCCCGCATGTAGATCGATGCGTCGCATTTTCCTACGCAGATTGCTTGGCCTTTCCATTTTAACTCTGACCCAGTCCAGGGTTTTCCTGACATGACCGAAGCTCAGTTTCTGGAAATTTGCATGGGAACTTGAGCCACAGCTTGAACCCAAATTGCTACGGAAGCGGTATGTGTGTCGTTTGTGTGTGTGCGTGCCAAAAAACGCAATGACAAGACACCGCGGCAACAGAGACGCATTCTCGCATATAGGCAAGCTACTCTTTCGTATCGACAAGACAATGCAGTTTCCAGTGATCACAGGGTATGCCCGGCAAAAACTGTCCCTGACAGGCAAAGCAAACCGAGCCTCGGAATGCTCGGTGATGATCAAGTCGCCACGCTGCACGACTGTTCGTCGGCGAGGAGCGCCTCGGCGAGTCAGTTCCTTTTTGACCAAGACCAATGCTGGACTCACAAAGAACACAAAACACGCGAGTGCTGCAAAAGGCAGCACGCGCTGTCAGAGAAAGAGCCGTGCATATCTGAAACATGAAGCTCCTGTTGCGCTAACGGCTTGTCCGAGCAGAAGATGACGCAGCCAAGAGGCAACCAAGATAAGGAGTGTAGTTCTCAAGCGATCGGGTTGACAATTGGGGGAGAGCCGATTGCGGATCCTCGCGCTCCTCCCTTGACCAAATCGTGGGATGATGTTGGTGACCGCCAGCGCAATGGAATGACTTGAGCCCTTTGAGGAAAGTCACCGAATCACACTCGAAGTCCCATCCCTTGTAGACTGGCAATCCGGCATCGGACACTCTGCCGACCATGCAGCCGTTCACTGGCACGCGCCTCATTCTTTTACCGACCGCCCATGGGAAATCACTGTCGGGATCGTAGTCTTTCACGAGATCAACAGAACTCCGCAGGGATTGCTCGTGCGAGCTCACGCATGTGCATGTCAACGCCTTGCGCCTTCCCCGCAAGATGCGATGAATGCTCCTGGCGAAACGCAAGCGGACCAGAGCAGTTGCGTGATTGTCCCAATTGAAGATGCCCCTTCCAATGTTCAATCGCTGTGGAATGGCGAACATGTGGCAAGGCGGCGAGGTGTGGATGTGCAAACTCCTTGTGCGGGGAGCAGGCTTGAGAACACGGAGGAATGCCAATAATGCGGCGCGATGACTTTCCCAGTCCAGATTCAAGAACCACACCTTAGGCTTCGAGCCGGCTTTCAGTTTAGGTGCTTCACTCGGAGGAGTTTCCTGGTCCAATGGTCTCCCCACTGCGGCCTTGCGGCCTCGGCGGACTTTCTTGCGCCCTGGGCGTGGCGGAGGCCAGCAGACGCGTAGAGCTGCGCCGCCCATCTGGGCCACCGCCTTGGCAAAAGACGACCCAGTGCTGCACCAGATCTCCACCAGAGTGATCAACGCGAACGCGACCGTGACCGTGGCATTCGCCTGGCAACCTCTGGCCCCAACTCGCCTGTCTGCAAGGTTTGCTTCCACCGCACTTGTAGGAACTACGATAAAATATTGGTCTCCACCACCGCTGGGATGTTATGCTTCTGACTTGAGTATCCTGTCATGTCCCCTGCATATTCGTAGCTTAGCCCGACCGCGTGCTGGGCGCTTCGCAAGCCATGTCGGTGCTTACTTGCCTCCTGCGCCAAGGCGAGCGGAGCAGCCGGAGAGCAACTTCGCTTAACCATCGCCACAAGAAAGTGAAGTGGGTAGTCTAGCTTGGGCAGAAGCACTGAGTTCCGGGCGCTGTATGGAGCATCCACGACTCAAGCCTTCACCAAGGCATGTTGCGATTATTGACCAAATAAATTCGTAATAATTTCATACGATTTTGGCGCCACAATAGTTACACCGCATCTGCACGTTTGGCAATTTGTGTTGTTCCTAACTGGAACCCTCAAAGTTGGGCGAAGCAAACGACACATGAGAGAAGACCCAAATGTGTTGCGCCGCCTTGTGGCGAGAAGCCCCTTCTGCTGGGTCC
>PBYE01000077.1 GCA_002729495.1 Chromatiales bacterium
CCTAAGACCTTTCCGGTATTGGCTGCGGCTATTCCAGAACGGCGTCTGGTAACCCTAGGGTGCGGTCGCTTCACGATCGTCGCGCGGATGGAGATTCTTGCGCCGGCGACTCAGTATTGCACTCACCACAAGTAATGCTGCGAGCAATCCAGCAAGTGAAATAATTAAGCCATTCCAACTCGCCGACATCCAAGTAACCGCGACGTGGGCTATCCAGATGCCTACAAAACACCAACACCAAAACAATGGCTGTTTCAGGTAGCTATCCACTTGAACCCCCCCCGAGGTTGTACAACAAATCCACCGTATGAACGGAACCCTAGCATCTTTACACTTGCAATAAAATCATCTAAATGAATGATTCTTAGCCAGAAATAGCTGTTTGGCCGGCCTGCAGGCACCCCTTATGACAGCGCCGATTCCAGGAAGATCTTCACCTTCACCGGCCTGGGGGCAGCGCAGCAAAAGGGGCTGCCAGGAGGGGGAAAGCAAAAAGACGCAGCCCATGGCCGCGTCTTATCAGGAATGCGTCTTCCCCCGCATTGCCCTTGGTTATTTTATACATCTTTCATTAACGGAAAGACAGTGGTTCGCTGTAGGAGCGCCTTTAGGCGCGAACCCGCCGTACTTTCCGCTAGCGCCTTTCGTGGAAGAAATATCCGGTCTGTGCCCGAATCAACTAAACCCGTAATTCACAATGCGAGTCGGTGCAGCATGTTCGCGCCTAAAGGCGCTCCTACAGCAGATTTTTTTTGGCGGCACTCCGGGGATTCACCTATCGCGGCTGAAGTCGCTACGGCCGCGTCTGGCCGGTGCCCCGCACCACATACTTGTAGCTGGTCAACTGTTCTGCGCCTACCGGTCCGCGTGCGTGAATCTTACCCGTCGCGATACCTATCTCGGCGCCCATACCGAACTCACCTCCGTCCGCGAATTGCGTCGATGCATTGTGCAGCAGAATCGCGCTGTCAAGATCATGAAAAAACTGTTCCACGGTGTCCTGATCTTCGGCAATTATTGCCTCGGTGTGGCCAGAACCGTAAGTTGAGATATGACTGATTGCTTCATCGACGCCTGCAACTGCACGTACGGAAATAATTGCATCCAGGTACTCGGTGCTCCAGTCCTGCTCGTCCGCTTTCTGCACACGATTGTCCGCCGCGCAGACAGTTTCATCGCCGCGAATTTCGCATCCCGCTTCGATTAAAGCATCTGCAATTGTTTTCCAGTGCGTAGCCATGCAGGCCTCATCGATCAACAATGTCTCGGCGGCTCCGCAGATTCCCGTGCGGCGCATCTTGGCGTTCAGTACGATGTCCCTGGCTTTGCTGACATCGGCGGACTCGTGCACGTAAACATGACAAATACCCTCGAGGTGCCCGATAACAGGCACGCGAGCATCGGCTTGCACCCGGGCAATCAGGTTGCGGCCGCCCCTGGGAATGATCACGTCCACCGTGGACTGCATGCCCGACAACAGGTAGCCGACGGCATCCCGGTCAGTCGTAGGGATCATCTGGATAGCGTCTTCAGGCAGCCCGGCCTGCGCCAGGCCCTGCACCATGCACGAGTGGATGGCGGTGCTGGAATTAAAACTTTCGGACCCGCCCCTTAAAATGACGGCGTTGCCGGATTTCAGACACAGCGCACCCGCATCCGCAGTCACATTAGGGCGACTCTCATAAATAATGCCGATCACGCCCAGTGGCACGCGTACACGTTGGATAACCAGGCCGTTGGGGCGCAGCCACTCATCTGAAACTTCGCCGACGGGATCGTCGAGTTCAGCGACCTGCCTTACACCCTCGGACATCGCCTTCACCCGCGATTCATCGAGCAACAACCGATCCAGCATTGACGCGGCAAGTCCTTTCTTTTCGGCCGAGCGCATGTCGCTCGCGTTGGCATCGAGAATTTCGTCACGCCGGGCAAAAAGCACGGCGGCGGCCGCACCGAGTGCATCGTAGCGCTCGGTCTCAGTCGAGCGCGCAAGCGCTGTCGCGGCCGCACGAGCGCGCCGGCCGATACCATCCATCACCTCAGTAATTTCACTGTTCTTTACCACTGCGCTTGCCATTCCATGACCTTTGTTACAGAGCCTACTTGTCCAACAGCACCAGGTTATCGCGATGGACGATTTCGTCGCCGCCCTGGTAACCGATACGGCTTTCTATCTCCTGGCTGCGTGCCCCCATTATGAGGCGCGCTTCCTCACTGTCGTAGGCAACCAGGCCGTGCGCAATTTTTTGCCCCTCCGGGGACACGATCAACACGGCGTCGCCCCGCTGAAAATCACCATCGACCGAGCGTACCCCGACCGGCAACAGGCTACCGCCCTTACGCAGCGCCTGTTCTGCGCCCGCGTCGATCGCCAGCGAACCGCCCGGCGTCAGCGTACCTGCTATCCATTGCTTGCGTGCAGCCAGCGGTGTGCGCGAAGGCAGAAACCAGGTACATGCCCCGCCGTCGGCAACCGCGGTGAGCGGCCCCGTCGTATGACCATTGGCTATCAGCGTTGACGTGCCGGCCCGCATGCAGATTCGTGCCGCCGCCAGCTTGGTCGCCATGCCGCCCGAGCCGTACGCGGTGCGGCTTTCGCCTGCCAGTTCTGCCAGTTCGGAGGTTATCTCGTGTATTTCCGGTATCAGCCTGGCATCGCTTTCTGTTGTCGGATCCGCATCATAAAAACCGTCAACGTCCGACAACAATACCAGGCACTCGGCACTGGCCATTTCCGCGACCCTTGCTGCCAGCCTGTCGTTGTCCCCGTAACGTATCTCCTGGGTTGCGACCGTGTCGTTTTCATTGATAACCGGCAGCACGCCCCGCTCCAGCAGGGTGTCAAGCGTGCTGCGAGCATTCAGGTAACGACGCCGGTTTTCGGTGTCATCCGGCGTCAGAAGTATCTGGGCAACTTTGATATCGTGCCTGCCCATCAGTTCCTGGTAAGCCTGCACGAGTATTACCTGGCCGGATGCGGCCGCAGCCTGGTATTCCTCCAGGCGCAGGTTACCGGTTTCCATACCAAGGTATGTACGTCCAAGTGCGATCGCCCCCGAAGACACGAGCATCACCTGCTGGCCGCGCCGGATCATCCCGGCCAGTTCACCTGCCAGTGATTCGAGCCAGTCGCGATTCAGCCGTCCATCATCCTTATCGATTAACAACGAGGAGCCGATTTTCACGACCACCCTTGAAGCATCCTTCAAAGGGTCGACCTGCTGGTTGAAGTCCGTATTCATGTCTGCGAATCCGCAGCGTTTTCAGATGCCGGAACTGAGCACGGTCGTACCGCGCGCGATTGCCATCGCACCACTACGCACCACCGTCAGTATTTCCGAACGGGTGCCGAGTGTGTTCATAAAGTTGTCGATCTGGATACCGGTGCCGGTTAGCTCAAGGGTGAAATTGGCGGTCGAATCATCCAGCACCCGAGCGCCGGCGGCCGATATGATATCCGAAATGTTCGCGCCATCGTGCAGGCGGACTTTCATTAACAGCAACTCGCGCTCTATATGTTCACCGCGGGTCATGTCAGCAATATTGACAACATCAACCAACTTGAAGAGTTGCTTGTTGATCTGATCTATAACTGCATCCGACCCCTTGGTAATCATCGTCAGACGAGATACCTGCGGGTCGTCGGTGGGCGCAACACTCAACGACTCAATGTTGTATCCACGGGTAGAGAACAGTGACGTCACTCGCGTAAGCGCGCCTGCCTCGTTTTGCATCAGAATGGAAATTATATGGCGCATCGTGCCAACCGACCGGGGAAACAGAGCTGATAACGAACTCGCAATGGTCGCCCAGAATTCCCGCTATTGCAATGCAGTTACAATTGTTCGACACTCGTTGAGCCTGTGGAAACTGAAAGCGTGGCAGCCGTTTAGTGAAGCACAGGGCGGTATCCACGCCTGATTTTCCCCATCGTAGCTTTTGCAAGACCAGAACATGAACCCGAGCCCTGAAACCGTGAGCGACTCTGCCAAACATCCCCTGGCCGGCACCGTAATGTCGTGTGCCGATATGATCGTGCAGGTTCTGGCCGATGAAGGTGTCGATACGATTTTCGGGTATAGCGGCGGCGCGATCCTGCCGACCTATGACGCAGTCTTCCGCTTCAATGACGAACACTGCGACAGCGCAGGCAACCAGCCGATGCCGCTGATCGTTCCGGCGAACGAACAGGGCGCAGGCTTCATGGCCGCCGGGTATGCGCGCGCCAGCGGTAAAGTCGGCGTGGTCATGGTCACCTCCGGACCCGGCGCTACCAACACGGCGACGCCGGTACGGGACTGCCTGGCCGACTCGGTTCCGATCGTCGTGATCTGCGGCCAGGTGCCGACCACCGCAATAGGCACGGACGCTTTCCAGGAAGCACCTGTGTCCACGTCTCTCGGCCCGTTGTCCAAGCACCTGTTCCTGGTTACCGACGCGTCCAAGCTGGAAGCCACGGTCAGGACCGCGTTCGAGATCGCCCGAACCGGGCGGCCGGGACCGGTGGTTATCGATGTTCCCAAGGACGTACAGAACGCGGAAGAAACCTTTCAGGGCTCCGGCCTGTTGCCGATACCCGGTTACCGGCACCGAATGGATGCCGTTGATCAGAACGTGCTGGACGATGCTGCCTGCGCAAATTTCTATGCGCTGCTTAAAGAGTCCCGGCGGCCTCTTATATATGCGGGCGGGGGCGTCATAAACAGTGAATCTGCCCAGATCCTCAGGGAGTTTTCGGACCACTTTCGGATTCCGGTCGCGACGACCCTGATGGGCATCGGCGCCTATGACACAACCGAGGATTTGTCGCTGCAGATGCTCGGAATGCACGGTACTGCATTTGCAAATTACGCGGTTGAAGACTGCGACATGGTAATCGCGGTCGGCGCACGTTTTGACGACCGGGTTGCCGCCGTGCCTGAAAAATTTGCGCCACGGGCCAAGGCGATCGCCCAGTTTGATGTCGATCCGTCAGAGATAGGGAAAGTGAAGTCGGTCGACTGGTCTCATGTCGGTATCCTCGACCAGGATTTTGGCAAGATACTGGAGTATGGCAAGCATGAGAACATCCGGCTGGATCTTGCGGACTGGCATACGCAGATAGCAAACCTGAAACAGGAGTATGCGCTGAATTACGACCGTAAGAGCAAACTTATCCAGCCCAATGCGGTCATCGAGGAGATCAACAGCTACACCCGGGGCGAGGCGATTATCAGCACAGGCGTTGGCCAGCACCAGATGTGGGCTGCGCAGTACTTCGATTTTCGGGACCCGCGACTGTGGCTCACTTCGGGCAGCATGGGCACCATGGGTTTTGGCCTGCCGGCGGCGATCGGCGCGCAGTTTGCGAAGCCCGACCGGCTGGTTATCGATGTCGACGGCGACGCCAGTATTCGCATGAACTTAGGCGAACTCGAGACCGTGACTACCTACGAGCTGCCTATCAAGGTCATCGTCCTGAACAATTTTGGCGACGGGATGGTCAAGCAGTGGCAGAAACTTTATTACAAGGGTCGTTTGTCGGCGAGTGACAAATCACTGCGGCGCAAAGACTTTGTAAAATCTGCACAGTCCGACGGCTTCGAGTTTGCTCAGCGTCTTGAGCAGCCGGGTGATATTGCCGGCATGGTTAAGGACTGGCTGGAATTCCCGGGCCCTGCATTCCTCGAGGTCATCATCGATCCGGAGGCCTGCGTCTATCCGATGGTAGGCCCCGGCCTTGCGTACGATTCGATGATCACCGGCGATTTCATTCCGAGCAGAAGTCCCGCGACTGACGACGAAGCCGACAAATCCTCAATGTTCTAGTTGAAGAACGCCCCAGCCAGCACACTGCGGCGTTGAGAATCGCACTCGCCTGAGGCGTTTTCAACAGGCTGCAGGTTAGGGCTCGCCTCTCATTGCACGCAGGGCTGTGTTCACGAAATACGTGACGTCGTAGCCAGGCTTAATCGGCTGCGCACCCAGCGCCGGTCCTAGCCGCACGATCACCAGTTCTTCGGACGGCACAATAAACACGTGTTGCTGGCCACGTCCCCAGGTCAGGTAAGTGTCTCGTGCCAGAAATGCTTCGGGTGCAATCGCACCGCTGGAACCGGCCGAGTCGTCCGGCGGAAAAGGCGGGTCCAGGTAACCGAGCCAGATCTGGTAACCGTAAAAACCCGCCATCGGCGACGGCGTGATCATCTCGTCGATCCACTCCTCCGAAACGATACGGTTTCCGTTTACCACGCCGCGCCCCAGGAACATCATGCCGACGCGGACCCAGTCCATCGCCGGGGCGCCGAGACAGCATGATGTGAACGCACGGTTGCCGGGTGAATCGGTAGCGACGCTCGCGATCTCACCGCCCATCGGCAGCCAGAGTTTCTCCCGCAGTAACTCGGAATAGCGCATCCCATACTGGCGCTCGAGGATAACGCCGAGTAACTCGGAATTGAGGTTGTTGTAGTCCCATTTCTCGCCCTGCTCCCAGTCGGCCATGGGTACACGAAGGATCGCCTCGAGGGAGCGGCCGGAATTCAGCCACTTCATGCCGTCATCGAAAGGGTTGATCGTAAAGTCGTACTGGCCGAGCCCGGAACTCATGTACATCATGTTCCTGATGGTTATCTCACCACGGGGGTCATCCACCCACTCTTCGAGGTACTTGCCGATCGGATCGTCAACCGAATCGATCTTGCCCTCTTCGATCGCGATACCGACAAAGATCCCCATCAGCGACTTGTGCATGGACTGCGACTGGGTCATGAAGTCCCGCTGCCAGTGATCCGCGTACCACTCATCCTGAATCACGCCCTTGTGGACCGTTATCAGGGCATGCGACCCGAACTCATCGGCATATTCGTGCATCGCTTCGAAGGTTGCGGCCGGAATCATGCGCCCGGATTCGGACACGACCGGCAAAACAAACGAACCATCGCCACGGATCTCTTCCGCGGGATCCATGAGTTCCTGGCCCTTGGGGTCACCGCTGCCCAGGAACTGGACATAGTTGCGCCAGAGCCACGGATCCTGCCAGTAAATCACACTGACAAGCACAACAACGATCAACAGGATGCCACCCAGTTTCTTACTCATTCCGATACCCCTGATTATTGGTTTCTATTATTATTCTCTTAAGCGGCCAATCATACCGGTGTGGACTTTTCAGGCCGGCACCAGGCGGTCGATTTTTGCCGCACAAATAAAATCATTCTCCGACAGCCCGTCTATCGCATGGGTCGTGTAGTTTACAACGCAGCGACGATAGGAAACCTCCAGGTCAGGATGATGGCCCTCGGTATTGGCTATCCATGCCGCCGCGTTCACAAACCCTATTGTGCGGCTGAAACCGCTGAAGTCATATACCCGCCGAATCCATTTGCCGTCATCGCTCATACTCCAGTCTGCGTGCAGGGCCTCGAGCAGTTGCTGCGCGGCATCGGCTTCGAGCGGGGGCACACCACCTTCGCAGGGTTCGCAGCTGCGCCGGGTTAAATCAGACTGTGTTCTCATCGTTGTTCTCCCGGACTCCCGCTATAAACGGGTCAGTGCAACGAATGACCCGCCGTTACGCTCACACAGCACCCGCATCAGGTTGGCGAATCGCAACGCATTGACCGAAGTCCCCCTGGAAAACTGGGTCGGAAATCCTACGGCATGTACGCGCATCAAGCGGTTGCCGGAACTGTCTGCCTTGTTGACGCGGTCTACGTACCTCACCACGGCCTCGACGGAGCCACGCGGGTAATCATCGCCAAATACGAAAATACTGACTTTACGCCCCGGCTCGTAAAAGGTGTTGATTGCCTCGGTGATGCCCTCGACCGGGCTGGAATCACTGTAGGGGTTCCAGCCAGACAAACGCTTCACAATGCTGCGCCGGCTGGTTGGAGAATCCGGTATCCAGCGACCAGCATACGAAGAAAACATGTACTTGCCTTCATCGTTCAGCACCTGGATACCTTTGATCTCCGGATAAACCTGCAGGGTTTCGCTGACCATCTGCAACACGAGCCGCCAGGGTCCCTGGAACATGCTTCCCGAAGTGTCTATTACGAAAATAATGTACTCACTATCTACCGGTATACCGCCAACCGTGGTGTCATCCTCTTTCGGCCGAAAGTTTTTCAGCAGTTTCTGCATTTCTTTGGTTAGCGACTGGCGCGCGGCAAGCAGCTCTCCCTTAAGTTCGAGGCTCTCTTCATCATCAAGCGGCTGGAACTGGCCCTGCAAACGTTGCAGCTCCCGGCGCATGCTCGTGACCAATGTCTCTTCGGTTGCAAGCTCCGTCTCGAGACTGTCCAGGTTGCGATCAAGCGCTACCGAATCACCACGGATCTCGAAGAGCTCCTGCTGCAAAGCCAGGAGCAGCGCTTCGAGTTCTTCCCTGCTCTCTTCTATTGTCACCGGTTCATAAATCTTGGTAATGACAAGCAACAGGATGACCGCGCCAAAGCCACAGCAAATGACATCGAGAAACGACAGATTGAAAGTGTCCTGGTCGCGGTTCTTTGCCATATCAGCGCTCAGGGCCAGTCCCTTGACGGCGTCATAAACGAGCCGCGTGTATCGATAGCCAGCCGCCACAGGTAACCCGGCGCTTCGGGATCGCCGTCCATCGGGTACAACAGGACATTGACGGGGATTTTTTTGGGCAACTGTTCGAGCGCCTCGGTGAAATACTTCACGCGACTGCTGGGCCGGATCATGCGCTCGGCGGATGGCGGACTCTTGCTCTGGGTTGGCAGTCCATCGGTGAGCAGATAAATATTGTCCGGTTTCGGGTCCAGGCGGTTAATAGCAACGAACGCGTTGTACAAACTGGTACCCGACCTGGGAATAGTCGTACGCAGGCGGTTCACCGCCGCTGTCAACTCACTGCCATCACCTACATCCACCCAATCCCCGCCGGACCCCTCGACCACGGACCAGGCGGTTGTATTGAAAGCAAGCATCTGGAACACGGCATCCCTAGGGATACGCGCGCTGAGCCAGTCGACCGCATCCACGGCACTGCGCCACTTCGGGGTACGCAGTTTCAGGCTGTCGGGCATGTTTCGATACAGAATCGCGTTGATATAGGTACGGCCCAACATACTGGCTGACGCGTCCACCAGTATCAGTATCCGCCTGCCATCCATTTTCATGCCTGTCAGGTACTGGCGATTGCCCTGGCCTACGTAGGTACGTGCCCTCGAGCCGGATTTTGTGGCGTCCTCACCCGCTGCCAGCAAACGTTTTTTCGCTTCCTCCAGCCGCTCTATATCCGACTGCAGTTCCTCGACGCTCTGGCGCGAAGCAAGGCTGCTGTCGTCCAGCTCGGCTAACTCATCTTTCAGCTCGTTAATCATGGCCTGCAGCCGCCGCGCTTCTTCCTGCAGATCGCTCATGCGCGTCTTGCGTGTTTCAACCTGGGTCTGCAGACGCACCAGTTTTTTGCGGCCGTCCAGTGCTTCCTCTTCAAGCCGATTGGTCTCGCCGAGCAAATCAATATTTTCTGCATCGGCACGCACCGAAACCTGCGCGCTTATGATCATAAAAAACAGCACGACGGCGCCGAATCCGCACGACATGATGTCGAGGAACGACAGGTTGAAAACAGAAAAGGGTCTACGTGCCATCAGGACCTGTTTCAGATATCAGTCTCAATTCACAGGGCGGGTCACCGATGCTGATGACGTCACCCGTTTGTAAAACAACGGAACCATCGACCCGGTGCCCGTTCAGTAATGTGCCAAAGCGGCTGTAGTCACTCAGGATCATGCGGCCCGAATCGATTTCAATACTGCAATGCCGGCGCGATACCCCACTGTGCCGCATGTTTATAGTCAGCCCGTAATCTCCCGGAGTTGATTCCGCGCCGATACGGAATGGTTCTTCGCCCAGGCGGTAAGCCGCTCCATCCAGTACGAGGTGGCTTGGAATTCCCGCAGTTGTGGTTAGCTGTGTTTCGCCCGCCGCAATCTCGGCGGGTGGCTGATCCCAGGGTAGTGTCGTGCTGACGGCGAACCCGCTGTCGTGGCTCACAAGTTGTGCCTTGCGCGAGACCAGTCCGCGCGCCGCGGTACCGGCATCCAGTGCAAACACGACGCAGGCCGGTAACTCCTGCAACATATCAGTCACCCCGGGGAAACCCGCAAAGCGTGCGTCAATTTGCAGAACGCTGGCTTTGCCCACGACCAGGCGGGAGCGCAACGCCTGGAGAAACGGCTGGCAATGCGCGCGCAGATGATCGGCAAGCTGCGTCGCGCTGGTCTGCGCCGTAAATTCATTGCCCTCGTAACTGAAGTTGAGTTTGGCTTCCGGCGCCCTGGCAAGCTGAGCAACCCATTCGTCGAGTTGGTCATATACCCGCTGCTCACTTCCGGCATCGTGGAGTGGATCGAAACGGCTGCATTCCAGGAAACGGCGTGAAAAATACTCGGCACAGCTACGCTGCAGCGACACCATGCCCAGGCTTTCAATGACCCCCGTTTCTGCTATCACCGGGCTACCGTCCTGGAGGATACGGCTCAGTGTGGTTGCGTGCGCACACACTTCTATATGAACCAGTTCGTGCCCGGGATAGGTACGCCGGGTCGCAGCGATGGGTATCTCCGCGATGCCGGTGACCGGAATGGACAGCTCCTGGCTTATGCCGAGTAACAGGGCGAGTTGATCGCGGCCCCAGTAAGAGGGCACGGCAAATGCGGCCTCGTCGGCGCCGCCGGCCTGCTCCCACAGTTTCTTCAGCTGCGCGTGAGCAAGATCGGCGTAGGTGTCAATGCCCGTGACGCCGGTTGCAAGCGGCTGTTCCGACAGGTCACGCCAGTAGCGGTTGAAAAACGCGTGCGGCGTTTTGCGTGCCGAACGCAGGGCGATATCGCCAAATACCAAACTGCCGCTTTCTACAAGCGCGCATCCCGGCTCGGTAAAAACAATACTGCTGTCGGCAACCGCGATAATAGCAACGTCGTTCAGTTCTATACCAAGAAAGGACATCAGATCCTCTCACGTATCAGTCGGATTGCATGTGGCGAATCACATTTTCATCCACATAGTTTTCCGTATCGAAAACCAGTCGTTCCTGCAACAACTGTAACTGGTGAACGAGGAACATCAGGACAATGCTGATTAATAATGCGATAAAGGTTGAGTTAAACGCCACGCCAAGGTTTTCGGTCACGCCGCTGATATCACCTTCAACTGCGCGATGCGCCTGCGCCAGTGCCGACCCGATGCCGCGTACTGTGCCGATAAAACCAATGGACGGGATCGCCCAGGCGATATAACGAATCATGGAAAGTTCCGACTCCAGTCGCTCTGCCTCATTCGAGACAAGCGTATGCGCAGACGACGATACATCCTGAACATTCCGGGTCGTGCCAAACCGGCTCAGCGCGGCAAGTAACACACGCGGTAACAGCAGGCGGCGCTCATCGTCCGGGAGGGATTGCAGGGATCGTGAGTACTCGCGCGTATCAGCCGGCAGAATCTTCATGCCCGCAGCGATGGGTACAAATTCCTGTTGTAACAGTTTGCGCTCGCGGTTGGCAGACATAGCCTTGTAAGCCAGCATCGAGAACGCCCAGAGCATCAGGATAAAGCAGCTCTCCTGCTCGAAATCCTGCACGATCACATAGAAAGAACGTTCCGGCACGTAGTCGGGATTGGTTGCGATCTCTGCCCGCTGTGCAAGGGTTATTGCATCTGCATTAGGCCGGATAACCGTGAGATAGATCGAGTGCACCAGGATGACGGAGATAAGCAACGCGAACATGTGAAACACGAACTCGTTGGGCATTTGCTTTTTCATTACTTGCTCCCTGTAAATCCCATGCCAGGTCCTGCTTTACCAAGTTACAATTCTGATGACATTTCAATCGCCATATCGGCCGGTAGCGGTTCCGTCGGTTTAAACTCTTTCACTTCGCCTTCCGTCGCCAGCGCCGCTTCGATCCGCGCGAGCTGCTCTTCCACTTCTGCCTGGCTTATTTCCCGATCAGCGTTCCCGGTACTTTGCTCAACGGGCTCCTGTGCATAGGCTGCGCCGCCGAACATGCCGGAGCTTTCTGCCGGCGCAATCTGCCAGGCCGCCCACGTTATGCCCAGCCCGAGACACATAATCAGCATAGTTTTAAGGGCGCTCATCCTAGTCCTCACTCGCGTGATTCGTTGCGTACCTGGCGAGCCGGAAGCCCACATCGAGCCGACCACGATCACCAAAGTCCCTGTACGCCAGCCGCAACTCACTGATACTCGACTGGCGCCAGCTGGAACCACGAATAACATGATACTGCCCCTTGGCAGGTCCTACCGGATCAATCAGTACCGCCGAACTGCCGCTCGATACCGAATAGTAGTCATTCATCCACTCCGCTACGTTGCCGCCAAGGTCATAGATGCCAAGGGGGCTGGGCGCAAAAGCACCACCGGGCGATGTCACCGGATAGCCGTCGTTAAACCCGTTGATCGTGTTTACCGCAACATCCTCGGCAGACATATCGGCGAAATTACCCGAATTGCCGGGCGGCGGCATGCCTGAACCCCAGGGATACTTGCGTTCACCGCCGCCCGCGTTGTAGCGAGCTGTCCATGCCCACTCCGCTTCGGTTGGCAGGCGATATCCGTTCGTAGGCGGGTCTGCCAACACCAGCGAACTGCCCTTACTCATATAAGCAGGATCCAGCCCGTCACGCTGACTCAGCCAGTTGCAATATTCCGCGGCATCATTCCAGCTAAGCATGACTGCCGGATTATTATCCGCGGCGAGTTCGCGGTATTTTTCCGCACCCGAGGTATGCATCGGACGAAAGTCACGAAACTCGCGATTGCTGACTTCTTTCTGCCCTATATAAAAGAGCCGCGTCAGTCGCACCGAGCGAAGTACTTCGTTTGGCCGCCGGCCCTGCTCCCGGCGCGGCGCGCCAAGCACCAGTTCGCCCGGCTGAACCAGTTGCATGACCTGCCCCTGGCCCGTGGTCAGTATTTTCGGGATGGCGGCGAGTACCGCCTGCTCGGGGGTCAGCAACCGCACCTCCAGCTGTTGTAACAGGCCCGGTTTTGGTGTGACCTCGCCCGACCAGGTGTTGTACCCGGCTTTGCGTACTTCCAGCCGGTGCGGAACCGCGATCAGTTCGAGTTCCTGGTTTGCATTACCCATATTGCGGCCGTCCACAAACAGCGATGCGTCGGCAGGGCTTGCCGTAACGTTAATAACTCCGACTTTGGGTTGCATCACGATATTTACGGGCACCGGCACTCCGTCAGCAACTTCAACCGAACGGGTTGCAGTCTGGTAACCGGGCCGGCTTACCCTGACCTGGTAACGGCGTCCCTTGGCGACCTCAATTTCAAGAGGTGTGTTGCCCTGGTACTCGTTCTCCACCGTGACTGCGGCACCCGCCGGCTTACTTTCGACCTGTATAAAGCCACCGGCTTCGGCGAGTTTAATAAGTGGAATTTCCCCAGCCTTGCCCGCGATTATATTCAGTGCGCGTCTTTCGGTGCGATAACCCGGTTTACGCACAATGATCTGCCGGCTGCCGGCCAGTAACTCGATGCTCGCAGGTGTGATACCCAATACTTCATCTGCAAGCACAACTTCAGCCCCTGCCGGATCGGTACTTACAATGATGTCAGCCCAGGCGGGTACCAGTTCAGCTTCGACAGTCTGCAACTGATCAAGACCAGCCACTTCCACGGTCGCTATGTATTCAAGAAAACGTTGCGTGCGGATGCGCAGTTCGTAATTGCCCGCCGGCAGTTTCACTTCCGCAGTTGGCAATACGCCAACCGCCCGGCCGTCAAGCCATACCTCGCCGGCTGCTTCGGGTATTGTTTTGACCGCGACCCGCCCGGGCAACTCTCTAAGCTGAAAATCAAATTCCGCACGGTCACCCCCGGCAATCTCGATCGAGTCGTACAACGACTCGAAACCAGGCATTTCGATTAATACATCGTAGTTCCCGGGCCACAGGAGATACCGGCCGTTGCCGCCCGGTGTCAGCCAACTCCCCGGCAAACTGATCGCGGAGTTCTCATGTTCGGTCCGGATGACAACCGTAACCGCGCTAAACATGTAGGCGGCGGCCAACACCAGCAGTACGAGTGCGCCAGCGACAACGTAATAGCCACGACGTACGGGTTGACCGCCGGGCTCCGCACCCCGGCTGATCGCCTTGCGCACTTTTACCGGCTGTATGTTCTGGCCCGGATCACTAATATTATCGGCAAGTTGCGGCGGCGCCGTCTCGTATTCGACGTTGCGATAATCAACGCTTATTTCAAGTTTCCCGCGGGATATTTCACAAATGATTTCGATACCGGCGACCAGCAGCACGTCCCCGGCTTGCAGCCAGCATGTACTGCTTACCGGCTCATTGTTAACCCTAACATCGCCGTCACCGGGAACCTGCACGAAAGAACGGTCATCGAGCACACCGATCTGCGCGACATCACCGGTGGCTATCGCGCCCGGAATCCGTATATCGGCATCGGTACCCGTGCCTATGTGCAGCGGCAAATCCTGCTCGCCCAGGATGCGTGTGCCGGCTGCATCACTGACGACGATCTCAAGACTCAAATCGGATCCTCACACCTAAGGATGACAGGTTGCATGGTGACTTCCGGCGCTACCCTGAAGGTGGTTCGCGCATCGCGATAACCATTACGAACGCCGACAGCCGTGTAAGAGCCTGGGCGTAACTCAATGCTGCGAGTCACAAAGGTGCCCAAACGACCTACCTTGTATATTACAACGTCGGTCAGGTTATCCGATTGAAATTGCACGCTGACCGGAACCAGTGCCCGTTGTAACAAGCGATCAAGCTCATTTATCTGCCCGGTCAACACCGGGCCCGGTGGCTGCATACCGCGCGCAAATTCCACCAGGGTGCGGGTTGCCTGCCAAACCGCATCGTCGGCCAGCCGGTCGGGACTGGCAATGGATTCACGCATACGTGTATCCAGTTCGACGCGACGGCGACTCTGTTCCAGACCGGCGCGCGCTGACACGACCGTCGCATCAAGCGCCAGTATGCCCTGGTAACGCTCAACGGCAGTTGCCCAGTCTTCAGAAGACTGCAGTTTCTCTGCCTCGGTATTCAGTTGAATAATCCGGGCGAGCCGCTGTTCTGTTTCGATCTGGGCCAGCGCGGTTTGTGCATCCGCATCGCCGGGACGCACTTTCAGGGCAGCGGAAAACTCTCGCCTTGCAGTCGTATATTTTTCGGCCGCCAGTGCTGCATAGCCGGATGACATTGCGGCCTGGTAGCTGTTACCCGTAACGATGCCGCGAACCCGGTCCCGACCCGCGACAGCGGCCTCCCAGCCCGGATCGATTTCCAGCGCCCCAGTGTAACTTTGTAACGCGTCCTGCCATTGCTTCACGAATTCATACCCGGACGCTTCTTCCATCAATGCAAGCACCTGGTCCAACCTCAATGCCCGGGCCTGGCCCACTTTTGCTGCATCGTTATCTTTGTCGATCGCAAGCACCAGGTCGAAACGGTCCAGTGCAAGTTTCTGGTTGCCTGCATTGAACGCGGCGGCGGCATCGGCCAGAGCGGTTGCGAGTACCTCCGCCGTACGTTCTTCAAGCGGCTCCATCAGCCGCAATGCCCGCCGGTACGCATCAGTGGCACCGGCATAGGAACGGTTCTTGTAATACTCATCGCCTTCAGCAACGGCGGTACGGGCAGCCACCCAGTCGGCCCCACCCCACAGTTCCACCGCTTTGGCCTGCAGGCTGTCATCCGCCGCCAACAAATTGCCGAGCGCCTGGTCTGCCACCTGGCGGTTGCCCGCATCAGCCGGACCATCATCTTTAGCAGGCTGTGCTGCCACGGGTTCGCGGGCAAGCTCAACCGGTGGACGCATTGCTGTCTGCTCGTCCACGAAGTCCGGCAACAGGAACACGACGGCCAGGGCGACAAGCGCGAGAATGCCGAAACCCGCGTAAAGCAGGCGGCGGGGGCCGCTGCCCAAAGCGCCGGTAGTTTCCAGCGGTTTCGGCCGGAAGGTTGTGTCTTGTGATTTTGTCGCACTCTTCCGTGTAACCGCCTGGATAGATATCTCATCATCCCCTGTCGTTCCAGGCACTTCTTCAACAATTTCGGCCAGTGCCACACCTACTGCACTCATGCCCACCGGCCGGCGCACAGCTTCTTTTTCCAGCATTGCCGCAACCAGTTCCTCGAGTCGCGGAGGGATTACGGAGTTATCCAGTCGCGACTTGAGCGGCCCGGGTTTCTCGCCCAGCACCTTCTCGCGACTTACATCAGGATGAAACAGGGGGGCACCGCTTACCAGGTCGTAAATAAGTGTGCCAAAACCATAAACATCGTCAGCTATGCAGGGACTCTCGCCCTTCACTTGCTGCGGGCTCATTGTCGGCAGAGACCCACCTGTACGAACCTGGTCCGAGTACTCTGCCGCAAGCAGGCTGGCAATTCCGAAATCAGTTAACCGCGGGTCATCGGCCGAGACAAGCAGTACGTTGGCCGGCTTGATATCCCGATGCACGATGCCGGCTTTATGCGCATAGTCCAGCGCATCGGTCAGGGGCAACAGGGTTTTAATAATTGACTTCCAGTCACCGCCGCGCAGATTTTTGAGGCTGGACCCTGCAACGTACTCCATGGATATGAAATGCAGGTCGGACTCGGTATGTGCATCGTAAACGCGCACGATATTGGGATGGCGAAGCTGCCTCGCCTTGGCGCATTCTGCATGCAGCAGTTCGATAAAACCGGCCTTTTCGGCGAGCGCCTGGTCGAGAATTTTTAGCGCAATATCCTTTGCGCGTTCAGCATCAAAGGCCAGCCATACTTCACTCATGCCGCCTTTACCAAGGCAGTTAAGCAGGCGAAAGCGCGTGCCTAAGGCTAATCCCTCCGCGAGCTCAATCATTCACGTACAGGTCAGTCCAGGTTGGGAAAGGAACCGGCGCTTGTTTCAGGCTGCGGAAGCTCCTGATCCAGCGCACCCCCGGTTTCTGAAGTATAAATCTCGCGCAGTATGCGTCGCCACTCGCGGTATCGTTCTTCGGCAGATCCGCTAAGGCGGCGTGTCTGACCTTCGACCTCGACCACGATCGGCTCGACTTCCGCATCAAAGGATTCGCCAAGCTCCCGCAGCGATTCCTTGTGTATCTCAGCCTCTGCCGATAAACCGAAACCGCTTTTGAGGCCTTCAATACCGCCGATAACCGCGACCTCGGTAACCGCGCTGTTGCTGCCGCCATTCGACTCGTAAGCAATGGCACCAATGATCGCCGCAACCCCCAGCAACTGCCGCGTGCGAGCCGCCCGTTTGACTTCCTGGTAGCGAAGCGCCTCTTCGCGCGACATCTTGCGCCAGTCTTCATAAGGTACCGACAAATCGTAATACAGGCCTGCATAGTACTCGTTCAGTGTGTCAACCAGCATGTACTCCCGTTCCCTGACCGCGTCCATTCGTTGCAGCATCGGGTCATCATCGGCGGGCAAGCGTTGAATCTCATAGATCCCCCTCGGGTTTTTTACCAGGTGAGTGGCGAATGCATCCGGAACCAGGTCGGCTGCATAGCGTAGCTGGGCAACCTTTCGAACCCGATCCAGATCACTGGCACTCATTTTTTCGCGGACGACCAGGAGGTCATTGGCTATTTCGTTATAGATATTCTGGTAAGGGTCCTGGTTGGTATCGCGATGTTGTGCATAGGCCTTGGCCGGAACTACCGTTTTGTAGGTCTTGTTGAGCCATTCACGACCGGTCGCATCCCACGCACCTATGCGGAGGGCTGCCTTGTAGCCGTCCGACTGATCCACGCGCCCCCAAACCAGCAGGTCAACCGCGTCCGATTCCTCCGGCAGTGCCCAGACAGAACCCCAGTAACCCGTTGACTCGAGTGTATTCTTCAGGTGAAACGGGATATAACGCGCCTCGGCACGGCGCACGTCGGGAAAAATAAAATTCTTCTGCTGTTCTTCGATGCCCTCCGGTATCCCCGGATCGAAAAGCATAATGCCGACATCGAGCAAGGCATAAGTCGGCACCTCCGACTGCGCTGTAACTATTTCAATCTCTTCGTACTGAACAGTCTTAGAAACCGCGCAGGCCTGTAAGGCCGCGGCCAGTCCGAGCAACGCGATTCTGATTGGCTGGCTTAAACCGGCGGACTGCATATTATTATGATCCTGTAAATCTATTGAATGCCGGTGTGCTTACGGTATTCGTCCCAGAGCGCTTCTGCTGCTTTGGGATCAACATCCTGCATCGCTATCGCGGCTTCCCTTATCTGGCGCCCGACGACATCATCGCCGCTACCATCCACCGGAATATCGTCCGGAAGTTTTACGACCTTCTGGCTGTCACGCTCCGACTCGTCGAGTTCGCCGCCCTCGCGCTCTCCTTCCCCACCAACGGTACCCATACCACCGCCGCCCGAACTACCGGAGCCGGCGGATGAACCAGCATCACTTTCGGAGGGAACATCCGGCATGGAACCGCCGGCACGCTCGGCACCCGTGGCAACCGCATCCGCATCACCCTGTTCACGGCGACCCGCACCCCTGGCTGAACCACCGCCACTTGAAGATATGACCTCACGTTCACCGGCGATCGTGCCATCATAATCACCAAGCGACTTACCGAAGACATCATCAAGATCGCCCGTACCCGTACCCGTGCCGCTCGGAATGTCGGGGATGCCACCGGCAGAAACACCGGAACCTCCCGAACCTGCTGAACCCGCCGTGCCGGAGGAACCGCCACTCATGCCGCCCGATGATCCCATCGAGCCGGATGATCCCGAAGAACCGCCACTCATGCCGCCCGATGATCCCATCGAGCCGGATGAACCCGAAGAACCCATCGAGCCGGAGGAGCCGGAGGAACCGCCACTCATGCCGCCCGATGATCCCATCGAGCCGGATGAACCGGACGAGCCTCCTGAAGAAGGAGCTGATGAACCGGATGAACTTCCTGGTTGTTGCAGAGATGAACTGCTACACGCGAACAAGCCGAGCATTGCGACAAGACTGATGCTGATAATTCCGACGCGTTTTATAAGGGTCATCATTGTATCCCCCGCGGCCGGGGCCTGTTGCCAGACACCATTATAGCCGGGTAAGCGGGCTACTCATGAAGATTTGAGTCCCGTACCCTACTGAAGTTCAACGTTTCAGGGGCTTTCCGGTTGACGCACGGGTTGGTTCAATGCGACAGAATGTCAGTTCAGATGCTCGTAGTCGGGATCGTAGGCAACCACCAGCTCAGGGTCAGCGCCGGGCAGCACAGCAAACAGCTCACGCGCGGTCATTTCGGCAATGGTCTTGAAGGTTACTGGCTTTTCGGTGCTCGTATCGTAGGCAAAACTGACTTCTTCCGTGCCTTCCCAGGCAACCTCACCGGTTTCACTGTCCCAGATCTGCATGAAAACGCGCATATTGGCCGTCTTGGTATCCACCAGTCGCAGCCCCAGGAAGCCGAAGCGCTTGCTACCTCCCTGGTCGAACCCGGCCAGGCTTAGTTGCGCCAGGTAACGCACTCCACTAGCCCGGCCTATCTCCCGAAGAGTCTTCTGTTCCAGGATGCCGGTTTCGAGATAGTCGCGGTACATCTGTTTGTATTCCTGGGCGAGACCATTCCCGTTCACCGCGCTAAGCACCTCCGGCAATGCCGCCACCCGTACCTCCGAGCGGGCGACCGTCAGTTCGTCGGCAAACATCAGGGAAAGCGATTGCTTATTAGTTTCCTGTCCGGTTGCCGCGGAGGGGGTCAGAAAACCGATGCCATGTCGTTCCAGGTCGTTTGGCTGCAGGGTCAGCGACTTGTGCTCCACCTCGCTGCTGAACTGGGGCCCCATCGTACAGGCGGCCAGCATGATAGTCAGGGCCAGTGCAAGCATCAGGACTACGGCATTCCCGGCCAGGATAGACCGTGACTCGGGCATGGACTTGTTACCTAGCAGCTCATGCATTGTTGACCTGCTCCTGCCTCACTACTCGTTCAGATAGCTGATTCTCCCAAAGGTACCTGGCCGCTAATATCAGACGCATCACATTTTGGCGAGTCTGGCCGCGGCCAGGTGGCTCGTTTGCGGGTCGGTCAGACCATAGTGAAACTTGTCCGCCGCCATCGAATGCCGCAGAATCAGTACACTTCCGGGCAGAGTTTCCAGATTTTTATTGCTCGCATCCGGGCGGGCGTGGCGGGCGCAAAACTTCCGGCGGCCAGGCCAGCTCAATAAGACTAAGGATGCACCCGGCAATGGTCTCCAAACATGACTGATACCCGCGCTACGAAGTTACTGGGCTATATCTGGCTGCAACCGGGCGTGAGTCGCCTGAACGGCTGGACTCTTTTATATGTCCTGTTCATAAGTATCGGTTTGCTCGTCTTCCTGAACTTTCAGCAGCCCTATGTGCTGGAAGTAATGCTGGGAATTCCGGAGCAGGAGCACGGCCGCGTTATTGCGAAGATGGGACTGGTGCACGAAATCGTCCTCATCAGCCTGGTCGGCCCCTTTGGTGCGCTTGCCGATCGCATCGGTCGGCGCCCCGTACTCGCAATAGGCTACATTTTTGTTGCGGCGGGCTACATGGCTTACCCGTTTGCAACGTCAGTCGAAACACTGACCGCATACCGCGCAATTTTTGCGGTGGGCGCAGCCGCAATGATATCCACATTTACTACCGTACTAACCGATTACCCGAAGGAAACATCACGCGGCAAAATGGTTGCGCTGGGATCCGTTCTTAACGGTGTTGGTCTTTCTATATTGACAGGTATCGGTGGCCAGGTGATTCGCATGCTGACCGAGGCCGGCTACGATCCGGTGATCGCGGGCCGGATAGCCATTAGCGGGGTTGGCATGATCGCGTTCTTGTCAGCTGCAATTGCGTTCTGCGGGCTGCGTGGCGAGCAGTTGAAACTGGAGCATCAAAAAATCCCACTGCTTAAGCTCGTGAAAGAAGGCTTCGGTGCCGGGCGCAATCCCCGCGTCGCACTGGCTTATGCCAGTGCATTCATAGCGCGTGGGGACAACGTGGTTGTCGGAGCATACCTGTCTCTGTGGGTACAACAGGCGGGTATTGCCATGGACATGAATGCCGGTGACGCGCAGTCCAAAGCCGCGATACTGATACCGATCATCATGGCCGGGCCGTTGCCTATAGCGGCGCTGTTTGGCTATTTCAATGATAGGCTTGATAGGGTAACGGGCCTGATCATTGCGTCCTCACTGGGGACTGTAGGCTACCTGTGGTTTGGCAGTCTGAACTCCCCGCTCGACGGGGCAGCAATCCCGGTCGGCATCATTCTCGGTTGCGGGATGGTCACGTCCGTCATATCCGGCCAGACCCTGATTGGGCAGGAGGCAGACCCGCGCATTACCGGTTCAACGCTCGGGGCATTTAATTTTTTTGGTTCAGTTGGCACACTGGTCTCCACCGTATTGGGTGGTTACATGTTCGACATCTGGACCGAAGGTGGCCCATTTCTGATGATGGGCTTTGGTAGCGCACTGGTGCTGATGTTTGCCATCTATGTGCGCGCCCGGCACGACGCTCCGTCGTCGGACATGCGCACTGCCTGACCGCTGCCCGATTCACCGGATTAATTTGATAGCATTTCAGCCGGTATCCGGCAGAAGAAGAAACACAGGAGCACACCCCATGTCACTCGCAGATACGCTCAGCGAATTACAGTCACAGGTCGGCACGGAAACCCATGTAAGCGACTGGCTGGAAATGACCCAGGAGATGGTCAATGAATTTGGTGAGGCCACCCGCGACATGCAGTGGATACACGTAGACCCGGAACGAGCACAGGCCGAGTCGCCTTATGGCACAACGATAGCGCATGGCTTTTTTACGCTGTCGCTGTACCCGCACCTGCGTGGCCTCGTAGATGAAGCAAAGCCGCTGTTTGGTGCAAAGAACGTAATCAATTACGGCCTGAACAAACTGCGCTACCCCGCGGCGGTTCCGGTTGGCAGTAAAATCCGGGCACGCTGCGAATTGCTGTCCGCAGAAGAGGTGAAAGGCAGCATCGAAATAACGGAAAAATACAGCGTTGAAGTCGAAGGTCAGGATCGTCCGGCCTGCGTCGCCGAATGCATCATGCGGCTTTATTATTAATTCGCGGCTTGTCGTTCCCGGGCATCCTGCCCAGCAAACCCGCTCCTGCAATTAAGAGCACAATGAATACAGATAACGGACTTTTGGTAGAGCACAACGGAGATGTCCTCCGCCTGACGCTGAACCGACCGGAAAAACGTAACGCCCTCAGCCTCAGCCTGCTGGACGATCTTGGCAGCACGCTGCGTGAAAATAATGACACGCCGGTGAAATGTGCTGTCATTACCGGTGCGGGTGACCGTTGTTTCGCGGCCGGCGGTGATCTGCAGGAACTTGATGCCATTCGTACAGAGGACGAGGCCCGCGCCATGTCCGAACGCGGTCACTCAGCCCTGGACGAGGTAAGGTATTTCCCGGTGCCGGTCATCGGCGCGCTGAACGGACTTGCACTCGGTGGCGGTGCCGAACTCGCAATGGCCTGCGATATTCGCATCGCGACCGAGCATGCCGACCTCGGCCTGATCCATGCACAGCTCAATGTCACGACAGCCTGGGGTGGCGGCATCGACCTGATTAATGCCATTGGTAACAGTGCTGCACTGGCTATTTTGTGTTCCGGGCAACGACTGGCTGCTGCAGAGGCCCGGCAACTGCGTCTGTACGAAGCCATCTGTCCGGCAGATAAAGATTTCGCAGGCTTTACGGCGGACTTCCTCAATCGAATCTTAAGCAAGAGCCTGAACGTGCTGCGCGGTTACAAAGCAACATCTGCCGTACGGCGCAGGAAACTGCAGGACCAGTTAATGATGACTGCACGGGAAGAGTTTATTAAAGCCTGGACACACGAGGATCATTGGCAGGCAGTAGAGCAGGCGTTAAAGAAAAGATAGGCCGCTGTGCTGCACGCGATATTCGCCGCTGGCGAATACTAATGAGCACAGCGGTTTGGCAGCCGGTCGTAAGAGAGCGAACCCGCCTTTATTTCTATGATTGCCTGATTCGGTAGAAGTATCCGAAGTGCGCCCGGATTAGCTGAATCTGCAACTTGTAATGCGCTTGTGTGCAGCGGGTTCGCGCCTAAAGGCGCTCCTACAGGTAAACCCAGATAGCGACGCTTCTAATTGTTTGTAGGAACGCCTAAAGCCGCTCCTACATCAAATCATCCAAACTTCACGGGCTACTGGCCGCGCAGCTCCCGCCTTAAAACCTTGCCGACATTCGACTTCGGCAAGTGGTCGACAAATTCGATGGCACCGGGCACTTTGTACGCCGTCATGTTTTCCTTGCAGTAATCACGCACGGACTGAGGTGAAATATCCGCACCTTCGCGAATCACTACGAACAGCTTTACGTCCTCCTCGCCCGGATCATCTCCCGGTACACCAACGCACGCCGCCTCAAGGATATCGGGGTGCTGCGTAACAATATTCTCAATTTCGTTCGGATACACTTTAAAACCGGAGACAATTATCATGTCTTTCTTGCGGTCAACGATTTTCAGGTAACCGCGTTCATCAATCGTCGCCATATCACCGGTCCGAAAATAGCCGTCCGTTGACGTGACCTTGCTCGTTGCCTCGGGGTTATTCCAGTAACCGAGCATTACCTGCGGGCCCTTCACATACAACTCACCGGCTTCACCAGGCGGGACTTCGTTCCCGTCATCATTGCGTATCGACACGTCCGTGCCGGGCAGCGGCAGCCCGACACAACCGTTAAACTCGGGCAGGTCCAGCGGGTTAGTCGTTATGACCGGCGAGGTCTCCGAAAGTCCGTAGCCTTCGATAATTTGTGTACCGGTAACTTCCACCCATTCACGTGCAGTAGCTTCCTGCACCGCCATTCCGCCGGCCGATGCGACTTTCAGGTGCGAAAAATCGACCTTCGCAATATCCGGATGCCGTGCCAGGCTCTGGAACAGGGTGTTGACACCCGTCATCGCTGTAAACGGCCACTTCCCCATCTCCTTTACCATCGCGGCCGTGTCACGCGGGTCGGTAATCAGCATATTCAGTCCGCCTTTTACGAAATAGGCAAAACAGTTCACCGTAAGGGCATACACGTGGTAGAGCGGCAGCGCGGTGATGATGATCTCCTCACCGGGAACATCCAGGGCACCAAACCAGCTGTTCACCTGCCTCGTATTCGCAAGCAGGTTCGAATGGCTCAGCATGGCGCCCTTGGATAAACCGGTGGTACCACCGGTGTACTGCAGTATCGCGACATCCTTACCAATAATGTTATCGGGTCGAACGTAATCACCGACCGGTGTGCCGAGTATTGCGCGGAAAGATTGTGCGTTTGGAAGTGAATATGCCGGTACCATGCGTTTCACGAAGCGCACGACGAAGTTTGCGAGGACACGCATAGGCAACGGCAAGAGATCACCGACATTACTCACAAGGATATGCGCTATATCGGTATGCTCTAAAACTTCCTCGAGCACGTGCGCACTGCCCGAATAAATCACAATTGCTTTCGCGCCCGCATCGTGCAGTTGATGCTCGAGCTCCCGGGGCGTGTACATGGGATTCACATTAACCACAACCATGCCGGCCCGCAGGCAACCGAGCATTGCAACGGGATACTGCAGCAGGTTGGGCAGCATGATGGCAACGCGGTCGCCCTGCATAAGCTTTAAGTCCCGTTGCAGGTATGCGGCGAATTGCCGGCTCAAGCGATCCGTTTCGGCAAAGGTCAGGCTATGGCCCATGTTCGCGAAAGCCCTGTTGCCGGGCCACGCCGCGAAGGTCGCCTCCATCGCGTCGATCAGGGTCTCATCGGGGTCGACGACATAACCCGTCGGCACGCCGGGCGGGTAATTGTCGAGCCAGATTGGATCCATACATTTCCCTCAACGAAGCATGGGCAGCGGTAATTAATCAACTCACAGGGCTGGCCCGATTGTCGCATCGGTATTGCGCGAATGCACCCGCGCCCGGCAGCGAACATAAAGCCGGGAGCAGGGGCATGCTGGCACAGACCCGCCATTCCTGCTAACGTCAGCGCGCCTTTGGTAAACAGTTTGCAGCAGCCGAGCAGTCAGGCGATCATTAGTCATCCCATTGCCGGAGCAAGTCGTGGATCGATCGAGAATCCCACATTTCTACAAGATGTCTGTTGACGAACGCGTGCGGGCAGTGCGCGAACGCGGCCTTCTTAATGACAGCGATTACCAGTCGCTGGTATCCGGCGAGCATACGCTAAAGCTAAGCGCCGCGGACAAGATGATCGAGAATGTCATCGGCGTGATGGGCCTGCCAATTGGTTTAGGCCTGAACTTCCTTATTAACGACAAGGACTACGTCATCCCGATGGTCGTCGAAGAGCCGTCAGTAGTCGCCGCGCTAAGCTCGGCTGCCAAGATGGCCCGGGGTGCAGGCGGCTACCGCACGCAGTCAACCGACCCGGTACTGATCGGCCAGATCCAGGTCGTGGAAATTCCCGATATGGACCGTGCCCAGGCCGCCGTGTTCTCGAAAAAACAGGAGATCCTCGACCTGGCGAACAGTTTTCATCCACGCATGGTCGCGCGCGGCGGCGGTGCGGTTGATCTCGATTTGCGTACCTATCCCATGCCCTCCTTCGACAGTGAGATGCTGGTTATCCACCTGCATGTCGATACCCGCAATGCGATGGGCGCCAACCTGGTCAACAGCATGTGTGAAGGGGTCGCATCGCTGATTGAGTCTATTACCGAGGGCAGGGTATTCCTGCGCATACTTTCTAACCTGGCTGACCGGGCGCTGGCAAAAGCCGAAGTAAAACTTCCGCCCAAACTTCTGGCCGGGCACGGTTACAGCGGCGAAGAAGTCCGTGACGGAATTATTATTGCCTCCGATTTCGCCCAGGTTGATCCCTACAGGGCAGCCACCCACAACAAGGGCATCATGAACGGCATTGACGCGGTGGCACTGGCAACCGGGAATGACTGGCGTGCCATCGAGGCCGGCGCGCATGCCTGGGCATCCAAGACAGGCAGTTATACGGCCATGTCACGCTGGTGGAAAGACGATGACGGCGACCTCTGCGGCGAACTGGAACTGCCGATGAAAGTCGGCACGGTGGGCGGACCCCTGGAGTCTAACCCCAGCGTTGCCGTCAACCTGCGGCTGCTCGGTGCAGAGTCGGCAACAGAACTGGCCGAGGTAATGGCAGCCGCCGGCCTCGCCCAGAACTTTTCGGCACTCCGGGCACTTGCGACCGAAGGTATACAGACCGGCCACATGACATTGCACGCGCGCACTGTCGTGAAAGCAGCCGGTACGCCGGCAAACCTGTTCGAGAAAGTACTGGAACGCCTGTTACGCAGTGGCGAGATCAAGGTCTGGCGCGCGCGGCAGATACTTGAAGAACTGCAGGACTCCAAACCCGGCGAGTCATCCAAGTTGCTCGAAAAGAGTGACGCCGAACTCGGCGTGGGTTACGGCAAGGTCATCCTGCTCGGCGAACATTCGGTCGTGTACGGTCGACATGCAATAGCCTGCCCTGTTCCGTTGAACATGCGGGCATTCGTGGAAGATGTGGACAAGGGCGTCGAACTGTTGATCCCACGTTGGGGCGTCGAGTACCAGTTGTCCAAACCACCCGAGCAGCGGCGTTCGTTCGAGAATGCGGCCGGCGCAATACTGGATGAACTGGGGCTTTCCGATCGCGGAATACGCATCGAGGTATTCCCGGACGTACCACGCGGAATGGGACTGGGCGGTTCTGCCGCACTGGCTGTTGCGATCGTGCGTGCGCTCGACAAGCATTTCAAACTGAAGCTTGATGATGACGAGGTTAACAGGCTGGCTTTCAAGTCCGAAGAAGTCGCACACGGCCAGCCGAGCGGCATAGACAACACCATGGCTACCTTCGGCAAGCCGCTGGTGTACCGCAAGGGCAACCCGCCGCTCGTGGAGTTACTGAATATTCCTGAACCGATGTCAATGGTGATCGGCATGACCCGGACCCAGGGGCTGACCGCAAAAACCGTCGGTAATGTCCGGGAAGCTCATAAACATCTTCCGAAAGTGTATGAAAAGATTTTTGATGACATCGATGCACTGGTGCTGCAGGCTGTTTCCGCGATCCAGGACAACCGGCTTGCAGACCTCGGCGAACTGATGGACATCAACCAGGGATTGCTGAACGCGCTGCGGGTATCAACGCCCGAACTCGAAAAACTCATCGGGATCGCCCGCGATGCCGGTGCGCTCGGCGCCAAGCTAACCGGTGGTGGCGGTGGTGGCGCGATGGTTGCCCTGTGCGGCAATACCGGCGATGACACGGCCGAAGCCGTGTGCGCCGCGCTTGAAAGCAGCGGCTTCGACACCCTGAGCTTCAGCATCGGGGGCGAGTCTTGAGCGCAAACCCCGGGTCTATGACAAATCCAGTTGAAACACTGATTCTTGTCGATAAGCAGGACAACGAGATTGGTTCTTGCGAAAAAATCGATTGTCATGTCGGTGACGGCAAACTGCATCGCGCCTTTTCGGTATTCCTGTTTAACCCGGAAGGCAAATTACTGTTGCAGCAACGGAGCGACAGTAAAATGCTCTGGCCGCTGTACTGGGCAAACAGTTGCTGCAGTCATCCCAGGGTCGGCGAAGACACCGCGGACGCAGCCAGGAGGCGCATGCGGGAAGAACTCGGCGTTGACTGCGAACTGCGCTATCTCTACAAGTTTGTTTACCATGCCAGTTACGGCACCTCAGGTTCGGAGCATGAGAATTGTTGGGTATTTGCCGGCCATTTCGACGGTCAGTTGGATATCAACCACGATGAAATTGTCGATGTAAAGTTTCTTAGTCCCGAAGAATTGACGCAGGCGATAGAAGCCAACGGTGATAACTACTCACCGTGGTTAAAGCTCGAATGGGAGAGGATTCGGCAGGATTTTCTCGACCAGTTGATATAGTACTTGTAGGAGCAGCTTTACTGGACAGGATGTACGAATGTCACGGCGGCCAGGGACGGCCGGGAGCGACCAGCCGCGAAGCCGCCGCTGTTTGATCTGCGCTATGGCTTGCTGCCGCGACTCGGAACGCAGTGGCGACTCACCCCGGCAGCAAGCCATAGCGCAGATTTTCCAAAAATTTTCTGCCGGTCAAAGAATGGGGGATGCGGAAATCAAAAAAGCAGCGTATACACGCTGTTTTTTTGATTTGGGGAAAGTATGGCTGGTTAGGATCGCGGCGCGACAAGTGAACGCAGTGGGTCGCTCTCGGCCATCCCTGGCCTCGCCGCTCCAGATATTTGCCCGTGGGAGCGCCTTTAGGCGCTCCCACAGTCAGACTATGGCCAGCGCCTTGTCCAGAGCCGCAACCAGGTCTTCCACGTCTTCGAGGCCCACGGACAAACGCACAAGTCCGTCGGTGATCCCGATGCGCTTGCGTTCCGCCTCTTCCACATCGGCATGGGTCATCGTCACCGGATGCGTGATCAGCGATTCCAGTGAACCGAGGTTCTCGGCCAGGCTCCACAACTCGATGCTGTCCATCAGCGCCTTGCCGAATTTAACACCGCCTTCGACCTCGAACCAGATCATGGCGCCGAACCCACTCGCCTGGCTTTTTGCCAGTTCGTGCTGCGGGAAGGATTCAAGGCCCGGGTAACAGACACGCTCAACCCTGGGATGCGCTTCCAGGTACTCGGCAATGGCCTGCGCATTTTCCGACTGCCGGTCCATGCGCACGGACAACGTTTTAACACCCTGCAAAGTAAGCCAGGCCACCTGCGGCGACATGATCGTACCGGTTGCGTTCAACACGTAACGGAGTGCGTCGTCGTGTTCCTGTGTGCCCGCGACAATTGCACCGCCGACCGTTGCGTTATGGCCGTCGAAATATTTTGTCGTACTGTGCACACACAGATCCGCACCCAGTTCCAGCGGTCGCTGGTAATACGGCGTCAGGAAGGTGTTGTCCACCGCGTGCGGAATACCTTTTTCCTTCGCGACTTCCGAGACAGCAGCGATATCGGTCAGCTTCAGCGTCGGGTTCGCCGGCGTTTCCGTCAGGATTAGCTTCGTGTTGTCTTTAACCGCGGCACTAACCGCACTTGCATCTGACGTATCCACGCAACTGAATTCCACACCGAAACGATTGAAGATCGTCGTGGCAAGCCGGTAGGTGCCACCGTAGATTACGTCGGAAATAATCGCGTGATCACCCGTATTCAAAAAAGTCAGGAACAGTGCGTTGATTGCCGCCATGCCGGTACCGAAGCAGGTCGTATCCGCGCCACCTTCGAGTGCCGTCAGCTTGTTTTCGAGCGCGCGCACGGTCGGGTTCGCCGACCGGGAATACGAATAACCCTTCGCCAGGTACTCATCCACCGAGTCCTGGACGTACGTCGTCGTCTGGTAGATCGGCGTCAGTATCGACCCGGTCAGCGGGTCGGGGGTGACACCTTCATGTATCTGTTTCGTACTGAATCCCATGATTCACTGCTCCTGCCAAGGCCAGCATTGTATGCGTATAACTGCGTAGCGCCCAAACTTGCACGGGTCGGCGAGTTTACAGATGATAGGCGGCCGTGAAAACTACCTGCCGTGCCCGTCTATGAGCGATAGCGCCTGGAAAGTATTCCAACTCGACGAACTGGTCCCCCGCGTCCAGGGCGATGACCCCTGTTTTCTTGAGTTCCTGCGCATGCCGAGCCTTAGCCTGGCGCTCTACAGGCTCCCGGCGGGCTCCAAGGATATGCAGGCTCCGCACCTGGAAGATGAAATCTATTACGTCGTCGACGGCCGGGCCACGCTGCGCGTCAGCGGCGAAGAAAAAGAAGCATCCGCGGGCACAATATTGTATGTGCGCGCCACCGAGGAACATTCCTTCTTTAATATCACCGAAGACCTGACGTTGCTGGCTTTCTTCGGCAAAGCCGACCTCTCGGTCAAATAGTAGCTGCGCTCAGTTTTTCCCTTGTAGGAGCGGCTTTAGCCGCGAACCCACCGTTGTATCTATTTTTACCGGTCGCGGAAAAACTATCCGACATGCGCCCGAATTCACCGCAACCGCAACCGGCACTGCGATTTCGTTCCATGGGTTCGCGGCTGAAGCCGCTCCTACAGCTATTTCAAGCTCCTTCCGAGCGCCGCTCCTACAAAACTTTCTAACCACCGCTACTCGCCATTCGCGGCTATCTCCGAATCCTTCGGATCCTCCGAAATAAATTCCAACAATTAGCCTTCCAGGCGTGTTTCTGCCTCCTGGAAGCCTGTCGTCATTTAAAGCCACTCCTACATCAGTACGATGGCTATTCATTCTGGAATTGCTCAAGGCTGAAAGCCATGATCGTGTCGC
Source organism: Chromatiales bacterium (assembly GCA_002729495.1). Taxonomy (GTDB): domain Bacteria; phylum Pseudomonadota; class Gammaproteobacteria; order Steroidobacterales. The sequence continues at coordinate 30,320 of PBYE01000077.1, forward strand.
TGCCAGCACGCACCGAGCGCGCATGGCTGTAGGCCAGCGGCATGACCTGCTCCGCGTAGAAGCGCGCCGTTAACAACTTGCCGCGGTAAAAGTCTGCATCGGCAACACCGTCATCCAGTTTTTGCTTCGCAACCAGGCCCGCACGGGCCATGTGCCAGCCGCCAACTACCGTGCCCGCCTGCATCAGCAGGTGATACGACACGCCGCCCGGCACATTTGCATCGGTAGCAGCGTTTTCCAATAGCCACTTCACCGATTCCCGCAAACCACTCACGCCTGCAATATGCGCTGCGTGTATTGTTGACAGTTCGTCGCCGGCTGCAACGAGTTCCGTATCGAGCGCTGCCATTTCGTCCAGCAAGTCATTAACCGCAGCGCCGCCATCACGCAGGATCTTGCGGCCAACCAGGTCGGCAGCCTGGATACCCGTCGTGCCTTCATAAATAGTCAGAATTCGGGCATCACGATAATGCTGGGCCGCGCCGGTTTCCTCGACATAGCCCATACCACCGTGCACCTGTATGCCTAGTGATGTCAGCGCCTGCGAGTTCTCCGTGAGCCAGCCCTTGACGACCGGCGTCAGCAAGTCAACCCGCGCCTGGTGCGCCGCCCGTTCGGATTCATCGGTTGCGCGCTCGGCCTGGTCAATGTGCGCCGCGTTCACATAAGCCATTGCGCGCATCGCTTCGTTCGTGGCTTTCATTGTCAGCAACATCCGGCGCACATCCGGGTGCTGAATAATCGCCACGTCACCTTCGTGACCGGGACCCCCGCCCTGTATACGCTCCAGCGCATAGGCCAGCGCCTGCTGGTACGAGCGCTCGGTAATCGCAACACCTTCGAGGCCGACACTCAGGCGCGCCCTGTTCATCATCGTGAACATGTTGGCGAGACCCGCGCCGATCTCGCCGACGAGGTAGCCTTCCGCATTAGCGAAATCCAGCACGCAGGTCGGGCTGCCGTGTATGCCGAGCTTGTGTTCGACCGACACGGTAGTGACGCCGTTGCGCTCACCCACGCTGCCGTCTGCATTAATTTGCATCTTCGGCACGACAAACAGTGACAGGCCCTTCACGCCTGCCGGTGCATCGGGTGTGCGTGCCAGCACCAGGTGGATCACGTTATCGGTCATGTCGTGATCGCCCCAGGTGATAAAAATTTTCTGGCCGGTGACCTTATATATGTCGCCTTCAGGAACCGCCTGCGTACGAATAGCCGCAAGGTTAGAACCCGCCTGGGACTCGGTCAGGTTCATCGTGCCCGTCCATTGACCGCTGATCATGGGTTCAAGGAATTTATCCTTGAGTTCGGCGGTACCGTGAAGTTCTATCGCATGAATGGCGCCTTCCGTCAGTAGCGGCCCCAGCGACCACGCAAGGTTCGCCGACTGCAGCATCTCCTCGACGGCGGTGCCGACCAGCGTGGGCAGTCCCTGGCCACCGTATTCCGGATCCATCGCGATGCCCGGCCAGCCGCCTTCCGCATACTGCCGGTAGGCCGCCTTGAATTCTTCGGGTACGTAAACCTGCCCGTCTTTTAGTTGGCAGCCCTGGCTGTCACCGATGGCATTGGTAGGACTGATTACCTCGGCCGCAAGCTGGCCCGCTTCTTCGAGTACGGCATCGACCAGGTCCGGGGTCGCCTCCTCGAAGCCGGGCAACTCATTGATGCGCGCAAGGCCGGCCAGTTCGTTAATAACGAACCGCATATCTTTTACCGGTGCACGGTAATCGGACATTTTAAAGAATGCTCCAGGTGATTTTAGGCTTGCGGGGCAGAACCCCGGCGCGCCGCGCATTCTAGCAAGTTTGCCGGGGCACCCATAGGGGGCAAAACACTTACAAGACCGCCGAACCAGGCGCTGCCCCGTGCCTTAAAGTCAGAACCAGACGGACAGGCCAGCGACGAACTGCAGGTCGTCGGATTCCTCACCGGCGGCTTCGGCCAGGTCAGCCGTTTCCCCAAACTTGCGATCCCAATGCAGACCGGCGTACGGCGCGAACTTGCGGGTTACGTGGTAACGCAAACGCAGGCCCAGCTCGAAACTCGACCAACCCGAGCCCAGTCCGTTGACTTCATCGTCGTCTGCATACCAGTTCAGCTCGACCCCGGGTTGCAGAATCAATTTCTGCGTAAACAACAGCTCGTAGCTCGCACGCACACGCGTGGCCAGCCGACCGTCGCTCGCAAGAAACACGGCCGCATCGGTTTCGATAAAGCCCGGGGCGAGCCCCTTCATGCCAACGGTCAGCCAGCTGCGCCGTGACTCCGGCTGGAAATCGCCGCGCCAGCCGAGTTGCATATCCCAATTGGGTGCGACCGCACGGTCGTAAAGCAACTGCAGCTCGAATTCTTCCGTATCGTCACTCGAGGACTCACCCTCGGTCTTGAACCACAGCTTGTCGCGGTCTTTGCCGACCCAGCCTTCGATATCCCAGGCCTGTTTATCGCCACCCTCGGTGTTGCGCCACTCGAGTTCTTCGACCTGCACCTTGTAAAGCAGCGGGTCGGCTCCCGTCGCGGCGAAGGCCGGCGCACAAAAAATGCACAGTATTAATAATGAGAATCTCATGCCTGTACCCTCACGCGGCGAAACATGCCCAGCATGTGGTAGAGCAGGTGGCAGTGGTACGCCCAGTCGCCCGGCATATCCGGTGTAACGAGGTAGCTGACTTTCGCCCCGGGCTGCACGAGCACCGTGTGCTTGCGCGGGATGTGATCGGGGTCACCGGTTTCCAGCTCGCTCCACATCCCGTGCAGGTGCACCGGGTGGTTCATCATCGTGTCGTTCACGAGCGTAATACGCAGCCGTTCGTTCAGTTTAAGCAACAGCGGTTCCGCATCAGCGAAGTTGATACCGTCCATGGACCACATGTAACGGCTCATGTTACCGGTCAGGTGCAGTTGTATTTCCCGTTCAGGTTCGCGCGGGTCGGGCGTGGGATCGAGGTTGCGCAGGTCGGCATAAGTGAGCACGCGCCGCCCGCCGTTGGGCAGACCGATGCCGGGGTTGTTCAATTGCTCGCGCGGCTGCTCGGCCCGCATGTCCACCTGGAAACCGTACTCGGTGGCCGCGTGCACGATACCTGCGTTGCTACCGAAGCCTGCCTTGGTGATTGTGTCGCTTGCGGCAGGTTGATGGTTCGCATGCACGCGGTGGTCACCGTACATGCCCATCCCCATGTCGGCATGGGAGAGTACCGGCGGCGGATCCATTGTGGGGACCGGGGCGGAAAGTCCGGCCTTTTCCGCCAGCGTACCGCGTGCATAACCGCTGCGATCAATCGCCTGGGCGAACAGGGTATACGCACCATCAATGGGTTCGATGATCACATCGAAAGTCTCTGCGACACCGATGCGAAACTCGTCGACCGTGACGGGCTCGATGTACTGGCCGTCGGCCGCGACAACGGTCATTTTCAAGCCTGGAATCCGGACATCAAAAATAGTCATGGCTGCCGCATTAATAAACCGCAGCCGCACTTTTTCGTTGCGTGCAAACAGGCCGGTCCAGTTAGCATCCGGTGGCTGGCCGTTCACGAGGAATGTGTAGGTGCTGCCGGTAACATCCGAGATGTCACGATCATTCATGCGCATCCGGCTCCACATCGCACGGTCTTCGTGGGTGGCTTTCCAGCCCGCCTCACGGACCTGCGCGGCGAGATCCCCCACCGTGCGCTGCCGGTAGTTATAGTAGTCACTTTGTTTTTTCAGGTTCACGAAAATATCTTCGGGACGTTCGTCACTCCAGTCGGACAGCATCACGACGTGCTCGCGATCGTAAACAAAGGGTTCCGGTTCGATCGGGTCAATAATCAACGCGCCGTACAGGCCGGTCTGTTCCTGGTAGACCGTGTGGCTGTGGTACCAGTAGGTACCGTTCTGTGTAACCGGGAAGCTGTACTCAAAAGTCTCGCCGGGCCTGATACCGTCGAAACTGAAGCCCGGTACGCCGTCCATATCGGCCGGCAGGATGATGCCGTGCCAGTGGACCGAGCTGTCAGTGGCGAGGTTATTTTTGACCCTGAGCGTTACCTTTTCGCCCTGCTTCCAGCGCAGCACCGGGGCCGGCAGACTGCCGTTCACGACCGTCGCAGTCCGCGGGTTGCCAGTGAGATTGACCTCTCTGTAACCAATACTTAAATCGAAGTTGTTACCGCGCAACCCCTGTACGGGAACGGCAGGTTGCGCCCGGCCGTCACGCCAGCCGAGCGTGGCGACTGCAGTTCCTGCTGCCAACCCGGTTACGAAGCGCCGTCGTGATACGAGATGTTCGTCGTATTTGTTAAACACTGTTCTATTCCTGAGCCAAAAAGAAAAAGCCCGGCACTAACAAAAGTCAGTGCGTGTCTGAGATCGGGCGATGCCCGATGGGATCAGGAGTTAATAGGTGGTCGGTAGAGTAAATCAGTGTTACCAGGCGGCAACAGGATATTTGGCGGGGCACTGTGGCCGGCTGCAGGATGCACATCCGGAACTAATGAAAAACTTGCCAGGCTTGCGGCGCACGAAGCACAGCTTCCGCAATCAGTCTCACAATCGGCGTGTGTGCCGTCCGTGGATTCGTCATGACCGGAGTGCAGTGAGGTAGCCTGCTCACCCGTTTCGCAATGCGCTGTCACATCGCCTGCCTGATCAGTTGTTACCTGCAGGGTGCTGCTGAACGCACTGACCGGCTGACTAATCAGAAGACTTATTAAAATGAATGTACTTAAGCGCATGGGTGAACCCTAGCCGTTAAGACAACCTGCTACAAGAGACCCCGTCACACCTTAAAAGTGCCATTCACGTGCAAAGGCTTGCAGCATAAGCGTTCAGGGCTGAACATTGGACCACAGTCCGGAGATTCAGAGGAATTCACGAATGAGCACTTCCGAACGCATTGCTGCGCGGCAGATTAATCATAGAGCAACCGGTTCCGACGACCTGGCGCTGGTCGCCAGCCGCTTTGCCGTGGCCATTACCGAACCGATGCAGGACCTGATCGACCCGGCTGACCCGAATGACCCGATAGCAAAGCAGTTCGAACCCGATGTACGCGAACTCGCAGATAACCCCGGGGAGTTACATGACCCCATCGGCGATGAAGCGCATTCGCCCGTGCCCGGTATCGTGCACCGCTACCCCGACCGGCTGTTGCTGACGGCGATCCGTGTGTGTCCCGTGTACTGCCGTTTTTGTTTCCGGCACGAAACGGTCGGGCAGCAGGACAATGGATTGTTAAGCGCAGCCGAACTGGAAACGGCACTGGATTACATACGCAAGCACAAAGAAGCATGGGAAGTCATTCTTTCCGGTGGCGATCCGTTGTTGCTGTCACTCCGCCGTTTACAAAAAATTGTTGCAGAGCTCAACGGTATAGACCACGTAAAAGTTATTCGCATACACACACGCATACCCGTGGTTGATCCCGAACGCATTACGGACGATCTTGTAAGCACACTGAAACAGAATAAGGCCCTGTTCGTTGTGCTGCACACGAACCACCCGCGCGAACTGACGGATGCGGCCAGGCACGCTTGTGCGCGGCTGATCGACAACGGGATTCCGATGCTGAGCCAGTCGGTGTTGCTGAAAGGTGTTAACGACGACGCGGCAGTGCTTGAGGAACTGCTGCGTAAGCTTGTCGAAAACCGGATCAAGCCTTATTACCTGCACCACGCCGACCGCGCGCGCGGCACGAGCCACTTCCGCACTTCTATAAAGGAGGGCCAGGCACTGATGCGACAACTACGCGGCAGCATCTCCGGCTTGTGCCAACCCGAGTACGTGCTCGATATCCCCGGAGGTCACGGCAAGGTGCCGGTGGGACCGCAATGGATTAGTAAATGCAATTCAGCTATTTATTCAATCAACGATTATCAGGGCTGCCCGCACGACTATAGCGACTGAGGTCCGTATAAGCGGTTGCGCGAACGATGGGAGTTGACCTGATATACCGGTCAGGCGGCTGATTCAACCGCTATATCCCAACCTGGAAATACAAGCACCGCCGGATGGCAGCCTAAAGAACGCGCCAGGACTTTGGATCGCTCTACCCCCATACGTACACGATCGTTTTCTATTGCCGATATCGTTGATTGAGGTATGCCCGTGCGCTCGGCCAGTTCATTCTGGCTCAGTTCCTGCAGCTCACGAAGAATCCTGACAGATTCACCAGGCGTTACCTCGACCGATTTCTTAGCCTTGCGAAACTCGCTCATTGGGATTTCCTCCGATAATCATGTGCCGTCAGGTCTATTACCTTTACTACCACGTTCTGTTCCTCTACCCGATAAATGACACGATGTTGACCTCCCAGGCGCGAAGAACGGTGGCCTTTCCATTCACCTCTAAGAGCTTCATCCCTAAAGCCCTTGATTTGTCTCAGGCCCGGGGGGCCGGAAATGACCACTATATCTTTCCATTTTTCATACCGCTTCAAAATGTCGCCCGGTATCTTGGGGATGCGTCTCACGACGCGCCTGTGCTCAAGCACCTGCCACATACCAAAAATAGTATATATACCTTATTTGGTATGTCAAGTGACAAATCTGCAATAAACGCTGGTTAACCCAACGGCCCGCTTACACCACGACTGCCCTTGTTAAGGACATGCGTGTAGATCTCCGTGGTGCTGATATCGGAATGGCCCAGTAATTCCTGGATGGTACGCAGGTCGTAACCCCGTTCGAGCAGGCGCGTGGCGAAACTGTGGCGGAAGGTATGCGAGGTAACGTGCTTGCTGATCTTGGTAATTCGTAATCCTTTCTTGATGGCCTTGCGAAAACAAGATTGATGCAAGTGATGTCGCCTGAGTACACCGGTCACCGGATCAGCCACGATATTCCGGGAGGGAAATAAAAACTGCCAGCCCGTCTCCTTGTCGGCGCTTGGAAATTTGCGTGCTAATGCCGGGGGCAAATAAACCTCGCCAAATCCCTGTGCCAAATCTTCCTGGTGCAATCTGCGAATGCGCCCGATTTGAATCTCCAACGTATTTTTCAACGTTCCAGGTAGCAGTGTGCGCCTGTCCTTGCCGCCCTTGCCCTGCCGGACAATGATTTCGTTCATGCCGAAATCGATGTCCTTGATACGCAGGTTCAGACACTCCGCCTGCCGCAGGCCTGAGCCGTATAGAAGTTGGAACGCAAGCTGCACCGGATCGTGCATGGTGTCGATCAGCGCCAATGCTTCGTCGTGGGAGAGCACCTGTGGAACACGTCGCTTGGGGCGCGCTCGGCGAAACTCAAGATCCCCCAGATCTCTCCCGATATGGTGCTTGTACATGCAGACCAACGCATTTAGCGCAATAGCCTGAGTTGCCGGCGACACTCGTCTCCGGGACGCCAGCCACGACAGGAATTCGTCCACTTCTCGCGCGCCCATGTCCTTAGGATGCCTGAGCTTGTGGAAACGAATGAACTTCCTTATCCAATGCAAATAGGTCTTTTCCGTCGTATACGCAAGCTGGCGCTCGCGCATGAGTACGCGTAGCTGGTCCAGAAAACGTGTCGGATTCTCGGCAATAGCATTACGTACATCGTCCATCTCAAACTCCTCCGAAAAAAATTATTCCGAAGTAGTATTAAAAACGGATCTCCCCTAAAACACCTCCCAATGCCGCCGCTACCAATGGATTCAGAAAACACCCTTTCCGAGAACAAATACCCAGTCGCATGTTCCAGGCACATTATCTCGGCTATCAATCCGACGTTTAGCGACGTTTTTTGACATTTAGGGGCGTTAGTGGAGAATCCCTACAAAGGGAGAGCATAAATGCTTGGAACTATTACCAGTTCATTTGAATAAAGCTGTTATGGGGCTGGGCAATGCGGCATGATAGCCCCCTACACATACAATATTTAACAAAGTGCATAGCGATTTGTATCGAATTAGCTCAATAATGAGTTATTACTTCGAAGCATTGGGATTCATGGTGTCGATTTCTGGGAGGTAGAGTAATGAGAATAACTTTAACAAAATTTACTGTTCTTACAGTATTCGGGGCGGTCTTGGCGGGGTGTTCTTGGGGCCCAAAAGCTACTGAAGAGAATATTGAAATGGTAAGAACCTTGGATTTCGGAGTAAAACCCAATGAACGGCAAATCATGGGGCCAATCTCAGATGAATTCTTAAGGGATATAAGGCTAGACTTAATTGACCCGGGTAGCGCACAAATCGAGGCTATTCAAGTTGAGAATCTAGATAAGTGTATTTTAGAAAACCCGGTAGGCAGTGGTAACTGGCTTGGTGGATATTGCATCTCTTTTTCGTGGAATTCGAGAAACCGTATGGGAGGATATGGTGGGGGAGAGCCTGGTCAAGGCTGGGCTCATCTGAGCGCCACGGGAGAAATTAAAGCCTCGGCGTGGGCGAGTTACGCTTCTCAGCTCGAAGGACCAATCACGAAACATAC
>PBYE01000078.1 GCA_002729495.1 Chromatiales bacterium
AACGCGAGCCACGCCATCTGCAACACCGCGCAGAACCCCCCTTCCCCCGAAACCCCCCCCATCTACCACCCTCACCTGATGCAGCGTGCCCCCCCTAGGAGCTGGATGAAGGTGATATTAACGACCCTCCTTGTGCTCATAATCGCGTGGAGGCCACAAAGAGGCGACAACAACACGACAGAACGACGAACGGAGAAGCCCAACCTGGACGGGGTGAGCGACCAGAGCAACAAGGACATCCACGCCGCCACGCTCACCTGGATGTATGCATACAGGGAGAAGAAAACTGGGGGGCTCAACCTTGAACACGTGGCGGGCCGCGCAAAAATGGACTTAGCGATAACCGTCAACCCAACGCGTAACACCTATAAGCCTGCGAGAAAACCGCTATGCTGGACCAACCCAACAGTGTTCTCTCCGCTTTAGTCAAGCCACCCGCTGCCGGAGGGCAGACAGACGAGGCCGCCAACAATATGGATCAAGGGAGAGTTCGCTTAAGCCTCCTGCATGCCTGCAATCAGCCCCGAGAGAAAGACACGGTAGTACCAGCTGCCAGTCTCGAGGATTATGCATATGCGTACGATGGATGTACCGACAAAGAGATCAAGGAACGACAACCGGGACGTATCCGAATAGGGTGGCTCGGAATGGATGGAACGCCTGCAGAAGAAGGGCAGGCCAAAGAGTGGGAGAGGGTAGCTGGCCTTTCGAAGGAACTCAACATCAACTGCTGGTGCCTCGCGGACTCGAGAATAACAAAGGACAACGTTGGCAATATCAGATTCGTGCTCAATAGGAACAAGAAAAGTTGGTGGAAAATACGATCAGCAGAATCAAGCCTCGACTCGAAAAAGAGCATTGGGGGAGCCAGTATGGCGACCGAAGGCTGGCTAGAATCAAGATTGGGCAATAACCGGAAAGGAAAATCAGCGTTCGTCGCAGACCCAAAAGGCTGGGGCAGGTTCACAGTCGCTAAATTCCTCGGCAAGAAGGTTGCAAATGAACCTGGAGTGCGTACGCTTGTCGTAGTCACGGTGTACCAGCCCATCCCGGGAAACGCATACGCAAAAGGGATGCAGAAAGCTGGAGCAGGGGAAGACGTGACCAAGGATCTGATCGCCGATATCGAAGAAGTACTGGAAAAGATGGGTATTGGAGGCGCATCAATAATCATGGTCGGTGACTTCAACGCCCCAGTATGTGTCCCGATCCCAACGAACTGCAGTCAGACGAAAAAGAAAACGGCCAAGCTGTGGAAAGAACTGGCAAACAAACTTGGACTGGTTAATGCGTTCTACCAGAAACACGGGCGAAGCACCACCACATACAAGAACGGGGACGGGGCAACATGGATTGACCACGCCCTCGTGTCGAGCCATCTCATGGAAAATGGAGGAATCACAATGGTCGCAACGCTCAGCGGAGAAGGCAAGCAAGGGAAGTCAGCTGGACTCCTTCGATCGTGTCACATTCCCTCGATCCTGGAAATAGACACGACAATCGTACTTGGATGCAATCCTGACGGCACAACGGCCCAAGGAGTGAGACCTAAGAGCGGGGGTCCTAGGATCAAGCTGAGCAACAAAAAACAGTGTGATGCGTACCGGGACATCCTCGAAACGCAACGGATCCCGTGGAAGGAGGAGAAACTGTCGTGGAAAGCCCTGGGGAAGGAGCTGGAAAGTATACTTGAAAAAACGGAACAAGAAACAAGCCCGTTAATCCCGACAGAAGTACAAGAACTGATGGACACAGCGGTAAATCTCCTGAAGAAAGCCAACGACGACCAGTTCTCGGCAAGCAGGGCTAAGAAACTACAAAACCCGAAAAGAGAGTGGGTGTGGACTAGAGAGGCACAAGAGAGAAGATATTGCATCCAAAAATATCACACATGCTAAATAACAAGAAACTCATGGCCAGTGACGAAAACACCAAAAGGAGAATCACAAAGAGTCTCATGAAAACGCTGCGGAAAAACAACCTGAAACCGCCGACAAAGACAGGACCAGGTCGGGATGCGGAGAAGTGGACCGATTGGCGAATGAGAGTAGCAACCTGGACCAAGAAACTGGGGAAAAAACAACACGCTAAAAGACGGCTGTCGGAACTGAAAGAACGTAACGAACATGGAAAAGCCATGGCTAAATGCATTGAAAAAGGGATCACGAAACGCTACATCAAATTCGCGCTTCGCCAGGATGCCTACCCCGGTATGCCACTTGCCTTCGTCAGACACAAAGAAGGGGAAGCGAGCATTGTCTCGGGCGAAGCGGACGTCAAAAACACTATGAGAGAAATTGGGGAACACGACCTGGGTATCAAACCGACACTGTGGTTCAGGAGTGACAGAGACGGAACATTAGACCACATCATCAGTAAGGATGACCACGAAGGAGCTGAACTGAGACATGAGCTGACACACGGTGAGGATAGCTTCAGGGAGAAAACAAAACAACACCTCCCACGTAGATATGGAAAATTCATCGACGCTATGAAAAGGAAGGCAACCAAAACAGCAGGGCCGGCTACACTGGCGCACAGGCTAAGCAAGGAAGAGTGGACCGGAATACTGAGCCGGAAAACCGGCACAACGCCAGGAAGTGATAATATTCACCTCAACTTTCTCAAAGCAGCGACCCCGGAAGCTAGCAACGTGGTACGCCTGCTCTGCAGCTTTGCCATCGTCACGCAACAACCGTTCGAGAGCTGGAAGTACGAAATTCTCTGCCCCACGCCAAAAACGAGCCCACCTGACGTGGACAAGATGAGACCGCTCAAGCTACTGCAAGTATTGCGGAAAATCACGTCGAGCATAGTCATCGAAAGAGTACAACACAAGGTCCAGGTCGAAAAGACCGTGTGCACTGAGGCCTATGGCTTTGTAAAAGGAAAGAAAATAACTACTGCAGCGCTCGTGCGCAGGATGGTATGCGAACACGCCATGAGACACAAGAACAGCTGCTACATTATGGATGTTGATCTCTCCAGAGCATACGACAAAACTCTACGCTGGGTGCTGGACAGCGCCATGCTGCGAGTTGGGATAGATAAGAACACCAGAGAGTACTTCTTGAACTTAGCAAGGGACAACGTGAACGTTGTCAGGACAGCTCACGGTCTCACCGATGAATTCAAAGCTGAGGCGGCAGCTCTCCCCCAAGGCGACACGGCATCACCATTCCTGTTCGTGTTGGTCACGGACTGGCTCATCAGCGTTGCGAAAGATTACTCAGCAGACCCGTACAATTACACAACAGGAGAAACGTCGATAGACATCACACAAACATGGTTCGCTGACGACTCCTCGTGGTTCCAGCAATCAGTGGAGGGCATACAATCCATGGCGACACTGATCCAGGATTTCTCGGACTTCTCGGGCATGGAACTCAATAACCAGAAATCCTTCGTAGTGGGAATTGAGTGGGACGAAAAGGGCAACCGAGTCAACACAAACCACCCTGAGTTGGACATCACAACGTGGAAAAACGCAAACCATTCTCACCAGCAAGGCTCCGGCGGAGGAGTAGAGTGGCCGGAGGAAATCCCCTACAGCGCCTGGGCCATCGAACCACAAGAGCACCGAAAGATCAAGTGGATACAAGCAGACGAATTCATCCGACACCTTGGGAACATACAAACAAATACTGGCAAATACGGCAAGCTGCTGGACACTCTAGAGGGGAAAATGACGGAAGCAGCACACGTGCTAAGCCGACGCATGGTACGACGCGTAGGAGCTGAAGCAGTTGCCAAATTAGTCCTGGGACCCCAAGCCAAGTACGCGCTGGTACTTTCAAACGCCACAGTAGAGGATATAGATAGGCTTGAGAGGAGAGTGATGGGGACGATCTGCCACAAGTTCCACCTTGCAAAAAACACCAGACATAGTGCCCTGTACGGGAAGTTCAACTCCATGGGCTGGCACAAATGGTCGGACACTGTCATGGAATGCAAAGCAAAAATAGTAGCATCAGCAATCCGTGCCCCAGGATCCGTTATGGGTATCCTGGTAAATGGAGCGCTGGAAAGCCTACAGAACGACCACGGAGGTTCACAACCAGTCCTCACAACCAAAGAAGCAGATGAAACGTGCGGGCACGCAAAGGAAAAGAAAGAGTGGCTGTGGACAGTTTGGCAGTGGATGAGCCAAAACAGCCTTAAAATGGAACACCCTGCTGCTAACTTCAAATCAAGAAGACAGAACGACTACCTACTCATAGATAGGTGCCCGTTGCCACTACGAAAAGCCCTGAGGCACCAACTGGGCGATGCGAAATGGGCATCGGATGTCCACAACTACGCAGGTACCCACGCTGAACTTAGCAAACCGCTGGACACGGACGAAAAATGGAAACACGCGGCGGCCGAAGCGTGCGGATGGACCCAGATCCCAGCTGCTGCCCTGGAGGGGAAAACAGCTGGGGGACGAGGAGGTCTGAGACCGAAATTGACTGAGGGCATCGCAACCGGCACCCCACTAGGCCCGTGGGTGGATATGGACACCAACCACCGGTGGAGCACCACAGACGGAAGTGAAGTACGGGAGCGTGTAGAACCAGGAAAATATGCCGTGTACAAGCAGGACGGGGGAGAAGGGCCATTGGTACACACGAACATCTGGGCATCAGCCAAAGCACCACTTGTCTGCTCAGTGGTACAAGTATTCGGCAGAGAACAAAGCAAGAACAAAATGATTCGCAACGCAATACAAGTTGGGAGTGTCCACGGAACGAGCTGCGAGGGGCAGGACGGAGGCTGGACCCCAGACAAAGCACCGCTGGCTGCTTCCAACACGAAGCTGTGGACTGAGGAGAACCACAGGTTCTGCAGGAAGTGCTTGAAAACTGGCGCGCTGATTTGCTGCGACTTCTGCCACGACAGCTACCACATGGAATGTGCCAGCAACCTCACACATAACCCGGTGCAAACCTGGGCGTGCCCCTTGTGTGCCGGTGAAGCCGTCGAGATGGACAAACCCGACAAGGGCACAGTTATCCTCCATGAAAACGCTGCCAAAAGGTGGAGGTGTGCGAAGACCTACAATAGCACCCTGCGTGGCTACTCAGACGGGAGCTTGAAACACCACGCTGGAACATACGGGTGGGTTGTTGGCTTCTTCTTCCGACAGAAGTTCGTCGAACTGGCCAGGGGGTGGGGAGTTGAAAAAGAAATGGATAACCAGACGTACAAGATATCGACTGCGAGGGTGGAAGCGCTCGGCCTCCTCCGTATGTGCAGCCACATCAAGAGCCAAGACTGGACAGGTGAAGCTGTATTCCAGCTAGACAACGAGTCGGTAACCAACAGAGCAACAAAAAAACGAGACACAGGCGACGCCTACTGGAAATTGGTAGACCAGGACGTCTGGTACCAGTTGCGACAAGACAAACAAGACAAGTGGAAAGTTGAATGGGTAAGGAGCCATGCGGAAAACAAGAAGATCAAGTCGAGAATCAAGGAACTCCAGAAGTTCTTCGTGAGCAGAGATTACGTTTATACCCCAGATGAAACACTCAACATGCTCGCAGATAAATTGGCCGGGGAAGCATACGATAAGTGTAAAGCAGGAGACCGACAGTGGAACGTGCTACGCAACGTACCTGGAACAGTAACACACGAACACAATATCATCACTGGCAGAGCGGGATCAACCATGAAAGGGTGCATCCAAGCCAGCCGAAGTAGGGCATGGCGCCAAAAGTTTTGGGCATGCGAGACGGAAACACTGCAACAAAGCGAAGCAAACTGGCTCATGAGCCACGACGAAAAAATCCACTCCGCAAACGAAAACGCTTCTCGGAAACTGGGCGGGAGAGTGCGGACAATGAAAATGGCCCAAGGTATCTTGGCCACTAATGCCTACCGAAAGAAGATGGACAAAACACCGCTCGCGAGATGCTCGTGCTGCCAAGCTAATGTAGAAACGCTAAACCACTTGGTGGGACACTGCCAGGAGGAAGGCATTGTGTCTATCAGGGGAAACATGATCACGAAAGTCCACCGCGAGATTGACAAACTCTGTCTCAATTCGCTCAAACGGCCCAGACTTGCAAAACAACTGAAAACAGTATGGAGCGAAGAGACCGCGAAGCATGCACACGAAGAAACAAACTCGAACGCAATGATGGGTGGAGAAACGGAAGGCAAAAAATGGATCGGCCTTACCACAGGAGTGAGAGATGAGACGCTCCCGGGTAAGTGGGCAGAGGGCAGAATCACTAAATTTACTGGAGACACCAGTAGCGAGGACCACCTCTGGGAAGTCGAATGGGAACACAACCCAACACCATTCCTGTACAACTACGTGGGTCTGAAGGCGATCGTCAAAGAAAAACACTGGATCGAACCGACACCACTGAGCAATGCCAAGCCAGCAGAACAAATTGTGAACCAACGGGAGCAAAACCGCATCAAACAGCTGTGCAGCGCAGGCTTCAACGCACTCTGGAAAGGCCTGTTCCCCAATGTGTGGATGCTTATATTGGAAGAAGCAGGCATCGACAAAAGGTTAGCCACTAAAGGCACAACAAACCTGCGAGAAATATTACTTCAAGGACAACACGACATCTGGAAACGAAGAAATGATCTGCATCACGGCAACACGCTTCAACCCGAAGACAAAGCTAACATTGAACAGATATTTAGAGTGCTACAGAAACTCAGATTAAGTACTCACGAAGACACTGCGGAGTCGGTATGCAACATGCCAGCGTCCAAGAGGAAAAGATGGTGCATGCGCCAAAAAGATCGAGCCAAGAGAGCACAGGCACAGTTCGACGAAGAAGACGAGAAGGAAAAGATCCGGAGAACTCATCTCGAAGTGACAATACCAAATAGAAAACCCCCGCCGGACAATGCAACGAAAGTACAAAGCGATGTCAGATCTATATTCGCAGCACCTTGTAAACGCAAGATGAGCGCGCGAGAAGATACAACGATACCGACGTTCCCTACAAAAACAAAAAGCCCCGAAACCGTTCGCAAAAAGCAAAGGGACAAACAAAGGAACGAAGAACCACCCACAG
>PBYE01000079.1 GCA_002729495.1 Chromatiales bacterium
CAAGCCGCTGCTGTCTCTATGGTGGAAGGCAGCCCCGGCAGTCCTCTCCCGATTCAGGGTCCCACCTCGCAGTTGAGTCAGCGAATCCTGCAATTTCCATTTCGACGGTTTCTGGCCAATCCCGGTCGTAGTACTCGCCGAAGACTGCGAGCGGTCCACCCACCCGTTGCGATTCGCGGACCAACTTCCACCGTAATTATCGGAACAACCCCAATCATCGTCCCAATCATCGCCATAGTCACGCCAGCCGTTCCCATCCGGACTCGGTGCCTGTCTCGTGGCAGGTCCGTCGCCGGAATCATCCGAGGACTCGGAACTTTCTTGAGAAAGCTTCCTCTGCGGTTTGTGTGTCAGCGGAGACTTCTTCCCGTCCGAGGTGTCCGAGGCGATAGGGTCCGTCGGCGGTGGTTCAGGCGGCTCGGATCCTTCGGAGATGGAGTCCAGGTTGGTAGTCCCGGGCTCCCCGGCACGAGGGGGTTCGACTGGAACACAAGTCACCGGGTCCCCAACACAAGGGAGACCGGTGGTGACACACCTCTTGAAGTCGATGGCCAGCCGGCAGTCATAGTCGCAATTGATGTACTCCTCCTCCGGAACGCACGGACAGAAATTCCATTCGTTCAAACACGCCGTACACAGTGAGTCGGGATCCACCGCGTCAAAGGAGGCCTGTCGAACCGCCAGACTGCGTGGGTGGATAACAACCGGAACAACACGAAAAGGTCCGGTGGTGGTTGCAACTACAGGTCCCGAAACAACAGCCGCAGCCCCGGGGGCACTGACTCCCGAACTAGTCCCATCCGCAGGTTTCGGCCCAACAACGTTCCCAGGGGGAGTGACTTCCGAAGTGTCCGTGATCACCGCTGCCTGCGCCTCAATCTCCTTAACGGACCCGGAGTCGTTGGTGGTAGCCACCGGGACCACGGCAGCGGCGCCAGTCTGGTAGGTGACCGGTGCGGTTATCAGCATCTGTTGCAGCGACGTCAGCAGTGACTCCGGGCTCGTGGTGGGTTGGATCGGTCCATCCCCAGCCACGGTAGCGGTGGAAACCGTCGGAACGACACGCGGGGCGATAGGAGGAGTCGCCGGTCCGAAAATCACAGGAGTGCCAGACTGACTCGGTCTGGATCCCGGTCCGGGGGATCTCTCCTCAAGGGACCTCATGAAGGCCTCGACGCACCCGATCCGACCACTCAGAGCGGTCATCCCGTCCATCATCCGAGATGTCACGGTGCCCAGGTAGAAAAGACTGTCAGTGTGTCTGCGAGCTGTGGACGTCATGCAGACCTCCATGTGACCGAGGCGATCCCCGACCCCTTCCAGTCCTTCCCTCACCTGGCAAAGCAGGTGTCCCTGCCGAGTCATCCTGTCTCCCGCCCTGCGGGAGTCACTCTGCATCGCATCCCGGACCCCTTGGAATTGGAGGTCCACTTCGTGCAACTCCGAAGTGATGTGGGACCGCAGGTCGTGCACCACGACCTGGATGTCGGACAGCATCTCGTTGATCCCGGGAGGCGGCGGAGGATTGAGGGCGCCGTAGATGTCAGTCCCGGAGACACCGATCCCCGGCATGGACCCGACTACGACGGGCGGAACCGTGCACTGGGTCTGTCTGGTACGCACCAGCAGAGTTCCAGGCACTGAAACTTGATTGGTCCCGGACCTAAGCCCGGTCAAAACTTGATCACCCATGTTGTCTGTGTGGGTTCGAATTGATCGCTGTGTGGTAAAATGAGTAAATAAAAATCAGTCCAAAATTCGGTGCTGTTGATACATGTTGTTGAAAGACCAAAAAACACGATGTTGTAGGAGGACCCAAAAAACACGATGTTGTTGAAGGACCCAGAAAAAACACGATGTTGTTGAGATAGAGAGAAACACGATCCCGATCATAGAACCAAAGTAAAACTGGGATAGCGATCATCAAAACTTGTGAAGCATCAAAAATCCCGGTCTATGTGACCAGGTCATAAACGTGTCTGATGTGGTACCCGATCCATATAATCGGCCACGGTAGGGCTAAACAGCGATACACAATCCCGAGACACCCCCAACCGGTTGTTGTTAGGTTGGTGTGCTCGGACCATAGAGCTAACTTGTGGTTATCCCGGTCGCACGCCGGCGACCCGCCTCGTTGTCTCGTAGTTCGAGTGCTAAAATAGTAAATAACTGCATAGTCCCGGGCTAGGGCCGGTGACTATGATCCCGATCGCATGCCAGCGATCCGCCTCACTGTATCCCGGTATTTCGATTCTGGTTGTCCTTGTACACTTAAAACTTCATCCCCGACTGGGTGACTAAAAGTCGAGTAATTAATCCCGAAAACAATAATCAGTACTATCCCTCGCGGCCACTCACTACCCTAAATCCATCGGTTGCTGCTTGCATTACTTCTTGCTCTTCTTGGGAACGGAACTGGAACTCCCGGTCTTCGGACCCTTGGTAGTCCCGGCGGTTGCAGTGGAAGAGGAGGAACCCTTACCCTCTCCTTTCTTGCCCCACCCTCCTTTCCTCGGATGCGAAACAGGAACAGTCTGCGCCCACGGTCCCCTTCCTTTCCCGAACAAGTAGGATTGCAGCGGAAGATTCGTATCACACCAATTTCCTTCTCTCGGGATAAAATCCCCGTCATGAATCAGCCCCCTGATCAGAGCCTTCTGGTTGATTCCCGGGCTGTGTCCCAGGTCGACCAGGGCAGCCCTAGTCAGCTTCTCGTGATCAGAGACATACTGCCATCGGATCAGCTGCAGCTCCTCGCCCATATAATGGGTCGGGCGATCCCAACCGCGATCGACCGTGCCTTTCCCGGCACAGGTCGTGCACAGCGGACAGTACATCGGCTCGATTCCCGGTCGTCCGAGAGCCTTCTCCCGATCCTTCTCGTCAAAGATCTTCTCAGACTTCTCGCGCCTGTAGAAAGCGGTGTATGCCCCTTCCGTGGGGTGATGTTTGATGACTTCGTCAACCCCGAAAGACTGGGCGCATCCCGTACAGGACACGTAGAGCTCGTAACGTCCCGGACCGAGGGGGACGGGACCGTCGGTGGCCTCGTTGTCCCCGGCGTCAGCGTCAGACGGAGGAGCGGAGGAGGAGATCGGAGCGGTACGCTTGGACATTTGGATGTGAGTGTGGTTTTGAGTGTGGTTTGGTTACTACTGATCGGAATCCCGGACTGTACTCTGTCAGGGGTGGTAGGAGATGAGAATAAGTGCGGACGGCAGAATCATGCAGAAATAGAGATCTCGGATGCAACAGTACTGGTGGTGACAGAGAACTTGTAGAACTTGTAGAAAATCAAAAACCATCCCGGTCGGCACTGTCGGCACGTCCCGGGCTAAAAAACTAGGTTCATCAAACAGTACTCTCAGTGGACTCTCCGCCACTCCATAACAGGATCTGGTGATCCCGGAAGTCCCCAGTGATCACCGTCAACTCGGTGTCGTGTCCCGGGCGACGGAACAGATAATCCAAATCGAACCCGAGTGGTCCAACGAAAGGGCGGAACGAAAACTCCCTGTTTCCCTTCCGTACCCGGACCAGGCCTGCCTCCCGGGCAAAATTATGTAACATATCCCTTTCCGCGATCGTGCAGCTCGGTGTACTGTGGAAATGTTGGTCCCGCAGAAATCGGGGGTGAACGAAGGGGGAGCCAAAATACCAAATCCCGTTGAAATCCCCGACAACCTCGGTGATCCCGCCACCCCGGACCAGCCGCCCGAGGTTACGGTACCACTCCGCCTTGATGGCCAAGCGGGACAGATCCTTCTTGGCGTTCACTGCGTAGATCCCGAGTGTACGCTCGGCTCCATGCTGAACCAGCTGCACTCGCCCTTCCCTGTCAAACTCAGCCAACTCGGACCCGTCCTTGTCACCGGCTAGGTGCTTCGGGGAGACCCGCATCGACATGATTGTTGTCGCGCTGGCTAGGTCCTTGTGCACCAGGACACAGGTTCCCGAGTACCCCTTCCTAACCTCCGCGTCACAATGATTGAAATGAGGGTCATAGTCCGGAAGAGCGACTAATAGGCATTCCCGGGCTAAGCCAACCGTGGTCTCCCTCAGCTTGGTCTCCTGCAGGAAGATGAGTCCCGGTCGCTGTTGTCGCACAGTCTGCATCAGGAGGTCCAGCTTGACCGGATTGCGGAACATCGGTAGTAGTCCATCGACGTTCCAACTGAGTTTGGCGGGGGTGGCCTTGGAGCCAGTCCCGCCCAGCGGAAGATCCAGGGGGTCTGTTCCGGATTTCTTGCAGTACCCCTGCACATTCGTCCAACCCAACACCTGTTCGTACCTCCTCTTTAGCTCGTCTCCTGTGAGTCCACTTCCCGCCAGGAACCCATGAATTCCTCCAGCTGTCAGCAGGACCTTCTTGACCTGCCGAACATCCAACCGGTTTAGCCCATAGTACGCCCGGCCGTCCAGGCGCTCGAGGTCCACCCATTTCCGCGGCTCGACATCCCGAACGATATACACCATCATGCGGTATTTCGTTTGGAATTTCGTGCGCTGCGTACGGAGTCGCACCACAAAGTCCCCCTTCCCGGCCGTATACTCGGCGTCGTTCACTCGGGTATCCGCCGCCTCGAGCTCCTTTTGCTCCTGGCGCTTGTTGCGGTTACGTTGGACCTGGTTCATCCGTCCCCGACGAATTGTTTGTCGGATCTCGGCTTCGATGTGGATGCCTCCAAGGGGGGACAGGCCGAAACCTCCGGGTCCTCCGAAGGTAGTTGCGCCGGAGGTAACGATAGGGCTGTCCCGGGCGTTGTGCACGGACCCGCGTGTGCTATCATGGTATGAGAGCACATAATTTATCATGACGGCGGTTCGTGGGACATTCTGATCCCAATCAACTGGGTACTCCGCCGGTTCCGGTTCGGGGCCGTCGTAGTACGGTGGAAGCCCGGCCAAACCCAGTCTCAACAGCCGGTTAACGGGGCAGTGAGGTCCCTCCCCATGGGATTGTCCTTCGGGGCGGGCTGCTCTCCCCATCTCGAATTTGACGGTGTACCCGACATCCTCCGTGAATTCTACCACACTGGCCTGGAAATCTGGTCCAAACGCCGACCCGTTGTCTGATCGGATGATCTGGTATGGCTCCACTTGGAGTATCCCGACCATCCCATCGACTGCGTCAATGGTGGATGTGCCGGGCGTTGCTCGGAGGAAGGTGAATTCAGAGTCGTTATCCGAGCCCGTGAAAACCGCAGTGTTCCCCCGAGAGGTACGGGCGAGTTTCTCGATGAAATCGATGATGATGCGGATGCCCGGACTCCCCGGCACTGACGGGGGGTGCAGAGTTAACTGTGGTGGAACGTGGGAGGAGACCTGGCACACTAAACAGAAACGGATAACCTGCCGGACCGCTCGAGTTAGCTTCAGGTGGTAGAGCCCGGCCGCTAACACGAGATTCTCTACACTCAGTTGTTGCAGGTGTGCCTGAGCCTGTCCGGGGTTGTGGAAGTATGCTGCGGCCTCAAGCAGAGTTCCGAGGTCATCCGGCGGTTTGCCGACCGTGAGTAGTACGCAGAAATGACCTCTGTAGATCTCCTTGGTCAATAGTCCATTGCAGATCTTGAACCTCCCGGCATTGCAGAGGGCTACCAGCTGTTTCTGCTTCCCGGCCGTTTTGACGAGCTTGGCTGCTACTCCCGGTCTGTCGGGCACCGCGGCCATGAGAGTCTCAATCTCTGCAGCGTATTCCAAGGGCTGTTGACGTAAGAGTTTCTCCCGGAAGGCAGGGGAGATCGTGTCCTTGATGGCGTAGGATGTTGTGATGAATAGCACATAGCGTGTCCCGGGCGGAGCGCAGAGCAAGTCCCCGGTGAGTACCGTCTCCGAGGCTAGCCTCCAGATGAGGTCCAGCATGTGCTTCTCCTCCGTCAGCCGTACTAATCCAACTGCATACGTCCCCAGCGGTGCGGTGGTGCTGGGGGTCGTGTCGGCAGTCTCGCCGGGTGCTCGCCAGTAGTACACTGCGCCCATGGACACATGATGAGGATAGTCCTGCTGAAAATCAGCTCGGATCGCGGAAGCCATCCCGGGCTCTATGCGGCCCGAGTTCTCCCCGATCTTCAGGGTCAGCAGAAACTGGCGTATAAGAGCCAGCCTGGTATCCCGGCTCAGTTCTTGTTTGGTCGGTGGTAACTCATCCTCCCCTAGGGCGATAGGAGGAGGGAGTGCATCCCGGTCGATGGGTAAAGAGGGTGCATCCTCTCCCGGGATGGCGGGAGACGGTGCGGGTAACAATTCGACCAGGGGAACTTGCGTCGGGAGGAGCATCACCTTCGGTTTCGGACGGTGATGTTTCGGTTTCTTCTGCTTGCCCACAGTGGTCTCCTTCTCAGACGCTTTGTTCTTGGAACCTTTCGGTCGGCCCCTCGGTTTGGGTTCTCCTGGTACCTCGGCTTGTTTCCCAGGTACTCCCGGTCCCTCAGCCGGTTCGAGCACTGATTCGACCCCTTTAGGTTTGTTCTTGGAACCCTTCGGCCGACCCTTAGGTCGGGCCTTTGGCTCCGGACCATTGGCGGTGCTCAGTTGCTCGATTGGACAATCCTCAGTTTGAGCTGGAGCCGGGTCCTTGGGACCGTTCAGCCGACTTCCGGGTCGCGCCTGCGGCTCCAGCTCGTTGGTTGGACTCGGATCGTCAACTCCTTCCGTTCCTTCGACCACCTCCCGGTCGATGTTCTCCTCCTTTCCCAAATCGTGAACGTTGAGTCCCTGCTCCACTTGAGCCCAGTAATCACTGTCCATGCTTGCCCCGAAAAAAATTGGGTCGTACACTACCTGGACCTTAATGTGTCTGTTGGCTTGAGCCCAGCTGACAATGAGGTGTCTGTAGTTTGACCAGCGGCCCCCCGCCATCCCACTCCCGATCCTTGCCGGGAAACTCACTACCGCACCCAATTCGCCGGAAGGGTCCCAGTCTGCGGATTGGGATGCGAGTCGGATGAACTTGGACAGTCGTCCTAGCGCTACGTTGAAAGCGGTGTACCGTGAGACTGCTGTATCCCGACGTCCCGGGTGCCCGGGGTAGAGTTGGCCAAACAGGTTGACTACTCTAGACCCAGGTACCACCAGGATGTATCCCGGGAACTGTTGGCGGTTAGCTCCAGATGAGTACACATCCGCGATCGGGAAACGCTTGAACACCGCCGCAGCCAGACCTGCCGGAGTTGAGGAGATGCAGTTGCACTGGTGGACGAGCCAACCGGGTGTGTCCAAGAACTCACCGACCACCTTGATGGGTGAAGTGAAGGGGCAGATTGCTGCGGTGGTCCCGAGCGAAGGGGGACGCATCAAGGCAACAATTTGGTCCGGATCTGAGCCTGTCCCTCGCAGGAGGCTCTCGAGGACATACGGTACGGTTGGGATAGGGTAGAGGCTCGGTAGGAAACAGAGATTGAGGGCAATTGCATCCATGATGAGTCTCCCTAGCGCACTGCCCTTCCTGAGTGCCAGGAAGATAGAACTCCGTAGGGCTGGAACCCCCCAGCTAGTCGTGTTCCAGAGCTGGAGATATGTCTCATAACACGCTTCTCTCAAAAGGAAGAAGAGGGCCTTGAACTCTGCGGGACCGACCGTGAAGAACCTTGAGTTCCCAGGCACTGACCCGGTTGGTCTGTGGTACGCCGCGTACCTCTGAGTGGGAAAAGGTCGTCCCGGACCCCAGAACACATTGAGGAAAACCAGGGCCACCTTCACCATCAGTCCCTTGGTGATAAGCGGCAGCCACCCAAACTTCATCCACAAACTGGCCCCGACCTCCCGGTGGAAATCGGAGTCAGACACCCGTTCGTGCATCTTCTTCTCCCGCTCCTTAATCTCCGCGTCCTGCTCGGCATCCGTCCCGAGCTTACGTCGGTGGTAAGTCGGGAGCTCCCCGTGAGTCATCTGCTTATCATCGGCGGCTTGCTGCGGGAGTAAGGTGAGTGCTGCCGTGATAACCGGATCCCGAGCGCTTGTGTTGATGTTGCGTGCGAGAAGTGCTGGGGTGATGCGGCGGTCAGGTGTGCTCTCGTGGAAAGGGTTGTACACCTCGATTGGCACCCCTAGGGCCAGTTGTCGGTACGAAAACACTCCCGGTGTGTCCCGGGCGATGAGGGAGTCATCGGGGAAAATCACCTCCACTGAGAACTGGATTGGCGGGGAAATGACACCTGGTGTCTCCGTACCCGGTTTGACTAGCGGACAACCCGGTCGGAGTTTGAGGATGTACATTCGGGACTGGGTTCCGGGGACGATGCAGCGGCAGATGTCCGGAGTTGCCAGGTAGTGCACCGTCAGTTCCAGCATGTTAACCGTGTCCTGCATCGACCGATGCGTCTTAAATCCCGACCCAGCGTCAAGATTAAAGGCGTCGTTGATGTCCCTGATAAGATCTTCTCTTGACTCGATCATATCTGGTGACCACTGTCTGCTCCCAGCGTTCGCTGCGATGTTGGCTTTGCCAGAGATCCCGATCCTGTGGGTTTTCCGGGAATTGAGAATTTCTAAACACTCCCACGCCAGGCTCCGTGTGGCTCTCAGGCGAACGATGCCTAGGCCGAGCAGGGCGTTCAGCTCCTTCGGTCCCAGGCATGAGCTATCTGAGTAAATAAAAATGTCGTAGATGGCCGGAATCCCGGGCAGGACCTTGACACAGAGTAACTTGAGAGACTGCAACTCAATCCGAACTGAGCTACATCCGTTGCTTGCTCGCTCCTCAACTGACCATCGTTTGGTCACGTGCCAGACAATCCGATTCGTCCCGGACTGCTTCTGCATTCCGACCACTGACCCGCCGATGCGCGAGCCGTCGATGGAGAACTTGAGTGCCCCCCCGGTTGACCACCACTGCAGGGCTGCGACCTCATCGATAGGTCTCAGCTCCACATCCCGGGCGACGGCGTCTTTGATCTTGTCAAAAGCCAACGACCCTGCAGGTGAGAGCACCCACTTGTCTCCCTTCGCTACCTTCCGATTGGCGTCAAGCTGGATAGGCTCGGTCACCGTCAGCCAGTCCCCGACAAACTCTCGATTCCAGCTTGCGGTGGCTAGGAATTGCACCGCGGCTTTCTGCGACTCCAACTTGGGCCAATCCCACAGTCCTTGAGCCTTCCCAGGCGACACCTTCTTTGACGGAGGATCTGCTGTGATTAGGAATCCGAGCACATCGAGTCTCTCCCCAACTGCAACCTTCTTCAAACTATAACAGCTGCTGAAAACGTAAGCCCCCAGAATGATCATCAACCACCTGACTACCACTCTCAGTGGAGTCCTCCCGGACCGCCAGTTGCCATCGTCGATGTAGGCTGCTGCGAATCGGGTGTCACCGGCGGCGAGCTCGATGTTCAACTTCTCATCGGCTGACTCCTCTGAGTAGGCGGCGTATTCCAGATCCCCCGAGCTGCCCGTGGGCACGATCACCGGGTCTGGAATGTCGTCCAGGGGATTGGAGCCCGGAACGTGGAACTGCTCAACCCCCGCTGACCGGTGGGTGCCGAGTAGGAGATCCGCAAAACCATCTCCGCTGACGAAGGTCTTCTCTGCTGACAGGAGGGCCTCCCGAGAGAGGTCCCGTAGACCTCCCAGCATCCGATCCGTATGGGCCTGAAACCACGCGGGCGCCCAAGCGATCCCAAGCGAGAGTCTCCGACATAGAAGAGTGAAGGAGGTGGGACGACCTGCTCCCGGACCCCCGGGCATGTTCGTGCCCACTGCCAGTAAATGTCGTAAACGCATGGAGATAGCCCACTGTAGGAATCCCTTACCCATGTCTACACCCATGAACATCTCCTTCACCACGGAGACCCCGTCCAACTCAGACAGACCGGCCAACAAGGAGGTAGGGATCGCAATCCCGGCCGCGACTAGGAGTGCCCGGAGTATCAGAACTAGGATAGCCGAAACCAGGCCAGCTGCCCCATCGCCATACAACCGGTCCGAGAAACCATCCAGATCCTTCAGATTAACGGCCTTGTCAATTCCAGTCCTCAGAGATTTCGTGGACCCCTCGTCCATGACGAAGTCGTAGACGAGCCCTTCTGTCTTCCCCATCGCGGAGCGATCTGGCCCCCCGTCCCGAGCATCTCGGTAGTCAGTACTGGGGTCCGAAGTGTCAGCTCCGTGGGTCGGATCGAAGGTGACCCGGTACGAGTCGTATCGAGCCAGTATCTCGATGTCACCGCCAAGGTGGTGATCCCCGGCTGCTTGCAAAATCTGCTCGTAGCTCTCAGATTGAATCCCGACGTCCTCCGTGTCACTCACCTCCTCGATATAGGCCTCGTATAAGGTAGACTTGGCCGGAGGGGGTTTGGACTTGGTCGGAGGGGGTTTGGACTTGGTCGGAGGGGGCTTGGGTTTCTTGGCATTCGGCTTGGTCTTGGTTGATGTGACCTTGCTGGATCTGTTGGGGTCGATGGATACCGTGAGTGTTTTTGCGGGAGCCTTGATCATTGTATTTATATCTTCGACCTTGCTGGATCTGATGGGGTCGATGGATACCGTGAGTGTTTTTGCGGGAGCCTTGATGGCTGGTGGTCCCGACCTTTGCATGACGGGAGCCAGGTTCACACAGAACTGAGGGAGTCCGGAAACCCCCTTTGGTTTCGGACTGGCCTTGACCTTCG
>PBYE01000080.1 GCA_002729495.1 Chromatiales bacterium
CTGACTTCACCCATAGCTCCACAGAGGGATAGGATAGAAAACACCTATAACCCTCGGAGTCATTGTTAGTTTGGTTCTGAACGCAAACTAATTATGACTCCCCTTTGTGAACCCAAACCCGGCCTCTTGATGACCACCCTTTGGGTTCAGGAAAAGGGATGAGTCTAGGGTTCCTGGAATCCTAGACTCCGACACAAACCTCAGCCCTGTGGCTGATCAAGTAAAGCCCTGTGAGGCTAGGACGGGCTTCTCCTCTAGGCACTCCTCCTCCGAGAGGGCGTACAGCTCGTGCTCGGTATCCAGGTTGAGCACGTCCGTGGGTCTGTCCTGCGCTGGTCGTACCTGCTCTTGCCGCCGGCTGAGGGATGCTTTGTAACGAGTGTTCCCCCCCAGCGCGGCGGCCTCTTCAAGTTCCGAAGTAGTGCAACGACAGGGTTTTTCCGGCGACCGTGCTGGGACGTCTCCCTGCGGATTTCTTCGCTCAGCTCGAGGCCCTTCTGGTAGACGGCGTCTTCAGTGTCCGTGACAAGGTCCTCCAGTGGCTCATCGTCCGGGGCGGTGAGGCTAGGATGGAGTTGATCAAGCTCCTCCTGCGTTCGGGCGAGGTGCGGCATCAGGAGAGTGGGTTCGGCGACTTCGTCAAGCTCCTGGTCCGCCGCTGCCATTGTCACTCTGGACGAGGCACCCTTGCGCATTGATGGGGCCGACTCGGCTCGCCCATCAAGGTATCTACAGCCGTACAGAGCGATCAAGCTCTCTAAGCGCTGCCGGCTCAGGCTGTGTTTGGTGAGTAGGTCGGCCGGGTTGGCTTCACCATCTACCTTGCGCAAGTCAACACGCTTGGATCTTACGGCCTGTTGTATCCATAGCGTGTGCGTGTCTAAGTGTCTGAGCTTGCCTAGGCCCTGTCGTGAACAGATCCCCAGAGCCGCGCTGGAGTCTGTCCACACCCGTAGAGGCAGCTCGACACCCACGTCTTTAAGCAGAGCTTGGTACCCCAGGCCTTGCCCTGCTCCACGGATCACGCCTGCGAACTCAGCCTCCCCTGAGCTCAGGGAGATACTGGTCTGAGTCGAACTCCAGTGCTTCACCGCGTGCTTGCCCATCATCACGCAGCCTCCGGAAGTAGACTTGCGTGTGAGAGGGCAGCCGGCCCAGTCTGTATCTGTGTAGACGTTGATCGCGTCGACTGTCTGCTGCTCGAACACGTACACAAGACGGGGCGCGCCTGCCAGGTAGCGGCAGAGCCGCTTCATGGCTTTCCAGGCGTGCAGCGACGGCCTCGACATCCACCTGCAGACCTCCTTGCAGGCGAACTGAACATCGAGGCGGTCGGCGGCGAGGTAGTTACCTCTTGCTGCTGCTCCGCGAAAAGCGGTGGTCAGGTGCCCGGGGAGCTCGGCACTGTCCTCGTGCAGCTCCTGAAAAGTGGCCTTGACGCCTGGCGTCGCCACTGCCTTGGCGCCCTCAAGGCCGCACTCTGCCACGAGCCTCTCGATCTGTCGCGGGTCGCACTCGTACTCGATGCTGTGGTCAAGCCATCGTATGATGCGATTCAGCACTCTGCCCTCCTTCGCATCCTGTGGGCCGGGTCCCATGCGAGGCGAGATCGTAATCTCGTAGTGCTCGGCCACCGCCGCTTCCAGCCAGTCTAGCGCGTTCGCGGGGCCACTCGACGTGAAGTCGTCTCCATGTACTGACGTGGTGATCAGTCGCGTAGGGTGCCTGAAGACGTTCGGCGAGGCGTCGCCCTGCTTGAAGCCGAGGCTCACCAGAAGAGTACTGTATTCTTCCTGCCAGCCGTCGGCTGCTCCCCGAGTCCCGTACATGTGCCTCAGCAGCTGGGCACACATACTTTCCGAGTCGGGGTCCTCCTGCGGGAGCTCTACAAACGTCGCAGGCTCGTTGTCGTCGATCCTGGCGTTGAAGTACGCGCGCTTCACGTCGATCAGGCTGATCTGTGTGCGCGTGGCCGAGTTGGGGTTCCAGTCGGGACAGTGCGTGCCCGTCTTCGTCATTGCCATGCATATGACGGTACGGAGCGCCTCAAGCGGCGGCGCTGGCGCAAAGTAGTTCTTGCCTGAGGCGTCTGTGGCCTTGAGTTGTCGAGCTACAAGTCGTGACCGATAGTTTGGGTGAAGGTCGTCGCCCTTGTTGACGTCGACCCACCTCACACTAATCGGTCTGCGCCCTCCCCTGGCACGTACTTGGTTCTTCGGAATCTTCACCCAGACCTTCTTGGAGTAGAAGAAGGCGAGTTCCGTTGCCCTGGCCGCCTTGACGAGCTCATCCTTCAGAGTCTGGTTCGTGAGGTCGTCTTTGTAGGCGCCGCTATAGCCCTGAGCGGGGCCGCGGAGATTCTTCTCGATCTCCTCCTCGTCGTCCTGGATCTGGACCCCATAGCATCCGTTCTTCATGAGGCCGTCCTGGCGCAGCTGATTGCGGATGCCTTTGAGGATCGCTCGGCAGAGTTCTCGCGGATATATGGCTGCATCCCGCGCGTGTCGTCCTGAACACGGCTGGTGCCTGCCTCCTGACGGGCGTGAACACGCTCCTCCTTGTCCTGTGCACCGTACGTCCAGAGCTTCGGCTACGCACGGGGCATTCGTGAGGAATCCGCTCGGCTTCTTGATTGGGGCGCCTTTCATCGTGCCTCTCCGGATTTCTGCGCCGAACTGACACTGGTCGCCGTGGACCCTCTGAGTACCCGCACGGGCCTTGACGCGCTCGATGCTGGGGACCGTCCATGAGCTTGCGTACTGTGGATGTTCGTGGAGGAAATAGCGCCCTCCATCGATCTGCTCCTCGTAGAGAGAAGCCACGAAGTCTATGTGCACTGTGGCAGCAATCCTGGCCCTCTGCATGGCCTCCGGATCCTTCGACCTGGCTTCGTTCAACCTCTGCCATGTGCTGAACTCCTTGCACATGGGCGAGCCGATCAGTACGTAAGGCTTCTGCTCTCTGAGCCTGCGTCGCGCTTTTTCGCGTTTGTCCGGGTCTGAGAAATCCCAGGGAGTGCCGTCTTCGTCAGCTACCGTCAGGTCGAAGGCAAATCCTGGGACGAGGTACCTCGACTTGAGCTCTCGCATGAGCTTGGTCACGCGCGGCGGAGAGTAGATCTCTGACACAATCTTGCGCATGGCACGTCTGCCATCGCGTCTGTAGTGCCTGCCCGAGCTGCCCATCTCAGCGAGTAAGAGAGCTGAGACCTCGTCGTCGAACGACGGCTCTAGACTGCCGATCTCCTGATCAGCCTGGAGGATGCCTACGAAGTCCATCTCGGCATCGTTGCCCGTGTTCTCCTCCATGTTGTGATCCTCCTCCTCGACGCCAATGTCGCCGTTCTCGGGCTCGTGAGCTGACGCTTCGTCGGTGCGGGCCTCGTCGACGGGAATGACTCCTGTCTCGGCGTGGTGATTGTGCGGGTGTAGAGGGTGAGCAGGATGTGGTGCGGCATGTTGTGTTGCGTCGTGGGGTGCTTCACGCTCTCCTCCTGCTTCTCGAGGGGCACGGTCCATAAATTTTCTGGGAGGCCTTTCAGAGCCATCCCCCCCATGGAGCGTGTCCCGTTGGCCTTCACTGGCCTCAATCCGCTCAGCGATGGACCTGTCGATCCGCTCGGCATTGATCCTGATGCGCTCCTTGCCCTGCTCGGTCTCTGTCATGGCCTTCGTGAGCCGGGCTCGACATTCCCGTGAGTGTTTGCCGCCGGCTCGTGCCCTGCCGTACTGGATGATGTGCTTACACTGCGCGCAGTCGGCGTCGTAGCCGTACTTCTCGAGGTCGCTCGTGTTAATGCGCATCTCGCGCGCCAGTCTGGGCGCAGCGGCCTCAGCGGTGGGCTGGACATCCGTGGCTTCGCCACTGAACCGGACTCGTTCTCGAGTGGCCCGCGCTCTGGTCTCGTGGGGCACGGCCCTGACGCGAGCCATGGCCTCGGGGTCCCAGCGATCGCACTCAGGACGTCGCGTGATGGATCTGGCCGTCGTGATGTCGCCGTTCCCATCGCTCACGATGAAAGTGTTGCTCCCTCTGTTGTAGCCCAGGAAGATGCCCTCGGCTCCTAAGGCTCCAACGTTGCCGTGAGGATGATGTTTGGGTCCCTTGGTCGGATATCTGTAGAGTACCGACTCGCCAATCCCTATCACGTACTGTCCGAACGCTCGACCCCGCACCCGCATCCATGCCGTCAGGCCGTCTTCGCCGCGGACCATCGCGTTGAGCAGGAGGGACGTGTGCTCCATGATCCACGCGATGAAAGGGTGGTCGATGGGGATCTCCTTGTTGACCCGTTGCTCGAGGCACAGCTTCAGAGTGCGAAACAGGCCGCGGATCAAGTTCACGCCGACCTCCGTGCCGCCGTTGGACATGGAGTCGTATGCGGCAGGATCCTCCTTGCAGACTTGGTCCAGGTCCTTGAGCTCCATCTTCGCCAGCTCGATGGCGCGCCTCACGAGGGCCTGAAGGGCAGGCTCGCCGTCTGCCTTCATGATTATCCTTGTGTGCCCGAGCCACTCGAGATCACTGAGGATCATCGTGACCACCAGTCCATCTTCGTCGAGGCCCTTGCAGGGGACGACGTGCCCGAAGACGGCCTTGGAGGCGTGGCAGCGCACCATGAGGCACTTGGTGATCTCGCCGCGCGCGCGGCCCTGCTCGATCTCCTCGTCGCCTATGCCGAGTTCTTCCTTCAGCTTGACGCCGCTGCTGGTCAGGAAGAAGTAGTCAATGCCCACAATGGGCACCACGGAGCCAATGCGCGCTCGGTGCTGTAGACCACGTCCACGGCCGAGCACACACCAGCGGCACCATGACCTGTAAGGCAGGTGGCACCAGCGGTGTTGTTCGATCTGCTTCTTGGTGGGATTGCCGGGGTCGCGGGCGAACTTGAGCGGCTCTACTTCGCCCTTACCCTCGGGGTTGTCGTCGGCCACGAGCTCCTCACCATCAGCAGCGCCCTCGAAGTCGAACACCTCGCCGCCTGCCGCGTCGGTCATGATGTTAAACATGTTGCATTGCATGCACCGCGGGCTTATAGGCTTGCGAAGAGCCGGCGAGGCCAAGCCTATGCCGTCGCACCCTGCCGACCAAAACTCGAGAGAGTCATGTCGGCGATGTAGAGGTTACCCTCCCTCTTGTACTCGGCCACGGCTGCCAGGGTCTTCATGAGCTTCTTCACCGTGCCGGGCGCAACGACGAAGCAGCTGTCATTGTCGAAGAGCACGTCCTGTTTGCCAGGCTCTCCCTTGGGGCCCGTGACCTTGGCGACTGAGTGGAGTGGCCGAGTAACGTCCGCCATCCTCCAGTCGCAGCCAACGTCGGCCCGTGCCACGTCGCCGTGTTGGGTCATCTTCGTTCGGCATGAGCCGAAGTTCTCGATGTGGGCGTTGTTGGCGCCCACAAAGTGTTTCCCAGAGGTGTTGGGCTGGTACTCCGCGTCATCTGGGAGCTCATCCGGATGTATGACGTTGTCGACTGCCGCTGAGTCCATGGCTACGCGGACGCGCGTGGAGGACTCCATGCCAGCAATGACCTCGTCTGGAGCTGCCATCTCGAGGCAGTTGAGGGCGTCGCCTGAAGGTAGGATGCCTAGTAACGGGTGTACCCCTACCGCGCCCTTGATTTTCTCGGCTTCCTCGTTGAAGATCGCGTCCCTGAGATCCTTCACAGAGTCGAATGCGCCGTTCCTGAAATTCACCGTCGTCGATGGTGCCGCAGTCCTTGATGACGCCGAAGCGGCACCAGTTGCAGATGAAGAAAAACTCAAAATTGAAGTAGCAGTCGATTTCCCAGTCAATGATGATCGCCGTGCCCGGGGTACAGACGTTTCGGCAGGCGAAGCCTCATCAGCCGGGAGAGCCATGCCGCCCGGGACGTCATAAGACGTCAATGAAGATGTGGGCATCGGTGCTGATGAGGTTCCCGGGACGGAGCCGATTGCCTGGGGGGGTGCTAGCTTCAGGCTAGCACCCCGGCGGCTCCTGTGCTGGAAGATCAGTGATCCGGCGCGGGGGCCAACACCTGGGGTCTCATAAGCAATGGGAGTTCTCAAGTCGCGAGGCGTCGATGAGGCCGAAGTCGTCGTCGTGGTCGTCGTCGGCCCTGAATGCGGCCTTGAGGCGCTCGCCAGTGCCGGCCAGACCGGGGTACGCGGTAAACATGGCCTCGGGGCTTCTACCATCTTGGGGGTGTTGTTCTGCACGTCCTTGATGTCCTTGCGGCCCGCGGCGGCGCCTGTCTCGACTTCAAACTCCGCCAGCGCGTCGAAGGCGTTCTTATGCACGACGTTGGCGAGGGTCCTGGCCATGGGCATAGGCCGCCGTGGCCGTCCTCGCGACTCCACCTGCTGGCACCCGTCCTCATCGACCAAGAAGAAGCCGCCGAGGCCACTCGAGACGGCGGCGATTGGCCCGTCCTCGATGGCCTTCAAAGTGCCCTTCTCTTTGCAGTCCCTCGATGAGTGCCCGGGCTTGCCGCAGCCCCAACATTTGCGGTCCGCGAGGGCCACAGGAGGTTTGGGACATACCCGGGCCTCATGCTCCTCGCCGCAATTGGGGCACTTGCGCGGGCGCCTCGGGGGTACAGCGTCACGACGAGGAGCCGCTTCTCGACGAGGAGCTCCTGGGCGGCGGGGAGGCACGTAGGGCCTCCTTCCCCTCCCGGCCTGATGATCCTGGAACGCGGCGACGAGGTCATCGACGTTCTCGTAGCTGTCGAAGTTCATGATGCCCTCGTGGTCCTGGAGCTGCGACTGGTGGTCGTTCTCGTCGTGGACGCCCTGGATCGGCCTGGGGGGCTTCTGGATCGCCATGAGCCGTGAGGCGACTGTCACCACGAGGTCGCGGAATTCGCTGAAGGTGACGTCCTTATCCTTGGAGTTCCAGAGGAGGTCCGACTGCAGCTTCTCCGGGAGGACGTTGAGGAGGTCATCCTTCATCTCCTTGTCGGAAGGGGCCAGCCCGCCGGCCTGGACGAACTCCTGGATGGTGTTCTCGAACTCCGCGACGCCGTGCTCGATGTCCTGCATGGACTTCAGGGGCTTCATTTGGCTGGCCTTCATTTCCCTGCGGAGTTGATCCAGCCGTAGCTCCCGACCATGATCGATGTGGCGAACGAGTCGTCGCCACGCGTCGAGGCCGTTGAGGCGGTCGGCCCTCTTAAACATGGTCTCGGCCGTCCCCGATACCACGCCTCGAAGAAATCCCCACAGTGCCGCATTCACGTTGAGGACCTGCTCGTGCACGAGCTTGGTGCCGACCGCCTTCTTGAAGAGCTCGACGTCGATGATCTCGTTGTCCATGGTCTCCGCCCAGCTGAGGATGTTCATGAGCACCGGCGCGCACGAGATGAAGTAGCCCTCGATGCGGTTCTTCCACTTCACCCCGTCCTTGATGCTGTTGAACTTCAGCTCGTCTTGGAGGGTCATCTTGACGTCGAAGATCGGCCGATTCTCGTGGCCCACGCTGCCGAGGGGCTCACGGAGAGTCAGAGGCAGATGAATACGCCCCGGGCCGGGCGATGCGCCACTGGCCGCTGGCGCTGCAGCAGAAGGGAGGCTAGTAGGCTGCCATCCCGTGAACTGTAGCGGGTCGTGGCCTCGCGCGTCCACGGCGCGGCCAGGACGCCCGCCGGCCTGCTCGAGCACTGCCACCTTCTCCTGCAACTCCCGGACATGGACGCAGTGGCACGCGTGGTTGCCGCCAATGACGGCTCGGAGAACTCCCATCGGATCCCCGTCCCCGCTGGCTCCTGGCTGACCAGGGCCTCCAGGTGTAGCTGGAGTATGACTCCACGGGTTCGTGGGGGCTGAGGGGGGTCCGCAGGCCGTACATGTGCTCCCAGTGGTCTGGAGGGTCATGATGGCGTTGGCCTGCACGGTCATCGCGTTCTCCATGGCCGCGAAGTTCTCGTCGATGGTGAGCGTCTTGACGTGGACCTGGGCGAGCTGCTCGTAGGCCGGGGCGAGGCCGCGGGTCACCTCGGAGGAGATCTGCGCGTCGATGCCCTGGATCTTCTGGTGGATCGTCTCCATGTCCTTCATCATGGCCACTGTGAAGATCGCCACTCCTCCGATCGCGCGAGGCACCTGGGTGCCATCGAAGCGTCGGGCCATGGCGGCGACGTGCGAGATCTTGTTATCCAGCTGCGTGAAGGCGCCGCTGATGATCTCGTCGTGCTTGGGGAGGTCGTTGTGCTGGGCCAGGATGACGTGCTCGACCTGCGACTCGCGGAGGCCCAGCGTCTCGAGGCCACCTTTTAAGTTCGCCGTGAGCTCGTCGAGCTGCGCGAACTTGGCCTCAATGACGGTGGCCATGTGAGTCATGGTCGCCGTCTGCGCCGTGTGGCTCGCTTCGTTGACGCTCGCGGCCGTCTGGTCGCGGATGGCGAAGAGGTCGCGGCGGAGCTGCAGGCCCATGTTGAGCTGGTCCTGCAGCGCGGCCTCCTGAGCGTTTTGCTTGAGCTTCATGTCGGCGACGACGTCCCTCACGCCGATGATCGCCGCCACAAGCTCGTGCATCACCCGATGGTCGCCTACGCGCTGCTGCTCGAGGGCAGCGAGGCGGGCCTCGGGTGTGTCGCTCTGGGGTACAACGACTAGAGGTCGATGCACCGGCGCGGGGCCCAACGAGGGTGAGCGCATCCTCGGGAGGCCCAGCCTACCCCCTGATGACGAGGGGCGCCGCGTCATCGGTGCCCGTCGTGGGGCGGGGCTCTTGCGCCCGGCGGACCCCGAGCGGTGGCGCGACCGGACGCGCGTGTCCTTCTCCTTGACCGGCGAGGGGGTGAGCTCCAGGTCGGAGAGCGCGAAGTCCTCGTAGTCGGGCTGCTCTTGAGTCCGTGACGCTGCGCTCGCGAACGATGGCGCTCGTGCAGCCGCGGACTCAGCCATGGTTTGAGGAGGCGCTCCTAGCGGCTGCTGCTGTTGTTGCTGCTGTTGCTGTTGTGCTGTTGGATCGATAACGTTGCTCCGCGCTACCATGCCTAATTGTTGATATCCATCGGTTGTCATCGGAGTTTTCCAGGGATTTGCTGCTACACCTTGTTTTTCTGAACCTTTTTTATTCACTGCTTGTTTGCTGGGAGTCTCGGGCTTGAGCCAAAGGGGTGGCCGGAATACGCCTGACTTCACCCATAGCTCCACAGAGGGATAGGATAGAAAACACCTATAACCCTCGGA